>NZ_JBCOWR010000003.1:305654-419234 GCF_040918965.1 Bacteroides sp. RTP21281st1_H5_RTP21281_210402 | reverse complement strand
ATACATGCCTGTCACGCATGGGGTCACGGGTTCGAGTCCCGTACGCACCGCAATAAATATTGAAAATCAACAAGTTATAAAGAAAACACCCGATTTTACACCCAGCAATGTAAAATCGGGTGCTTTGATTTAATAGCAAAGTGGGAAATACAAATAGAAAGGACAACTTACTTGTAAGGTAAATAATCCTTTCTACTATTGAAATATTTTATTTCTTCAAATTTTGGCTTTCGTCCATTGCGGACGGAGTGATAACAACTGTTAGTGGGGGATATATTAAGGTTACCAACCGTTCCAAATCGTCATTATTTAACCGGATACATCCTTCTGTCGCTCTACTTCCGATACTTTTAGGGGCATGTGTTCCGTGAATGCCTATTCCCTTATGTCCGGGTACTTTCAAGCGTATGAAGTGTTTTCCGTATGCCCCCTTTATTTCTCCTTTGCCGTCGTGAAAATCATGTGTCCATTCAGACGCATTTTGAATATCAACAACTTGGAATACCCCTTCCGGAGTACGCATATCTCCCTGCTTCTGTTTGTTTCCGTATGCCTTCCCTACCGCAATAGGAGCGCAAAACAATGTATCTCCTTTGTAGTCGATTAGGTTTAGCTGCATATCTTGTTTGGATATGACTATAATGTTGGCGTTCTCAATTTTAGAGATAATCCTCTGATGATGAAAACTGCATACCAACCATGTACATACACAACTTACTAACAGTAAAAATACTCCTAATGTAGTTCTCATGAGAGTTTAAAATTGATAGGTACGGTGTACTTAACCCTCACGGGTACGCCTTTCTGTTTACCGGGTTTCCATTTGGGCATATTACTTAAAACCCGCAGTGCTTCTTTATCTAAATATTTATTCGCACTCCATAAAACTTTAAAATCGCTTGTGCTACCGTCTTTGTTTACCACAAATGCCACAATAACCTTGCCCTGTATGCCTTCCTCTTGGCAATAAGTGGGGTATCTTAAGTTCTTGCCGATAAAATTCATCAGACCAGCCGTTCCGCCATTGGGGAATTCAGGCATTTGTTCGGCAACCTCATATATGCTGTTATCATCCGCATTAGCAACAGCCACATCATTCACGCCTGCGCCAGTCGGTGCGTCGTCTTCCGCTATCACAAGTTTTTCTGCCTCTGCTTCAACTACCGGTACGTATGGGATTTCTTTTACGGTGTTTTGGTTTTGCTGTTGCGTGTATGTTTCCTTAGATTGAGCAACGGCATTATTTCCGGTATAGGTCACGCTATATTCATTCCTTCCATTGTTATATTTTACATTCTTTATTTGCCCGTCTTCCGGTGCATTCTCTTCATATAGGAAGATAGGCTGCTCTGTTTCTTCATCAAAAGAATATATGGCAAACCGCCGTTCTTGCGTGGCGTTGTTTTTGAGGATAAAGGCGAATTCTGTAAATTTCTCATAGCCATTATTCAAACGGGGGAATAAAACATTATTAGGCTTTACATTTTTCTGCAACGTGTAAAGCTGCCAACCGTCATTCCCGGTAGTAAGTTGATTGCGTTTGCAGTAATCAAGTATTGCAAGGCGGCACTTGGAAGATTCGATGTATTCCTTTGTGTCTGCGCTGCCCCATACATCATTAAGCAATTTGAAATCGTTCCATTCAAGCAAATATGGAGAGGCAACAAACCCTTCCACACCATTTACCTTGATTTCTGCCCATTCCGTATCTTTGGAATAGGTAATCAGTTCGGAGCCATAAGGCACTTTGGATAAAATATTGTACTCTACCCCTGCTACTTTTGATGAACGCAAAAATACATTGTTGGCAACTACATAAGTGCGCAGCGCATCCCTATCTTTGGCATAAGGAACATACCATATGAAATATCCTGCTATAAGTCCGACAAGTGCTATCGCACCAATGGCAATGCCAATAATCAGGGTGTTGTTCCGTTTTGTTGATGTCGGTACTTGATAAGACGGTGCAACCGGGGGAGTTTGAAAAGTCTGGGCGGGTTGCGAATGTATCGCATCAGTAGATGTTTGATTAGGATTGACTTGTTGTGACGGAATTTCAGGTTGAGCCGGAGCATAGGCAGAAGTCTGACTTGTCATTTGTGGTTCTTGCTCGATATAGGGGGCAAGTTCTTCATTAGGGTGTTCCATTTCTTGCATACGTGACTGAATCGTATCGTAATCCTCTTGGTCTGCCTTGATAGCACGACTGGATTTTGCGATAGCGATACTATTCTTTATCGTAAACCAAATAGCAGCAACTGGAGCGAAAACAAAAGCAAAGATTATTTTGATGATGAAAGCAACCATTTGTTGGAAACATCCTTCACTCGGATTTACACGTGACATGGCTTCATCTGCCCATTTTTCTTCTGCTGAACGGGTTACAAAGGTTTTCAATGCCGAGGGAAGTCCGCCAAGACCTGCATAAATCCATGCATTCATGATGTCATTTGGATTTGACAAATACATCATAAGTCCGATAGACATGAAGAACAACAAGAATATAAGTTTGACAATAGACCAGGCTTTTGTTTTTTTATTAGCTGCTATGTTCTCTGCTAACATCTGCAAGCTACATTCATTACATTGCGGCTTATTGTCTAATGTAAAAGGTGCTGAATCTACACATTTTTTACACATCGCTCTTCCACAAGTAACGCAAGACGATACAGCTGGTGCATCGCTATGCCAAGCGCATGGATTAAAGGAAAATCCCATCGGAATCCGCATAGATGCATTGGGATTGGGTGCACCACATTTTGGACAGCTTTGAGCTTTGTCAGACATTTGGCTTCCACATTCACTACAATTTATCAGTGCCATGAGTTTAAAACTTTATCATCCCAGTTCCAAGATGAGTTTATAAAAACACGAAGCGTGGAACTGCAATGCCATGCCTTTGTTCGAAGGTCCTGAGAAAACCTTGTATGACAGATATGGTAATAGCAGCCCACGCCTATAGCGTGAGAACCACTATGCCTTCTCTTGTCATACATTGAAAATTTCTCAGGTTTTCGAACGCAAGATGAGCATAACGCTTCTTTCTTCTTTTAATATGTACCGAAAAGAGCCACTGCTCAATTCCGATTGCAAAATTAGCAAAAAAATGGATAGGCTTTATAAACTGCCACTATATATTTATAATATAGTATATTTATAACCTTAATCCCCTCTTCGGTGTGTTTTCCTCTTTTTGGGTGCGGCTTATACCCAATTTTTCTTTGAGTTCCTGAAATTTCATTTTAAACCATTCGAGTATGGGCATACCGTCAATACATAGCCTGAATTTCCCATTCTCCTGCGGGTTCCTCTCCACGGTTGCCGTCGAGTGCTCCGTCCTGAACCTCTCCTTGTGTTCTTTCGAATAGAGCCTGCCTTTGAACCCTACGGGCTGCAGGCTGACGATTCGCCTTGTCAGTTCCTCGGTGAACCCCACTTCCCGGCATTGTTCGGCTATGGGCAGCAGTTCCGTTACGATAGGGAAATAGGTATCTATCTGTTTCAGCCTATTGTCGTACCCTGCAATTTTCTGTTGGTAACTCCGGTCTATTCTGATTATCTCGCTGTTGTGGCGGTTCTCCATGTTCTTCTGTTCCCTCTGCTCGGCTTGTACCCGCTTTTGCAGCTTCACAATGTCCTGCCTCAAACTTTCGTTCTCCGCTTCCAGCCTCTTGACCTTGCTGCCTCCCAAAAGAGAACTCACCCCGTCCGCTATGGCTGTGGTGGCGTTCACCGCCGCACCCTTCATCTTCTGCACGTTGATTTCCCCCTTGACCTTTTTCAGTTTCTTCTGCGCTTCCTCTTCCAGCCCCAGCAGGTTTTCTATGTTCTCCTGTAGGCTGTCCTGCCGTTCTATCAGTTCCTTGTAATATTGCGAGGTCGGTATGTGCTTTGCCAGCGAACCGTCTATTCCTCTTTGCAAGCCATATTTGCTCATGGCTTGTGCATAGGTGTCCTGATAGTGTTTCAGCTTGTGCCTTGCCATGACGTCATCAGCGCACAGCCTCACGTCCTGCGGGTTCTTCTTTCTGTATTTCTTTTTCCCGTTCCGTTCTTCTTGTCTGGCTTTCCTGCGCTCCCCGGTCACTATCGGTACGACTGTGGCGTGTATGTGCGGTGTCTTCTCGTCCATGTGCAGGACTGCCGACACGAGGTTCAGCTCCCCGTATGTTTCACGGAGCCATTTCAGGTTGTCGCTGCACCAGCCGTCAAGCCGCCCGTCCGCTTCCATTTGCTTCATGTCCTTGTTGCTTCCGGTGAGCAGTACCCGGATTGCCTTCACCTGGTTGGTGCCCACCTTGCGTCTGATGCCTGCCGTTTCTATCCGGTGCGCTATCGCCTCGGTGCGGTTCTTCACCCCTTCGGGAAACTGCACCAGTTCCCGGTTCAGGTGCGTGCGCGTACTGTCCGCGTTCTTGGGGTGGACGGTACGCTCTATGTGCGTGGACATTGCACCGTCCGCACCTTTTGCCTTTTCCAAATGCAAAACTGCATATCCCATAACTGTAATACATTTTTCGGTTAATACTTCCCCTGCCTTGTTCCCATGCCGCATGGCTCCGGGGTTTCAAAAGGGGCGGCGTCCCTTTTGCTCATTGGGGCTTTTTTAGCAATGCGTGCATTGCGTGAAGAAAAAGCCCTAATGAGCTATGGCTTTTTTAAAGCCTTCCGGTGCACGTGCGGTTACATCCTGATGCCTTTGTTTTTCGGCTGCCTTGCCTGCCGTTGTCCTCCCTCCGGTTCCTGCTTCTCCTGCCGTCGTTCCGCTTGTCCTGACCGTTTACCACAAAGGAAGTCGTTCAGGTCGTTGTAGCCTCCGTATATGTGTGACGCGTCCCGGACACGCAGCCCGTATTCCTCCCGCAGTTCCTGAACGGCTTCCATTCCCGCCTTGTCGTTGTCAAGAAAACAATGGATGCGTCCGTAACCGTCCAAAGGTCGGATTGCTTTGGATAGGTTGGAAGTCGAGTTCAGCACGATGTAGTCCTGCCCGTCAAGGTCGGGACACCTTTCCAGCCGCAGGGTGAGGAAGGAGAGGTAGTCCATGAAGCCCTCGAAGAGGCAGCAGGTCTCCCTCGGCTGTTCCTGCCGTATGTGGGTGATGTCCTTCGGTGCGATGCACCCCTTGAAGAGCTTGTTGCGTATCTCGTAGCCTCCCGAACGGTTGGGGAAGCCGACGGCAAAGTATGGTTTGCCGTCGGTCAGATAGCGCACTTCCCTGCATTCTCTTTTTGCCAGCTCCGTATTTATCCCCCTCTGCCGCAGATAGGAATACAAGGCGGGGGAAGAGAGCGGCACCACCTCCAACTGTTGGAAACTCGGTTTTGAGGGTGTCTGCTTGCCAAAAGAAAAGGAGACCGGATGCACGCCGGGCGCCTGCTCCGCTATCCGTTCCAAAAGGTAGGGCAGGCTGTCGGACGCGTAGAGTTCCTGCGCCAGTGCGATGATGTTCCCGCCCCTGCCCGCGCCAAAATCGTACCATAGGTTGCGTTCCGTATTCACCTTGAAGGACGGCTCCCGCTCGTCCCTGAACGGTGACTTGTACCATAAATTTCCTCCCTGCCGCCTTACCGGGTCGTAGCCGAGACTGTGCAGGTATTCCTCTATGCGTATCTGTTTCGCTTCATTCGTATTCATGTAGATTTCTGTTTAAGTGGATATTGTTTTTTTTCTTTTCGCCCGTACCTTTCCGTATATTACGGGCTGTATCCACTTTACTTTACTTCCGTATATATATGGTACGGGAATAAAGTAAAGTGCTTTTATCAGTAACCGGAACACTTCACTTTACTCTGACGTATATATATGCCCTGACTAAAGTAAAGTGGTTTCCGGTCTGTGCCGCTAATAGTGGAAGTCGGGATTGAAGGTGTATTTCCTGCCGTTCTCCTGCACTATCATCCGCTTGCTTTTGAGTACGGTGATGAGTTTTACCACCTTGTTGCCGCCGAGTGTGGCACCGACAGAGGCGTATGCTTCCTGCAAAGCTTCCGCAAGTTCCTGATAGCCGTATTCGTCTTTCAGGGTGAATGCCGCTTCCAGTGCGATGCGGTGCTGCCTCTCGGTGATGTCCTTGTACGGGTCGAACTTCTCCCTATTTCCTTTTGTCTCATCCTTGTCCTTGAACTGGTAGTCCTCCAGCAGTTCGGGCAATGCTTCCTCATTGATGCGGAATGCGAACGGCTCGAAGTCCACCGCCCTGATATGTGCGGTTTTGACCGTACTTATGTCGGGGTTCTTGCTGTCCTTCTCCACTTGCAGCACCGTTTCCGCCTTGTTGCTCAGCTCGGTTCCGATGTGCCCCCTTGCATTCTCGTCCCCCTTGTTCTGGTGCAGTATGGTATGGATGTGGATGTTCCTTTCCCCCGTCCATGTCATCAGCAGGGAGATTACCTTCGTGGATTCGCCGGGGCTGTTGATGTCGTACACCATGTCCCGTATTCCGTCGATGATTACCAGCCCGACGTTTTCAGTCCGGTAGATTGCCTCCTTCACGATTGCTATGCGCTCTTCGGGTGTGTATTTCCGCAGGACGAGGAACTCAAGGTTCTCATGGTTGCTGCCTGTCGGCAGTCCCGCCATGCGCAGGCTGCGCCTTGCCACTTTCGCACAGTGATAGGAGCTCTGTTCGGTGTCCACATAGAGTATTTTCCGCTTGTTTTCGGGCAGTTCTGCCGTATAGTTCAGTACCGTCCCGTTTTTCAGCGCAGCCGCCACGATTGCGGAGACGTTGAATGTCTTCTTGCTCTTGGCTTTCCCGATTGACGCGCTGAAGTTTCCCAGCGTGCCGATGACGGAGCCCTGCACTTTCAGGATTTCGGGTGCCTGCTCGTAGTCTTCCGAAAGGTCGAGCCGCGAGGCATGCCATAGGATTACCGCCTCTTCGGGCGTGATGTTTCTTTCCTTGTTTTCCATATGGCACCTCCCTATCTGCGTCCCCCGCTTTTACGTCCTGCCAGTTCCAGCGCCATGTCCGCATCGACGATGATTTTGCGCCCTATCTGCGTAATGGCTCTGTCTATCCTCCCGCTTTTCTTGATGCGGTTTGCTGTGGGTATGCTGCACCCGAACAGCCGGGCTATGCCGCCTATCCCGTACACGTATTTCTTGTCCTTGTCCTTGTCGGCTGCTGGCTGGGCTGGCTTCGTTTCGCTTCCCTGCAAGGCATGGCGGTTCAGGAATATGAACTCTTCGCCCGTCATCTGCCATACGGGCTTTGATAAAAGGTCTCTAATTTCCATATCAGAATGAAATTAACGTTTGTACTGTAAGCCCTGCGCATGGGCTTTTTACCTCGTTCGAACAGTGCAAAGTTAGTTCCGGGTATGGGTGGTAAGGATGTGGATAGCGTGATTGGGGTATCACGCTATCTTGTTAAATATCAGTAAGTAATAAGAAGTGGTAGAAATTATTTTGGGTGGTAAAAGTGGTCGTGTCGTGGAATGTCGGGACATATCACCGGCTATCGGAATATAGACCGCATTTCCTTGGCAAATTCCTGATTGCTGTCACTGGCTAAATCTGTACGGGGAACGGGTGCCTTGTATTTGGATTTGTAATATTTTATGTCTATGTCCAGCAATCTCATGATTTCATCCTTCCACTTCTCTCTGTCCTGATTGGAGAGGGTCTCACTCATGAGGAATATCAGGTAGCATACACGCGCCTTTTCTCCCGGTCTTATCTTCAGTCTGTTTCTGCATGGCTGCAAGTTCATTCCGGCGTAGAAATCCGCTTCGGGAACGGCTTCAAACTGTTTGTCGTTGCATTTCTCATAAATGGCTGACAGCAGTCGCATGGGGAAATAGGCGGGCGGGCTTGCTGGGGTGGTAGCGGATGAGGGAATTTCCTTTTCTTCCCCTTCCTTTTTCTTTTGGTCGGTCAGGTATTTATCAAGGATTGCCAATAGTGAGCCTCCCAGCCTGCAAATGTCCCCGCAACGGTTTTGCAGGCATTGCAGGGCTTCCCGCCTTGCCTGCTCCTTCTGCGTGTACAGTTCATTCAGTTTGGCTTTACTCCTTGTCGTATTCCCGTTTGCACCGTTCGTACCTTCTTTCCAGCAGTTCCTCTTCCTGACGGTCGTGCTCCCTAAAACCTACTGCCTCCAAAGAACCATTCGCTTTCATGAGTTCCCGGTAATATCCGTTTGTGACTTTCATCTGTCTGTCAATACCCCAGTCAAAACGGCTTTCATGCTGTCGGCAGACATATCCGGTATCGAGACGGTCAAAAAACTCCTTGCAGGCATTGTAAGTCGAGATGTTGCTCTCAATCTCCCGTTTCAGACTGTTCAGGAGTACGGAATAGTGTGTGGCGTCCATTTCAAGCATGAGGCTGATAAGTGCCGCCTCAAAGGTCTGCGTGTCCCCGTACTCTCTGTAAAAATCGGAAATGAACTGTTGCTTCTCAAAAGAGAAACTGCCGCCGGACATTATTTCGGCGTATATTTTGTTGAGCTTCCCGTAGCGGGGTATCATTGATGTTATTCTTTCGTCCATAGTGTGATAGTTACAGTTGGTTGAATTTGCTCATTGCGTTTGCCTTCACGTCATCGGCTATGTCTATGTAGGGCTTCATCGCCTTGTAGTCACTGTGCCCCGTCCATTTCATCACCACTTGTGCGGGGATGCCCAATGCCAAAGCGTTACAGATGAATGTCCGTCTTCCGGCATGGGTGCCCAGCAAGGCGTATTTGGGTGTAATGGTGTCTATACGCTCGCTGCCTTTGTAGTAGGTCTCGCTTACCGGGTCGTTGATTTCCGCAAGCTCCCCCAGTTCTTTCAGGTAGTTGTTCATCTTTTGGTTGCTGATGACCGGAAGCGCCTTGTGTCCTTCAAACTCCACGTCCTTGTATTTGTCAAGTATCGCCCTGCTGTGGTTGTTCAGTTCGATGACAAGGCGGTCAGCAGTCTTTACGGTGGTGATTTCTATATACCCGTCCCGAATGTCGCTCCGTTTGAGGTTGTACACGTCCGAATAGCGCAGCCCGCTGAAACAGCAGAACAGAAAGACGTCCCTTACCCGTTCGAGATATTGCTTGGTCGGGGGTATTTTGTAGTCTTTCAGCTTGTTCAGTTCTTCCCATGTGAGGAATATCACCTTCTTTTGGACGCTTTTCAGCTTCGGGTTGAAGCTCTCGTAGGCGTTGTTCATGCAGTATCCTTTCTTGGTGCACCACCGTAGGAACCATTTCAGGTAGGCTATCTGCTTCATGGTGGACGTGTTGCGCAAGCCTTCCACGTCCTTGAGGAAATTCACATAGCTTGTCAGCTTGGGTTCGTCCAGTGCCCCGAAGGTCAGTTCCTTGTCGAACTTCTCAAGGTGTTTCCTCACTGCGGCGAACTTCTCATAAGTGGCGTCAGACCAGCCGTTCTGTGTCCCGCATTCCTTGATGAACTCCCCGAATACCTCCATAGGGGCGAACGTCAGGGGTTTCTGCTGTTCTTCCTCCCTCTTTTCGCTGTGCAGGCTGTTGAAAGCCTCCTTTACTTGTGCGGTGGTAGGCATGGTTCCCTGAACCTCGAACTCCTTGAAGATGTTCTGTATTTCCGTATAGTAGCGCAGCAGGTCGGTATTGATTTCGGATGCGCTCTGTTTCAGCCTGTTGGTGCAGCCCGGCTTTACACGTTGTTTGTCTGTGTCCCATTTGGCTGCGTCGATGCGGTAGCCCGTTGTAAACTCGATGCGCTGGCTGGCAAATATCACACGCATACGGATAGGCACATTCTCCACGATTGGTACGCCGTTCTTCTTACGGCTCTCCAAAGAAAAGATGATGTTTCTCTTGATATTCATATTCGGGTGTAATTAAATTAGCACCCAAATATACACCCAATTATTGGGATAGCAAAAGATTTTGAATGATATTTTACGATATATATCAATTGTAATAAGCTGTTTATTAGTAGATAGTTACAAGTTTATGATGTTTTGTAAAATCGTAGGTTAAAGTACCGTACGCACCGCTTCCTAAAGGAAATAAAAACAAGAAACCGCCTGACTCATAGTGAATCAGGCGGTTTCTTTTATAACTGAACAGTCCTGTTTTTTTATTCCTTCTTACCGTCATATCCCCACTTCAAATAAATAGCTCCCCAGGCGAACCCTGCTCCGAACGCCGTAAGGATCACATTGTCTCCCTTTTTGAATTTGTCCTCGAAATCCCACATGCAAAGCGGGAGTGTCCCGGCACTTGTGTTGCCGTAACGCTCGATATTAACCATTACTTTTTCTGATGGTATTTCCAGACGTTGTGTCACGGCAGTGATGATGCGTTGGTTGGCTTGATGGGGAATCACCCAGTCGATATTTTCCTTGCTCAAATGGTTTCTTTCGATTACGGCTTCGCAGGCGTCAGACATATTGGCTACCGCATACTTGAATACGGTACGTCCTTCCTGATAGATATAATGCATTTGATTATCCAATGTATAATAAGAAGGGGCGCATACCGAACCACCGGCTTTTATATGCAAGAACGGCAAGCCTTTGCCGTCTGTTCTCAGCACGGCATCCATGATACCCAAATCTTCAGTGGTAGGCTCTAACATGACAGCCGCCCCGCCGTCACCAAAAATCGGGCAAGTGGCCCGATCCGTATAATTGATGATGGACGACATCTTTTCAGCCCCTACGACCACCACTTTCTTATAATTTCCCGAACGGATGAAATTCGCCCCCGTCTCCAACGCATACAGGAAACCGCTGCACACGGCCTGCATATCAAAAGCGAAAGCATTTCTCAATCCCAGCCTGTCACATAAAAGAGAAGCAGTCGAAGGAAAGCGGTAGTCAGGCGTAGTAGTAGCGACAATAATCAGGTCAATATCATCCGGATTCGTTTGCGTGCGTTGAATCAATTGCTTCACCGCTTTGCGCGCTATATATGAAGTGCCGAGTCCTTCTTCTTTCAGGATATGCCTTTCCTTGATTCCGATGCGTCCCATAATCCAATCGTCGGTGGTGTCAACCATTTTGGAAATCTCATCATTAGTCAAGATATAATCGGGTATATATCCGCCAACTCCTGTAATTACTGCGTTTATTTTATCCATCGGTTCTATTTTATCTAGCTGTTTTTTGAATAAGGTAGTTTATAGAAATGCTAAATGCGGGCGCAAATATATAGAAAAGAGACCGAAATACAATAAACGTCTGGTAAACAGTTTCCTTTTTAATTAATAAAAAGGAATATTAGACCAAATTTCAGCAAAATATTTGGTCGCATTTTTTTATTTGCCCGAAAGAATTGTGTCTGACGCTTCTTCCTGCCTTGATACTTTTTCTTTGGAGTTTTCCACCTGATTATTGGTAGAATGTAAAAGGCGGGAGACAACGTATGCTGTTCCCCCGCCTTTTGTAACTAGGATGTCCGGCTAGATTTGTGAATACTCTTTTCTCGCGTCAAAGCAAGGACAAGCCTTGTGGACATCCGCGCTCAACTGATAATGCCCTACAATCCGCGCTTCGGGATAAAGCCCTTTCAATTCGCCCAATACCCGCCGGAGCGTCTCTTTTTGTAAAGGAGTCCTTGTGTCGGCAGGCTTTCCCGATTCATCCAGTCCGCCTTCATAGCAGATTGCCAAACTATGTAAGTTGAATCCCAGCGCGTGAGCTCCGATCTCACTCATCGGGCGGGTGTGGTGGAGCACTCCATCCTTTGTCACATAAAAATGATACCCGATACATTTGAACCCCCGTTTCAGGTGGCAATGGAGCAATTGCTCCTCTGTGAAGGGAATAGTTACCCGTGTAGCACTGCAATGCACGACGATATACTGAATGCCGCGCGGGACATATTCTTCCTTCAATGAAAACTCTTTCAGCTCTTTCATAATGATACTGTCGATTTCCGTATGCTTAAATATGAGCCATACAAGAGGTTACTCCCAGGGCGGATACGATAGAAGTGGCTACTGTGATAATAACTTGCAGGATTTGTTTCCAGATTGACTTTTTCATGATTTTTTTATTTTAGATAGTGAATAATGATACGTGATGAATAAAGAATGAGACTGACCGGTTGCCGTTATGCGGCCGGATCCGGCGTTTCGCCATCGTTGCCGTCGTCCGGATTCGGATCAGGAATTTCGGTATCACCACCGGCATCTTCCTCTTTCCCCGGTTTGATTAAGGTGTACTTCATCGCCTTGCACATATCCGTAAGCATAGCTCCCGGATGGAAACGGACACGCGATATCTTGATGCAAGTGGCAGCCTTGAACTTCTCCGCCGTTTCGGTCGCGTTACTGGTGGCAATCGTTATACGGAAACTTCCCATATCACCCAAGAGAACAATATTACCCAACGCCAACTGATTCTTCATTTCCAACAAAAACTCAGTGATACAACCCTTCAGCTCACCGATGGAAAAGGAAGAGCGCTCTGAGATACGACTGATAATCTCGTCCGTATCCACCTTGCGGTTACTACGTGCCATCGCGTAAAACTTAGCAGGTTCTTGTGGTTTCAACGGATTTCTGCGCTCCACCACTACATACTTCTGTGCCATACTTCTTTCTTTTTTAATTAATAATGAATACTTGAAACTTACTACTTGAAAAACATATTCCTGTAATCGATTACACTGCAAAGATACCACATCGGAACAGGGGAGTGAACGCCAGTGAACGACACTGGACGATGGTTATTATTTTTGACTGAATGCTTGCCGATATACGGAGAAAAGACTACCTTTATAGCATTAATAACAAAACAATCCGGTTAAAATGGAAGAAGTCAGATTTTGCGTGAGATGCTATGATAAGATAGAATTGGCGAGGATGTATTTCCCGAATTTGAGTAACCCCGTATCCGTTGCGAAACTTCGCCGTTGGATGCGTAACTGTATGCCTTTGATGGAGGAACTGACGGCGGGAGATTTTCATCCGAAACTGAAGATGTTCAGTGCACGGGAGGTTCGCCTTATCGTCCGTTATCTGGGAGAGCCGGACGGCTATCTCCTCATACATGAGCATATGGATGCGGAATGACCGTTCCTTTATGCGGAATGACCGCTCCTTTATGTTGAAACGGCCGCTCTTTTTGATAGAAAGGAGCGGTCGTTTTGCTGTAAATATACGGTCGTTTGCATGAAAACGACCGCTTGGTTGGGAACAATCAGGCGGTTGTATTCTTTTTCATCCACTCTATTCCGGGTACGTAGTCTTCCAGTTTTGTCATGCTCGGATCATGTCTGAAGTAAAGCTCCTTAGTCGTTCCGTTGCGGTGTTTGACAACATCTATCACCCCCAGTCCTTCGGTGGGATATGAACTCTTGCGGTCAGTCTCACGGCCGGAAAGGGCGGGGCGCGAAAGCATCAGCACCAAGTCCGCGTCCTGTTCGATAGCTCCACTTTCGCGTAGGTCGCTCAGGCTGGGACGATTGTCGGGACGCCCTTCCACGTTGCGGTTCAACTGACTGAGAAGTATCACGGGGATATTCAGCTCTTTTGCCACCATCTTGGCTTTACGGCTTGCCTGGGCTACTTCTTGCTCACGGTTGCGGTTGTTCTGGTCACTTTTCATGTCACACAGTTGCAGGTAGTCGATGATGACGGCGTCGCATTGCCCTTTGCTGTGCAGCAGTTTTGCGGAAGAGCGTACATAATCCATGCTCACTGACGGATTATCGTCAATGTGGATGGGCAGGCGTGACAACTCTATGGATGCTTCGTGTATCTGCTGTACCTCGTCGGGAGTAAGCTGTCCGCTGCGGAGATGTGCGGGATTGACCCTCGGAGCGGCGGCCAGTAACCAGCGGTCGCCCAGGCGTTCACCTTGCATCTCCAGGCTATATACGGCGATATGGTATCCGGCAAGGGCGGCGGCGCGTGCCATGTGCAGGGCAACGGCCGTTTTGCCTACCGCGGGACGGGCGGCGAAAACTATCTCGTCACCGTTCTGCCAGCCGCACGTCAGACTGTCGAGGTCGGCAAATCCGGTCGGTATCCCCGTGACGCCATTCTTGTTGGAAGCAATGCGGACTTCTATTTGCCTGACGGTATCTTCCATAAGCTGCACCATGGAACGGAGATGTTCGGCATTGCCGCATTCTTTCTCCAACCGGTCGAGCAGGGCATGGGTGTCTGCCAACGTATCATCTATGTCGGTTGATTCATCGGCTGCCAGTGCCAGGAGTTTGTGGAATCCCAGAATCGCTTCACGGCGGATATATTTCTGTTTCAGTATCCGGGCATGGTATTCCAGATGGGCACTGGACACTACACGGGAGCTGACGCGTACTATTGTGTAAGCCCCGCCTACGAACTCAAGTTTGCCGCGTTGCGCCAGTTCCTCTTTGGCGGTAATGATGTCTATTGCCTTTCCGGCACGATACATGCTCTGCAAGGCGGAATAAATCTCACGGTTTACCTCATTGTAAAATACTTCCGGTCGCAATATGTCGGCAACCAGTGTGATAGCTTTGCTTTCCAGCAGGCAGGCGCCGAGTACGACTTCCTCGAGTTCGGCATCCTGCGGGTTTAAAATTTCACTCATTTTCTTTTCTTAATAATCATATTCATTCATGAACGCCTTGTCCGACAGATACGTGCTTGCCTGCATACAGTACTTCGTATCTTTCAGGTTGTCATAATATTCATCAATATTCTTCAGGCTGAGACTCCGTTCGCGGGCGGACAGTTTCTTCCATTCACGGCGCGCGCGCCCGATATTGCGCTTGGGTGTGCGGGTCACCTCATGATACTTCTCCCAAAATGCCTCAAAAGTCATCCCGTCCGTTTCTTCGCGGGCATTCTCCCGGCGTTTCTGTCCGACTAACATATCGTAATCGGGAATACGTATGTGAGTGATATACGGGTTGCTTACTCTCTCGATAATACCCTCTTCGTACATCTTATTGAAGAAATACCGTGTACGGCTGCGTTTCCATCCGAACAATTTCGCCCAATGAGTGAGCGACATCACGGATTCGCCGCGATGGCACTCGAACGTGTGATTGTGTATGCAACACGTCGTGGTGCTGTAATTGACATGGGTCAATACCAGGATAAAGGCATCGAAACTTCCCGTTGCGCCTTTGGTCGCCTTCATCTGCTCCTCGAATAATACTTTAGGGAAGAGGAGATATCCCTTTTTTAGCATTTCTGCTGTTGGTTTGCTCATAATTTATATTATTTATGAATGTTATATGACAGTGTCCCGTCCGTTTGGCACGTTTTTTTTGAACCGCCTGAACCGACCACTTCCATTTTCTCTCAAATGCCCTGTTGAAGGGGGAGAGCGCTGTTGCTGTAAATTCACTTCGACCTCCTTTTCGTCCCTTAATATATATAGTAAAGAAAGAATGTATTAAAATACATTATATTTTTCCCTCGCCTGGCATCGTCTTTTCTTCGCGTATCATTGTCCGCAATCTTTAATTCTCCGTAAAAGTAAGCCTTATTGCGCCGTAGGGAAAAACCGAGTTTTTGATGCCGGTAATTTAAAAGTGCGGTTAGTATGAATATTTTTAAAAGAAAATCTAATTATTTAAACAATCTTCTCTATATTTGCATACGTAAATAGATTTTATATGACCTTGTCGCCGATTGACTGGCAGCGAAGTAGAAGTATGTATGTATAACTAAAACTTATAATTTTGAAAGAATCAAAAACAGTAAAGGAACGTTTACAATTGAAACGGGAACAACTCATTCACCAAAACGAGAAATTGGAACAAATGAAGTGCACAATACAAAACACGGAAGAAGAGGTGAAGCAACTGGAATACCTTCAGAGCGAGATGGAACATCTGGAGAAGGCAAATCGTGAAGCACGGGAGATTGCCTACGATAAAGTGAGGGACGCTTTTGCTTGTTTCTCCCGGATGTTCGATTATCTGCATCGCCGCTTGCATCAGACTTTTAAATATAAACTGGCATGTGAGGTTATATGCTCCCGTTATAAATTCAGGAGCCGGTCGCACTCTCCCGGGCAGAAATACCTCAGTTTTGCCACCGTGCTGGCCTACTTCAAACGCGAAAGAGGAATGGTAAATGCGTGACATTAAAAATATTGAATATAATGATAATAACATGAAAAACAAATGTTTTAGGAACAGAAGTGACTATATTGATATTTTTTCCTTATTTTTGTATGTCCATTTTTGAATGATATGATACAGATAATACAATTAAAAGGAAAAGACAAACACTTGTATCGGCTTTTGGCACCGATGGTTATGGATCCTGAAGTAATACGCGCCAATAATAATTACCCTTTCAAAACAAGCGAAGAGTATGTGTGGTTCATTGCGCTGAGAGAAAGGGAAGTGGTGGGATTCATTCCGGTGGAGCAGAAGAACCGGAAGAAAGCTGTAATCAATAATTATTATGTGAAGGCGGAAGGTGCCGAACGGGAGGAAATACTGTCTCTTCTGTTGCCTGCCGTCACAGCGAAATTCGAACCGGAAAGCTGGTTGCTCAATTCAATCACACTGATACAAGACAAAGAGATATTCGAGAAGTTTGAATTTACATCCCTGGACAAGAAATGGACACGGTATGTTAAAATGTATAGATGATATATGGGGAAAAAGAAAATAGCGGGAACGAAGAATGTATATGAATTAGCACAAGAACGACTGAAAGTTATATTTAACGAATTTGATAATATCTATGTGTCTTTCTCAGGGGGGAAGGACAGCGGGGTACTCTTGAGTATGTGTATCGACTATATCCGCAAGAATAACCTGAAGATACGTCTCGGGGTCTTTCATATGGACTACGAGATTCAATATAAAATGACCATTGACTATGTAGACCGGATACTGGAGGCGAATAAGGACATTCTGGACGTATATCGCGTTTGTGTTCCTTTCCGCGTGGCCACATGTACGTCCATGTACCAGTCATTCTGGCGTCCCTGGGAGGACAGCAAGAAGAAGCTATGGGTGCGCTCCATGCCTAAAAAGGCGATGACCAAAGATGATTTTCCTTTTTATAACACAACGATGTGGGATTATGAATTCCAGATGCGTTTCGCGCAATGGATACATAATAAAAAAGATGCGGTGCGTACTTGTTGCCTGATCGGTATCCGCACCCAGGAGAGTTTCAACCGGTGGCGCTGTATCTATATGAGCCGCAAGTTCCAGATGTATCACAAGTATAAATGGACGTCGAAAGTAGGGAATGACATTTATAACGCTTATCCTATCTACGACTGGAAAACGACGGACGTATGGACGGCCAACGGAAAATTCCAATGGGATTATAATACGTTGTATGACCTTTATTACCGTGCGGGTGTCAATCTGGAACGTCAGCGTGTGGCAAGTCCTTTTATCAATGAGGCGCAGGAGAGCCTTCAGCTCTACCGGGTGCTCGACCCCAATACGTGGGGCAAGATGATAGGACGGGTGAACGGTGTCAACTTTACCGGAATGTATGGCGGTACGCATGCCATGGGATGGCAGTCGGTGAAACTTCCCGAAGGATATACGTGGCGTGAGTTCATGTACTTCCTGCTGTCCACCCTGCCTGAACGGGCACGGAAGAATTATCTCCGCAAACTGTCGGTGAGCGTGAACTTCTGGCGGACGAAAGGCGGATGCCTGAGTGAGTCCACCATCAAAAAATTGATTGATGCCAAAGTGCCGATTATCGTTATGGACAACAGCAATTATAAGACGCTGAAGAAGCCGGTGCGTATGGAATATCAGGATGATATTGACATTCCCGAGTTCAGGGAGATACCTACCTACAAGCGGATGTGCGTCTGCATCATCAAGAATGACCATGCCTGTAAGTATATGGGATTCTCGCCGACAAAGGAAGAGATGAGCAAGAGAAGTCAAATTATGGAACAATATAGAATCATAGTATCATGAGTGTAGATAAAAGCCCTGTTTACGAGGTAAAGGCGGTACCGGTAGAAAAAGTATATGCGAACGATTATAATCCGAATGTCGTTGCGCCGCCTGAAATGAAGTTGCTCGAACTTTCTATTTGGGAAGATGGCTTTACGATGCCATGTGTATGTTATTATAATAAGGATGAAGACCGTTATATCCTGGTAGACGGCTATCACCGCTATACGGTATTGAAAACTTCACAGCGTATCTACAAGCGCGAGAACGGGCTGCTCCCGATTGTAGTGATAGACAAGGATTTGTCGAACCGTATGAGTTCGACGATACGGCATAACCGTGCCCGTGGGATGCATAACATCGAATTGATGTGCAACATTGTTGCGGAACTCGACAAGGCGGGCATGTCCGACCAGTGGATCATGAAGAATATCGGTATGGATCGTGACGAGTTGTTGCGCCTGAAACAAATTTCAGGACTTGCCGACCTCTTTGCCAACCGTGAGTTCAGCATCCCTGACGAGGTGGCGCCTACGGAAACGGAGCGCAAAGTGTTATAATCTGATAGCTATATATATACAGGATTTCAACATTTAACCATTTAGGCACAAATCATTCCAGATATGGAGCGTTTTTCTCCCGAAATACGTCTTTATGTTTGTCTGATTTGTGCCTGAATCGTATCTATATAATATTTCTATAAATAATCCGAGATTTGCAATATGAGATTTATACTAAACTTAGTCTCGCGAATTCAAGGTTATTAATTCTTCTTTTTTAGAAAATATCCTTCCCGAAAATTGTGTATATTAATCAAATCGGTTACATTTGTGACCATAAACAAAACGGAGAGGCTTTGTCTCTTTAGTAAACAATAGAAAAACATATAATGAAAAGAATATTGGTAAGTGGGGGAGCCGGATTCATAGGCTCACATCTCTGTACACGGCTTATAAACGACGGTCACGAAGTGATATGCCTTGATAATTTTTTTACGGGTTCGAAAGATAACATCGCCCATTTGATGAATGACCATCATTTTGAGGTAGTAAGGCATGATGTCACTTACCCTTATTCTGCTGAAGTAGATGAAATTTATAATCTGGCTTGTCCGGCATCTCCTATCCACTATCAGCATGACCCGATCCAGACGGCCAAGACATCTGTAATGGGAGCTATCAACATGCTGGGACTGGCAATGAGGCTGAATGCCAAAATATTGCAGGCTTCTACCAGCGAAGTGTATGGAGATCCGATTGTACATCCTCAACCGGAGATTTATTGGGGAAATGTAAACCCGGTAGGATACCGTTCTTGTTATGATGAGGGAAAACGTTGTGCGGAAACCTTGTTTATGGATTATCACCGTCAGAACAAAGTACGTGTGAAGATTATCCGTATCTTTAATACGTATGGGCCGCGGATGCTGCCGAATGACGGACGGGTGGTTTCCAATTTTATTTTGCAGGCATTGAATAATGAAGACATTACCATTTATGGTGACGGGAAACAGACACGCAGTTTCCAATATATTGATGATTTGATTGAGGGAATGATAAGAATGATGGATACGGAAGATGAATTTACCGGGCCTGTGAATCTCGGAAATCCAAATGAATTTTCGGTTCTCAGTTTGGCGGAAAAAATAATCAGCATGACCGGCTCTTCTTCAAAAATTGTATTCAAGGCTTTGCCGGACGATGATCCGAAACAACGGCAGCCGGATATTGCGCTGGCCAAAAGAAAACTCGATTGGGAACCGACCATCGAACTGGAAGATGGGTTGAAGCGCATGATTGAGTATTTTAAGAAAGTTTGATGTGTAAAAAAAACTATTATAACGCGATTATTATGAATATGGAAATTAATCCTTCTGAATATAAAGTACTCATTGTGGACGATGTGATCTCAAACGTGCTTTTGCTGAAGGTACTTTTGACCAATGAGAAATTCAATATTGTGACTGCCGGCAATGGTACGCAAGCATTGGAACAGGTAAAGAAGGAAAAACCGGATCTTGTATTGTTGGATGTCATGATGCCCGATATCAGCGGGTTTGAAGTGGCGCAGCAGATGAAGGCAGACCCGGAAATGGCTGAGATTCCGATTGTTTTCCTGACGGCACTTAATAGCACTACGGATATCGTGAAGGGATTCCAGGTGGGTGGGAATGACTTTATATCGAAGCCGTTCAATAAGGAAGAACTGATTATCCGTGTGACGCACCAGATTTCATTGGTTGCCGCGAAGCGGATTATCGTGGCGCAAACGGAAGAGTTGCGCAAGACAATCATGGGACGTGACAAACTCTATTCTGTGATTGCGCATGACTTACGCTCGCCGATGGGGTCTATCAAGATGGTGCTGAATATGCTGATCCTGAATCTGCCGAGTGATACTATCGGCGGGGAGATGTATGAACTGCTGACGATGGCTAACCAAACGACTGAGGATGTATTCTCATTGCTTGATAACTTGTTGAAATGGACGAAGAGTCAGATTGGCAAGCTGAAGGTGGTTTATCAGGATATCAATATGGTAGAGGTCGTAGAAGGGGTGAGTGAAATCTTCACGATGGTAGCCGGTCTGAAGAATATTAGGATTGTGCAGGATGTACCTGTGACGGGAGTAGCTGTGCGGGCTGATATTGATATGATTAAGACGGTGATCCGTAATTTAATCAGCAACGCGATCAAGTTTAGTAACGAGGGTGCGGAAGTGGTAGTGTCATTGACGGAAGAAGATGGCATGGCAATCGTCAGCGTGAAGGACAGTGGTTGCGGTATTGATGAAGAGAATCAGAAGAAGTTGCTGCATACGGACACTCATTATAGTACCTTCGGTACAAACAATGAAGAAGGTTCAGGACTCGGACTGTTGTTGTGTCAGGACTTTGTTGTCAAGAATGGTGGTAAACTTTGGTTTACTTCAAAGAAGGGAGAAGGCTCTACGTTTAGCTTCTCAATTCCGTTGCTGGAAAAATAATAGTTTCAACGCATTTCTCTGTTGAGAGATGATGCTTTGAGACTTATATATATATATATATTCAGGCACGGATTACACGGATTTCACGGTTTTTCCAATTATCTTTAACCGTGTAATCCGTGCCCAAATTATATTCTGAAAATAATCTATCGTTTACAGATTGCTTTGAAGTCGCAGTACGAACATTTTTTTAGATCTTCTGTCTGAGTAAAAGCTTCTTTCTCATCGAAAATTTCCTCTAATAGTGCTTGCAGGCGTTCGCGGAACTCGTCTTCAAAGAAGGCGAAGTTATTCACAGGCATTTTGGGCTTGCGGGGTTCTCCCATTTCAACGACAGGTGAATAGCTCTCGGATGCTGCACGGTGGATATAAAGCAGGGCGGGAGCTACCATTAACGGCTGTTTCCGACTCATGATGGCGGCATATAGAAATGTTTGGAAGATGTAATTCGGGCGTGTCTCCGACGGAGTAAACAGTTGTTCTATGTTGGCGGGCGTTTTAGGACTTCCACCGGTTTTGTAGTCAACGATTCGCAGAGTGCCTTCCTTCGCATCCATGCGGTCTATCGTTCCCCCTAAACGAAGAGTGAACGGCCCTTGTCCGGTTTGGATGGTTATTTCTTCCGAAACTTTTTCTTCCATGGCGACCATTTCAAAAGGAGTGTACTGAAGGTCATTACGCAACAACTGTTTCAGATAGGAGACAATGACTTTGGAATTGATGAGTTGCACGCCGTTGTATTCGGGTTTCTCTTCGGGAGCCACTTTGAATAATTCTTGCTTGAATGCACGGTCAACATAGCTTTGCAGTTTGACCTCATCGCGCAGCAAGCGTTCCAAGTCTTCTTTCTGTATCATTTTCCTGTTGGCTGTCAGGTCGGTATATGCCAGTTGGGCGGAGAGGTGGAAAATCGTTCCGAACAGGGCGGAGTCGATTTCCGCACTGACTTCATCCGGCGTTTTCAGTCCTGCCACATACCGGTAGTAAAATCTCAACCGACAGTCGAGGTAGGCGTTGAGGGCAGAGGGGGAAAGGATTACAGATTTTGGATTACTGCTATCGTAAGCACGATGGATGCGGCTTAGTACTTCCGGTGTTTTTTCAATCTGTATCTCTTGGGTGCTTTGGGGAGATTGTCCGGCTTCCAGGTATTCACGGGTGATTTCGTGAGAGCCTTCTACTAATAGTTGCAGCATGAAGCGGGATTCTTCTCCACGGTTCAGACCATCCGAAGAGGTGTTATAGAGAAGAGTGATGTTTTCTGCCCGTTGTATCAGACGGTAGAAGTAATAGGCATATACTGCATTCTTGTGTTCGATAGTCGTCATTCCGAAGGCTTTCCGGAGATTGTATGGAATGAATGAGGATTCCCCACCGGATTTAGGTAGTTGTCCTTCGTTGAGAGATAGCATTATCAGGTTGCGGAAGTCGAGGTTGCGTGTTTCCAGTACTCCCATTACTTGCATTCCGATAGCGGGTTCGCCGTGGAAAGGGATATTGGAAGAAGTCAGCACTTTACTAATCAGTCTTTTTAATGTATCGGTGCGCACGCTTAATTCTCCGCTTTCAATCAGGCTATAAAGACGGTTGATTTTAAGATGGCTTTGGAATAAGGATTCTCTATAAAGTTGATTGAAAATATCGTTATATTCTCCTTCTTTGCGGTATATGGTTGAGATGTCTTTAATTAATCCGACAAGGTAATCACACAAATCTTTAATACCGCTACGGGGAGTAAAGAGGTTGGCTAAGAAATCATCCTGCTTTAGTTCCGATGGGAGCGGATAGAAACGGTTTGTCCTTGTCAAGTCATCTTCCAGTGAGATGGCATGCGTGGATAGTTGTTGGGTATAGGGATGCTTCAATATGGCTGATACTGATTCGTAGGTGAACCGGCCTGTGTCAGTACGATAACCATTGGTTTGCAACTCCATCGCTGCGTTGATAAAGCTGTAGACGGGAGTTTGTGCCAATGGGAATCCCATAGTGATGTTGACGTTCTTCACTTCTTGCGGAATGGAATGGAGTACGGGTAGTAACAGTGCTTCATTACAGAGCACTACGGCATTTTCCTTTTCGTTTTCTTCTGCAATTTGTGACTGGTCATAGGCAATACCTTTCACCCATTCGGGGAGAAAGCGTGCTTGCGCATTCTCGGTGGAAGCGGAGATATAGCGTATTTTCTTGGGTGATTTGAAAGAATCGAAACAGCTTTCCGGAAGTTCGTTCGGGAAGTCTCTAAGATTACGCTTGAGGAATTCTCCAGCTTCATGCTTCTTGATTTGTTGGGTATAGAACACATCATAATCCCAATAGAACATGGCTTTATCTGCGTCTTGCAGCAGTTTGAAGAATTGGTGTTCTACTTTATTCAGCACATTAAAACCGACGAATATATATTTGTCATACTTGAGCCGGTCGGTATCGAGCTGCTCGATGACATTCCGGTAGAGCATACCTTCGTAGGCAATACCTAGTTCGGTCAGGTTCTCCTGATAGCGATGATAAATAGCCCCCAGCTTGTCCCAAAGGGAAATAAATTTCTCTTTAAGTTCCGTCCGGCGTTCGATAGAGAAATTCTGGAAGAATTGCTGGATAGCTTCTTCCTGCTCTTTGTCCAGAAAGTCATAGTCATCCATCAGGTTCTTCAAGTCTTGCAGATTGCTGAAGAGTTTGTCTGCGTCCACCATATTCTTATCTACATCATCGAAGTCGCTGATTAACAACTCTCCCCAAAAGTAGAAATCATCCAGTGTTTCCTGGCTTTCCGTTTCTTCCTTGAATACTTTGTAAAGCTCGCAAACTAATCGGATAGGATCACCGGCTTTCTGTACGGATAGTTTCTGAAACAGGTCGCTGATACTCATTGCGGCAGGAGCCCAAATCGGTTGGTCGGATTCTCCTGCCAGGTATTCATTGAAAAACAGATTGGCACGTTTGTTCGGGAAAACGAGTACCGTACGTGACAGGTCGTTTCCTATCTTGGAATATAAATCGTGAGCGACTAGTTGGAGAAATGTTTGCATATTGATTTTGTATATGGTCAGTTTATAGGTTGCTTTATACTTTTTCTATTCTTTCTTCGTCTACATACCACAAATATCCGGTAATATTCTTATATCCCATTTTTGTGAGCAGTTGCATATATCCTCTCACTTGTTTATTGTATTTGGGATTCTCTTTACCGAATTTAAAGTCGACAACAACGACCTGACCGTCTTTCATCATCACACGGTCGGGGCGGCGGGTTTGTAATATTCCTTTTTCCTTATAAATGATGGCACATTCGTTGAACAGTGTCCATTCTCCCGAATACCAGTCTTGTATTTCAGGAGATGAGAAAGCCTTTTGCGCGACTTCACGTGCCATTTCTTCTTTTTCTTCGTTTCTGATTACTCCTTCAAAGATAAGCCGGTCAATGGCGGGCTCAATATCCCCGGCTGTTTCGATAACGGAGAATAGGGTGTGCAGCAAACGTCCACGATTGATAAAACGGTCATCGGATTCCTCTTCCTCAATTCCTTGTATGAAATCCGCCGAGCGGTTGGACTGGCGGAATTCAATATCATGACGCATGGATTCCATTTGAACAGGTAACTTTTCCGGCTTCTGAGTGAGTTTATTGGTAGAAGTCTTTGCTTTCTCTTCTTCCGAAGGGCATAGTTTACCTTGCTCATAGCAGTCTTCTTCCCAATCTATTCCTTCTTTAAGGGCTACGACAGGAAGTGCGTTTGCCAATAGTTCGGACATTGTACCTTTTTGAGCCTTTTTACTCCAAATGATAAGATTCTTTCCTGCACGGGTAAAAGCTACGTACAGCAAATTTAAGTTGTCTACCCATAGTTGCAGGCGTTCATGCAGATAATCGTTTCCGTATATGGATTCCGCCATCTGCGTGGAATAATTGATAGGAAGAATATCCAAGGCATTGAACGGCGCTGTCTGAGGAGCGCACCATACTAATTGGTTATTCGTCTCATTCTCTAATTTCCAGTCGCAGAAAGGAAGGAGCACTGTATGGAATTCCAATCCTTTGGATTTATGTATGGAGAAGATTCGGATACCTTCTACCTCTCCGCTTGGAATCGTTTTGCTGCATAGTGTTTCGTCCCAATAACGGATGAATGCGTCAAGCTCGGAAGAGTTTTTTTGCAGGTAATCCGTTACCGCATCGAAAAAGGCAAACAGATAAGCGTCCTGATCTTTGATGTTTTTCATCTCGAAGATACTGAATAGTTCCTCTAACAATTCATAGAGAGGCATTAGTCTCAGTTCTTTTATCCTTTCAAGGAATGCGGATGGGAGATAGTTCTCGACAGGAAGGAGCAGGAGCGTGTTCCAGTCCAGTCCTTTTTGTAAGACTTCGTTCTGATAGGCCACTGCCAGTTGGGCACGGGCTATCTTATTCTTTTCGTCCGAGAGATAGCGCAAAGCATCCATCATCATACAAATAGCCAAGGAAGCATTCAGGCGGAATGCTTCATCCGATACTATTTTGTAATGCAACTCTTTGTCGAAATAATCGGCGATACGGGGGATGCTTTTGTTCTTTCGTACAAGGATGGCTATATCATTCAACCGCACACCATTGGCAAGCAGATGTTCTACTTCTGCTCCCAGGCTGATTAGTGTCTGTTCGGTATAGTCGTGCTCTTCATCGGGTTCGAGAAAAGAGACTTTTACATATCCTTTTTCCACGCTTCGGGGAGATTCCTGTACTACGTCCGCATAGGCTTTTTGCAAGTCTTCGCAGTCTTTGCCGAGTTGAGCCTTGTAGACTCCGTTCAGATAGTCGGCAGCAGCCGTAAAGATATGATTGTTGAATCGGATGATATTGGTTTCACTTCTTCGGTTGGTAGCCAATGTCTTGACACGAATCGGGAAATGTTCGATATGGTCGTTCAGACCGTTGAGAATTCCCCAGTCACCATTTCTCCAACGGTAGATGGATTGCTTTACGTCTCCGACAATCAGGCTGTTTGCCCCTTGGGATAATCCTTCCAGTAAAAGCAGTTTGAAGTTGCCCCATTGCATTCGGCTGGTATCTTGGAACTCGTCTATCATGACATTGCGGATATTCGTTCCTATTTTTTCGAATACAAAAGAGGAATCGCCGTCTTTCACTAATTGGTGGAGTAGGGCGTTGGTATCTGATAGTAAGAAGCGATTGTTATCGTGGTTCAACTGGCGTACTTCTTCATCGATATTGGCGAGGAGCTGCACCTTGTTGAGATGTTGCAGAGATAGTCGGCAACTATTCAACAACAGATTATTTTTGGAACGTAGTTTTTCAGCATCTTCCAGGATTTGCATAAGAGTGGAAGATGCTAAATTAATGATGTCCGCATAGCGGGGGGAAGTCTTTGCTGCCCAGTTCTTGGCGTCTTCCAAGCATTTTTCCACTGTGGCATTACATATGTCGTTGCTTAAAACTCCATTGTTGAGTTTGCGGAAGTAACTACCGATTCCGCGTGAACCGCCTTTCAGGTCATCGGCAGTCAATGCGTGTCCGTCCAGTTCTCCTTCAAATTGCTCGTAAAAGCCTTTCATTTGTTCCAGAACTTCAGTCTCCAAGGCTTTCAGGTGTTTACGGTATTCTTTGATAGTATCCGGGTTGCGCAGTCGCTCACGAAGTTTTTCTCCTTTTTCAATGTAGCCTTCATCGAAGATATTGCGTCCGAAACTCTTTACTTCGTCCGATACGTTCCAACGTTTATCGTCGGCAATCCGCTCGTTGATATAGTCTAACAGCCAGGCAAGGACAGGAGAAGTTGGCCCCAACTTTTCTATCATACTGTCTACTGCGTCACTAAGCACTTCGGTATTGTTCAGTTCTATATTCAGGTTCGGACTAAGTTCCAGTTCACGTGCCAGATTACGCATGACGGACTGGAAGAATGAGTCGATTGTTTCTACCCGAAAACGGCTATAGTCATGTAGCATATAGCCGAGAGCAATACCGGCTGCTTCACGTATCTCTTGTTCCGTCTTGTCCGTCTCTTCCTTGATACGATTGAGATAGGCTTCAGAATCTTTGTCACCTGTCTGGATACCATAAAGCTGGCTGAGAATACGTTCTTTCATTTCTGCCGTGGCCTTGTTCGTGAAGGTCACAGCAAGAATTTGCCGATAGGCATACGGATTAAGAATGAGTAGCTTAATATATTCTACGGCCAGGGTAAATGTTTTGCCCGAACCTGCAGAGGCCTTATAAACAAGGAGTTCACTGTTCATACTGTGTAATATCAGGATTAATAGAACCTTTTCATAAAATCAGTTCCGAAATAAAGTAAGAATAAGGGTAGATAGTCTTTTAACGCCACTCGCAGTAGCTTCAAAGCCTGTCCGATTCTATAATTGATTGTTTGTGGAGAAACTTTGAGCCTTTCGGCTATCTCCTTGTGAGTTAACCGTTGATTGCGGTTCATTTCATACGCTTCGCGGTATTCTTTAGGGAGCTGCTTCAGTGCTTCTTCATATAATCGTAGAAGTTCATTTTCCAAATAAAAATCAGGATTATTGAATTCACCTTCATATTTCTCCACGATTTCCTGATGCACTTTCCGTTTGATTTCGAAATGGGAAAGACGGTTTAGTGCTTTGTTTTTAACTATCGTAAAGAGAAGAGTTTTCAGTGTCAGCTCCGGCATGAGACTTGAACGGTTCTCCCATAACCACATCATCGTTTCCTGTACAATCTCTTCAATTTCTTCCTGTTCACCAACGTACTGTGAGCAGAATGCACACAATCGACGAAAGTAATGACGGTATACTGCGTCAAAAACTTTTTCTTCGCCTGCTTTCAGAGCGTTGATGACAGATTTATTATTGTTAATATCTAGAAATATTGGAGATTGTGACATTCTCTTTTTAATTTGTAAGACAAAAATAATGAAAGAAGTAGAGAAAAGAAATAAAAAGGGGAGAAAAATATTTTTTTCTTTCTGAGTTTAGTATATTTGTGCTGCCAACTGTATTACTACAAAGGTATTATATTTTTTATTGTAAAAAGATTGAATAGACATGGATGAAATAATCTTGTTGAGTTATCTACGAGGTGAATGTAATGATGAGGAAGCTGGACGGGTGGAAGCCTGGTACAAGGAGACTCCGGAGAACCGGAAAATTCTGGAACAGCTTTACTACACTCTTTTCGTAGGTGACCGGGTAGCGATGATGAATGCTGTAGATACAGAGGCGTCATTAGATAAATTCAAGTCGGCTATCCGGGAGAAAGAGAAGAAGGCCAGACGGAAGAATATGTCAATCCGTTGGGGACGTTATAGTACTGTGGCCGCTGCTTTCCTTGCCGGACTCGTTTTTGCGGGCGGAGTTACCTGGGGATTGCTATCCAATAAACTTTCGGATTATGAAGTGCTGACTGTGGCGGGACAAAGGGCGCAGACTGTGCTGCCGGATGGTAGTAAGGTATGGTTGAATGCATCTTCAAAACTGGTTTATCATAATTCTTTCTGGAGCTCGGACCGTCAGGTTGACTTGTCGGGTGAAGCCTATTTTGAGGTAGCTCATAACAAGCGTGCTCCGTTTATAGTTAACAGCAAGCAAATCAAGACATGTGTGCTAGGTACCAAATTCAATGTACGTGCACGCAATGAAGAGAATAGGGTAGTGACTACATTACTTCAAGGTTTGGTTCGGGTGGATTCTCCACGGACAGAGGATAATGGCTATTTGCTGAAACCGGGGCAAACATTGAATGTGAATACGGATACATATCAGGCTGAACTGATTGAGTATAACCAACCTACGGATGTTCTTTTGTGGATTAACGGCAAACTGATGTTCAAGCAACATTCACTATTGGAAATTACCAATGTCATGGAAAAATTATATGATATTAAATTTGTCTATGAGGATGATGCTCTGAAAACAGAACGATTTACCGGTGAATTCTCAACTGATAGCACGCCGGATGAAATTCTTAATGTTTTGATGCATACCAATCATTTCAATTATAAGAAAAACGGACGAGTGATTCGGTTGATAAAGAAGAAATAAAATAGAGATATTTATAGAAGAAAAAAGTGGTTGAGATAGAAGGCATGTCGGGTTAGCTGGCATGCCTTTATTGTTACCCATGAAAATAATGTGAGCCTAGATAAGCACATCGCTCTTTCTACAGTTGATTGAACGATGTGCTTGGTTTAAGAGATTTTAATTCTCTATCTTAGTCTTTATTATTCGGCAGGGAATACAAACATTTTGCCACCGTTATCATCAAATCTGCCTTTCATCGGAAGATTCAGATTATCCTTATCGCCGTCGTAATAAGTAGCCCAGTTCCATATCATAGTATCATCTTCTGTGATTTCACCGGTCTCGTGATTACGTTTTAGCCCGTTACACGGATAGTAAAGCAACAATCCTTTTTCGTCCGGATTTACCATTTTCCAAGTAAATGCTTTGATTTGCTGTTGAGTGCGCGCGATATCCCAGAAACGAACTTCGCGGATATATTCGTTGGCGCCCCCTATCCAGAAACCAATCAGGCCATACTCTCCGTCCCTAATCTCACTGGATGCTACCAGATCGCCATTTACATACACATAAGTTGTTTTACCGTCATACACAAACGTAAGCATATACCATTCATTGGGTTTAGCGGCAAATTTATTCTTCGGAACATCTATTTGAGCAGAACCCGTTTTTATTTGCAATTGATTGGGATCAATGGTTACATCTCCAAACCGAGTGTAAATTTCATCATGAGGTCCGGCATTGGCAACCAGTTTTGTTCCCCCGATAGACCTATTGTTGGCATTGTATGCAGAACGCTTAACCATAGCTTCCATAGTCCATTGTTTCACCTTAAAGTCCTGTGGGAACATTTTGTCACTCTCACTTCCTGAGCCATTCATAAGAAGTACTTTGGTACGCGTACGTTTCTCTAGAATAAGCAACGCTTCTTCTTCACCCGGAATCGGATAGGCAGAGCCATTAGACAAACGGATAGGCAATGCATAATCTCCTTTCAATGAAAATTTCAGATTTTTCAATGAAACCGGTATGGACTGCATAGCCAGATTGGGTTTGAAGTTCATAACAGTCGGTATCTCATACATTTCGGGCGGTAACATCAGATAGGATGTGTTATTCTTCTTGTTGTATTCATCAAGTTGTGTCTGGTCACCAACGATTAAAGGAACATCGAATGCTTTGTCCTCCTTTACCGTCAATCCGACTTTCACATCTTTGATGAAATATTCTCTACCCTCTTCTACGAAAATCTGAATAGGACCCTCAGCGGCAATATATGCACCTTGACCGCTTCCGTTATCTTTTTGAGATTCCGTATATAATTCGTTCTGGCAACCTGCTAGAAGCAATGCACCGAACAGAGTCATAACTATTTTTTTCATTTTTCTTTCTGATTAAAAGTTTATTCAAATTTGCCGGGATAAACCTGGTTACCATAATAAAGAGCAGTTCTCAACCACTTGTAAGAAGGTTCGTTGGCAAAATCATACTCCATGTGATAAGTGCCTATGCCACCGATTCGTTTGCCGCTAGGCAAGTCCATCGTTGCATAATCAAAGAGTTGTGCCCCATTAATATACCTGAATTCAGGACGCACAGAACTGGAATAATAGGTAATGCCACCGGTTCTCCAACCTTGTTCAAACTCAGCTGTGATAATGGTTTTACGCTCCCAATCCTCTAAATGCGGATGATTGATTTTCCTGATAACACTATTTGTATTACTTTCCCAATAAGCCTGATAGATATAATGATCTATTAATTTAGATGTTTCTGTAGACAAAAGATCCGGTTGCCCATCCATTACCAGCATTCTGCCTGCAGGACGTAAACGGGCACTCAAAGTTTCTATAAAGGCTTGCATTTTTGTATTACCTTTCGGGCTTATTTCCTGACCATTAGCTATGGTTCCCGAATGTCCATATCCCGGTTCGTAGTCAATATCAAAACCATCTATATTATATTTCTCAATAGTGTCACAAATAGCATTTGCATAAGCGATACTTCCTTTTACAGGATCACCCTCACCTAGTTCTTCTACCCAGTATTGGTGCATATCCTTACCTTGTGGAGTAATGGCGGAACCAATATCCTGAACAATCCAACAAAGCAGGGCTTTCCCACCTTTTACCTCTTGGAAGAATTTCAAGTCTGCTTTCTGTTCGTCAGATAAGTAACCTCTGGCTCCCCACAGCGAAACAAAGTCTACACTATCGGGCAACATCTTCAGATAATTCTGAGGATTCGTACCTTTACCGGTCCAGTTTCCATACCAGCCGAAACCCTTCACATGAGGAGTTTTACGGTACTCTCTGAGTTGGCGATAATATTCACGTTGCGAAGGCATTAAATCCTCCTCTCCCTGTGCTTCAATAAAAGGGATGTGGCGTGTTATATCTTCTTGTTCGGGGAACGTCACACGCTCTGTCTCTGTCCAATCAGAACAGGCTACAAAGCTCAAAGCTGCAATACCAATGTATAAATAATTGCGTAATCTCATAATATTAATTGTTGTTCATTGATTATTAAAACAAGTAACTGAATGGTTATTACTGGACAGGCCTGCCAGAACGTACCCACCAAAGTTTAGTACCCCCTTTATCCGGACCATTTAGCAAGGTAGAAAGAGACGACATATTAGGGTTGCCCTGATGTTCCTTTGTTGAAAAGCTGAAACGTTCCGGTGTCCGGGCTTTTGCATCTGCACCTATCTTATTGGGTAAGTTGCTGTCAAAGAGATCTGCCAGATAAGGATAACCTGTTCTGCGATATTCCGTCCACGCTTCTACTCCATTAGGATAGAGAGCCAGATATTTCTGAGTAATGATCTGTTGCAATTTTCCTTCTTCCGAAGCAGCGGCATCCCATTTGGGAGAAACGTTTCCGGCAGTGATGTCAAAACCGTAGGGATTAGAATAATTGGAATAATGATAATCACTCGTAGTTAACGCTGCCGGTTTTACACTGCCTTTGCTTAAGTAGGCAGTAGCTGCTGCATCTGTAATGCCCCATTCTTCCATAGACATTTTCACGCCCGCTTCATACAAGTTCTTTACGTCTTCTGTTATCAAGTCATATAATGCCGCTTCAGCTTTTAAGAAATAAGTTTCGGAGGCTCTGAACCAATACAAAGGATCTGCATTTTCCACTTTGGGAGAAGATGCAAATTCGGCGCTATTCCTACCCGTTCCCTGTCCTTGAGTATTGCCAGGAGCAATGCAATAATATCCTTTTATTTCGTTATATGTACCTTGCGTATAGTACTTTTCCAAACGCGGATCGCTATAACCGGTGAGGTAAGACCAGGCCGTGGCGCCCATACGGTTTTCTTTATAATCAATTGTGGCGATTAAAGAATTGAGTAACGGGTACTTGCTTGTATTACCGATTTTAGCTTCGTCAGCTTTGCTTTCAATCACGCCTCCATTCTTAGGGTCCAATGCTTTCGCAATGTATTCCTTTGCTAGAGCTTCATTCACAAAATGAACGCGGACAGCCATTCTCAGCATTAACGAATTGGTAAGTTTCGTCCATTTCACGGGGTCCCCATCATAGATTAAATCATATTTGGGCATAATCTTCGAAGTCGCTTTGTTGAGAATATCTGCACAAGTAGCCAAATCTTTCAGCATAGCCTTATACACATCTTCCTGTTTGTCGAGTGCCGGAGCGATGTCACCGTTTCCTGCATTGGTATATACGATAGGACCGAAACAATCGGTAGCTCTTAACCAACCTGCAACTTTCACTACATTAAATATGGCCATAATTTCTTGTTTCTCAGGCTCATCGCTCGTCCCGATTTTTTGGTATATCTGCACCCAAGGCTGATATACTTTCATGTAAAGCTGTTCGTATGCATAGTTCATTCGATTGTCTGCAAAATCCCAAGTTGCTTCCGTGCCCAACCTCCAGTTGTTATTCATCCCGAAATAACCTATATACTGACCGGATGACATCACGTCTGTAACTGCCAGGTCATTGCCCGGTTCGGTTGTCTTACTCGGCGAGCCGATAGGAATAACCCGCTGTTGCATATCCATCAACTGTGTGCCGTATATCAATCCGCCTGCTTCCAGATCTCCATCCGTCACACCCGTAGTACTTTTATTTATGTCAACATAATCTTCACAAGCAGTTAAGAAACTTAGCGAAAAGATTAATAATAAGTATTTCTTCATTTTCATAATATCAATAATTAGAATCCAAATTTCAAACTAAATCCGTAAGTGCGACTGCTAGGCAACATAAAATAGTCGTAACCTTGACCGAACGTACCGGTTGAAGCAGTTAGTTCAGGATCATATGGAGCTTTGTTGTAAATCATCCATAAATTGGTTCCATATACAGAGAAGTTCACGTTTTTCACCACATTTCCAAACCATTTGTTAGGCAGCGTATAGCCTATGCTGGCTTCCTGCAAACGGATATTGGTAGCTGAATAAACATAATAGGAGTCTAAATCGTAGATTGTTCCATAATAATCTTGCGGCTTCATCTTTATATTACCCAGCATCACGTAGCCTGCCTCCCGCGCATCTGCAGATGCTTTTGATACGCCGAAACGGTCAAGCGTAGCTTGAGTTTTAGAAATCACGTTGCCGCCGATTCTTGCGGTAAACATGACACTGGCATTGATGCCTTTGTAGTTGAATCCATGTCTCCAACCTAGATTCCATTTCGGATTGACTGTGCCAATCTTGAACGGTGTGGTGTTTTCTGTCGCTATGGTCTGTCCGGGAGTGTAAGGGATATAACCTTCATCGTTTTTCTCCACCCGGCGGTCGGCATACAAAGCACCCACTTCACCACCTTCACGAAGACGAAAACGACCGAGTTTGATATCACTCAAATCCATCAGTTCGCCACTGACAGGATTCTTCACGTCGGAAGCCAGTTTCTTTATCTTATTCTTGTTGGAAGTGGCGGTGAAAGTCGTATTGTAGTTAAAGTCACCGAATGTCTGGTCGTAACCTAGCGTCAATTCGATACCTCTATTCTGCACATTACCGGCTTGCACATACATATATTTATATCCGCTGGTTCCCGGCATATCCGCTTTCAACAACTGGTTGTACGTGTTAGACTGATATATCGTAACCCCTAAAGTAACGGTGTTGTTAAACCATCTGGAGTCGATACCCAATTCGTAGGATCGGGTACGTTCTGCCTTCAAATCACTTAAAGGATAATATTCGAAAGGAGCTACTGTACCATTTTCCAGTTTATGGGTAATGGTTCCCGGTGTCAGGCCCGTAAATGGAATAGGAGAACCTACTTCGGTATAAGAACCTCTGATTTTGAAATAGCCTAATACCGGTTGTATGCTTTCACGAAGACTGTTCGGTAAAAGCTCGGTAACGATAGCCGAAAGACCCACCGACGGATAGAAAATCCATTCTTCTTTACTGTTCACCAGTTGCGACGGTTTGTCGGCACGGCCGGTCAGTGTGAGATACAAAGCCGAATTCCATGAAAGCTCTGCCGAAGCAAAAGCTGCGAAGTTTTGTGTACGCGAATCGCCTCCTGTCTCATAAACACTGGCAACGGCTGAATTTACATTTCCATAAGTAAATTTATTGGGAACAAGCAATAAATCGCCGCCATAACCATGACCTTTTGTATCATATTCCTCGAAAGATGCGCCGGCATTGACCGTAGCGTGGTAAATTTGGGCAAATTGCTTGTCGAAGTTTACCATAATATCGGCATATTTCTGTTTATAGAACTCGTTGGAGTATCTATATCGGCCATTGTCTCCCGCAAAGGTGCTGATGGTGGAAGCGTAACGCTTGTCTTCCGATTCGGAATATGTATTATCAATGCGGGCACGACCTGCGACATTCAAGTACTCCGTAATGTCATATTTCAGATTGGCATAGAGCATATAGCGGTCTTTTGCTTCAGGACGCAAGTTGCGATAAGCAATCCAATAAGGATTTTGCACGTCCATACCCATGCCTCCCGGTTGCCAGCTTTGTTTATTATACCCCAACTCATTGTTGTAGCGTTCAAAATATTTTTCACTTTCAAAATTCATCCCTCTCGGATAGAGGTATGCCCCTACTATAGGATTAAAGTATGTACCGAAGGATATCATGTTGTTGTAGAACTCGCGCACATAACTGGCGGATACATCCAAAGTCAGTTTATCCTTTAGAAATTTAGCCGTATTGCGGAATGTTACGTTATACCGATGATATTTGTTATTTTCTACCATGCCGGTAGAGTTGACGGCCGATGCGGAGATATAGGTCTGGTTCTTTTCCGTCCCCATCGAGAGATTAAACGAATTGTTGAATGTAGCTCCGGTATTAAAAAAGTCTCTGGGTTCCCATGAAGACGGTTTTTCCATTTTATCGCCCCAAGAGAAGTAATCACCTGTCAGATTCCCATACGTATTTTGAAATTCCGGCATTACAAAGGGATTTGCGAACTCGACAGAAGAAGATACATTCAGACGCATTGCACCTTCGGTGCCTTTCTTGGTGTTAATCAGGATAACGCCATTAGCGGCATTGGCTCCATACAATGCGGCAGCCGACGGACCTGTCAATACGGATAGGCTTTCGATATCGTCCGGATTGAAGTTAGCGATACCTTCACCGGAAGTTGCTCCGCCGAAACCTGTACCATCTCCGGAACGATCGGCCTTATTTCCGATAGGAACACCATCTACTACATATAATACATTGTTTTGACCTGCAATAGATTTGTTACCACGCATCACAACACGAGTACCACCACCTACACCGGATGCACTACGCTGTATATTTACACCGGCAACTTTACCATTCAGTGAGTTCATAAAGTTGGCATCTTTGACTGCCGTCAAGTCGTCACCTTTCACTTGCTGAACGTTATAGCTCAGTGCTTTCTCAGAACGCTTGATACCCAAGGCAGTAACAACCACTTCATCCAGTGTTTGAGTATCTTCTCCCATTACTATTTTCAGAGGCTGTGCATTGGCCAGCGTGATTGCTTGGGAGGCATAACCAATATAGGATACTTCAAGTACATCACCTTTTGCAGCCTGTATTTTGAAATTTCCATCCATATCAGTAATAGTACCATTTGAAGTTCCTTTTACTAAGACACTAACTCCGATCAACGGTTCACCTTTTGCATCTGTTATAGTACCACTTGCGGCAATTGGTGTTTTTTTCTGTTGGTCTACTTTGATATTTTTAGCAGAAAGTACAATATGGTTATCAACTATTGAAAAACTGGTATTGATACCTTTGAATAATTGATTCATTATATTATTCAAAGACTCTTTTGATACTTTGATAGATATGATGCGATTGATATCGACATCATTTGTGTTATATACTACTGACATTGAAGTTTGCTTCTCAATTTCTTTCAATGCAGTGTTTAGGGGTACTTTTGATAGATTAAGAGTGACCGTTCGTTCTTGCCCATAAACTGAAGCAAAAGACGAAAACAACAAAAGGAAGAATAACAAGTACGGAAACTTGTGTTTTATAATTTCTTTCATCTTATTCTTATTAATTAGAAATAGTTTTTAGATAAAATTTAATAAAACGATAAGTAATATTATCGCTTCCTATACAAAGGTTTCATGTATCTCTGTTTCTCATAATCACTAAATTTAAAGGTTACACTTAAAACATTTTTTCATAAGCGCTTATTCAATAGTAGTACATTTTATATTGCAACCTTACTAAACGAAGATAAGATTTTTTTTGAGAAAAATAAAAAAATCAAATTCTTAATTGAAAATATTACACATAAATATTTGATAAATAGAGTATTATGTATTCATTATAATTAGGCTGATTTATTATCTTTGCATGCGTTTTGCATACAATTCTTATATGCTTAAATTAATGTATAGATATAAACATTTATTTTATGTTCAAATTTTCAAGAGATGGAGTTTCAGTATTAACCATATTAGATACCAGAAGAGCCAAAAAGAGTGGATTGTTCCCTGTTAAAGTTCAAGTAGTATTTAGAAGAAAACAAAAATACTACTCGACCGGAAAGGAACTGTCAAAAGAAGAGTGGGAAAGATTACTAAAAGCTAAAAGTAGGTTATTAACTGAAATACGGTCAGATATTGAAAGCAGCTTTTCTACTATTAAACAACAAGTTAACGAATTGATACAGAAAGGGGAATTTAGCATTGAAGCTTTGAATATAAAGCTAGGAAGGCAAATAAAAGATATGAATTTGCATAGTGCCTTCTACTTAAAGATGAAAGAATTGAAAGATAATGAGCAGGCTAGTACTTATTTAAATTATCAAAGTGCTTTGAAAAGTTTAGAGAATTTTGGTGGTACATATATCCCGTTGGAAAGGATAACGGTTGATTGGCTCAAACACTGCGAGCGTTATTGGCTTTCAGAAGGCAAAAGCTATTCAAGTATCAGTATTTATTTTAGAGCTTTAAAATGTATATTAAATCGTGCGGTACGTGACGGATTTTTAAAAGAATCGTCTTTTCCTTTCGGAAAAAATAGATACGAAATTCCTGAAGGCTGCGGACGTAAACTAGCACTTACCCTCCCAGAAATAAAAAAAATAATGTCATATCAAGACGGGACAAAAACAGTAGAGGAATTCCGCGACCTATGGGTATTTTCTTATTTATGCAATGGAATTAATTTTATGGATTTATTATTCCTTCAATATTCGAATATTGTAGATGGAGAAATATGCTTTGTGCGTTCCAAAACATCCAGAACGACGAAACATAACAAAGAGATACATGCGACCATAACTCCTGAAATGTGGAGAATCATTCATAAATGGGGAAATCCACAATTGACTCCGCAGACATATATTTTTAAATATGCTAAAGGAACTGAAAATGCATTTGAAAGAATCAGATTGGTACGACGTATCGTTACTAAATGCAATAGAAGACTCAAAAAGATAGCTTTAAGTATGGGCATTGCACAACTGACAACCTATACTGCACGGCATTCATTTGCTACAGTACTCAAACGCGCCGGTGCTAAAACATCATATATTTCTGAAAGCTTGGGACATTCAAATTTAGCTGTTACGGAGAACTATTTAGCCTACTTCGAAAAGGAAGAAAGAATCAGAAACGCTCAATTATTAACTGAGTTCAATCTATAGACTAAGATAATGCATGCAAATTGCATGTACAGCCCTTGTCCTTTCATATAGAACAACAAAATGATTTGTGAATAATCAAGAGTGATAAGTGTCCTTCATAGTATCTATTATCAGTTACAAAAGGAATAAACCATATTTATTCAGAAAAAATATTCAAATAAGATACATTTCTCCCAAGCAATCACGCTGGCCAATGCACAGCCTCTGAAAATAGTAATGGGAGAAGATACTCAAACACTGGATGAAGTGGTTGTTACTGCCTTGGGTATCAAGCGTGCAACAAAGGCATTAAGTTATAATGTACAAGAGGTAAAAGGCGACGAAATAACAGTTGTAAAGGATGCTAACTTTATGAATTCGTTAGCTGGAAAGGTGGCAGGGGTTCAAATCAGTAGTGGTGCTACTGGCGCTGGTGGTGCAGCACGTGTCGTAATGCGTGGTATGAAATCATTAACTAAAGACAATAATGCATTATATGTGATTGATGGTGTACCTATCTTCAATACAGGTAAAAGCGGTGGTGAAGGATTATTTGGTGACATGGGTGGGTCGGATGCCGTAGCAGACTTAAATCCAGACGATATTGCTAGTATCAGTATGATGACCGGACCTTCTGCAGCTGCTCTTTATGGTTCTTCTGCTGCCAATGGGGTGGTTTTGATTACTACTAAAAAAGGGCAGACTGAGAAAACTACGATTACGGTGTCTAATAGCACTACTTTTTCCAAAGCATATATTATGCCTGATATGCAGAATCGCTATGGTACAAGCTCTGGATTGTTTAGTTGGGGAGAACTGACAGACCGCAGATATGATCCATCTAATTTTTTTGAAACTGGTACGAATGTTATCAACTCAGTAGCTTTGTCTACCGGGAATTCAAAGAATCAGACTTATCTTTCAGTTTCTACTACTAATTCTGGTGGTATTCTTCCTAACAACTCTTATAATCGTTATAATTTTACAGCACGTAATACTACGAATTTCCTGAATGACAGATTGACTTTGGATATTGGTGCGCAATATATTATTCAAAATAATAAAAACATGGTTTCCCAAGGGCAGTATTATAATCCACTTCCTGCATTGTATTTATTTCCCCGCGGAGATAATTTTGATGAAATCCGTTTGTATGAACGTTACAACACAAATTATGGTTATATGGAACAGTATTGGCCTTATGGAGACGCAAGTTTGTCATTACAGAATCCGTATTGGGTACAGAACCGTATAATCCGTACTTCCGATAAAAAACGTTATATGCTGAACGCTTCTTTGAAATGGAAGGTGACAGATTGGATTAACATCGTAGGACGTGTGAATCTGGACAACTCTGACTATCGGAACAAGAATGAGAAGTCAGCTTCTACATTAACCACATTTTGTGGAGTAAGTGGTGGTTTCGAGGATGCCATGAGGCAAGAACGTTCTTTGTATGCAGATGTTTTGGCTAATATAGACAAGACTTTCGGTGATTTCCATTTGACTGCTAATGTGGGGGCTTCCATTTACCATACTTCAATGGATCAATTGTATTTTGCCGGTGACTTGGTCATTCCGAACTTCTTTCAGGTTAATAATATAAATTTCTCTTCTAATTACAAACCGGATCCTACCGGATATAAAGATGAAATTCAGAGCATTTTTGCCAGCGCAGAATTAAGTTGGAAAAATCAGTTGTATTTAACATTGACAGGACGAAATGACTGGGATTCTAAATTAGCTTTCTCCAAACAAAAATCATTCTTCTATCCATCAGTTGGTTTGTCGGCTTTACTGTCAGAAATGGTTGAACTTCCGGAGTTGATAACTTATGCTAAAGTACGTGGTTCCTATACAGTGGTAGCATCTTCTTTCGATCGCTTCCTTACTAATCCCGGATATGAATACAATAGCCAGACACATAATTGGGCAAATCCAACCGTTTATCCGATGGAAAACATGAAACCGGAAAAAACAAAATCATGGGAAATTGGTTTAAATTTGAAATTCTGGGAGAATCGCTTTAGCCTGGATGCTACTTATTACCGTTCCAATACATTGAATCAGACATTTAAGGTGGATATTCCGTCATCTTCCGGTTATAAACAAGCAATAGTTCAAGCAGGTGATGTGCAGAATCAAGGTATTGAACTGGCTTTAGGATTTAGTGATAAATGGGCAGGTTTCGGTTGGTCTTCTAATGCAACTTTTACTTTAAATCGCAACAAGGTGAAACGGTTAGCTAGTGGTAGTGTTAATCCGGTGACCGGAGAGGCTATTCAGATGGACGAGATGAATGTAGGTTGGTTAGGTAAAGAAAATGTAGCTCCCCGTGTTATTCTGACAGAAGGCGGTTCTATGACCGATATCTATGTATATAACCAACTGACCAAGGATAATAATGGTAATATAAAAGTTGACCAGAATGGTAATCTGGGGATTACTTCATCAAATACTCCAGTGAAAGTCGGCAATCTGGATGCTGACTTCAATTTAGGATGGATCAATCATTTCACTTACAAAGGTATTGACTTGGGGGTTGTGTTGTCCGCACGTGTAGGTGGATTAGCTTACTCGGCTACTCAAGGTATTTTGGATTATTATGGAGTGTCTGAAGTATCTGCTTCTGTCCGTGATAATGGTGGTACGCCCATCAATAATGGTAAGGTTGATGCCCAGAAGTATTATCAGACTATCAGTACAGGTGAAGGTGGTTATGGTCGTTACTACTTATATAGTGCAACCAATGTACGTTTACAAGAATTAAGCTTGAATTATACACTTCCAAGAAAGTGGTTTAAAAATGTAGCAAATGTTACTTTGGGTGTCGTAGGACGTAATCTATGGATGATTTACTGTAAAGCTCCGTTTGATCCGGAATTGTCTGCATCTACTTCCAGTAACTATTATATGAATGTAGACTACTTTATGCAACCTAGCTTGCGTAACTTCGGTTTTAATGTGAAAGTTCAATTCTAAAAGAAAAAGCTAATGTTATGAGAAAATATTTAAGAAATATCACGGTCGGTGCCGCTCTCTTGTTGCTGGCAGGAAGTTGTACTGATAAATTTGAAGAGTATAACACGAATCAATATCAAATCCATGATGCTGACCCGGCTACTCTGATGAAATCTATGATTGAAACAATTGTGAATATTCAGCAGAATGACTCTCAAATGCAAGACCAGATGGTGGGACAGTTAGGCGGTTACTTGTGTTGTTCTAACACATGGAGTGGAACTAATTTTAGTACATTCAATCAAAGTGATGCATGGAATGCTACTCCCTGGAATACTCCGTTTGAAAAAATATATGGAAACTTTTTTCAGATACAAGAAGCGACAAATTCTACGGGACATTATTATGCTTTTGCTTGCATGATACGTGCCATAACAATGCTCCGTGTTGCAGACTGTTATGGACCGATGCCTTATAGCCAAGTGAAGAAAGGTAATTTTTATGTTTCTTATGATACTCAGGAACAGATCTACACAAATATATTAAGTGATTTAGCCAATGCTGCTGACGTTCTGTATAATTATTATGTAGAGACTAATGGTAATGCACCATTAGGAGCTAATGATCCTGTTTTTGAGGGAAATTATTCCGGTTGGGCGAAATTGGCAAATTCAATGCGCTTACGTGTTGCAATGCGAATTAGCGGAACATGGCCTGGTATTGCTAAGGAAGCGGCTGAAGCTGCAGTAATACATAAAGCTGGCTTGATTGAAAGTAATTCGGACAATGCCATGCTTTCTTGTGGAACACAAAGTAATCCATATCAGCTGGCCGCTGTCAGTTGGGGAGATTTGCGGGTGAATGCAAATATTGTAGATTATATGAACGCATATGATGACCCGCGTATGTCGAAATTTTTTAATAAATCTACTCTTACCGGAAAAACAGATCAATATGTAGGTATGCGTACAGGCGATGCTGATTTTAAAAAGGCAGACGCAGCAGGTTTCTCTATTCCTGCCTATACGGCAACTTCTAAATTAATGGTTTTCTGTGCTGCTGAAACAGCTTTTTTACGTGCTGAAGGAAAATTGCGTGGCTGGAATGTAGGCACTAAAACGGCAAAAGTTTACTATGAAGACGGCATCAATTTGTCTATGGAGCAGTATCAGGTTTCAGCTACCGAATATCTGAAGATAGATGAAGCTCCAGTGGTATCACATGAAAGTGACGCTGTACAAAACGCTACTGCTACGATTACTAATACCGTTAGTGTGAAGTGGGATGATAGCGAAGTTGACAATGTAAATGGGAAGAATTTCCAGCGTATCATTACTCAAAAGTGGATTGCCAATTATCCACTGGGACTCGAGGCATGGGCTGAATATCGTCGTACAGGCTATCCGGAACTTTATCCTTGTATCGACAATTTATCTGACTGTGGCGTGAGCAGCCAGCGTGGTATGCGTCGTTTGAGTTTCCCTTATACAGAGGCGCAGAATAATAAAGCCAATTATGATCAAGGGGTTGCAGAACTTGGCGGTGCTGATAATGAAGCCACTGATCTGAAATGGGCGAAAAAGAACTAATTTATATAATGCATAAAAAGGACTTTTATGAAGAAAATTTATTTATTATACATTGTACTCATATCATTGGCAACAACATCTTTGATAGGTTGTAGTGATTGGACGGAGTCGGAACCAAAAACTTTTCCGGAATCAATCGTGTCAGATGAATATTATGCAGCTTTAAGGGCTTATAAAAAAACTGATCATCAAGTTGCTTTCGGTTGGTTCGGTGGTTGGAGTGGTGAAGGTGCTTTTATGAAAAGTTCTTTAGCCGGTATTCCTGATAGTGTAGATATTGTTTCTATTTGGGGAAATTGGTCGAACATAACAGAAGCTCAAAAAAAAGATCTACAATTTTGCCAACAAATTAAAGGAACTCGTTTTACTATGTGTTTTATTATCAGAAGTGTGGGCGATCAAATTACTCCGCAGAATATTCGTGATAATTGGGAAAATATGGGATTTTCATCCGAAAAAGAAGCTGTAAACGATTTTTGGGGATGGCCTTCCGATGAATCAAATAAGGAAGCAATTGAAGCATCCATTCGCAAATATGCAAGTGCCATTGCCGATACAGTAAACAAATATGGTTACGATGGGTTTGATATCGACTATGAACCCAATTTCGGTAATCCTGGTAATATCGTAGACGAAGATGATAGAATGTTTGCATTCGTTGATGAGCTAGGCAAATATTTCGGTCCGAAATCAGGAACCGGCAAATTATTAGTTATTGACGGTGAACCACAGAGCATAACGGGTAGACCTGAAGTCGGGCTATATTTTGACTATTTTATCATTCAGGCTTACAATGACAGCAGTCCTGGTAGTGATTCAAAACTTGACAAACGTCTTATTACAGGTGGTGTGGCAGGTGCAGGGCTTGTTCAAACATATAGTAGTGTCATGTCTGAAGAACAAATTACAAAGATGACCATCATGACCGAGAATTTCGAGGCTACCGACGCTGCTATGAACGGCGGATATGATTACACTGATCGTTATGGTAATAAAATGAAATCTCTCGAAGGAATGGCGCGCTGGCAACCAAGTAATGGTTTCCGCAAAGGTGGTGCAGGAACCTATCATATGGAAGCAGAGTATGGAACTTCACCTGAATATAAAAATATACGTCATGCTATTCAAATCATGAATCCCTCATCACATTCATTACTTAAAAATTAATGTAAACTATGAAACGTATGAATTATATAAAAATCTTATGCTTCTTCGCAGTAATAGCAGGATTAGGAAGTATCGTAAGTTGCGGAGATGCGAAATATGATACCTTGGATACACACGCTTATATTGAAGAAGCGCTTTCGGGCACAAGCCAGAAAGTGACAGTACAGGCTACTGGAGAAAGTTTTACGACTTTAAATGTACACCTTAGTAATATTTCTTCTACAGACAATCATTATAAATTGGTCACAGACCAATCGGTATTGGATGCTTATAATCACATTAATGGTACAGGATATATAATGTTGCCGGAAGGCTATTATACATTACCGGAGACTATTACAGTGAAAGCCGGACAATATGCGACCGATGCTCTCTCTATTGCCTTGAAGGCTTTCAGCCAAGAAATGATGAAATCGGGAGAATCATACGCACTACCTGTTAAACTGGTGTTACAAGATGGAAGTATTTCACCGATGGAAAATACTGGAACTTTTGTTATTTTGGCAGAAAGTATTATCGAATTTTCAGCTCCGATGTTCGTTGGTGCTCCTAGTTTAAAAGCTAATAAATTCACAGAATCCCCTGAAACATATTCCCAATATACGATAGAGGTTCGTTTCCAGGTAGCTAACACAGCTGACCGTGACCGTGCAGTATTTAAGAACGGAGGAGATGATGCAAGCTTTATACTTTTACGTTTTGAGGACCCTCAAAGTGATAATGAAAATTATAAGGCACACTCATTAGTACAGATTGTAGGACGCAACCGACTTTATTTGAATCCAAGTAATTCTTTCAAGCCAAACGAATGGCAACATCTGGCATTGGTTTGTGATGGTTCCAGCTATCGACTTTACATAAACGGAGTTGATTCGGGGGTACTGAGTATCCCAACAGGAGCAACAACTTTCTCCGATGTAAATTGGTTCAGTTTAGGTGATGATTCTTATAGTAGATGGGGAAACTGTAAAATATTGATGAGTGAGGCACGTATCTGGTCTGTAGTTCGTACTGCTTCTCAGATTCAGAATAATATGACTCAGGTTAGTCCTAAGTCTGTGGGATTGGAAGCCTATTGGCGTTTCAATGAAGGACAGGGTAATGTGTTTGAAGATGCAACCGGTAAAGGGCATACTTTAACTACTTCTGCTACTCCTACATGGATTGACGGTATTTTGTCTACGGATAAGGCTACCGAATGGAAATAGTAATAATTTAATTGTATGTGTATATGAAAAATATATTTCAATCATTATCAATAGCAACTCTACTCGGCTTGTTTGTCCCTTTCATCTCTTCCTGTCGTGATGACGAAGAAGTTTTTAATGAGTGGAATGCTACGTATGTGTCTTTACAGAGAAATGACTATTTGTCAGGAGATGTAAAGAAGTTCAATCTAACCCATGATGCGAATGGGGTTGGGGGAGATGAAATTAAAATGGTTTTTACTGTAAAAACACAGAAAGCAGTCTCCACTGATATGGTTGTCACATTAAATGTAAATAGTGAAACCGAAGGGCTTGATGCAAACCAGATTACTTTAAGTTCCTCACAAGTAACCCTTAAAGAAGGTCAGATGATTTCTGAAGAAATCACTGCAACAGTTGAACCGGCGATATTTGCCAGTGTCATGGAGAAAACAAGTTTTTCTTTCAATGTATCAATTGGCAATGTAACCACCAATGATAAAAACACAGTAATTAGCAACAGCTTGAGTACCTTGCCAGTTGTTATAAATAAAGCTGCTTATAGTAATTTAAAAGGTGGTATTCCTACTAATGGCCAACTTATTAGTGACCGTTCAGGTTGGATAATTAATGTAGAAGAAGGGGTTGAAGGTTCAGGAGATAAGTTGATTGACGGTGGAAATTCAGATATTGCCCGTGATAATGTAGGGTTTTGGTTTACTGTTGATTTGGGAGAAGCTAAAGTATTAGCCGGTATAAAAACAAACCATTGGGGGAATGCGTATGCTCCCAGAGAAGTAGAAATATTCCAGTCTACAGATGGCATTACTTGGAAATCATTAAGTACTTTAGCTACATCTGGTTCTGCACAGAATATTACATTTATTTCTCCTATAACTACTCGTTATTTGAAATATCAGATTCTTACGATTGCTACAAGCGGACGAACAGATATTACAGAATTTAATGTCTATGAATTGAAAAATGAGTAGTTATAAGAATTAGGTAATGTAAGATTGATTTTACGAGTCTTTCTTAAATGAATAAAAGTTCTCTTTATCAAAGTTATAAAGAGAACTTTTTGTGTACTTGATAGTAAAGAAATATGCAGAGTTTGAGGATTGTTTTAATTATATAGGAAGGTTAACCTCTAAATTCTTAATAAGCATTAAAAGAACAGGCTTTGGTTTAGTCTTGTAGTTCATCTAGTTGTATTCTTTATATAACACCATTAACAATAATCATGAGAAACATGAATCTAAAACCGGTTTTGAGAACGCTAATGTTCTTTTTGAGTGCATGGATATGCACGTCCTTTGCATATGCCCAAACGCTTTTAATAAAAGACGGAAAAACGAAAGTAAAGATTATATTAAAAGAAGACATCCAAGTAAATAAGGTAGCGGCTAATCTCTTTCAATCTTTCTTTCAAAAGATTACAAGTAAAACTTTGCCTATTGTCATAAATCAGACTCCACAAAAAGGAGATATCCTTATTGGTGGAGAGACTGCTCAAGAAGTGACAGAGGATGGATTCTCTATTTCCACCAAAGATGGTATCTTGAGAGTTTCAGGTAAGGACAACGGTGTTGTTTATGGAATTGTATCTCTATTAGAACAATACTTAGGTGTTGATTACTGGGGAGAAAATGAATATTCTTTTACTCCTCAAAAAACGATAATTCTGCCTTTAATTAATAAAACAGATAATCCGGCTTTCCGTTATCGCCAGACACAGTGTTATGCCATCCGTACAGATTCCGTCTATAAATGGTGGAATCGCTTGGAAGAACCTGATGAGGTGTTTGCTGCCGGTTACTGGGTACATACTTTTGATAAATTATTGCCTTCTTCTGTTTATGGGAAAGAGCATCCCGAATATTATTCTTATTTTAAAGGAAAACGTCATCCGGGAAAAGCCAGTCAATGGTGTCTGAGCAATCCTGAAGTTTTTGAGATTGTGGCACAACGTGTTGATTCTATTTTCAAGGCGAATCCCGATAAACACATCATGTCTGTTAGTCAGAATGATGGTAACTATACGAATTGTACTTGTGATGCATGTAAGGCTATTGATGATAGGGAAGAGGCATTATCAGGAAGTATAATAACTTTCTTGAATAAATTGGCTGCCCGTTTCCCGGATAAGGAGTTCTCCACATTGGCCTATTTATATACAATGAATCCACCGAAGCACGTGAAACCTTTGCCCAATGTGAATATAATGCTTTGTGACATTGATTGTGACCGTGAAGTGACGCTGACTGAAAATGCTTCAGGCAGGCAATTTGTGAAAGCGATGGAAGGCTGGTCGGCTATAACTGATAATATCTTTGTTTGGGATTACGGCATAAATTTCGATAATTATCTGGCTCCATTCCCTAATTTCCATATCTTACAGGATAATATCCGCCTTTTCAAGAAGAATCACGCCACCATGCACTTCTCTCAGATTGCAGGAAGCAGGGGCGGAGACTTTGCAGAATTACGTGCTTATCTGGTATCGAAGTTGATGTGGAATCCGGAAGCTGATGTTGACTCATTAATGCAACATTTTCTGCATGGTTATTATGGTGAAGCTGCACCATATCTCTATCAATATATAAAGGTGATGGAAGGCGCGCTGATTGGCAGTGGACAAAGATTATGGATTTATGATTCGCCTGTCTCACATAAATATGGAATGTTGAAACCGACTTTGATTCGTCGTTATAATGATTTGTTTGATTTGGCGGAAAAAGCAGTTGAAGCGGATAATACATTCTTGAAAAGAGTGCAACGTGCCCGTTTACCGCTTCAATATTCTGAATTAGAGATAGCGCGCACGGAAACAGAAAAGGATTTGGCCGATATAGACAGGAAGTTGGCACTTTTTGAAGAGAGAGTGAAAGAGTTTAATGTTCCTACATTAAATGAACGTTCTAATTCGCCGGTAGAGTACTGCGAGCTATACCGTAAACGCTATATGCCGCAGACTGAACGGAGTTTGGCATTAGGAGCTAAAGTTTCTTATATTATTCCGCCTACCGGAAAATATGCAGAAATAGGAAAGACGGCATTAGTAGACGGACTGTTTGGAGGAGCTACTTTTGTAGACAGTTGGGTAGGCTGGGAAGGAACTGATGGTGCGTTCATCCTGGATTTAGGAGAGGAAAAGGAGATTCATAGTATAGAAACAGATTTCTTACATCAGATAGGGGCTTGGATTCTCTTTCCTTTGAAAGTTACCTATTCTTATTCGGCGGATGGAGAACAATATACATTTTGGGGAACGAACGATTTACCTGAAGAACGTTCCGGCAAGGTCGGATTCCGCGGAGTTAAGACAGAATCTGCGACGCCTATAAAGACACGCTATGTAAAAGTAGAAGTTACAGGTACGAAAGAATGCCCGACCTGGCATTATGGTGTAGGGCATCCTTCATGGTTTTTTATAGATGAAGTTATAATAAAATAAAAAAAGTAGGGGGGAGACGTTAGTAGTTTTCCCCTTTTAGTTGTATTATATATAGATGGGTTAGAAAAATGAATTTTTTCATCTATATACTATGATTTATGCAACAGAATAAAACTGCTTCTCAACGAAACACTATCAGCCCGGCTTGCTGGGTTCCTACCGCTTATTTTGCAATGGGGCTTCCCTTTATTGCCATTAATCTGGTTTCCGTATTCATGTTTAAGGATCTGGGAATATCCGACACACAAATCACATTGTGGACTTCCCTTATTATGGCGCCTTGGACATTTAAATTCTTATGGAGTCCGTTTCTTGAAATGTATCGGACGAAGAAATTCTTCGTATTAGTCACAGAGTTGTTGAGTGGAGTATTGTTTGGAGTAGTAGCCTTTTCTTTATTCTTTGACTACTTTTTTGCCATAAGTATATCTACAATGGCTATAATTGCTTTTAGTGGGGCAACGCACGATATTGCCTGTGACGGTGTTTACATGGCTGAATTGAATAAAGAAGACCAGGCAAAATACATAGGAGTACAGGGCGCTTTTTATAATGTAGCCAAATTGGTTGCTAACGGTGGATTGGTTGCCATGGCAGGTGCGTTGGCCGAACATTTCGGGGCAATAGAAGGAGCTTCTATTGATGCGAACAAAGGGGCATATACGTCTGCCTGGATGATTATTTTTGCAGTGATTGGAGCTATAATGGTGCTGATTGGCATCTACCATATAAAAGTTTTACCCTCTTCACAAGTTCCGTCAACAACAAAGAAAACTTCATCAGAGGTCGGAAGGGAATTGATGGCGGTGATTGCAGACTTCTTTACGAAGAAACATATTTTCTATTATATCTGCTTTATTATTCTATATCGCCTGGCAGAAGGATTTATCATGAAGATTGCGCCGTTGTTCTTGCGCGCTTCAAGAGATGTCGGCGGTTTAGGGTTATCCTTGACGGAGATTGGTACGTTAAATGGAGTTTTTGGCTCTGCTGCTTTCGTCCTCGGCTCTTTACTGGCAGGTATTTATGTTTCCAGATTCGGATTAAAGAAGACACTGTTCACTCTTTGTTGTATATTTAATCTTCCGTTTGTCGCATATACTTTCCTGGCAGTTGTACAGCCTACTAACGTGTATCTGATAGGAACTTGTATAACCATGGAATATTTCGGTTATGGTTTTGGTTTTGTCGGACTGACGTTGTTTATGATGCAACAGATTGCTCCGGGAAAACATCAGATGTCGCATTATGCATTTGCATCGGGAATCATGAACTTGGGAGTAATGCTTCCGGGAATGGCCAGTGGTTATCTTAGTGATTTACTGGGATACCGAAATTTCTTTATTTATGTCCTGATTGCGACTATTCCTGCTTTTCTGATTACTTACTTCATACCTTTCACGTATGACGATTCAAAAAAATAAATAATATAAAAAACATTGATTATGAATAAGATTCAAATTCCTTGGGAAGATCGTCCTGTCGGATGTACGGACGTAATGTGGCGTTATTCACAAAATCCGGTTATCGGACGTTATCATATTCCTTCGTCCAATAGTATTTTCAATAGTGCTGTTGTACCTTTCGGTGATGGTTTTGCCGGCGTATTCCGTTGTGACAATAAAGCTGTACAGATGAATATCTTTGCCGGATTCAGTAAGGATGGTATTCATTGGGATATTAATCACGAGCCTATTCAGTTCAAGGCTGGTAACACAGAGATGATTGAATCGGAATATAAATATGACCCTCGTGTGACATGGATTGAAGACCGTTATTGGGTTACTTGGTGCAATGGCTATCATGGCCCTACTATTGGTATCGCTTATACTTTTGATTTTAAGGAATTCTTCCAATGTGAAAATGCTTTCTTGCCTTTCAATCGTAACGGCGTACTTTTCCCACAAAAAATAGATGGCAAATATGCTATGTTGAGCCGTCCTAGTGATAATGGCCATACACCATTTGGTGATATATATATCAGCTACAGCCCGGACATGAAATATTGGGGTGAACATCGTTGTGTAATGAAAGTGACTCCATTTCCGGAAAGCGCCTGGCAGTGTACAAAAATCGGTGCAGGTTCAGTACCTTTCCTGACAGATGAAGGTTGGTTGCTTTTCTATCACGGTGTTATCACTACTTGTAATGGTTTCCGCTATGCAATGGGCTCTGCCATACTTGATAAAGACCATCCGGAAAAGGTTCTTTACCGTACCCGCGAATATCTGATTGGCCCGGCTGCTCCTTACGAACTTCAAGGCGATGTGCCCAATGTAGTATTCCCCTGTGCTGCTTTGCAAGACGGCGAACGTGTAGTTGTTTATTATGGTGCTGCAGATACCGTTGTAGGCATGGCTTTCGGATACATTAAAGAGATTATCGACTTTACTAAACGGACAAGTATCATTTAATAAAGGTATGAAACGTATTTTATTAACTTACACACTTGCTTTCGCCCTTCTTCCCGTTTATGCGGGAGAAGGGGGAAGCCCTCCCACTAATAAGAATCTTTTGATAGATTATGTAGATCCCTTTATTGGGACTACAAATTTCGGAACTACCAATCCAGGTGCAATCTGTCCGAATGGTATGATGTCTGTGGTTCCTTTCAACGTGATGGGGTCTTCAGAGAATACATACGACAAAGACGCTCGATGGTGGTCTACGCCTTATGAATATACAAACTGTTTCTTTACCGGATATGCTCATGTAAATTTGAGTGGAGTCGGTTGTCCTGAGTTAGGCTCTTTATTATTGATGCCTACTACCGGAGAATTGAATGTGGATTATAAAGAATACGGCAGTAAATACAAGGATGAACAGGCTTCACCGGGTTATTACTCTAACTATCTGACCAAGTATAATGTTAAGACGGAAGTGTCTGCCACTCCACGTACAAGTATCGCCCGTTTTACTTTTCCGAAAGGTAAAAGCCATATATTGCTGAATTTAGGAGAAGGATTGACAAATGAAAGCGGTGCTATGCTTCGCCGTGTAAGCGATAGCGAAGTGGAAGGCGTAAAATTGCTTGGTACATTCTGCTATAATCCTCAAGCTGTATTTCCTATTTATTTCGTGATGCGGGTAAAAAAGACTCCTGCCGCGACCGGATATTGGAAGAAACAACGTCCGATGACAGGTGTGGAAGCCGAATGGGATCCGGATCAGGGAAAGTACAAACTGTATACCCGTTATGGAAAAGAAATAGCAGGTGATGATATCGGCACTTATTTTTCTTTCGATACGGAAGAGGGTGAACAAGTGGAAGTGCAGATGGGCGTTTCTTTTGTCAGTATAGAGAATGCCCGGCTGAATTTAGACCGTGAACAAGCGGGAAAGAATTTTGAGCAGATTCATGCTGACGCGCGTGCAAAATGGAACGATGACTTGTCACGTATAACTGTAGAAGGTGGAACAGATGCACAGAAAACAGTATTTTATACGGCACTTTATCATTTGCTGATTCATCCGAATATCCTGCAAGATGTCAATGGAGAATACCCGGCAATGGAAAGTGATAAGATTATGACAACAAAGGGCGACCGTTACACTGTATTCTCTCTTTGGGATACCTATCGTAATGTTCACCAATTGTTGACCCTTGTTTATCCGGAACGTCAAATGGAAATGGTTCGTACTATGCTTGATATGTATCGGGAACACGGTTGGTTACCTAAATGGGAATTATATGGAAGAGAGACATTGACAATGGAGGGTGATCCCAGTATTCCGGTAATTGTAGACACGTGGATGAAAGGGTTGCGTGACTTTGACGTTGATCTGGCTTATGAAGCCATGTACAAATCTGCCACATTGCCGGGAGCGGAAAACCTGATGCGTCCGGATAATGATGATTATATGTCAAAAGGATACGTACCTCTTCGTGAACAATATGACAACTCCGTATCCCATGCGTTGGAATATTATATTGCAGACTTTGCGCTTTCACGCTTTGCTGAGGCTTTAGGTAAAAAGAAAGACGCGGAAATGTTCTATAAGCGTTCTTTAGGCTACAAGCATTATTATAGCAAGGAGTTCGGCACATTCCGTCCGATTCTTCCTGACGGTACTTTCTATAGTCCGTTTAATCCGAGACAAGGAGAGAATTTTGAACCGAATCCCGGTTTCCATGAAGGGAGTGCCTGGAACTATACATTCTATGTACCTCATGATGTATATGGGCTTGCCAAGTTGATGGGCGGAAAGAAACCTTTTATTGATAAGTTACAGATGGTTTTCGATGAGGGCCTTTATGATCCGGCTAATGAACCGGATATTGCCTATCCTCATTTATTCTCATACTTTAAAGGTGAAGAATGGCGTACGCAGAAAGAGACACAACGCCTGTTGGACAAGTATTTCACAACGAAACCGGACGGTATTCCCGGGAATGATGACACAGGAACAATGTCCTCATGGGCTATCTTCAACATGATTGGTTTCTATCCGGATTGCCCGGGACTGCCTGAATATACATTGACGACTCCGGTATTTGATAAGGTAATTATCCGTCTGGACCCGAAATGGTATAAAGAAAAAGAATTGGTGATTGAGACTAATCGTACTCAACCGGGAACTCTATATATTAATAAGGTGTTATTGAATGGAAAGAAGTTCAATAAATATCATATCACACATGATGAACTTGTTCATGGTCAACGCATATTTTTTGATTTGAAGTAACACACAGTGTTTCATAGGTATCGTTTTTGGGTTGACAGGGCTGTCGGACTTTTCAGAGTCCGGCAGCCCATTTTTTTACATTTATCTTTGCTGTTATCCCCCATAAAAAGAGTGACGGTATACGCGCGATATAGCGTCACTATATGGATGGAATAGCGTCACTATCCGGGTCGGATACCGTCATAATACTGTTTTCTTGTTTATCTGCTCTTTCTTCTTTTATTTATTCTCTGTTACATAAGCGATTACAAAACCTTCCTTTATTCGTCTACTATACAAATAGTATATAATAGAATTAAAATGAAAAAGAATTTATTCGGACATATCCTTTGGATACTGATATTGATGGAATGTTTTCCTTTGTTGGCTGTTGCTGCATCGCAGCAAAAAGAACAACGTTATAAGATTGCCGTATGTGACTGGATGATTTTGAAGCGTCAGAAGATAGGTTCGTTCCAGTTGGTACATGAGTTGAATGGTGATGGTGTGGAACTGGACATGGGCGGTCTTGGTAAAAGGGAAATGTTTGATAACAAACTGCGCGAACCTCATTTTCAGCAATTGTTTCGTGAAACTGCCCGGAAGTTCCAATTGGAAGTTCCTTCTGTGGCTATGTCCGGATTCTATGGACAGTCTTTCCTGGAACGTACCAATTATAAGGAACTGGTACAGGATTGCTTGAATGCAATGAAAGTGATGAATGCCAAAGTCGCTTTTCTTCCGTTAGGTGGAATAAAGGTAGGTTGGGAAGCGAAACCGGAACTGCGTGCAGAAGTGGTGAAGCGTTTGAAAACAGTAGGGGATATGGCTGCTTCTGAAGGAGTTGTTATTGGTATTGAAACTCAGTTGGACGCTAAAGGAGATGTAAAATTACTGAAAGAAATTAATTCCCCCGGTATTAAAATCTATTTTAAATTCCAGAATGCATTAGAGAATGGAAGAGATTTGTGTAAAGAGCTCAAGATTCTGGGGAAAAAGAGAATCTGCCAGATTCACTGTACAGATACCGATGGGGTAACTCTGCCTTTTAATAAGAGACTAGATATGGATAAGGTAAAAAAGACACTCGATAAGATGGGATGGAGCGGATGGCTGGTTGTGGAACGTTCACGAGATAAAGCGGACGTGCGGAATGTGAAGAAGAATTACGGAACGAACATAAAGTATTTGAAAGAGGTGTTCCAACAGTAGTGCACTTTGTTATTAGATTGGAATTTTTATCATATTAAGAATCCGGACTTATATATTAAGTTCGGATTTTTTTTGTTTTTAAAAACGTCCCGGATCAAGCCTGTAACCATTCTTTTTCTATTAAATTCATTATTTCCGTTATGGTATTAACCAGCAGATTTTTGGTGGATTACATTAAATATATCTGTCCGTCCTTTATATGAATCAGATAAAATTATAATAACGATAGGAGGAAATATGATGTAGCAAATATGATTAAGAGAGAGAATAAGACAATAGATCTTGAAGATGTAATTATATTATTTTGTTTAAATTAAAATTTAATCTATGAAGAGTAAACATTTATTCTTACGGGTAAAAAGGACTGGTCTGGCTTTTGGAGCGGCTATGCTTCTTTTTAGTTCTTGTGTCGATGGATACAAAGATGATAGAACCTTTTCACCGGGAGTTCAGGGAGTAACCTTAGAATCACCCTCAACCGAAGGTTGGACTTTTACGAGAAATGTAGACATTACGTCTCTTGAAGTTACATGGCCGGTAGTACTTGGAGCCGGAGGATATCAGGTGACGTTCTATAATGTGGATGATCCGGATAATCCGGTTGTTATTGGTCCGGAAAATGAGATTGTGGACAAATGTAAGATTACCCGTGATATTACCGCGGATACGAGGTATAAAGTGGTAGTTAAAACATTGGGGAATGACAAGTATAATAATAGTGACGCCGTTGCAGCTACAGAGATGCCTTATAATACTTTGGTGCCATTGCGTGAAATAATCCCGTCCGGTACGAATCTGACGACTTATTTTGATGAGAATCCTATTGCTCCTCTTGAAGAAGGTGAAGAAGAGGTTGCTTATGAGTTGGTGGCAGGCGGTAACTATGAGATGGACGGCAACATTGATTTGGGTACGACAACACTGACTATCCGTGGCGACAAAGTAAACCATGCGAAGGTAACCATGAAAGGAAATGCTTCTTTTATAAATCACGGAGCAGGACTTAAGGTCAAGTTCATTGATTTCGATTTTGACGAAAGTACATATACCGCTTCTAATAGTAGAGGTTTGATTATGTTCAACGCAGCGGAAGCGGGTATAGTGCAGCAACCTTATGTTTTCCAATCTTGTAATTTGACCCATATGCCTGTGCCTTTATATTATTGTAACAATGGGTATGCTTTGGCAGCTTTGTCTGTTGATGATTGCCTGGTCAGTATCAAAGATGGCAGCACTACTTTTATTGCGTTTAATGGGCAAGGTTGGATTAAGGATTTATCTTTTACGAATAGTACGATTTACTATCCAGTTGCCGGAAATGGTTATTTGGTGCAAATGAGAGGACGTACTCCGTCGAACTTTAGTGGTTCCGGTTGGAGCTCATCACTTAGAAAAATGAATAATTGTACTTTTTACCGTATCGGTAACAATCGTTTCTTTAATAATGTAATAGGTAGTAATAGTGCAGTATTTACTTTGGAGATGCAGAATACTATTTTTGCAGATTGCGTTGTAAGTTCTTCAACAGGAACTGAAGGTGTTTTCAGACGTATATGTAACGCCGGAAATTATGGAAACGTGAACTATACACTTGGATATAACACCTATTATTATAGTGCTGTTCCCGGTGGGTTCCTTGATTATGATACTAGTGACGATGCCGGTCGTGACCACTCTGGAACTGCAATCAAGGTAGCGCCGCGTTTTGCTGATGCAGCTAATGGCGATTTTACTTTAAGTAGTTCAGAGCATATTGCAAATCGTTGCGGCGACCCGCGCTGGCTTCCGGCAACAGAATGAATAACAATGTATAAACAATAACAGAATACTATGAGTAAAAGATATTTTATTTTAGGCTTATGTCTGCTTTTCATACAAGCCTTTGCACAAATCGTCTATGCCCAGAACTCGCGTACAGTGAATGGTTCTGTGGTGGATGAATTTGGAGACCCTATTATTGGAGCTGCAATCAAGATTGTAGACACTACAGTGGGTACGATAAGTGATATTGACGGGAAATTCAGCCTTTCCGTTCCGGAGGGAGGACGACTGACAGTTACATTCGTCGGATACATAACCCAGACTATTACCAATCTGAATAATCCGAAAGTCATTCTGCTGGAAGACGTTTCAAAGTTGGATGAAGTGGTGGTCGTAGGCTATGGGACGCAGAAGATGAAAAACATTACGGGATCTATCGAAACCATTTCCACAGAAGAGATAAAAGACCTTTCAGTAGGTAATTTGGGAGATGCGTTGAGTGGAATGATGACCGGTCTGCATGTCAGTGCGGGTGGTGGTCGTCCGGGTAGTACGCCTAGCCTGCAAATCCGTCAAAGTAACATCAATACCAGTGTGACTCCCAACTCAACTCGAGGTGGAGATGCGAATCCTAGCCCGCTGTACGTAATCGATGATTTCATTTCTACCGAGGATGCGTTCAATAATCTCGATGTGAATGAAGTGGAAAACATAACAGTATTGAAAGACGCATCAGCAGCAGTATATGGAGCCCGTGCAGCTTACGGTGTAGTATTGGTGAAAACAAAACGTGGTAAAGTAGGTGCACCCAGTATTTCATATACAGGTCAATTCGGTTTTACTGACGCTTTGAAACTTCCTAAGATGCTTAATGCTTATGATTACGGACGTCTCTATAATGCAGCACGTGCAGCAGGTACTTCTACCGGTGAATCAGAATCAGATAATCGGAGAACACAATACTTCCAGGCTGATGAACTAGAAGCCATGAGAGGACTGAATTACGATTTGCTCGATCAGGAGTGGAGCGCGGCCTGGACGCAACGGCATGGCATCAATATCAATGGTGGTACGGAGAAAGCTACTTACTTTGCAGGCGTTTCTTATTATAGTCAGGAAGGTAACATCGGCCGTCTGGATTATGACCGTTGGAACTTCCGTGCAGGTGTGAATGCCAATATCGGCAAGTGGGCAAAGGCCACATTGCAAGTATCGGGTGATATGAGTGAGCAGAATAGTGCCCGTAATGGTATAACTAGTGGTGGAACAGATGCTGACTTCAACTCTTTGATGACACATATACCGTTTGTTCCTGCCTATATAAATGGCCTTCCTGTGGTATATACAGGTATGGAAAACGCGTCTTCAGGTCTTACTGCCGTACAATTGTTCCATTATGGAGCTGTACAGAATTCACCGGATAACACAGAAAAACAATCTAACAATATGTCTATCAACGGTTCATTTGAGTACGATTTCGGTTGGAACAAATGGTTGAAAGGATTGAAAGTGAAAGCGTCTTATTCAAGAAACATCATGAATAATAAAGGAAACGATATTGGTACCAAAATGTCCGTTTATAGATTGTTGAATCGTGGTGGTAGTGGAAATCACCTTTATACAGGCAGTGATATAGACGTTGCCGACAGTAATTTCGGTACTTTCACTTTGGATAATGGTAACTTGCTTTCACGCACAATGAACAAGACGGACAATTACCAGATGAACTTGACTGTCAGCTACGCACGCCAGTTTGGCTTGCACAATGTGAGCGGTTTGTTTTCAATAGAAAAGGCTGAATCAGAATATGAATATCTGACAGGTACTGTTGCCGACCCTTATAGCTTTACTGACGGACAATCGACTTCCGCAGCTACCGGTGCGGATCAGACAACCACTTTCGGCCGTACAGAATCGGGTATGCTCTCTTATATCGGCCGTTTGAACTATTCGTATGCGGACAAGTATTTGTTCGAGTTCCTGCTTCGTTCGGATGCTTCTACCAAATTTGCTCCCAGTAATTATTGGGGAGTATTCCCTTCCTGGTCAGTAGGTTGGGTATTGTCGGAAGAAAACTGGTTCAATAAGGAAAAACTCGGCATTGACTTCTTTAAAATCCGTGCATCATTCGGTATTTTGGGAAGAGACAACATACAGCCTTGGTTGTGGACCCAACTTTACGCCCGCAATCAGGACGGTGGCCCTATATTCGGAGAAGGTACCAATACATATGCTGGTGCGACTTTCCAGATGCCCCAAAGAGGTGTGAATAAAGATGTGCATTGGGACAAGACCTACAAAACGAACGTGGGTATCGATATCCGGACATTGAACAGCAGATTGGGCATTACGCTGGATGCTTACTATGACATGGGACGTGAGTTGTTTACCACTTTCACAGGAACCTCTTTCTATCCGACAACTGTTGGCACACAGGCTACTCCGGAAAATTTCGGAGAGATCGACACTTATGGTGTGGAACTTACCCTGAACTGGAAAGATAAAATCGGCAAAGATTTCTCTTATTGGGTGAAGATGAGTACAGGTTATAGCGACAATAAGATAAAGGAAGCCGGTTTCCAGGCTACACCTTTCTTTGATGACGTCGTTCGTGGCGAACGTTCCGACCGTGGAGTATGGGGATACGAATGTCTTGGTATGTTCCGTAGTTATCAGGAAATTGAGGAATATTTCGCAGTCAACAATATCACATCCTATCTTGGAAATTCGAAAGATAACGTTCATCCGGGTATGTTGATTTATAGCGACCAGCGCGGACAACGTAATGCTGACGGAAGTTATGGCGAAAAGGACGGGGTTATTGACCGGAATGACTATGTGAAGATTTCCAATCGTGTCAATAATCCGTGGGGATTTACTCTGAATTTCGGTGGTGCTTATAAGAACTTCTCATTTAGTGCGCAGTTAGGGGCAAACTGGGGGGCTTACGGTCTTGTTCAAACCAACTTGCGTCAGGAAAGCTACGATGATATGGAATATAAAAACCTGTCTGCCATGTGGAAAGACATGTATGTGTACGAAGACGTGCTGGATGCTAACGGCAATGTCGTGGCAGCGATGAACCGGAATGCTAAATATCCGAACCTGCGATATAAAGAGGTGAATAGCCAGGCTTCCACATTCTGGAAAGTCAGTGCGGCCAACATAAGATTGCGTAATCTGACCGTAGCTTACAACCTTCCGAAAGAATGGTTGACTCTGATTGGCATCAGCAGTTGCCGTTTGAACCTGACTTGTCAGAACCTTTTTAGCTTCTACAATCCTTATGAAAATGGCGTATGGGATACATGGGCAGGCACGTATGGAAATTATCCGAACTTGCGTAAATTTACCATGGGTGTGAATGTTTCATTCTAATATAAAAGAAGATTATGAAAGAAAAGATAAATATGTTTAGTTTGAAAGCGTTGGCGGTGGCAGCAATAATCAGCTTTACCGGATGTAGCGACGACTTTCTGAAAGACAAGAAAGTATACGGGAGCTTTGACGGCTCAGTCGTATACGAATATTATGAAACCGCTAAAAGTCGTGTAGATTATTTGTATCGCTGTTTGCTGCCTAACGCAACCGGAGGTTCCAATGCACTGTCTGATATAGTCAGTGCGGGAATCAACGATGACTTTTCCAAATGTACGGAAGAGTACGGCGAATATTCCGTTTTCAATAATCCGTCAGAGATTCTTACGATTCAGAGTGTGCCCGACTATTTTTATGTTATCAACGGAGAAACAAGCCCTTGGGGACGTATCCGCGAATGTAATGATATCATAGAAGGGGTGACAGGAAGTGCGACCCTTACTCAGGCAGAAAAAGAGGAATTGTTGGGACAGGCTTACTTTTTCCGTGCCTGGCGTTATTATCTGTTGGTGAAAATGTATGGTGGTGTACCTATTGTAGACCATGTCCAGAATCCGGTGATTGGTGATGGAAACGGTGAGAATCTGGTAATTCCCCGTTCTTCAACCAAAGATTGCGTAGACTTTATATGTAATGATCTGGATTTGGCATCCCGATATCTTCCGGTACGATGGGAGGGAAATGATTACGGACGTATCACTTCCGGTGCCGCTCTTGCCTTGAAAGGGCGTATGTTGTTGCTTTATGCCAGCCCGCTCTTCAACCGTGCCGATGACCAATCACGTTGGAAAGCTGCATATGACGCAAATTCTGAAGCCATTGCTGCATTGAAGGCCGGTAGCTTCGGACTTGCTTATGAAAGTAACGGGGGAGAAAACAATGCGAAGAACTGGGCTAAAATGTTTGCCGATTATACAGGAGGAAGTGAAGCCGTATTTGTAACTTTATACAATAATGTATCTCCTATTGCCGGTCAGAATATTAATAAGTATAACTTGTGGGAGCAGGGAATCCGTCCGGGTAATATAAATGGTGGCGGAGGTAGAACAGCTACTGCTGAAATGGTAGACCTTTTCCCGATGGCTGACGGTAAGAGACCCGGAGAATCAATATATACATACGACAACGAAGGTAGTAAGTTCTTTATGAACCGTGACCCGCGTTTCTATCGTACGTTCGCATTTCCGGGTGTGGAATGGAAATTCAATAGTGGGGATGTAGATTTCTCGGGAACTACCATGTCCGGTCTTTGCCCCAGCTATTATACGGATGGAAGTGAATATGAACTTTGGAACTATTGTTGGTATGCATCGGCTGCGGATCTCGCAGATCCGGGTAGAAGCGGCTATGCGGCTGATAAGTTAGGAACTAAAAACAGGAGTGTCTATGTACGTAAACGTTCAAATGATGATCCGGCTTCCGCTCTCAATGTGTTTACGGACAATAGTTCCGGTGACCAGCAAGGTTTCAGACGTTCGGCAGCTCCTTATATGGAGATACGTTATGCTGAAGTGTTGCTGAACTTGGCGGAGTCCGCTTGCGGTGCCGGTGGCGCATATCATGCGGAAGGTGTTCAGGCATTGAAAGACGTGCGTGCACGGGTCGGATATACAGCAGCTAATAATTACGGCCTGAATACAGATATTGAGAATGACCGTGCCAAATTATTTGCGGCTATCTTGTATGAGCGTCAGATAGAATTGGCTTATGAAGGCAAACGGGCTTATGATATGCGCCGTTGGATGCTTTTTGACGGTGGTGTAGGGCAAGGAGCGTTGAATGCAAGTTGGGCATTGTCCGGATTTAGCGGTAATACTTGTAGTTATCTGGGTGTAACTCCGATGAATGCTCATGGCAAAAGGCATCGTATTGAAATCCATGTGGCAGGAACCGGTGCTGCGAATGACAATAGCGACCCTCTTAGAAATGTAACCCGTCCGGCCGCATTGACTTTGAATGAGAATATCGTATCCGAAATAGTTGGTGATGATGAGATAATTTCCGATCCGGTTGTGCAGGCGATGTGTGATTTCTATAATGCAAACTTTACACGCAAGGATATCAGTCTTGACGGTAACACGCTTGGTATCGATCCTGTTTTCCAACCTAGATATTATTTCTTCGGATTGCGACAAAGCGCACAACAGACCAATGCTACATTGTATCAGACCATTGGTTGGGAAGACCACTCTCATGGTGGCATGGGAACTTTTGACCCGCTGGCTGAATAAAAGTTCTCCTGATTTTCAGGAAAAGGGAATTTGCTGCAACTAGAAGAAAAGCAATTTACCATAGAAGATGAGTTCAAATTATTTCTCCTTTCAAAGGAGGGTGGTTTGGACTCATTTTTTTTAGAAATATAGGGCTCTCCGAGGAAAATTTGAAAAAGTGGTTTCAGCTTTCAGTTTTTTCTGTGACTCCCTGTTTATCGGTGTTCCGGCTGAAAGCAGATGCTTTCAGCCGGATTGTCAATTGTAAATAGTCGAGATGTTGGCTATATATAACTGACGCGTCGGCTCTATATGTCTGACAACCGGGCATATCTTTTCTGCCCCTTGGGCATATTATATTACTCTCCGGGATTGGAGCCTCTAACCCATGGGAATAGAGGCTCCAATTAGGGAAAACAGAGGCTGTATTTTACTCTAACAGACCTTCCGTTTTGCAAAATCGGGTGGCTGAAAGCGAAATCGGGTGGTTTCAGGGGAGCTTTCAGCCAGAATTCCCATGAATAAGGACTCTTAGAGGAAACTGGATAGCTGAAAACGGGAGAGTACATTAAAAATTAGAGACTGGTTGAGGATTATATAGATACTATTTTACTGGTAGATTCGAGTACTTCTTTAATTCAAAGTCTGTACTTGAACTACCTCACTCATCTACATCTTCCTGACGAATGTAGTACTTCATCTTGTGTGGTCTTCTATATGTGTTCCATTCTTATAGTACAAGAAACATCATTCTTAATCAATAGTAATTGGTTGAGAAAAAGGTATTGAAGGATAAAATTATCGCAAATTTAATTTTATTCTTTAATATGTGATTACATATTTTTGGGTTGTTCGTCCTGTTTATGTATGATAAAAAAGAAATATTGGTGAAGTATTTTTGTATTTTTGAACTAAATATGTAAACAGATGGAAAAAGAACAAGTCTTTTCTGGAAAAACACAGAGCAAATATCTAAGCGCCGCGAAGATTATTTGCCTCTCTTTTTTGTTTGCTGTTCCTGTGGAGACATTTGCTGAAAGTGTAAAAGAAATGCCTGCCGTAAATGTAGTCCAGCAACAGGGAATCGTGAAAGGAACGGTAGTTGACACTCAAGGAGAACCGATTATTGGAGCTAGCGTGACAATAAAAGGGGGAACAGTCGGTACGATTACTGATATTGATGGTAACTTCTCATTGACAGTGCCGGCAGGAAGCCAGATTGTAGTGTCCTTTATTGGATATACTCGTCAATTTGTCACTCCTAAAGCGGGACAGTCATTAAAAATTGTTTTGCAAGAGGATACCAAGACACTTGATGAAGTTGTGGTGGTCGGATATGGTACGCAAAAAGCTAAGAACATTACAGGATCAATCCAACAAATTTCAGCATCTCAAGTAGAGGACCTTCCTGTATCAAATTTGGCAGACGCTTTGGCTGGACAAATAAATGGATTGTCAGTAAATACAGGAAATCGTCCCGGGGATCAAAGTAGTTTAAGTATTCGTCAATCTTTTAATTATGCAAAAGATGGTGGTGACTCTACTCCTTTGGTTATTATTGATGATGTGATTCAAATAGATGCTAATACAGGACGTGCTACATTGGAGCAGTTTAATTTATTGGATGCTTCCGAAGTGGAAAGTATTACTGTGTTGCGTGATGCAAGTGCGGCAATTTATGGTTCGCGTGCTTCGCAGGGAGCTATTATCGTTAAAACAAAGCGTGGAAAGAGTGGAGCACCTAGAATTAGCTATTCAGGTAAATTTGCTTTTAATGACGCTGTTAGTCATTCAAAACTTTTGAATGCTTATGATTATGGTGTTTGGGCAAATAGTATAGTTAAAGCGACAGGTAAATCATCCATAGATCCTAAAACAGGTTTATGGGATATGAATAAACTTTTCAGTAATGATGAACTGAATGAGATGAAAAATCTCAACTATAATTGGTTGGACGAAGCTTGGTCCTCTGCTTTTATGATGTCTCATGCTGTGAATGTGAGCGGTGGTTCTGAACGTGCAACTTATTTTGCTGGAGCTTCTTATTATGATCAAGGTGCCAATATGGGGGATCAGGATTATAATAAATGGACATTCCGTGCAGGAGTAGATGTGAAACTAACTTCTGACTTGAAGTTTAGTGCGTCTGTTTCGGGGAATCAGTCGGAAATAAGCAAATCATTTACGAAAAATGCCAGTAATCTGGATGCATTTGGTGGTAAAGCCAGTGAACAGGGTGATTATAATCTATTACACCATATGCCGAGATATATTCCTTGGGAAGTTACATTGGATGATGGACAAACATATTATACGTCTCCTGCATTAGGACCTCATGCAAACTCCGGAAATGCGGCATCTGCAAATCAGATTGCTAGTTGGAATTATTTTAGCTTACTGGACAATGGCTCTGGACAAGAAACTAAGGCTTTCAATTACTCTGCAAATTTCTCAATGACATATGCTATTCCCTATGTGAAAGGATTAAGCATAAAAGGTACATACGCAACGTCTCGTAGTACGTCTGATTCCGAACAGCGTCAGATGCCTTTTACCTTGGCTTTTTTGGGTAATGGATTAGTAAAAGAAAATCAACACCTTTATAGTTCACATACAGAAGCAAGTGAATATAAGTTTAAAGAAAATGATAAGTCATCACGCGTGGCATATAATGATGTCATAACATCTAATCGTCAGATGAACTTTTATATCAACTATGATCGGACGTTTGGCAAACATAGTGTATCTGCTATGGCTTCTGTTGAACGTACGGATGCAGAATATACGAAGAAATTTTATCTTTATGATAATCCTGATTCCCCATATTTAGGCACAAGTACAACAGCGGGTACACTGAATGCAGGAAATTCGTATACTCAGAAAAATGAATCAGGTACTCTCTCTTATTTAGGACGTGTACAATATAGTTATGCAGATAGATATATGCTTCAGTTTCTATTCCGTTCGGATGCTTCTACAAAATTTGCGCCGGAAAACTATTGGGGATTCTTCCCTGGAATATCTGCCGGATGGGTTATTTCCGAAGAGTCATGGTTTAAAAAGACTCTTCCTTGGTTTGAGTATTTAAAGACTCGCCTTTCATGGGGTAAGACTGGCAAAGATAACCTCGGCGCTTGGGCTTGGAAACAAACATATAGTTATGCAGCAGATAAAGGTTTCCAATTTGGAAGTAATGGAGGTACTTTAGGTTCAGGATTGACTCCTGGAAAAACTCCTAATAGAGATGTACATTGGGATTCTACTACAAAATGGAATCTTGGTTTTGATACTCGTTTCTTGGATGGACGCTTAAGTGCAAGTTTTGATTTTTACTATGATCGTAATTCTGATATATTGAATCAGCATATGTCTAAAGTTGTTGGTGTGCCTATTACAGTTGGAGGATCTTATGCAGAAGAAAATTATGGACGCATTGATGCGAAAGGTGTTGAAATATCATTAGGATGGCGTGATAAAGTAGGACAAGTCAAATACAATATTGGCGTTGATTTCGGGTTCAATGGTAACAAAGTGAAAGAATGGCCGGATCTTCCGGTTGGATATCCTTCTGATAATACAACACGTGAAGGAGCCTCGACTTACATGCCTTCATGGGGGTATCGTGTGTGGAGAGGTACTTCAACCGGTGATGGTATATTACGTAATCAAACAGATATTGACCATTATTGGGCATATCTGACAGAACATGCTGAAGCTGCGGGAACTACACCTAAATTCTTTAAAATTACTGATAAAAGTAAAATGAAACCAGGTATGTTGGCTTATCAGGATCTTCACGGGGCATTAGATGCTGACGGAAATTTAGGTATGCCTAATGGACAGATTGCTGATAAAGAGGATTTAGATCAGTTATGTAAGAACAATAAGACCTATGGATTCACTACAAAATTAGGATTAAACTGGAAAGGACTTTCCTGGAGTGCACAAATCTCAACTTCATGGGGTGGTATTCGTACAATTGATAACTATAAAGTAAATGTAAGTAGTAATCAAATGTTATGGTCACCGGAAGCTTATTGGACAGATATGTTCGATGAAGAAAATAATCCTACCGGACGTTATCCAAATGCAGGTTATAATGGGGATGCTAATGTTATTTCACAATCAGACTTTTGGACAATTAGTACTTTCCGTTGCTATATTAGAAATATGAGTGTTGGTTATTCATTACCAAAAAAATGGTTGCAACCTGCAAAGATTGAATCTGCTAAAATTAGTTTGACAGGAAATAATCTTTGGGATTTTTATAATCCATATCCTAAGAAATATCGTAATATGTACGATTCTTCAACAAGCATGTATCCGACACTGCGTACATGGTCTATTGGAATCAATTTGTCTTTTTAACAGTTTAAAAGCAAAATAAGAATATGAAAAAGTTTATATATACAGCAACACTTGCTTTGGGGCTTTTGGCTACAAGTTGTAGTGACCAGTTCTTGGAAGATAAAAAGCAATATGGTGTGTTTAATGATGATACTTTTGAAAATGAAGCCCAAACAGGTTGGTTTATAGACAGACTATATTATGATTTTTATAGTGGATATAAAGGACCCGGACAGAATATTGTGGGCTTATGGGAAGATCGTACAGCATTGACAGAAGAAAAAGGAGGAATTTCTGATATGATTGACCCTTCTAAAGAACTTGATAAATCAGATGATTGTTCCAACTACTATGGAACTGCTCCGGCAACAAATGTTCAGAATAACCCTTATACACGCATTCGTAATTGTAATTTTATCATTAATAATATTGATGAGGTAGGAGTGAATATTTCTGATTCATTTAAGAAAACAGCAAAAGGACAAATGTATTTCTTGAGGGGAATGCAATACTTTGACTTAATGCGTATGTATGGTGGTGTACCTATTGTTTTAGAGGTGGAAAATGCAGAGGTGGAAAACCCCTCTATCAAACATCCTAGGGCTTCGGTTTCGGAAGTAGTAAAACAAATACTTTCAGACTTGGATAACGCGGCAAACATGTTGCCAGATAAATGGGGGGATGCAGACCGGGGACGTTTTACCCGGGCAGCTGCGTTGGCAATGAAAAGCCGTGTATTACTAATGTATGCTAGTCCCTTATTTAATAAGGATTGGGATAATACAGCAAATCAACGTTGGGCAGATGCTTTGAGTGTCAGTTTGACTGCTGAAACAGAATTAACTTCAGCTGGTTATGGACTTTATGGAAATACAGCAAAAGAATGGAATGACATGTTTATAATGGACCACGGTAAGAATTTCTGTAAAGAAGTAATTATGGTGAGATTACTTTCTGCAGGAACGACCAATACATCGGAGAATAACGGTTGGGAGAATGGTATCCGTCTTTCCAGTCAAGGTGGAGGCGGTGGATTGACAGCACCTAAGGAAATGATAGATCTTTTCCCAATGAAGGATGGTAGTCGTCCTACAGTAGCTAACGGATACGATGAATTTAAATTTTTCCTAGATAGAGATCCTCGTTTTTATCGTACATTTGCTTTCTCCGGCTGTAAATGGGGTTACAAAGGAGCGGCAGACGATGTAGTGTGGGCTTATCGTTGGGAGTATCAGACACAGGAAGGTACGAACTATAGTTATAGTGATAATAATAATGTAGCCAGTCCAGTATTTGTACGCAAAATGTCAGATACATCTGTAGATAATACATTTAAATATTCTGGAACCGACATCTTGGAATATCGTTATGCAGAACTGATATTAAATATTGCTGAATGTTATGCAGCTACAGGCAATACAGCCAAATGTTTGGAATATCTTGAAAAGATTCGTAGTCGTGTAGGTGTTTTGGCTGACAATCATTATGGACTTGGAACATTTGCAGATAAATATGCGGCTTTAGAGGCTTGTTTGTATGAACGAAGGATTGAGTTGGCATATGAGGGAAAACGTTTCTTGGATATACAGCGTTGGATGCTTTACAATGATGATGCTGCAAATAATAATATGACTTGTGCAAAACTTGGATTGGCACCTCTGAATGGTACACATCGTACAGGCAATTATTTACAATATAAAGATATGTTAAACACTGATACTGATCCCTTAACTGCCGATCGTATAAATATATCAGTAGATCCGGATGCTGCTACCTTTGAAAATGATTTAAATAACTTGGCAACATTTTATGAGAATAATTTTGTTTTGGCAGATCCCGATACTCCTATGGATAATGATGGACATGGTGTTGGAGTTGATCTTTTGTGGAGACAGCGTTATTATATTTGGGGGTTGAATCGTACAGCTCTTACTGCAAATACTTGGCTCACGCAGACTAAGTTATGGAAAGATACGAATAGTATTGACGGGACATTTGATTATCAGGAATAGATAATATCTGATTACAATTTTATTTATCAGGTTAAGAAAAGTTCCTGATAGATAAAATATAAGATTCACCATTTTCCTTTTTCGTAATATGAAAGAATAGGAAGATGGTGAATTGTTATATAAGGAAAGGTTTAGGGCTTCATAAAATAATTTTCTTTTTACTGATTACAATTCTTTTTCTCTTTCGTCTTATTATTGTATTTTTGAATTAACAACTTCACAAAACCAAATAGAAATGAAGAAGAAGCATCTATTTTTAGCAGCTTTCGCTGCAACAATGTTGACTCCGACCATTGCATGGGCACAATACCCGCAAATATCCGGCGAAGCCAAAGAAAACTATACGAAAATGATGACTGAAGAGCGGAAACGTTCTGACGAAGCATGGGCGAAAGCGTTGCCGATAGTACAAAAAGAAGCCAGGGAAGGACGTCCATATATACCTTGGGCAGGTCGTCCGTATGATTTGCCACAGGCTGATATTCCTTCCTTCCCGGGTGCTGAAGGTGGTGGTATGTACAGTTTCGGTGGTCGTGGCGGTAAAGTGATTACTGTAACAAATCTGAATGACCGCGGACCAGGGTCTTTCCGTGAAGCATGCGAAACAGGTGGCGCTCGTATTATCGTATTCAATGTTGCCGGTATCATCCGTCTGGAATCACCGATTATCGTCCGTGCCCCTTACGTAACTATTGCAGGACAGACAGCTCCGGGAGACGGTGTTTGTATTGCCGGAGAATCATTCTGGGTAGATACGCATGATGTCGTAGTCCGTCACATGCGTTTCCGCCGTGGAGAAACGAAAGTATGGCATCGCGATGACTCTTTCGGAGGTAACCCTGTTGGTAATATAATGATCGACCACTGCTCCTGTACTTGGGGACTGGATGAGAATATATCTTTCTATCGTCATATGTACGATCCGAGTGAAGGACAATATGAGAGCAAAGACTTGAAACTTCCTACCGTAAACGTAACTATTCAGAATACCATCTCGGCAAAAGCGTTGGATACATACAATCATGCATTTGGAAGTACATTAGGTGGTGAAAACTGTGCATTTGCCCGTAACCTTTGGGCTAGTAACTCAGGACGTAACCCTTCTATTGGTTGGAATGGTATATTCAATTTCGTTAATAATGTAGTATTCAACTGGGTTCATCGTTCTTCTGATGGCGGTGATTATACCGCTATGTTCAATATGATTAACAATTACTACAAACCGGGACCTGCTACTCCAAAAGATTCTAATGTAGGACATCGTATCTTGAAACCGGAAGCCGGACGTAGCAAGTTGGATCACAAAGAATACGGACGTGTTTACGCTGACGGAAATATCATGGAAGGCTATCCCGAAATAACTAAAGACAACTGGAATGGCGGCATTCAGATTGAAACCCAGCCGAACACTGACGGATATACTGAATATATGCGTAGCTATCAGCCGTTCGAAATGCCGTATATCAATATCATGGGGGCTAAAGACGCTTACGATTATGTATTGAAACATGTAGGCGCGAATATTCCTTGTCGTGATATTGTAGACGAACGAGTAATTGAGGAAGTAAGAACAGGTATCCCTTATTATGAAAAGAAACTTCCGAAAGATGCTTATGGTGATTTGACTGGTTTGTCTCCCAAGTCAATGGGCGAAGACGGACAGTTCAAGTATCGCCGTTTACCGAAAGACTCTTATAAGCAAGGTATTATTACTGATATTCGTCAAATGGGTGGTTATCCTGAATACAAAGGTACTCCGTATGTGGATACAGATGGCGACGGAATGCCGGATGAATGGGAAATAGCTAACGGATTGAATCCGAACGATCCGAGCGACGCCAATAAAGATTGTACGGGTGACGGATACACTAATATTGAAAAATACATCAATGGTATCAGCACGAAACACAAAGTAAACTGGCGTGATTTAAAAAACAACTACGATACTTTGGCTGAAAAAGGAAAATTAATGTAATCGCCGGCAAGGTGCCGGAGTCAAGTTTCCTTTCGGTATCCTACTTTAAAAACAAAATCAATGAAAAAGATATTAATAATTTCTCTACTGTTGCTTTGCGGCTGGATGTCTGCCGGGGCAGTTGACTTGAACAAAGAAAACCGTGACCCCAAGTATGTGGAATCTATTATCAATCGTTCACAGAAGATTGTCGATAAACTTGGGATTACAGATGCAAAGATAGCTGAAGATGTCCGCAATATCATTGCCAACCGTTATTTCGAGTTGAACGATATTTATGAAGTACGTGACGCAAAAGTCAAGAAAGTAAAAGAATCGGGACTGACCGGCGACACTAAGACTGAAGCGTTGAAAGTTGTCGAAAATGAAAAGGATGCAGCATTATATCGTTCTCATTTCGCATTTCCGGCGAATTTATCTCTTTTCCTTGACGAGAAACAAATAGAAGCAGTGAAAGACGGCATGACCTACGGAGTGGTGAAAGTGACATATGATTCGCATCTTGATATGATTCCGACTTTGAAAGAAGAAGAAAAGGCACAAATTTATGCATGGCTGATAGAAGCCCGTGAATTTGCCTTGGATGCGGAAAATTCAAATAAGAAACATGCAGCTTTCGGAAAATATAAAGGACGTATCAATAATTATCTGGCTAAACGCGGATACGACCTGAAGAAAGAACGTGAAGAATGGTACAAACGTGTGAAAGCACGTGGAGGATCTTTATAAGATTCGCACCCATAATTAAATGGTTAGTTTGTTTGATGACGGAAAGGGTGGCTCGGAGAGTCGCCCTTTTCTCGTAAATATATTTATAATCTGATGAATCTTGAATCTGTTTGAGTACAAATCAGGGCTTTTCTCGTCTTTTCCATATAAAGGATACAATTATTGATTATTATAGAAATGAAAAAGTTAAGAAATACATTAGCCGCAATAGGTATTTTGTTCCTGGTTTCTTGTGGGGGAAGCAGAGACTATTATATGTTCACTTCATTCCACGAACCGGCTGACGAGGGGTTAAGATATTTATATAGCGAAGACGGAATGCATTGGGACAGTATCCCCGGAGTTTGGCTGAAGCCGGAACTGGGACAGCATCAACTGATGCGCGATCCTTCCATGGTACGTACTCTTGACGGGACTTTCCATTTAGTCTGGACTACGAGTTGGAAAGGTGATTTGGGCTTTGGTTATGCAAATTCCAAAGATTTGGTTAACTGGTCGGAACAACAGATGGTTCCTGTCATGGCAGATGAACCGACCACCGTTAACGTATGGGCTCCAGAGATTTTCTATGATGACGATAGTGAGCAGTTTATGGTGGTGTGGGCTTCTTGCGTCCCCGGTCGTTTCGAGAAAGGGATAGAGGAAGAAAACAATAATCATCGGTTGTATTATATCACAACGAAAGATTTTAAGACAGTTTCAAAAGCGAAAGTTCTATATGATCCGGGCTTTAGCACCATTGACGCCGTTCTTGTGAAACGGGCTAAGAATGATTATGTGATGGTGCTCAAAGATAACACCCGCCCTGAACGTAACCTGAAGATCGCTTTTGCAGATTCACTGACAGGACCCTATTCGCCTGCATCACAGCCGTTCACCGAATCCTTTGTCGAAGGGCCGACCGTAGAAAAGATAGGAGAGGACTATCTCATTTATTTTGATGTATATAAGAAGAAAATATACGGTGCTATGCGCACAAAGGATTTTAAGAATTTTACCGATATAACGAATGATGTAAGCGTACCTGCCGGACATAAACACGGAACAATTTTCAAGGCGCCGGAATCCGTCGTTAAAACGCTTCTGAAAATGTCAGATGACCGATAATTCCGGAAAGACACAAAGAATAATCTGTGTCAATCCATGTAATCTGTGGTGAAATCAAAGAAACAAATTAAAACCTGAAATAGATCATGAACAACTCTACCAAGATTCTCCTTGCACTGGCTGCCGGATGGCTGACAGCTACAGTTACAGCACAAGACAGAATCCATTACACAGGAAAGGAACTCTCAAATCCTACTTATCATGACGGACAACTGTCACCGGTGGTAGGAGTACATAATATTCAATTGGTGCGTGCAAACCGCGAACATCCTGATGCCTCTAACGGCAATGGGTGGACTTACAATCATCAGCCGATGCTGGCGTATTGGAACGGACAATTCTATTATCAATACCTGGCCGATCCTTCGGACGAACACGTCCCGCCATCCCAAACTTTCCTGATGACATCCAAAGATGGTTATCAATGGACAAATCCCGAGATTGTATTTCCACCGTATAAAGTACCGGATGGATATGCCAAAGAATCCCGTCCGGGGATGCAGGCAAAAGACCTGATTGCTATCATGCACCAACGTGTAGGCTTCTATGTCTCCAAATCCGGCCGTTTGATAACGATGGGAAATTACGGAGTTGCTCTGGATAAGAAAGACGACCCGAATGATGGAAACGGCATCGGTCGCGTAGTGCGTGAAATAAAGAAAGACGGTTCGTTCGGACCTATTCATTTCATTTATTATAATCACGGATTTAACGAAAAGAACACCGACTATCCGTATTTCAAAAAAAGTAAAGACCGCGAATTTGTGAAAGCCTGTCAGGAGATTCTTGACAATCCCCTGTATATGATGCAATGGGTGGAAGAAGCAGATCGTGAAGATCCTATTATCCCATTGAAGAAAGGATATAAGGCATTCAACTGCTACACACTACCCGACGGAAGAATTGCCAGTCTTTGGAAACACGCGTTGACTTCTATCAGTGAAGATGGTGGGCACACTTGGGCGGAACCCGTGCTTCGTGCAAAAGGTTTTGTTAATAGCAACGCGAAAATATGGGGACAACGTTTAAGTGATGGTACATATGCTACCGTATATAATCCATCGGAATTCCGTTGGCCGCTTGCTATCTCATTGAGTAAGGACGGACTGGAATATACAACGCTGAATTTGGTGCATGGTGAAATCCCCCCGATGCGTTATGGAGGAAATTATAAATCATACGGCCCCCAATATCCTCGTGGCATACAAGAGGGAAACGGAGTACCTGCGGATGGTGACTTGTGGGTTTCTTATAGTGTGAATAAAGAAGATATGTGGATTTCCCGTATTCCCGTGCCGGTGGAACTCAATGCTTCGTCACATGCCGATGATGACTTCTCGAAATCAAAAGCGATTGCGGAACTTACCGATTGGAATATTTATTCTCCCGTTTGGGCTCCGGTTTCTTTGGATGGACAATGGCTGAGACTTCAAGACAAAGATCCGTTTGATTACGCGAAAGTGGAACGGAAAATTCCTGCTTCTAAAGAATTGAAAGTCTCATTCGATTTGCAGGCCGGACAAAATGATAAAGGCACACTTCAGATAGAATTTCTGGATGAGAACGGAATTGCCTGTTCCCGTATGGAGCTGACCAATGATGGTATTTTCCGCATGAAAGGCGGATCCCGTTTCGCGAATATGATGAAATATGAAGCGGGAAAGAACTATCACGTAGAAGCTGTCCTTTCAACGACAGACCGTAATATCCAGGTATATGTAGACGGCAAAAGAGTAGGGTTGCGTATGTTCTATGCACCGGTAGCGAGTGTCGAAAGAATAGCTTTCCGTACAGGTGTGCCACGTACTTTCCCGACGGTAGATACTCCCGCCGACCAGACTTATGATCTGCCAAACGCAGGTGGGCAGGAACCTTTGGTTGAATATCGCATAGCCAATGTGAAAACATCTTCTACGGACAAGGATGCGTCATCCGCTTTTCTGAAATATGCGGATTTCAGTCATTACGTAGATTATTTCAATGGAATGGAAGATGAGAATATCATCCAGGCTATACCTAATGCCCAGGCTTCGGAGTGGATGGAAGAGAATATTCCTTTGTTTGAATGTCCGCAACGCAATTTCGAAGAAATGTATTATTACCGTTGGTGGTCATTGCGCAAGCATATCAAGGAAACTCCCGTTGGATATGGCATGACGGAATTTTTGGTTCAACGTTCCTATTCGGATAAATACAATCTGATTGCCTGCGCCATCGGGCATCATATTTACGAAAGCCGTTGGCTGCGTGACCCGAAATATTTGGATCAGATAATCCATACTTGGTATCGCGGTAATGAAGGCGGCCCGATGAAGAAAATGGACAAGTTCAGTTCATGGAATGCAGATGCAGTATTGGCACGATATATGGTAGACGGTGATAAAGACTTCATGCTGGATATGAAGAAAGATCTGGAAACCGAATATCAACGTTGGGAACGTACCAACCGTTTGAAAAACGGGCTTTATTGGCAGGGGGACGTGCAAGACGGTATGGAAGAATCCATCAGTGGCGGTCGTAAAAAGAAATATGCCCGTCCGACAATTAATAGTTATATGTATGGCAACGCGAAAGCACTTTCATTGATGGGAATCCTTTCTGGTGATGAGGGGGCGGCTATGAGATATGGAATGAAGGCAGATACACTGAAAACTTTAGTGGATACCGAATTGTGGAATACACGTCACCAGTTCTTCGAGACGATGCGTACTGACTCTTCAGCTAATGTCCGTGAAGCTATCGGTTACATTCCATGGTACTTCAATTTACCTGATACGGCGAAGAAATACGAAGTTGCCTGGAAAGAGATTATGGACGAAAAAGGCTTCTCTGCTCCTTACGGTCTGACTACCGCCGAACGTCGCCATCCTGAATTCCGTACGCGTGGAGTGGGCAAATGCGAATGGGACGGAGCTATCTGGCCGTTTGCTTCTGCACAGACATTGACGGCAATGGCTAACTTTATGAATAATTATCCGCAGACTGTATTGTCCGACAGTGTATATTTCCGTCAAATGGAACTGTATGTAGAATCACAATATCACCGTGGACGTCCGTATATCGGCGAATATTTGGATGAAGTGACAGGTTATTGGCTGAAAGGAGATCAGGAACGTAGCCGCTATTATAATCATTCTACTTTCAATGACTTGATGATTACAGGATTGATCGGGCTGCGTCCGCGTTTGGATAATACGATAGAGGTGAATCCGTTGATTCCTGCAGATAAATGGGATTGGTTCTGTTTGGATAATGTATTGTATCATGGGCATAATCTGACCATTCTTTGGGATAAGAATGGCGACCGCTATCATTCAGGAAAGGGATTACGTATTTTTGTCGATGGCAAAGAAGTGGGACATGCGGATACATTGACAAAAGTCGTTTGCGAGAATGCTTTAAAGTAGATACAAATCATATATTTCTGACAGAAGAACAGAAGAACAAAAGTTTTTATAGCTATTTATTGATTACTGAATATCTGTTCTTTTGTTCTTCTGTCTAATAAAAAAAGGAAAACGAATAATGGCTTTTAAAAAATATCTTCTTCTTTTTCTTTGTCTACCCTGTATTTTGCAGGCAAAGAATATAACGATCACCCGTCTTACTTGTGAAATGCAGGAAGGATTGGTAGTGGTTGAAGGCGCCCCCCGTTTGGGATGGATGATGGAGTCACCGGAAAATGGGACACGACAATCTGCCTATGAGATTGATATTCGGGAAGCTTTCACAGGACGTCAAATTTGGAATAGCGGCAAAGTCGATTCTTCACAAAGCCAGTTGGTTTCAACAGAAGGAGCGAATATCGGTTCTGGCAATCCGTTCAATTATATTTGGCGTGTCCGTGTGTGGGACGAAACGGGTACTCCTTCCGAATGGAGTCATGAAGCGAAGTTCCGTTCTGCCCCCTCAAGACTTTCCGACGGAAAATGGATTGGAGCTATCACCCGTCAGAATGCACACCTTCCGGAAGGACGTAAATTCCACGGCAGCGAACTGAAAAAGCCGGAAGTGAAGGCAGCTTGGGAAGCAGTGGACACTTTGGCGAAGAAAAGCATTTATTTACGAAGAACGTTTTTGCTGGATGATGCAGAGAATACAAAGATTCGGAAGTCTCGGAATAAGTCTCGGAATGACTCCGGCAATAAGCCTGGCAAGAAAATAGTTGAAGCGACTGCATACGTTTGTGGTTTGGGATTCTATGAATTCTCTTTGAATGGAAAGAAAGTCGGTAGTAGTGAGTTTGCTCCGCTTTGGAGTGATTATGATAAAAGTGTTTATTATAACACATATGATGTAACAGAACAATTGCGGTATGGTGAGAATGCCGTTGGAATCTTATTGGGGAATGGATTCTACAATGTGCAGGGGGGACGTTATCGCAAGTTGCAGATAAGCTTCGGCCCCCCCACACTTTTATTTGAACTAGTAATCAATTATGAGGATGGAACACGTACAATCGTCCGTTCTGATAATGAGTGGAAATATGATTTGAGTCCGGTAACGTTCAACTGTATTTACGGTGGTGAAGATTATGATGCCCGTCGCGAACAGAAAGGATGGAATCAGGCAGGATTTGATGATAGCCACTGGCGTCCGGTAGTAATGCAGGGAGCACCCAAAGGAGTACTCCGTCCACAGATGGCACCACCTGTGAAGATCATGGAACGGTACGATATCCAAAAGGTAACCAAACTGAATACGGAACAAATAACGGCTGCTTCTAAATCGACAAAAAGAACAGTAGACCCGTCCGCCTTTGTTTTGGATATGGGACAGAACTTAGCCGGTTTCCCGGAAATAACGGTACGTGGAAAACGTGGGCAGAAAGTTACTTTACTGGTTGCCGAAGCATTGACGGATGAAGGTGCTTGTAACCAGCGTCAGACAGGGCGTCAGCATTATTATGAATATACGTTGAAAGGGGAAGGTGATGAAACCTGGCATCCTCGTTTCTCCTATTATGGTTTCAGATATATTCAAGTGGAAGGCGCTGTATTGAAAGGACAAAAGAACCCGCAGAAGTTACCCGTATTGAAGAATATCCAATCTTGTTTTGTTTATAATTCGGCAAAGAAAGTTTCTACGTTTGAATCATCCAACCCGATATTTAATGCTGCTCATCGTCTGATAGAGAAAGCCGTTCGTAGCAATATGCAATCAGTATTTACGGATTGCCCTCATCGGGAAAAACTGGGATGGTTGGAACAGGTACATCTGAACGGGCCGGGGTTGCTATACAATTATGATTTGACAGCCTACGCCCCACAGATTATGCAGAATATGGCGGATGCGCAACACTCCAATGGAGCAATGCCGACCACAGCTCCGGAATACGTGGTTTTTGAAGGGCCGGGAATGGATGCCTTTGCCGAATCTCCCGAATGGGGCGGTTCATTGGTCATTTTCCCGTTCATGTATTATGAAACGTATGGAGATGATTCGTTGATAAGGAAGTATTATTCGAATATGCGCCGTTATGTCGATTACCTGAAGACACGTGCAGATAATAATATCCTCTCTTTCGGACTGGGCGACTGGTATGATTATGGGGATTTCCGTGCCGGATTCTCACGAAATACACCTGTGCCACTGGTAGCTACCGCGCATTATTATATGACTGTCATGTATTTGATAGAAGCTGCAAAGATGGTAGGTAATGATTATGATATTCGTTATTACAGCTCTTTGGCAGATGATATCAGGATTGCTTTTGATAAGCGTTTCCTGAACAATGATACGGCACAGTATGGTACAGGAAGCCAGTGCAGTAACGCACTTCCCTTGTTCCTTCATATGACGCAGGATAAGAAAGTGTTTATGAATCTGATTAAAGATGTGGAAGCACATGGCAATCGCTTGACTACCGGAGATGTAGGTAATCGTTATCTGATTCAGACGTTAGCCTGTAACGATCAGCATGAATTGATATATAAAATGTTCAACCATGAAGAAGCGCCCGGTTATGGATTCCAACTGAAATTTGGCGCAACAACCTTGACTGAGCAATGGGATCCGCGTCAAGGCTCTTCCTGGAATCACTTTATGATGGGACAGATTGACGAATGGTTCTTCAATTCCTTGGTCGGCATCCGTCCTTATGCCGCGTCTACATTGGAGAATCAACAAAATAAATCAAAGCAAGGTTATCAGAAATTTATTATTGCTCCGCAACCCGTGGGAGATTTGAAGTTTGTCAAATCATCCTATGAAACCTTATATGGTACAATTGTTGTGGATTGGGCTCGTCAGGACGGTACTTTCACTTTGAATGTATCCGTTCCGGTCAACACAACTGCTGTTGTTTATCTTCCGGGTGGGAAAGAACCTAAGGAAGTGCAAAGTGGAACGTACAAGTTTGTATGTACGGAATAAGGAAATCTTTGCATATATTTGTAGCATAAAAAACAATGTGTTGCTTCTGTAAAACATGCAACCTGATTGAAAAATATATATAGCATGCCTTAAAAAATCATGCTGCATCTTTGAAAAAATCATTGCAATGATTTATAAAAACATTGGGAAGAAAAAATAAATCTATCAGCATGATTTTTTAGAAAGTAACGAAGAAATCTTTTTTAATAATATAGACCATGAATTTACGAATAACTCTTATTTCTTTTCTTTGCTTCTGTGCTGCAACCGTTCTTCGTGCCGAACGTGTGGACATGTTGAAAGCCGGTGCAAAAGCAAACGGCAAGACCCTTAATACAAAGTTAATCAACACCACAATCGACCGTCTCAATCGTGGTGGTGGCGGTACGCTGTTCTTCCCTGCCGGAACTTACCTGACGGGAAGTATCCACCTGAAAAGCAATATCACACTGGAACTGGAAGCCGGAGCAACTTTACTCTTTTCCGACAACTTTGATGATTATCTTCCTTTTGTAGAAGTCCGTCACGAAGGAGTGATGATGAAAAGTTTCCAACCATTGATTTATGCGGTAGATGCTGAGAATATAACAATCAAAGGAGAGGGGACATTGGACGGACAAGGCAAGAAATGGTGGACGGAGTTTTTCCGTGTCATGATTGACCTGAAAGATAATGGCATGCGTGATATCAATAAATATCAGCCGATGTGGGATGCCGAAAACGATACGACAGCGATTTATGCCGAAACAAACAAAGATTATGTGAATACATTGCAACGGCGTTTTTTTCGTCCACCTTTTATACAGCCGGTTCGTTGTAAGAAAGTAAAGATTGAAGGAGTGAAAATTATCAATTCTCCTTTCTGGACGGTGAATCCGGAGTTTTGTGAAAATGTGACTATAAAAGGTATTACGATAAATAATGTTCCTTCGCCCAACACGGACGGCATCAATCCCGAATCATGCCGTAATGTACATATCAGTGATTGCCATATTTCAGTCGGCGATGATTGTATAACCATTAAATCAGGAAGGGATGCGCAAGCCCGCCGTTTGGGAGTACCTTGTGAGAATATTACCATAACGAACTGTACAATGCTTTCCGGTCACGGTGGTGTTGTGATAGGTAGCGAGATGAGCGGAAGTGTACGCAAAGTCACTATCTCCAACTGTGTGTTCGACGGAACAGATCGTGGAATACGCATCAAGTCAACCCGTGGAAGGGGCGGAGTCGTTGAAGATATTCGTGTCAGCAATATTGTGATGAGTAATATCAAGCAGGAAGCGGTCGTGCTGAATCTGAAATACAGCAAGATGCCGGCAGAACCAAAGAGCGAACGTACTCCGATATTCCGCAATGTACATATTAGCGGAATGACTGTGACAGACGTAAAGACTCCCATCAAAATCGTAGGATTGGAAGAAGCTCCTATCTCTGATATCGTATTGCGCGACATCCATATCCAGGGAGGTAAGCAGAAGTGTATCTTTGAAGATTGTGAACGTATCACCATGGATGATGTAATCGTCAATGGAGAGGAAATCAAATTATAATATAGATAGAAATTAAACGAATCAGAAAATGAAACGAATCCTTTTCACAATGCTTCTTGCCGCATCCCTTTCGGCAGAAGCGCAAACACAAACATATGAGACGGAATTTGCCCGTCCCTTGAATGAAGTCCTGTCAGATATTCAGAACCGTTTTGGAGTACGGTTAAAGTATGATATTGATACGGTAGGCAAGGTGTTGTCCTATGCTGATTTCCGTATCCGCCCTTATTCGGTGGAAGAGTCGCTGACAAACGTACTGGCACCTTTTGATTATAAGTTTGTCAAGCAGAAAGGAAATATGTATAAGTTAAAAGCCTATGAGTATCCACGCCGTACAGATGCGGATGGGGAAAAGATGCTAGCTTATCTTAATACGCTATATGCGGACAAACAAGCTTTTCAGCTTCGTGCCGATTCTCTAAAAAAGGAAGTCCGCCAACGTTTGGGGATGGATGCTTTACTGGCTCAATGTGTGAAATCAAAGCCAATTCTTTCAAAGATACGTAAGTTTGACGGCTATACTGTACAGAATTTTGCGCTTGAAACGTTGCCCGGTTTATATGTCTGCGGTTCTATCTATACACCCCAATCAAAAGGAAAACATGCATTGATTATCTGTCCGAACGGACATTTCGGTGGCGGTCGTTATCGTGAAGACCAACAGCAGCGTATGGGTACTTTGGCACGAATGGGAGCAATCTGTGTCGATTACGACTTGTTCGGATGGGGAGAATCCATTCTGCAAGTTGGAAGTGCAGCACATCGCAGCAGTGCGGCACACACTATCCAGGCTATGAATGGTTTGTTGATTCTTGATTACATGCTTACTTCCCGCAAAGATATTGACACCAGTCGTATCGGAGCGAATGGTGGCTCAGGTGGCGGCACACATACTGTTTTATTAAGCGTGCTGGATGACCGTTTTACGGCTTCTGCTCCGGTTGTAAGTCTGGCTTCCCATTTCGACGGTGGATGCCCTTGTGAAAGCGGAATGCCGATTCAACTTTCTGCGGGCGGGACTTGTAACGCAGAATTGGCTGCTATTTTTGCCCCCCGTCCGCAATTGATTGTTTCTGACGGCGGAGACTGGACAGCAAGTGTTCCTGATTTGGAATTTCCTTATTTGCAGAGAATATACGGGTTCTATAACGCTAAAGATAAAGTAGCCAATGTACATCTTCCGAAAGAAAAGCATGATTTCGGTCCTAATAAGAGAAATGCAGTCTATGACTTTTTCGCGGACGTATTCAATTTGAATAAGAAGATGTTGGATGAAAGCAAGGTTACCATTGAACCGGAATGTGCCATGTACAGCTTCGGAGAAAACGGTGAATTACTTCCTGAAGGTGCCATCCGTTCATTTGATAAGGTAGCAGCTTACTTTGATAAGAAAGTGTTCGCCAAACTGAAATCGGATGCTTCTCTTGAGAAAAAAGCAATGGACTGGGTGGCTTCACTGAATTTGAATGATGATAAGAAAGCCGGATTTGCCGTAACAACTATTTATAATCATTTGCGTCAAGTGCGCGACTGGCATAATGACCATCCTTATACAACGATTCCTGCCGGTATCAATCCATTGACAGGCAAACCATTAAGCAAACTCGACCGCGAAATGATAGCCGATTCTGCCATGCCGAAAGAAGTACATGAAAGACTGATGAAAGGCTTGCGCAGAGTGTTGACGGAAGAACAAGTAGAGCAAATACTTGATAAATATACGGTTGGTAAGGTAGCGTTTACATTGAAAGGATATCAGGCTATTGTCCCCAATATGACAGAAGAAGAAACTGCGTTTGTCCTGGAACAATTGAAACTGGCGCGTGAACAGGCTATTGACTATAAGAATATGAAGCAGATTTCTGCTATCTTTGAAATCTATAAAACCAAGTGCGAACAGTACTTTAATGAACATGGCCGCAACTGGCGTCAGATGTTTAAGGACTATGTAAACAAGCGAAACGCAGAAAAGAAAGCTCAAGGAAAGAAGTAGAATCATTGTATCCGAATAAAAGACTATAAAGGAAAGGCAGTAAACCACTGAAAAAGTGGGTTACTGCCTTTCTTCTATTATCGGTTTTCAATCAGTCAATCCGATTATTAATCGGAATTAAACATCTTTTTTGTGAAAAATTTGTTATCTTGTAAACGATTAACAGAATAGTATATTATATGAGCAAGCAAAAAGTAGCATTAGTCCTTTCCATGGGTGGAGCACGTGGAATAGCACATATAGGAGTAATTGAAGAATTGCTGCGGCATGATTTTGAGATAACCTCTATTTCAGGAAGCTCTATGGGAGCAATGGTGGGAGCGATGTATGCTTCGGGAAAAATGGAAGAGTGCAAAGAGTGGCTATACCATTGGGATAAACGTAAGATGTGGGAATTGGCAGACCTCACATTGAGCAGGGACGGACTGGTGAAAGGTGACCGCTTTATCAAAGAATTAAAGCAGATTATTCCCGATATGAATATTGAGGATTTGCCGATTCCTTATGTGGCAATGGCTACGGATATTGTCCGTGACCAGGAAGTACGGTTCGACCGGGGAAGCCTGCATGAAGCGATTCGCGCTTCTATATCCATACCCATGCTCTTCCGCCCTTTACGAAAAGACGGTATGGTTTTAATTGATGGTGGTATTTTGAATCCTCTCCCGTTAAACCATGTGCAGCGCACGGAAGGGGATATTCTGATAGCAGTTGATGTGAATGCTCCGGTCGATTGCGGCAAGAAAAAGAAGATGAGTCCATACAATCTGTTGACGGAATCTTCAAGGATGATGATGCAGCAAATCACCCGTTATCAGGTAGACCGTTGTCAGCCCGACTTGTTAATTCAAATGTCCGGCAATGCTTATGATATGATGGAATTCCATCATGCGGCCGCTATTGTGGAAACAGGAGTTGAAGTCGCCCGACAGGCATTACAGGACTTTACTCAACATAAATCATCTTTTTAGTCATTCCACCGTCAATGGTCATGTTTTCTCCATTGATAAAGTCATTCTCTTCCTGACAGAGGAATAAACACATACGGGCGATATCTTCCGGTTTTCCTACTCGTCGGGAAGGATGTTGTGAATGGTCTTCCGGGCGGAGCTGATCGTAATCATGGTTTTGTATCCATCCCGGTGCGATGGAATTAACTGTAATGTTGTATTCGGAGAGTGATAAGGCCAAAGCATGGGTTAACGAATAGATTCCACCCTTGGAAGCAGCATAACCTTCACTTCCCGGCTCGCTCATCAGATAGCGTGTAGAGCAGATATTGATAATTCTTCCATATGGGTTGGGAGAGGATTGTGCTTTACGATGAATGGCAAGCAATCGTGAGGTGATAAATGCAGGCCGCAGATTCACAGAAAGAATCTTATCGAAATCCTCTACACTTGTCTCCGTAATAGGAGAGAACTTGCTGATTCCTACATTGTTGATGATAATGTCAATGTCTCCCCAATTTTTCAGAATCTGCTGCATACAGTTCTCAAGCGCATCTTTATCACTGGCATCTACTTGATAGAATATAGCTCCAGTTTCTTTAGCAGTCTGTTGACCCGCTACTTCGTTTATATCGCAAAAGGAGACTTGATTTCCAGCCTGACAGAAAGCTTCTACTATTGCTTTACCTATACCTTCCGCACCACCGGTAACGAACACTCTTCTTTTCAGATTCTCTGCTTTTGGATCGGCTTCAATGGCCTGTTCCGATTTGACCGTGTGAGTTGTTGCAGATTTCTTTTTGCCATACTTTTGCGCCTGTTTCCAAGCAGCTTTTCTAGCTTCGTATTGCTCCCTTTGTCTTTCTAAATAATTATCTGCCATTGTTATTATCTATTTATTGGCAAATGTAAAATATAAAAAGGATATATGCAAAGAATCGACCGCTCGATTGGATAGAAACGACTGCTCAATTCACAAGAAATGACTGTTCGATTTGTGGGGAACGACCGTATGATTATAACAAATCGACCGCTCGTTTCTGTTAAAACGGGCGGTCGATTTTAGTCAAATGACAGTTCGATTCTTAAAAGTTCTTTGGATTTATTTCTGCATATTTGATTCGTTGGCGACGCCAGGTGTAAACAGCATGTAATTTTCCGTCCTTGCCTTGGATAATGCTAGGATATGAGTATTGGCTGATCGGGCTATCTTCCAATGTGAGAACAGGCTTCCAACTGATTCCATCCTCTGATACAGCTATGCAGAGCGGAGTGCGAGGCCCTTTCGGAGTTCCGGGTAGCGTAGAAAAGTTGTTATAGATAAGCACATGCCTGCCATCTTTCATAGTCACGGCATCCGTTCCTGAATTATTATTCGGAACATCTAGTAACGTAACCTTGCTCCATGTATCTCCGTTATCGCTACTCCAGGCAGTCGCTATCTGTGCGTTGCGTGTACGGCAAAGCACTTGCAGTCTTCTGTCCTTATGTTTCAGAATACTGGGTTGTATGGCATAAATCGGTTTTGCGCCTTCTCCTTTGATTGCTTCTCCACCTTCCTGGTCATCTACGTTTATCCCCCCTTTTTTACGGTTTTGAGTAGGTACGGATAATTCTGCATCCAACGGGTCTACCATCTTCCAGGTTTTGCCCTTATCGTCTGAAATCTCAAAGTGAACACGCCAGCCATTACTGCCTTCCGTACTGGAAGGGCAGATAATACGTCCGTTGATATATTCCGGTTTATTCTTGATAGGCCCTAGAAAACCTTTCGGCAGAGGTTCGCGTTTGCTCCATGTCTTTCCACCGTCACGTGAACGAACTAACCACCCTGTCCAGTCACTTACTTTCAGACCTATTTTATAAAACAGAATCAAATCGCCACCGGGAATCTGAAAAAGTACCGGATTCCAACAGGCTTTCCGGCGGGCAATCAGTTTTCCTTTTGCGTCTTTTACAGGCGTACAAGTAGAATCAATTCCCGCTAGGATAGCTTGCGGGTCTTTGAGTGAGAATATCCCGTCAGCGGCAAGTTGGGGAGCAGTCCATTCTTTAGCACCTTTCGGTTTGCGACATACCCATATACAACAGTCGGGATTACGTTCTTTCGTTCCACCGAAGAATGAAGCAACAAGATCGCCGTTCTTCGTTTCTACGATAGTAGCTCCATGGCATTCGGGGAAAGAAGCCTTTTCGTATAGAAACTCATCACTTAGAATAGCTGTATTCTTAGTCGGTATATCCACACTGAAATGATATTTTCCTGAGCCTATTCGCTCTTTTCTTCCATCCGGCAGATGTACTTCGCCCGTTGTATTGGCGGGAAGCTCGATGTCCCATTCGAGATGCGTGGGCGTTTTGCTCCATCGGCTGATTATCTTTCCGTAGATGCTCATATAGGATGCGTCTACATTACTTAGCTCCTGGACTTCAAAAGCCGGCTGAAAGACAATATGCTTATAACCGGATTTCCAACGGTCTGCCCGGATACCTGCGAGATTATTGAAACACCAGGGTAATAAATCTCCTAAAAGCATCACATGGTTGCCACTATTCATTTCAGGATTTGCCGTATCACCGTTCCATAATTCCCAAATGGTAGTAGCGCCTTTTTCAACCATGTATCCCCAGGAAGGATATGTTTTATTGGTGGCAAGCAAGTAAGCCACATCGGCATGCCCGCGACGGCTTAATTCGCGCAACAACCATTGCACACCGATTACTCCGGTGCTGATATGTCCTTTGTTAGTTATAATAATAGAGGTAACGGCATTCTTGGCTACTTCTTTGATGTGATTTTTAGGAACCAGACCGAAAGCAAGCGGCAGAATGTTTGCAGTAACCGTATTATTGCCATAGTAGATGCTGTCCGGGTATAATGTATGTCCCGGAACAAGGGAAGTTCCTTCTTTTATATGCAGGAAACGGGCATTGAACGCATCTTTCATGCGATGCTCCAAGTCTTCCCATTCTTCTGCGTCATCCTTCAGGCCTTGTAAACTTGCAAAACGATGCATCAGTTGCAACACTTTCAGATAATAAGCAGTGGCGATAAGTGAACCGTCCGTTTTGCGGGAAGGGTCTTTGCTGTGAATGAGTTCCAATGACTCGGGCGGAACACACCAGTCACCATATTTATCTTTTGTAATGACAAAATCCTCTGTCATATAGTATTCACGAATATGGGACACCCACTTCTTGATAGCCGGATAATTCATTTCTATCGGACGTTTATCCCCGAAATTGGTGAAAAGCATATCACATGCCATAGGTAAGGCAGTAGGCCAAGTCACATTGTCCGAGTAATAGTTCCAGTAAGCCGGAGCTACATCTGGAATACAGCCATCCTCACGTTGTGCTTCGCAGATGTCACGTGCCCACTTGGTGTACATAGCATGATTATCGAAAAGCATACTTTCTCCCCAACAACCCATAGTACGGTCGCCTAGCCAGGGCTGACGTTCATTGCGTTGCGGACAATCTACCGGCATGCCTTTATAATTACTCCGGATTCCCCAAGATGCGTTACGGACAATCTTGTTAAGCGTCTCATCGGAACAGCTGAAAGAACCCGTATGTTCCATTTCATCCTCTACTACTTCAGCCACGAAGTCTTCCGCCTTTGCGTCAGGATAATTGCTGACTTCTACATAGCGGAAACCATGATAAATGAAACGGGGTGCCCAGGTAGCGTCTTTATCTTCCTGTCCGTTTACAATATATACATCTGTGGAACGGGCGTCACGCAGATTTCTGGTAAAGAGTTCTCCATTAGCCTGCAAGGTTTCCGCGAAGCGGAGACGGATACTGTCACCTGTCTGTCCTTTAATGCGGAAACGTACCCAACCTGCCATATTCTGGCCGAAGTCCAGAATATATTTATCACCAAGCTTTTTGATAGAAACAGGTTCCAATGTTTCCGTTACTTTCATACCCGGCATCATTTGGGCGCGTAATGTTCCCGAAGGAATACTTACCCGTTGTGCCGGCATCCAGTTCTTGTCATCATATCCGTTTTGTGTCCAGTTTCCCAGTTCCTTGCGGGCATCATATTCTTCACCGTCATATTCGTTGTTACTGCGAATAGGGCCTTCGGTAGTCAATTTCCATGAAGTGTTTGTAGAAATTGTTTCTTTGCTGCCATCTGTATATTCGACAATCAGATTCAGACGAAGCTTGGGATAACCGAACGTCGGTATCTTATATGGTTTGTAATTCTGACGCATCGTATAGAAACGGCCATTTCCTAAAGTAACTCCGATGGCGTTTTCTTTCTGAAGTTGAGAAGTTACATCGTAGGTATTATACAGAATTGTTTTTCGGTAGTCGGTAGGAGCGGGCGCCAATACCTGGTTGCCGATACGCTGTCCGTTGATAAACAATTCGTAAAGTCCCATTCCGGCAATGTGTATCGTTGCACGTTTCACTTCTTTGCTTAAAGCAAATTCTTTGCGAAGGTAACGGGCTGCCAGGCGACTCCATTGCGTCTCACTATCACCGGGCGCGGCACGATCCAAACCAATCCACTGGCCTTGCCAGTCTGCTTCGTTGAGTAATCCCATGCTCCAGAAAGTCGGAGCACTCCAGTCTGCTTCACCTTTATTGGTATATACTTTCACTTTCCAGTAATAGGGAGCATTACGTTTTAGAGACTTTCCCTGATAAGTGATCCATTGGGAAGCGTCGGACTCTATTTTTCCCGAGTCCCAGATATCTCCTTTCCCTTGCGCCAATAGCTCGGGAGAAGATGCAACAAGAATGTGATACGCTGTTTGCATCACATTCTGTTCATCCGATTCGATACGCCAACCCAGTCGGGGCTGGCGTACATCGATACCTATCGGGCTCTTTAGCTGCTCTACTCGCAGGTCAGTTATGCCTATAGATGCACGTAGCGAACCTGCAAAGAACAGAAGAGATAATATAGATAATATAAAAATTCTTTTATTCATGAGCATTGATTTCCGTCCAGTCTTTATTTAGATAATCTTTACTGCTGTCTACAACAATCAGGACATGATCGTTGCCGCTGCAATAACCGCTATCATGTTGGAATTTGTACACACCATTATCAAACTCACCGATATATTCCAGTTTGCCGTCTTTCGTTGTGTACCACCAGGCATTCTTCTTTGCACCGCTGATTTTACTGAAATCGACTTCCATCGGACGTCCGGTATAATTATATACCATCAGATAATCATTACCGCGTGTAGCGATGGCACGGTCGTAACGTTCTCCGTTCTGACCTGCGATAATGGACTGATCCGGTACGCGTTCAAAGAATGGGAAAGTCAGCATCAAGTTTTTCAGATATTTCATTTGATTATAACCGGGATCGTTTAAAGCATCGTACCAGGGTTTCTTTGCTCCATAAGCACCGCCTACACCCGGTTTGATAAACTGCATGATGGAATTGTGTCCATACGTATGTCCGAAAGAACCTGCAAAGACCGACCAATAAGCATAACGGCGTACATCATAATCTTTCCATAACAATTCATTTTCGTCATGCAGGCCGTGAGGGATTTCTTCATAGATTGGCTCTCCGTCAATCACAGGTTTCATCGGTTTCATAGCCATACTACGTTCAACGAAGCGCCAGTTGTCCTCTTCCGTATTTTCTTCGATAGGGTAGTCACCGTCACCGAAACGTTGTCCGTAACGACGGTGTCCGCTTTGGAACATGTTGAAATCCAGCCAGGGGGCATCATTGAACCAGGTTGCCGAAGTCGTTCTGCCGCGTGGGTGGAAAGTCATCAGGTGATTTTTGTCGATTGCCTTGATAGAGGTCGCCAATGCTTCCCATTCGGCTGTCTTTACGTCACCACGAATATCACCGCCGATAAACCAGATAATGTTCGGCTCGTCCTTGTATCGTTCTGCGAGGAATTTGCCGTAGGCCTTAGCCTGTTCTACATTCATTTCGCCACGGTTCACAGGGCTTCCCCATATACAAACCATACCGATGTACATACCTTTTCTTGCAGCCGTACGGATGATATAATCCATATGATCCCAATAACCATATACACCTTTCTGGTTGATGTTTTTGAAATTATATCCGTCTATCATGGAATATTGTCCGTAGATGTTCATGGATGGTACATTATTCAACGTCTGAACTTGAATCACATTGTATCCGCGACGTTTGCACTGTTCCAGATAATATTCGGCTTCGTCACGGTTCAACCGTTCGGGAAGCAGCCATCCTGTTTCTCCGAGCCAGAAGAAAGGAGTACCGTTTTCGTGTTTCAGATAGCGTCCCTCTTCGGAAACGACGAGCTTGCCATTGTCCCAGGGGATATACGTCTTTTGTGTTTTCTTCTGCGCTGCGGCCGAAGTTGCCAGTGTCAATAGCAGCAACAAAAGAGGAATAATCTTGAATTTTCTCATTGTATTTTATCGTTTTTAGTTTATTGTACTAATGATCTCGTATTCAGGCACGGATTACACGGATTACGCTGTTGCTATATGCAATCATATTTCTAAAAACCGTGAAATTCGTGTAATCCGTGCCTGAATATTATTTTTTCTCTATCATTTTCTCGTATTCAATAGCAGCCAAAATAAACGAACCTACCGATTTCGGATCGTTTTCGATAATCGGCTCACTGATATAATATTCGAATGAGCCGTCACGGTATCTTTTAGAATCTCCACCCAATCCGGCAACTGCGCAGCAGTTGGTGATTGTATAGCTGCCGTCTTCTTCAAGGCGGGTGAATGTATTAACCATACCCTCGAAGGCTTTTTGTGTGGGTTCAATATATTCTTTGCCGATATATCCTTTGTTGATAGCTTTGGCAAGTGTATAAATAAATAAGGCAGTTGCCGAAGATTCCAGATAATTCCCTTCGCGTGCTCCCTGGTCGGTCACTTGATACCAGGTACCCGATTGAGGATCTTGATATTTCACCAGTGTCTTGGCCAGTCCCTGAAGAATCTGCATCACACTGTCGCGTCCGGCAGTTTCCTGTGGAAGATAATCGAGTACATCGACAGTGGCGGCTCCGTACCATCCGATACTGCGGCTCCAGAAGTTAGAAGAACAGCCCGTTTCGGGATTTGCCCATTTTTGGTCACGGCTTTCGTCCCAACCGTGATAATACAGTCCGGTTGCAGGATCATAAGTCTTTTGGTTTATGAGAAGAATCTGCTTCACGGCTTCATCAAATAAGCCCGGCTCATCAAAAGTGGCGCCATATTGAACCAAGTACGGAGAAGCCATAAAGATTCCGTCCAGCCACATTTGGTGCGGGTATCTCAGTTTATGCCAGAATCCGCCTTCGCTTGTACGGGGTTGTTCCGCCATTTGCTTGCGTAAGGTATCCATGGCAATCTTGTAACGTTCGTCTCCTGTCTGTGCGTAAAGGTCAAAAAGAATCTTGCCACCGTTGACATTATCAATGTTGAATGAAAGATATTTCATGGTTTTGATACGTCCGTCGGCATCAATCAGGCTGTCAGCATAGATTTTTGCATAATCATAGTAGGTGCTGTCGCCCGTATGTTTACATTCTTCGAGCATGGACTTAACCACAAGACCGTGGGTATATCCCCAACGTGGTTTCCTGGCTTTCTCAATCATCCAGGGTTCGGGAAAACGTTTCATTTCGGAGCGTGCCATACGTTCACTCCATTTTTCTGTTTCTGCTTTCTGAGGTGCCGTGCATGCGATAAAACAAGCAGCTCCGCAAGCGACAATCAGTTTTGATAAGTTTCTGTTCATATCGGTTGAGTTATTATTTTCCGGTCAATATATATTCCTGTCCTGCTTTGGTGGGCAGGTCATAGATATAAGTGTCTGTAACCACCAGCTTATTCAGGTTGGCTTTTTCGTTGATTAATGGTTCGGGAATAGTAGGAACAGCATAGAGAGGATTCGGATTTTCCCCTTTGGCACGTTTCAGTCCTCTGCCTGTCAACGGGTTGAGCGAGCGCAGACGACAGTTGCCACCTTTATGGGATTTTATAACCAAACGGCTAACTTTCCCGTTGCTCCAACTCAAGTCGAGTTCAAAACCGCCACGGGCGATAATTCCTTTGATAGAACCCTCTTGCCAGAGAGAAGGAAGCGCAGGAAGCAGATAGATAAAACCGTCGTAACTTTGCATCAGCATTTCGGCGATTCCTGCCGCACAACCGAAGTTTCCGTCAATTTGGAAAGGCGGATGCGCATCGAACAGGTTAGGGTAGGTGCCGCCTTTTTTCTTCTCGTTGCGTACAAGGGTCAACTGGTCTGTTATCAGTTTGTAGGCATGGTCGCCGTCAAGCAGACGTGCCCAAAGGCAGACTTTCCATCCCATGCTCCAACCGGTCGAAGGATCTCCGCGATGAATGAGCGAAGTGCGTGCGGCATCGAATAATTCGGGAGTGCGGTAAGGGGAAATCTGGTTACTGGGGAATAGTCCGTAAAGATGGGATACATGACGGTGTACGTCATTCGGATCGTCCCAATCGAACATCCATTCTTGTAACTGTCCCCAATGTCCCACCTGCATGGGAGCCATTTCCTTGAGGCGTTGTGACAGGTGAGTGGCGAATTCTTTATCAATATCCAATATGTCGGACGCCGAAATAATAGCCGTCCAAAGGTCGAAAATCAATTGATTGTCCATTGTGCATCCGGCGGCTGTGGTTGCTTTGCCGTTACTGCCAGAGTGTACATTCTCCGGTGAATTGCTTGGACAGACTACCAGCCAACCGTGTACAGGTTCTTTGACCATGATTTCATCAAAGAAACGTCCCGATTCTTTTAGTATGGGATAAACGGAACGCAGGAAATCTACATCTCCCGTGTAGAGATAACGTTCCCATAAATGACGGCAGAGCCATGCTCCGCCACTCGGCCACATACCTGAGGGAGCTTTGTCAATAGCTCCTGTGACACGCCATATGTCTGTGTTGTGATGCAATACCCAACCGTCAGCTCCATACATGATTTTAGCCGTTTCCTTTCCTGTTTCGCTTACTTCCTTTATCAGCCGGAAAAGTGGTTCGTTCAGTTCGCTCAGGTTCGTAACTTCCGAGGGCCAGTAATTCATCTCCAAATTGATATTGCAGGTGTATTTGCTGTCCCATGAAGGGAATAGCTTATCATTCCATATGCCTTGCAGGTTGGCAGGCTGTCCGCCCGGTTGCGAGGAACAAATCAGCAGATAACGCCCGAACTGAAAGTATGTGGCAACCAAATGGGCATCATTCGTTTCTTTGAAATTCTCTACCCGTTTGTCGGTTGTTACATTTTTATATTGGTCTTCGCCTAAATTCAAAGACACTCTGGTCAGATATCGGCGATAGAAATCGGTATGACTTCTCTTGGCTTCCGCATAAGAATGCATCATTGCTTTAGACAGGTATTCTTTAGCCCTTTCAATCTGATTGCCTGTAATATCCAGATAATTATTGAAGTTGGTAGCGATAGATACATATACGATGGCTTCATCAGCCCCTTCAACGGAAAGGATGCCGTCAGTACAAGCTAGCTTCCCGCCCTTGTTTTGTGCGCTCAACCGTCCCTGAAATTCTACTTTTCCTTTCAGTCCCTCATGCCAGGAAGACACACCTGAAAGCGTGACATAGTTTCCTTCTTCGGAAGAAATCATAACATCTTGATGGGGAGAAGTCAATTGGGCGTTGAAGGTAATCTGCCCCGGACGGTTGGCTGTCAGTCTGACCATTATCACCTGGTCGGTAAATGAGGTGATTGTCTCACGCTGATACTGCACTCCGTCCACTTCATAACGGACGATGGCACGTGCCGAATCCAGACTTAATTCCCGGTAGTAATTGGAATAACGGGTATGTCCGGGAAAAGCGATTCGCAGGTCACCGAAACTTTGGTAAGGCATTCCCGAATTTGTTTTCGCCATCACTTTCTCTGTAGCAAGGGTCTGTGCTTCCAGATACTTTCCGGCAAAAACAAGTTCGCGTACTTTCGGAATAAATTCCAGTGCATTCGGGTTTGCGTTGTTGTTGGGGCGTCCTGCCCAAATGGTTTCTTCGTTTAACTGTATTTGTTCTGTACCCGGTGTACCATATACCATAGCTCCCAGGCGACCGTTCCCCAAGGGTAAAGCCTCAGTCCATACCTGTGCAGGACGGTCGTACCATAATTTGTATTCCTGCATGGCTGCTCTCTTTTCCTGTGCATGAATACAACTTACAGACACCATTACAAACAGATATCCGATTAATCTCTTTTTATTCATTTCTGTCCAATTGCTTTTATACTTTTATAAAAGGACGATTGGAGACGATTTTTGTACCCATATTCTGTGAAACATCTTGCCTCGGAAATGCAAGTATTATTCTACAGAACAATGAAAGAAAGATGTATAGTGGATATACTTCCGGTATTTTCTATTCTATTCTTATATTTTCAACAGGCTGTTGTTTGACAATATCCATCGGTACGGCTTGATAACGTACAGTAGAAAAATTAATCGAATGTAAATCGATACTGCGTATAGCGCTATTATACATCGTACGGAAATAAATGATTCGATTGGCTATGTCTGTCGCTGAAGTCCATTGGGTAGCGCTTGGAATATTTGCCGGAATTTCTCCTGCCGGAAACTCTATCCCTTCCGGTATATCGAAATTGTTCAGTATTTGGAAACATTGAAGAACGGTCTTTAAGGCAGTATCCTGTTGGGGAGCCGTTGCCTGATAAAAAGCGGCACGTACAAAACGGGAGGGTGGAGTTATATCACCTGGAATACCTAGAAAGCCGCTTCCGGAGCCGAAAGCACTTAATTCTATATTACCCAAACGTTTGGCCGGAGCTGATCCGGGGTATAGGTTGACATAATTATTGAGATTCGTCAGATGCCATTCAAAACCGGGAGAATTTGTCAGTACTCCCAATTTATTCTCATAAAAATGGGGGATGCCCTGAACTATCTCCAAAACCAGCTGGCGACCGGAAGTGTCGGTAAAACGCCAATGAACAGTAGATGCTTGTGGGATAAAATTAATCACGTGTACTTCCTGAACTGCTTTTTTTACTTCATCCACAGTTTTACATTTTCCCAGAATCCAGGATACGAGTTGTAAATCAGAAATACTTTTTGCTTTCTCTGCCGGATTGTATTTTTCATATTCACCATAATGAGGAAAATAAAACAATCCTGCTGACAGTCCGGCTTCGTTCAGACCTTCGGCTATGAATTCTTTTTGTTCGACAGCCAGTCCTACATAGCCGTATCGTGCGGCATACAACATTCCGTCAATGCCATCCGGAGTGAATGATTGTTCGGTATGCCCTCTTGGAACAATGATATATTGGCTGTTCATGTCACTTCCACCCCATTCAATCGTCCTTGCAACGATAGTAGTATCATTTTTGCTTTTTAAAGTAATGCCTGTGCAGGCTTCTGCAAGAGAAGGAGACAAGAATACAAACAGACAGCCAATGACTACTTGATTAACAGATAAATTCTTCTTCATAATAATTGTTTTTCATTGAAAAACAAATCTGAAGGGAAATTAGTTTATGTGATTTCTATTGATTTAAGTACATTCAAATAAACTTCCAGAAGACAGATTTAAGAAAGCAATTATTAAGTTAGTAAAATTAAATACGTTTTTAAAGCCATTAAAATGCATGAAACCCGCAAACAAAGAAGTCTATGGAATGTTATAGAGCTGAATCATTTAAATCTAAAAATATATGAGTCTTAAAGAATACCAGGAAAAAAGACAATTTGGCAGGACTTCGGAACCGTCACCGGAGATGTTGGAAACTCCCAACCGCATACCTGTTTTTGTTGTACAAAAGCATGAGGCAAGTCGTCTTCATTTTGATTTTCGTTTGGAAATAGACGGAGTATTGAAAAGCTGGGCGGTGCCCAAGGGACCTTCTATGAATCCTAAAGACAAGAGGTTGGCTATCCAAGTGGAGGATCATCCTTTAAGTTATGCCCACTTTGAAGGAGTGATACCGGAGGGTAACTATGGTGCGGGTGAAGTAGAGATATGGGATAGTGGGACATACGCATATGTCGGCAATAGTCATGACATATCTTCCGCTATCGAACATGGTCTACTTGAGTTTAAGTTACATGGGCATAAGCTCAAAGGATTATTTACACTTGTACGTACCAATATGGATGAGAAGGGGAAGGACTGGTTGTTAATAAAAAAAGAAGATATATTTGCTGTCGCTCATGTTTATGATGCTAAAGATATTCCCTCCTATGATGAAGTCTTTCTATAATTGTTGCCATTATTAATTGTCATATCGGTTTTTCTAAAGTGGTATATCAGCAGTCCTATGATTGAATGGATGGAGACTGTAGCCTATACTGAACTGGTAAAATTGCGATTAAGTCCTGTATTTCTGAGGTAACAGCGTAATTTGTTACCATTTGATAAAAAACACCCATTTATTATGTCGGAAACCACCTGTACGGCGGCTGTTAAAATGTTTACACTTGCATCGACTTTTGGCATGCATAAAAAGAATTAGGCGTGTTATGTTGAAAGTGTAAAATATTAATTAATTTAATCCGATACTAGTATGAATAATTGTTACCTGAATTTGTTATCAGATTTTCAGGCTTCACTCTTTTTGAGTGCCGGAGCCAATTTGGCAGATAGTAAGCAAACTGCTGATGTAATTTTACCCAATATGTCTCTATTAGGGTATGTGGTTCCTGTGGAGAGTCTTGGACTTGGGCTGTTTGTTTGTCTATTGGTGTATTTCTTGTTGGACTATAATTCAAGGTTACAGTCACATGAAAAATATAAGCTTACAGTGAATATGATTCATGCGGTACATACGCCATTACTATTATTACAGAACCAGTTGGAAGATATTAGGACCGATAATCTTCCGGAATCCCTTTCTCCAAAGATAGAAGAGGCACTGGGGTATACTAAATGTATAATAGACTGTAATCACAATGTTGCCACACTTGATAAAGTGAATGGAAAAATCAAGCCCAAAACATCCACAATTAGTTTTGAACTTTTTACCTATATCACTTCCATTGTGAATCAGTGCCGACCGTATGCGAAATCCCGTCAGATACGTTTGGTAGTCAATGAATGTCCGGATTGTGTAAGTTGTAGGATTAATGAGAATATTATGACAGCGGCATTGCAACATCTTTTGAACAAAATGATTCAGACTTCTGCACCGGGGTGTTGCATATCCATAAAGATAACACATGCGATAAATTCGTGGGAGCTATATGTAAGTAATTGTGGAATTGCGGAGAAAGGCAAGAATAAGATGATAATTCCTCTTATTCCTGTTATGTTCCCTATATATGGTTATAGTGATTTACGGACTGTGAGAAAAATCATTCATTTGCACGGCGGAAAAATAACAGGTTACGGATATGGTAAGGCAGTCAGTTTTCGGATTGTTATTCCGACAGACAGTTATTGCCGGAATCAGTCATGTCCCGTTATAAAACATAAAGTAGCCGAAACAAAAAGTGCTTCCGACAGTTCAGTTCAGATTCCGGAGGATGATAATCAATATTCTAAAATCAAGGATATGCCTTGTATCCTGTTAGTTATGGGAGATAAGTTATTTAGCGATTATTTGAAAAAGGACTTGTCGAGATATTTTCGGATTACAGTTCTTGATAACCCGGACCTGTTAATAAAAAACATTATCTACCTGAATCCTGATGCCGTTATTATTGATGATAATGTAAATGGAGTAAGTGGAGATGCTCTTTGTTTCCGAATCAAAGCGGACAAGATAGTGGGGAATATGCCGATTGTACTTTTGATAAGGTCATTCGATAATGAAAGCTATATGTCCCATTTGGGAAGTGGAGCGGATCGGTTGGAGTTGCGAACTGAAAGTATCTGCAAATTCAGGGCAAATATACGTATGCTGATAGAAAACCATTTAGTCTTGCGGGAGCGAATAAAACAATTTTTGTCAGATGCAATTTCTCCTTTAATGTCTCCAAAGGAAAAGTCAACGAAAGAAGATCAGGAATTCATGGAAAAGGTGAATTCAATCCTCGAAGAAAATTTGTCAGAAAGATATTTGATAAAGCAACTTTGTACTGATATCGGCAAAAGTCGCACGGCATTTTATAGCAAGATGAGAGAACTAACCGGAAAATCACCGGAGAATTATATCTATTCATTTAAAATGGATAAGGCGCGCAAGCTCTTGGCTTCCCAGCAATATAGCAATACTGAAATAGCCACTATGCTGGGGTATTGTGACGCCAAATATTTTGGAAAAAAGTTTAAGGAATTCTATAATATCTGTCCTTCCGATTATATAAAGACCATTGTAGGCTAGAGATAGGATCAATATCGGCAAAAGGCATTGGTATAAGATGTGCCTTTTGCCAATATGATTGCTTCTTCGTGCAGCAGTTAAACATTTCGATATACCACTTGTTTTGCGTGTAAACTTTGTAATTTTACAGTAACAAAAAAAATAAAGGTATGATAACATCAATAAAACTCATGTTGAATAAGGCTAGAAGATTGAACAATGGCAGTTACCCTTTGGTATTTCAGGTGATACATAAAAGAAGAAAGAAGTTGCTATATACGGGCTATCGTATAAAAGAAGAAGCTTTTGACGAGCAGGAAGAAAGGATTGTTGCGAATGGTACGGATTCAGCTTTTTCTGTTACAGATATAACGAAGATGAATCGTGAACTGAGGAAGATAAGAAGTACAATTAACGCAAGAATCCGGCAGCTCGAACGAACCACTGATTATTTTACGGTGGAAGATGTTTTGGTACCGTGTGTTCATAAAAATGTCAGACAGCAGTTTTATTTGTTGCGATACATTGATACACAGATAGAACGGAAAAAAACTCTAAAGAAAGAAGGGATGGCTGCTGCATACAAAAGTACACGTTCATCATTGGCCAAGTTTCTGAACAATTCGGATATTCGGATTCCGGTAATTGATTTACGCTTTGTACGGCGCTATGAGGATTTTTTGTATAGTACCGGAGTTACCGGTAACACGGTAAGTTATTACTTACGGAATTTTAGAATTCTGTACAATCAAGCTATGCTGGATGGCTGCCATTCTCTGGGTGAATATCCTTTTGTCAAGGCGCAAACCCGCCCGGCCAAGACAGTGAAACGTGCCCTGACCCGGGGAAATCTTCAATCTCTTGCAAACCTTATGTTAGAAGATACTCCGGAACTGGAATTTGCCCGTGATTTATATTTATTCAGTTTCTATGCTCAGGGAATGGCTTTTGTCGATATTGTACTTTTGAAAAAATCCAGTATCTGCAACGGCATACTGACCTATTCCCGCCACAAGTCAAAGCAACTGATCCGTATTGCCGTAACCCCTCAAATGCAGGAGATAATGGATAAATATAAAACTGGGGGGGAATATATATTTCCTATTCTCAACAAACAAGACTCATCTGAATATAAGTTATATCGCCTGGCATTAGGACGTATCAGCCGGCATCTTAGGAGAATAGCTGCCATGATAGATATTAAAGTACCTTTAACTACCTATACCGCGCGCCATACCTGGGCTACCCTTGCCCGTGACTACGGTGCGCCGGTTTCTGTAATCAGTGCCGGCTTGGGACATACTTCGGAAGAGATGACACGTGTTTATTTGAAAGAATTCGATGTGTCCTTGCTCGATAAAGTAAATAGCATGGTGACTAAATTGTTCTAGCTATTTGCTTTTTCTGTATTATAATTTGTAAAAAGAATATATAGTATTAATTTTATATATATATTTGCACCGTTGTAATCTATTTCATGATAGAGATGGAATTAAAGCACTCTGTTATTCAGTGATTAATTTGCTGCAAAGTAAGCCCTTTTTTTCATTATAGCATTTATCAAAAAGTACAATAATTTATTCATTTTGTACAATTCAGGATTTTGTGTGTCGAATAGCTTCATTATCAGCCTGACAACGCTTCATTAATTGGCTTGGAGTGCATCCGAAGTGGTGTTTGCAATAACGGCTGAAGTAAACCTGTGAATCAAATCCCAGTTCTTCGATGACATCTTTAATATATATGCCGGGTTCTGTCATTTTCTCCAGAATCTGCTGGTTCTTTTGTTTCAGCATCCATTGTTTGGCAGTCATTCCAAATGCTTCGTTGAATTTGGTAAAGAAGCGGCTTCTTCCTAGATTGGACAACGAAATTAGTTGTTCGATATTGCTGACCTTGGTATAGTTGCGCATTACAAAATCCTTAAAGTCCATTTCTTTTCCGATAATGGGATAAAACAACATAGCTATTTCCTGTTTGTGGTAAAACCCTCGAAGCAGGAAAAAGAATTCCCGTTGCATCAGGTCATGCAGATGTGGACAATTCATTTTATTTTTGATGCAGTGAGTCAGCAATTCTAAAAAAGGAGTCAGCGGATACCGTATTTTAACTGGTTCAAATTCGTATTCTTCATTATTACAAAGTGTTGACAGTGACTGGAATACAAGTTTGTCACAATACCATTCGGGACTATCGAAAAACATTGATAATATACTTGCTTTCCCTTTTATTACCCCTTTGAAATGTGCCGAGCGTGGAATCAATATCATATCTCCGGCATGAAATATTCTGTTATGGAACTGATTACAATTGATTGTAAAATCTCCTTTGAGGAAAAACAACAAATAATTCTTATTTGCGTTATCCTCTCCAAATTCAGCATCTTCAGAAAATTCAATGTATTTAAATCCGGTGTTGACAGTTGCCATATAGTTTTGGCATGATAGGTGCTCCTCAATGTACAGTAGTTCGTTTTGCATAAGTTTCGTCATATAAAATATAGTTATTCAAATTGTTTGGCTTGTATGTTTCAGCATTGTTTCAGTATTGATATTCTTAATGAATTAAATGCCAGAGTTTTATTTTCAGTTTACTCAGTCATTATCAAAAAAAATATAATAATGAAACAAATATATATTCATCATATATCATAATTGATTTATAATTAATGGTTTATGATGAATATATTTGTTTTCATCTCTATCATGAAATAGAGATGAAGCAAAGTCTAAAACAAAACAGAGTATATGAATAGATATATAAAAAGTAGAATATACATGCTTTTCTTTATGTTTTTCCTGACAAGACACTTACTGGTAAACGCGCAAGATATAGCTGTGAAAACGAACTTGTTATATGGTGGTATGATGCAAACTCCCAATATAGCTATGGAGTGGGGCATTTCCCCTAAACTGACTATTGATTTATGGGGAGCTTATAATCCGTTTCCACTGGGTAAAAACGGAAAAGGTTCGAATAATAGAAAAATGAAGCATTGGGTGGTTCAACCAGAACTTCGATATTGGCTGTGTGAATCGTTTAACGGGCATTTTTTCGGTGTGCATACATTTTACGGACAATATAATATAGGTGGTATCCGTTATCTTGGATTAAGCGACTTTAGAAGACAGGGAAATCTTGCCGGATTCGGATTTAGTTATGGGTATCAGTGGATTCTTTCACCACATTGGAGTGTGGAGGGGACGCTAGGGCTTGGCTACGCACGCTTGCATTATAACAAATATCCATGTAAAGAGTGCGGTAAACGGTTAAGTGTAAAGAACCGTAATTATTTAGGGCCTACACGTGCCGCTGTATCCATCATATATTTACTTAAATAATATCCCTAATGAACAGTTTTCAGATTATAATATCTTCCTTCTTTCTGAGTATAACGGCTATGTCAGCATCCGCTCAAAATATTGATTCTATCAAGATAAAAGATTTTTCTATAGAGAAGAATGTACAAGGTGATTCTGTGAGTTTGAGATTCCGTATGTTGGTCGCTCCCGGTATTACAAAAGCAAATGACGAATTGTCACTAACACCTATATTGGTAGATATAAGGGGAAATCAGTCTTTTACTTTCCCTGTCATACGTGTAAATGGCAAAATACGGGAGAGAGTAGCTCGAAGGCAGGAAGTGCTTCATCCTTCAAAAGCGCAGAAAGACTCAATATATACGGTAGACAACCGACAATGGAATACAATAACTTGTTCAACTCCGATGTTAGCGAATAAACTGTGGGTGTGGCAGGCAAAGTTACTGTTGCGGCGGCAGCTTAGAAGTTGCTGCATGGAAAAAGAACTGGATATGGTGGAGCTATTTGCATGGAATCGGACGGATGAATATTCTATTATCAAGCCGGAAATAAAAGAGAAAGTGGAAATACCGGAAATATTACCCCATAAATGTATCACAGAAGTGCTGGCTGAAACAGAAAGATTTGTAGAACCGATAGAAAATTACCTGGCGGGCAAAAGGCTTCTTACAGGTGAGCAGGAAGGTGCGCAGATTGTCTATTTCAAGCTTGCAAAGGCAGAGATAGATAATAATTATCTGGACAACGAGAAGGTACTGGAACATATCATTGACGTTACCCGCCGTATCAGCGAAGATCCGGAAGTAGAGATAGCTCGTGTGGTGCTACTGGGGCTTTCTTCACCGGAAGGAGCTTTTGATTTCAATAAGCGATTATCGGGAAAACGGGCTGAAGCGTTGAAGCAATATATAACCGGTCGGATTGCTTTGCCGGATAGTTGTTTTGTGCTTGTGAATGGTGATGAGGGATGGGAGGAATTGCGCTATAAAGTGGAACACTCTGATATGGAATATCGTAAGGAAGTATTGGATATTATGGATTCTGTTCCAATTATGAAAGGACGTGAGGAACGGTTGCAACGTTTGAAAAGGGGAGTGCCCTACCGTTTTCTAAAAGAGCACTTCTTCCCTCAACTGCGCCGGGCCGGGTACATCAAGGTGTATTATCGGATGAAAAGTGAAAACATATAAGTCTCAACATATAATAATTTATTTTTTTATTAATTTTTTAATCGTAAAACAAGAAATGGGAAAGAATGATTTTCTAATCGGAGTATTTGCACTGGCAACAATGACGTTTGCTGCTTGTAGCAATGAGGACAAGCTGGGCGAAGAAAGAAGCAACGGCAACGGTAATACCGAAGTCGTGGAGGGAGAGCCTACTTGGGCGAAGTTTATATTTAAGCTTGGCAAAGACAGTGGTAAGTCACGTGCAACAGGTGACGAACATGAAGGTACAGTCGCAGAAAAAAGTATTAAGAATCTACGGGCTTACATCTTCAGTGAATCAGGTAGTTTTGAGGCAAAGACAGATGGTGTTACTGTAGATGGAAATGGGGTGGAGCATACTACCACATTGAAGTTAACTTCCGGTAAAAAGAAAGTGTACGTAGTAGCCAATATGCAGGATGAGTGGATTACATCTACCACTACAACCGCCCAATTTGAAGCTATTGCTTTGACACATTGTACGAAAGCCGGACGTATTGCCCATACCAAAGGTACAGAAAAGACAGAAGCTGTATCACGTGTCGGTAGTTTTGATAAAATATCCGGTAATAGTGATGCGGCGGCTAATGGTTTCCTCATGGCGAATGTATTGGCTGCAACCGAATATACATTATATCCGGGAATTTCTGCAGAGAATTGTTCGAAACCGTCGTATGAAAGTTCTGCGGAAATGGAGCAAAATAATCATTTAGAGGTTTCCATATCCCGTGCCGCAGCCAAATTGCAGGCTACTTATGCAAATGCGGACGCTTTGACACTGAAAGATAATACAGGCAAAACATTAGGCAAATTGCTTACTCCGACATTTACCGTTCGTAACCTGCCGGTTCAGAGTTATATGTTTCTCCATAATCAAGCTAATGGTTTCCTTACACCATTCTATACAATGACTGGCACTAGTTCTACATTTGAAGATTTCGCTAAATATTATGACGAAGTTAATGAACCGAATTTGGATTTGAAAGCAAGTACCGATGGAGAAGCTATCCGATCTATATATTTGCCGGAGAACTCCAATCAGACACCGGTAAGAGGTAATACTACCTATGTGTTAGTGAAAGGTGTATTTGCTCCGGCAGCCAATGTCATGATTAATAACGTTACTGTGCAAGGGACAAGTGAAAATCTTACTATCAAGAATCAATTTGACGATACTGATTATACAATAGGTGAAAAAGAGGTTCCACCATTCTTCATTGTTCCGGAATGGGAAAATCAGATTTATACGGCTCCTGCAGACTTTGGTGGAAACTTGGCAACCTATGGCTTGGACATGATTTTAAAGACTTATTTGAATAAAGCAGGAAAACAGAAATGGCTAAATGCTGTAGATGAAGATAGTGCCGTAGACGAAGGTGATATCGAAAATCCTGTAAGTGTATATTATGGAAGTTCATTTTCGACTTCTGAGGGTATTTATTCGATTGTTACCATTAAGAAATATTCGCATCCTAAGAATGGAGGAGTACCGGGTTATCAGGAGAGTGTTGAAGGAACAATACGTATTTTCCAGTACACCGGAGGAACTTGTTACTATCGCGTGAATGTTGAGGATAATATGGACGGAAAGACAGAAGCCAACAACCTGTTCTATTCAGTAATGCGTAATCGTTTCTATAATGTAAATATCTCAAGAATTACTTCAATCGGTTATCCTGATGACGAAGATGTCACTGTTGATCCGACAGATCCTATCAATCAGAAAACTTACATGCAGGCACATATCACGGTGGAACCATGGACTAAAGTTGAACAAGATGCAGAACTGGGAATGTAATGATTGTTAGTTTGCCGGTTCATTAAAAATAGATTTTAACGGATTCCTTTGCCGGGAAGTTATCCCGGTAAAGGAGTCTAAAATCCCTCTCAAGAACAATTTAACATGCACTTCAAGGATAATAATACATTGTATAGGAAAGGAAGGATGATGGCATACATATCGGTGCTATTATGGCTGATTATCGGATGCGTTAATGAAGATTTTTCCGGTTGTCCGCAGGGAAATTTCCACGTGGCTTTCGAATATGTTCATCACACGGACAATACTTGCCCCGATCGTTTCGACATCGACGTACAGCAAATAGACTTGTATGTATTTGATGCAGCCGGATGTTTTCTGAAATGCATAACTCGTAAAGGGGAGCCTTTCCCGAAAGATTTTCGGATTGATCCGGAACTTTCTGCCGGTAGCTATACGTTGGTGGCATGGGGAAACCTGACTGATGAAGTCACTTTGCAACCGGTCTTTATTGCCGGACAAACTACGCTTGAGCAGGCATTATTATCACTCAACGCAACAGAAGAACGTGGTGTGAACCATAAATTGACTCCTGTTTTTCATGCTATGAAACAAGTAGAAGTAAACGATGTGAAGGAACACACTGAAGTTCTTTCACTTATAAAGAATGAGAATCATTTGCATCTGAATGTGAAGTGGTTTGAAAAAAGCGGAATACCATGTATTCACCGCTGTGCGGATGGCGTGCGTGTCCGTGTGGTTGACCCTAAAGGGGCGACTTATAAATTTGATAATTCTGTAGTTGCTTCGGGCAACGAATTGACATATTATCCATATCAGGGCACCAATAATGATGCATGGAACCAGTTGACAAGTATCTTTTCGTTAATGCGCTTGGTAGAAGGAGAAAAATTGACGCTATTAATAGAACGCCTGATGCAGGACGGCACCATAAAGGAACTCTACCGTTCCGATTTACTTGAACTTGTCCGGAGGCATCCATATAGCCGTACCCAGTCGGAACTTGACCGGGAGGATGTTTATGAAGTAGAAATATCACTTATAGATGATTTGGACGGTAATACGGATACCCATATGCAAACAGCTATAACCGTTGCCGGATGGACAATCATATTGCAGGATACGGAAATGTGACACTTTATAATTGAATGGGAGAATGAGACTGAAATTAGTTTATATATATAGCTTTGTTGTGGCATTATTGTATCTGCTCACTGCTTGTACTGACGGAACAGAAGCATCTTCTGATGGTAATGGTCAGGGAGAAGGGAAGGAAATCCCTGTCAGCATCATGCCGAAACTTGTTGCAGGGGATGAAAATGAGATATCACAATTGCGTGTTATCATTTTTTCGACACGCACTTCCAATCCTTATGGCCCTAAAGTTTTAGTCAGCAATCAATTGATAGATATAAATGAAGATTATGTTGCCATTACCTATATAGGATACAATGATATTTATGTGATAGGAAATGAACCGGTAGATCTTTCGGGAATAAACACCCCTGAAGAATTGAAAAGTATTCGGATGAATTCGGAAAGTAACTTGAATGCTTCAAGATTTGTGTTTTTCCGGCAGTTGCTTAATGTGAATGTGCGAAGTAAAAATGAGATATATACAGAGGGGGTGTCTGTGCCTGTATCTAAACTGGAGATAAAGTTGCAACGTGTGATTGCCAAACTAAGTGTTAAGTTCGACCTAAGTACGGAGATTTGTGAAAACGGGAATCCCACGAGCGAACATGTCAACTTTGAATCTATGGAGCTTCTTCGTATCCCGAAATATAGTTATTTGGTTGCCGGTAAGTACAAGATAGAAGAAGGTTTTCTAGGTAACCGTATGTTTTCATTGAGAAATAGCAGCACGGAACAAAATCATTTCACATGGTCGTCCGGTGAAATCTATTTGCCGGAATATTTACCGACAGATAAAGATTATAGAATGGTATTGCGTATTAAAGGAACCTCTAGAGGAATTACCCGAGTATATACTCTACCGATTGGTGACGCTATGAATTCTATTGATTCACATTCTACAGAATGGAATATAACCCGCAACAGGCATTACAGTTTGAATATTAAAGCAATAACCGGTTATGGGGAAGAGTCTCTTGAGATGAAATCCAACGTTTCCGGATGGTCGGAAATCAATGTCCCAATTGAAATAACGGGAGCTAGTTTTCTTGCTGTCAACAAAAAGACGGTTGAAGTAAAATCGCTACGCTTTTACTCATACGTGCGTTTTGCCTGTAATGCTCCGGTCGAAGTGAAACTTCCTGATGAGGTGACAATCGGTAATCAACTGCAAATGACAATAGAATATGATGATGCAAATAAGAAGAGCGGACGTGTCGGGTTTAGGCGTGGAAACTGGAATACGGGTAATGATATTACCTATGTGACTACATTGGAATCAGGTACTGTGTCTGTTGAGCTTAATCTACAACTTTATAGTTCGGAAACGTATCGTAGTGGCAATGCTCTTGTTACTTGGGCTGAAGCCATGGGGTATTGGTCTGAAGCGAATTGGATGCGTGTCGGCATTTATAATGATGAGTTTTATAAAAGAGCCACTCGGGAAACTGGATGTAGGGCATATTATCCTGAAGGGGTGAGTGAGAATCATGCAACAAGGGGGAAAGGATGCTGGAGATTAGCTACCATACGTGAAAATTGGGCGATTAATTCAGGTGAATCATGGTGTATAGAAGAAAATGATAATAGTCCTGCCAGAAAGGCGTATATAAGTTACGGATCCTATAACCTCATAGACAATTATAAAGAGGAAAAATATCTCTATAACTGTACTCTTGATGTTCGTCCCCCTGAACTTTCAGACTTTATTGTTTCAAGTACAGATGTTACTAATGTCACGAAAGAAAACGCATCTTCTGTATGTGCAAATTTAACTGGTGGTGCTTGGCGGTTGCCCACAGGAAAAGAAATGAATTATGTTTTCTTGAATGCCGGAACCAACGGACTTCCCAATAATTTCTTCTCGGACAGCTATTGGGGAAAGAATGATGATGGCACATTTATAGTAGCCACTATGAGCGATCCGGATGGAAGTGATACGAGTGATGAACTGCGGAATCAGAAACATACGGTACGTTGTGTGAAACTACGTTATCCCTCTCTTTGATAAAAAAGTACAGATATGATAGTAAAAAAGAAATATATTCAATTAGCTCTGTTTGTATTGCTTTTCTCTTTTGGAGCTTGCAATAGTGATGAAATGTCGGAGAGTAACGATCCGAGAGATGTACAGGAACAAATGGTTTTGAGGCTGAGCGTACAACAAGAATCTGTTATACATACGCGGGGGACAGTTGTTCCTGCCGATAAAGCGAAGGTGGAAAGTATGGACTTCCTGATATTCGACCATAAGGGAGATGTTGTTTATCATCAGCACCCTGATTTGGAATGGACTGGGAATGAATATAAGACGACGGTGAACATATCTTCAGCCACAGGAGAACATACATTGTATCTGATAGCCAATTATCCGATGGAAGAAGGGACAATACGTACTTTGCAGGAGTTGGAAAATAAGATATGCACAAGTACGGAAGCACTTGTAAAACCACCTTTTGTAATGGCTACCAGACGCATAGCTCTTTCATCACTCAATATGATGACTATTCGTAATGCCATGGAAAGTGACGGCAGCAATGGTTTCAGTTTAAAACGGAATGTGGCGAAATTCAGTGTGGAAGTGACAGCCGGCAATTTTAAATTGACTTCAATAGATTGGTTGAGTTGTCCTGTATCAGCTTCAGTATTGGCAGACGTGGATTATATCAGTCCTTCTACTTTGTCTGTCAGTAATCTTGCTCCTTTGTCAACTCCTATTTATCTGTATCAGATTCGGAATATGGGTTTGGATGCTCATAAGGGATTTCATATCGTTGTACATGGAAAATATACGGCAGCGGATGGGACAGAAAGGGAAGGATACTATAAACTCCGTTTATGTACAATAGATGATGTTACAGGAAAAAAAGTTCCGTTGACTTCAATTGTAGGCAATAATTACTATAAACTGAATATCCGGAGTGTCACGGGATTTGGCGCTAACTCGTTCGAGAATGCGGAAAAGAATGGATTTACTAATGATATGGAAGCACTCATGTTATTGGAGTATGATGGTACCCATGATTATCAAGAGAATTATTTAAGGAATGGCTATCAGATGGGATTTGAAAATTCTCGTTGGAGCATATACAGCAATGAAACCCTGAACTCTTTTGTGTTAGGTCATTTCTACCGGTGCATCCGGGATGAATCATTGGAAGGTTACACCATGTTTGACCCGGATTATCCCAATCTTCAGCGTAGATTGATAACAGTGAAAGCAAACGGGACAGAAATAACAGGGGAAACAGTTTGTAATGATACTCCTGATAACCCTGTTGAGATGGACTTATGTTTCACGGAATCGAGTGAAAATGCAGGTACGGAATACTCTTTTACGAGTATTATCCAATATGGAGTCCTACAAAAAACGGTGACTGTTGAACGCTATCCCTCTATTGGCCAGTCATATACAGTGCTCCCCATGCCATATACGCATTATGGGGAAGTCGTTGGGTTATCTGATTGGATTGGGATAGCTGAACAGCGACATGAAGGAGCCATTCTTTACCCCCTGTTAGACTCTACTAATGATTATATTTTTGTCCATATAAAGGAAAATAATACAGGTAATGCGCGTGAAGGAAAAGTGCGTCTGTTTGGCAGAAATGGATATTTTGAACTTCGGATACGTCAGGAAGGATAATTCAATTAGTGTCAAGAGTGAAAGGAAATATGAGGATGAATATATCAAATAGTAGAATATGAGTAAGCGGAGAATAAGATTACAGTTTTATACTATTTCGGGCATGTTCTTGTTTTTATGTACTTGTTCCGCCAATAGAGGTAAACCGGATACTGCGACAGTACATCAAAAGGATAGCGTATCAGTAGATTGTTTCTGGAATACATACGATTTTACAGATACCGTCCGGTGGGCAAACAAGTCGGTTGCAACAGAAAGAATGTTGGTGGATTATCTTTCCCGATTATCAGGGCTGACAGAAAACAAAGCTTGTGAAAGCCTTAGAAAACTGGTGTTGAAAACTAAAGTAAATGATAGGGTCAACCATTGGTTTCTGCGGCAGATGGAACGGCATTTGTACGAGCCTGACTCACCGCTACGCAATGATAATTATTATATTTCAGTATTGGAAGAGGCATTAGCTTCCGAATCTCTGAATGGAATGATGCGTGTACGTCCTTTATATCAATTGAAAATGCTTAAAAAGAATCGGGCAGGAACTAAAGCGGCTGATTTTGATTTCATTCTTCCTACCGGAGAACTTCAGAATCTATGGAATATTCCTGCTAAATATACTTTATTGTTGTTTTATGATCCGGATTGCATGCATTGCCGGAAATCAATACAGGAACTATCTGAGGCATCAATAATAAATGCTTGCTTGCCACATAACGGATTAGCTTTGCCGCAACTCGCCCTTATTACGATTTGCACGGAAGGCGATACGGGTACATGGAAAGAATATCAGCAGTCTTTTCCTTCTGCGTGGGTAAACGGTTATGATGCGAGGAAAGTACTGGTTGAAAGAGAACTGTATTCTTTACGTTCTCTTCCTTCGATATATTTATTAGATGAGGACAAACTGGTATTATTGAAAGAACCCTCTTCTATAAGTGAAGTTATCAATTATTTGTTAAACGAGTATGATAGTATATAATAGCAGATTAGCGAAATTACTTTTAGGTAGAAGAAAATATTATTTCATGTTTTTCGGATGCTGTTTCACCCGATACAAATATCTTGAGATTTGGGAGTATATGGAACTTCGGATACATGAAAGACAATATCTTGAATGTTTGTTGTTGGCACTGCTTCCGGCATTAGTGTTGTCCGTATGGTTATCGTGGTGGTTCATGTTACTTGCATTAATGAGTTATCACTTGTTGTATTGGTTGGAAAGAGTGTTATGGAATCATTCCGTCTTTGACTGGGAAGCACGGGAACATTGCGGCGATACCCTTTATTTGAGAAAACGGAAATCCTGTGCCTGGAAGAAGTGGTATGGAAAAAAGAGACTTCCACCTTCGGAGTGGGAGGACTGATTGCATAGAGGTATAATCAAAACGAGCTGCTGTGAAGCACCTCATTTCCCCGAAGGTTCATGCCCCTGCCATTGTCTGAAGATTCAGACCGATGGTTCGTGAACCCGTTAACTGCCTGTGAAGGTAGACTATTGTTTGTTTTGTTTGTGCATCTTCTTTCCGGTGGGAGAGAGGGTGCACTTTTTATTTTAATGCATCATTGAATGATTTTTATCTATATTTCATATAAAATACATATAAATATAGTATCTTTGTGAAAATATTAAAGATGTTCGGGCTTATATTATTCATTATATATGTTCCGATATCGGTGACCAGTTAAACTGGGGTGGTTACTCTGTTGTGATAATCGGAATGTAGACACCTCGAATTATGCAAATAACACAAAAGTGTACATCTTTGGATGAATGTTTTATGTATTTCGAAGCCTGGAATTTGAAGTTTATGCTATTAGTCATGTTTGCGGACAGATATTGTTCTCTTAGACATGAATACAATTTGCCATCTTCGCGATTATATGGACATTTGCAAAGTGGAACTTACAAACAGTATTAGGGATAATGATTTTATATAACAGTCGTTTGGCGAAGTGTTTTCTTGGTAAGAAGAAACATTCTTTTATGATATTTGGTTTCTGTTTTACTCGCTATAAATATTTGGAAATCTGGGAAGAAATGGAAAACCGGATTCATTTAAGACAATATACAGAGTGTTTCTTTCTCACGTTATTGCCGGCTTTGGGATTGTCCTTGTGGCTTTCATGGTGGTTTATGTTAATACCTTTGTGTACATATCATTTTCTTTATTGGTGGGAAAGGATGATCAGGCATCATTCTATCTTTGACTGGGAAGCGAAGAAGCATTGTGGAGATACGCTTTATCTGAGGAAAAGAAAATCCTATAGCTGGACGAAAGCATACTGCAAGAAAAAACTGCCTGCATCGAGATGGGCGGATTAAAGATATGGTCTTAACCGACCGGCTGCCTGTGAAGGTCGCTCTATTGTTTGTTTTGTTTGTGTTTTGTGCACCTTTTTCTTTTATAGAAAAAAGGTGCACTCTTTTTTATGGATATATGACAGATAAAACATACATTTGGCGAAAAAAAGAGAATGGGTGAAAAAGCATCAATGTGGAATCTTTGGCATGGCTGTCACAAACTGAGTGAGGGGTGCCGTCATTGCTATGTGTACCGTACGGATGGTAAATATGGGAAGGATAGTTCGGTCGTGACAAAGACGGAAAAGTTTGATCTGCCTTTGCAACAGAAAAAGAATGGGACGTATAAGATTCCGTCAGGTAATTTGGTCTATACTTGTTTTACTTCTGATTTTCTGATAGAGGATGCCGACGAATGGCGCACTGAAGCATGGGAGATGATGCGGATACGACAAGATCTCCGTTTCCTTTTTATTACCAAGCGAATTGACAGATTACAGCAATGTCTGCCCGCCGATTGGGGAGAGGGGTATGATAATGTGACGATTTGCTGCACAATGGAGAATCAGGATAGAGTGGATTATCGTCTGCCTATTTATAAGGCAATTCCTATTAAACATAAAATCATTATCTGTGAGCCGCTTCTTAGTCGGATTGACTTTAGGGGAGAACTGGGAGATTGGGTGGAACAAGTCGTTGCCGGAGGAGAATCGGGAAAAGAAGCCCGTGTGTGTGATTATGACTGGGTGTTGGATATTCGACGACAGTGTGTGGAAGCGAATGTCGGCTTTTGGTTCAAGCAGACAGGCAGTTATTTGCTGAAAGACGGACACGAATATAAAGTTGCCCGCCAGTTTCAACATTCGCAGGCACGAAAGGCGGAACTGAATTATACTCCTGAAAAATAGCGGATCATTCTTTTCGGATACAGTTTAAGAAAAGCGGGGATTGTCGGGCAGGACAGTCTTCGCTTTTGTTTTGTTGAGTACAAAACGTGGATAATCACGTCTTTTTATAAAGATGTTGTGTAAATTTTAAATTATCCATATTAATGAAACAGATAAAGCTGTTATTTCTTTTAGCTTCCGCCACCGTTACGGGAGCATTTGCGCAAAGTAACGGACTGACGGATATGAGTCAGAGCCGTTTTGCTAAAATGGCGAATACCGGAGTCGATGCAGTGCAGTGGACAAACGGATTTTGGGGAGATCGTTTTAATGTGTTCAGTCATACTTCTTTGCAGAGTATGTGGAACACCTGGAATACACCGGAAGTTTCTCATGGCTTCCGTAATTTTGAGATTGCTGCCGGTGTGTGCAAAGGGGAACATTGGGGGCCACCGTTCCACGACGGAGATATGTATAAATGGATGGAAGGAGTTGCTTCTGTCTATGCTGTCAATAAAGATCCGGAGCTGGATAAATTAATGGATAACTTTATTGCTTGCGTCATAAAAGCCCAACGTGCAGATGGTTACATACATACGCCCGTTATCATTGAGGAACTGAATAAAGGGATTGATTCTCATGCATTGGACGATCAGCACAAGCAGACTGTGATTGGTACGAAAGTAGGTGCGGAAAACGAGAAGGGGGCTTTTGCCAATCGCTTGAACTTTGAAACTTATAATTTGGGACACCTGATGATGGCGGGTATCGTCCATCGTCGTGCCACCGGAAAAACAACTCTCTTCGATGCCGCTGTAAAGGCAACGGATTTCCTTTGTCACTTTTACGAAACGGCTTCTGCCGAACTGGCTCGTAATGCCATTTGCCCTTCTCATTATATGGGCGTAGTCGAAATGTATCGCGCTACCGGAAATCCCCGTTATCTTGAACTTTCAAAGAACCTGATTGATATTCGCGGTATGGTGGAGAATGGTACGGATGATAATCAGGATCGTATTCCTTTCCGTGAGCAGTATCGCGCGATGGGGCATGCCGTACGTGCCAATTATCTGTATGCAGGTGTAGCGGATGTATATGCGGAGACAGGCGAACAGCAGTTAATGAAAAACCTGACCAGCATTTGGAATGATATTGTCACCCGCAAAATGTATGTGACCGGAGCCTGCGGAGCGCTTTATGATGGTACCTCACCTGATGGTACTTGTTATGAACCGGACAGTATTCAGAAAGTACACCAGAGTTATGGGCGTCCTTACCAGTTGCCCAATAGTACTGCGCATAATGAAACATGTGCCAATATCGGCAATATGCTGTTCAACTGGCGTATGCTGGAAGTGACGGGAGATGCGAAATATGCTGAACTGGTAGAGACTTGCCTTTATAATAGTGTGCTGAGCGGAATTAGTCTGGATGGTAAGAAGTATTTCTATACGAATCCGTTGCGTATCAGTGCCGATCTGCCTTATACACTTCGTTGGCCGAAAGAACGGACGGAATATATCAGTTGTTTCTGCTGTCCGCCCAATACATTGCGCACACTTTGTCAGGCGCAGAATTATGCTTATACATTGGGAACTGAAGGAATCTATTGCAATCTGTACGGTGCAAATACATTGACTACAACTTGGAAAGATAAAGGAGAAATTGCCTTGACACAGGAGACAGATTATCCATGGGATGGGACTGTACGTGTGACATTGGATAAAGTTCCGCGGAAGGCAGGCGCTTTCTCTCTTTTTCTGCGTATTCCCGAATGGTGTGAGAAAGCCACACTTACAGTAAACGGACAGGCGATGCAGATACATGCAAAAGCGAATACATACGCGGAAGTGAATCGTACATGGAAGAAGGGAGACGTGGTGGAGTTAATAATGGATATGCCTGTACGTTTGCTCGAAGCCCATCCGTTGGCAGAGGAAATTCGTAATCAGGTAGTAGTGAAGCGTGGCCCGTTGGTTTACTGTCTGGAAAGTATGGATATAACTGATGGAGAAAAGATTGATAATGTCCTCATTCCTGCGGATATTAAACTGACGCCCAAGAAAATCAGTATCGAAGGCAGTCCGATTGTCGCACTTGAAGGGACGGCACGTTTGGCGTCTGCTCCTTCTTGGGAAGGCGTGCTTTATCGTCCGGTCGTTCAAGTGGAAAAGACAGTGGATATTCGTTTGATTCCCTATTATGCCTGGGGAAACAGGGGAAAAGGAGAAATGACTGTTTGGATGCCATTGGCTAGATAATCCTCTTATACAGAAAAGAAAGAAGAACTATGAAAAAGTTATTTTTAGCGACTATATGTCTGTTGTGCACTTATCTGTTGTCAGCGGGTGAGATATGGATTTCTGCACAGGGTAATGATTTGAACGACGGTACCCGTCAATCTCCGAAAGCGACTCTGACTTCTGCTTTACGACAAGCACGCGAGTGGCGCAGGACAGGAGATGAACGTGTCCGGGGAGGAATCACTATCTATATGGAAGAAGGAACGTATGCTCTATATGAG
>NZ_JBCOWR010000003.1:259422-305504 GCF_040918965.1 Bacteroides sp. RTP21281st1_H5_RTP21281_210402 | reverse complement strand
GCATTTAATGGACGACCGTTGGATTTCCGTCAGTTATGGGTGAATGGAGAAAAGGCTGTTCGTGCACGGGATGTGAAAGATTTCGAGAAGATGAATCGCATTTGCAGTGTGGATGAGAAGAACGAAATTCTTTATGTTCCTGCGGTTGCGATGCGCAAGCTCGTAGACAGCAAAGGGAATTTGAAGGCCAGATATGCTGAAATGGTACTTCATCAAATGTGGTGTGTTGCCAATCTCCGTATTCGTTCTGTTGAAATGCAGGGAGATAGTGCGGCGATACGTTTTCATCAGCCGGAAAGCCGTATTCAGTTCGAGCATCCCTGGCCACGACCGATGGTGACAACGGACGGGCATAACTCCGCTTTCTATCTGACAAATGCCTGGGAACTGTTGGATGTGCCAGGAGAATGGTACCATGATATAGAAGCCCGTAAGGTTTATTATTATCCACGGGAAGGGGAGAAGATGCAGGATGCAGATACAGAAGTGATAGTACCTGCCATTGAAACATTGGTGCAGATAGAAGGTACACTAGACCGTCCTGTCTCTAATATCCGTTTTGAGAAAATTACATTCTCGTACACAACTTGGATGCGTCCTTCAGAAAAGGGGCATGTGCCGCTTCAGGCAGGTATGTACTTGACGGATGGATATTGCATCGACCCTAAGATGCAACGGGATTATTTGAATCATCAACTGGATAATCAAGGATGGCTGGGACGTCCTGCGGCGGCTGTCAGTGTAATAGCTGCGAGTCGGATTGATTTTGAGCGTTGCCGTTTTGAACATTTAGGTTCTACGGGACTGGATTATGAAGAAGCGGTTCAGGGTGGCGTTGTTCGTGGTTGTCTTTTCCGTGATATTGCGGGGAATGGTTTGTTAGTCGGCAGTTTTTCTCCGGCTGCCCATGAAACACATTTGCCTTATGAACCTGCTGACAGTCGGGAAGTATGCGCATATCAGCAAATCAATAATTGCTATTTTACAGAAGTTGGTAATGAAGACTGGGGATGTCTCGCTATTGCGGCAGGATACGTGAGGGATATACATATAGAGCATAACGAGATTTGTGAAGTTCCTTATAGTGGTATCAGCCTTGGTTGGGGATGGACGCAGACAGTAAATTGTATGCGCAATAACCATGTACATGCTAATCTGATTCATCATTATGCAAAGCATATGTATGATGTAGCCGGGATTTATACGCTTGGTTCCCAACCTAAAAGCTATGTGACGGAGAATTGTGTTCATAGTATTTATAAACCAAGTTATGTACACGACCCGAATCATTGGTTTTATCTTTATACGGATGAAGGTTCTTCTTTTATTACTGTTCGCGATAACTGGACAGAAGGAGAGAAATATTTGCAAAATGCTAACGGCCCCGGCAATGTATGGGAGAATAATGGTTCGAAAGTGGATACTGCTATTCGTGAACGTGCAGGGTTGGAGAGTGAATATAAGGATTTGTTGAATCTTAGATAGGAATTGATAGAAAGCAGTAGAAAGAACAATGGAAAAGAAATATAAGATATTACTGGCTGCCTTATCTTTGGCAAGCAGCACATTTGCACAAACCTGGATATGGTATCCGGGAGATTATGAAATTTGGTTAGGCAACCAAATGAACAACAGACGTACGGAACGTGGTGCATTTTTCCCCCCTTTTTGGAAAACAGATATCCACTATGTAGTCGTAGAGTTCAGCAAACAACTGAACCTCGCCGAACCGGAAGAAATATTCATTGCTGTCGAGGGAAAATACAGTGTCAAGCTGAATGGAAAACTCCAGTTCGGTATGCCGGAAACGATGACTCTTCCTGCCGGTAAGCACAACTTGAATATAAAGGTTTGGAATCAGTCTACACCACCTGCAATCTATGTAAAAGGAAAAACAGTCAACTCTGATTCTTCTTGGCGGGTGACCTATGAGGATAAAGAATGGATTGACGAAAGCGGTAAAGCCAGTGACACATCCGCCACTATTTACATGGATGCCGGATGTTGGAATTTTGACGGAGCCACCCAACGTCCTTCACAGTTTAAATTAATGCGTGAACCGCATCAACCTGTCTCCAAGGCAGAGCAACCCGAAGGTGGTATTCTGTATGACTTCGGAAAAGAAACCTTCGGATATATCACCCTGAAGAATCTTTCGGGAAAAGGCACTATTGAAATCTATTATGGTGAAAGTCCGGAAGAGGCCAAAGACAAAGCCTATTGCGAAACCTTGGATAAGTTTCTATTGGAAAAGGGGCGGATGACCGACCTTGCCATACGCAGTACATCCCCCTTGAATGATTCTGATAATGGATATACATTAGAGAATAGCAAGGCTTTCCGTTATGTCTATATCACCCATGAACCGGGAGTGACAATCGGTGATGTCTCCATGCAATATGAATATCTTCCCGAAGAATATCGTGGCAGCTTCCGTTGTAATGATGAAGAACTGAACCGGATTTGGGAAGTGGGAGCCTATACGATGCATCTCACTACCCGTGAGTTTTTCATTGACGGTATCAAGCGCGACCGTTGGGTCTGGAGCGGTGATGCCATCCAAAGTTATCTGATGAATTACTATCTTTTCTTCGATAACGAATCAGTGAAACGCACTATTTGGCTGCTTCGTGGTAAAGACCCCGTGACGAGCCATAGTAATACAATCATGGATTATACATTCTATTGGTTCCTTAGCGTATACGATTATTATATGTATAGCGGTGACCGTCATTTTGTAACCCAACTCTATCCGCGTATGCAGACGATGATGGACTACGTACTGGGACGTACCAATAAGAATGGCATGGTGGAAGGAATGACCGGTGACTGGGTATTTGTAGATTGGGCGGACGGCTATTTGGATAAGAAGGGCGAACTTTCCTTTGAACAAGTTCTTTTCTGCAGAAGTCTTGAAACAATGGCTTTGTGTGCAGACCTGGTCGGGGATGCAGATAGTAAACAGAAATACGAAAAACTGGCTGATGCTTTGAAAGCAAAGTTGGAACCAACTTTTTGGAATGACCAAAAACAAGCCTTTGTACATAATTGTGTGAATGGTCAGCAAAGTGATGCAGTGACCCGCTATGCAAATATGTTTTCCGTATTCTTTCAATACTTGGATGCTAAGAAGCAACAAGCTATTAAAAACTCTGTTCTCCTGAACGATAGTATATTGAAAATAACAACCCCTTATATGCGCTTTTACGAACTGGAAGCCCTCTGCGCACTTGGTGAACAAGAGGCAGTAATGAAAGAAATGAAAGCCTATTGGGGTGGAATGTTGAAAGAAGGTGCAACCTCTTTTTGGGAGAAATACAACCCCGAAGAAACCGGAACGCAGCATCTTGCCATGTATGGCCGTCCTTACGGAAAAAGTCTCTGTCATGCCTGGGGAGCTAGTCCTATCTATTTGTTAGGCAAATATTACTTGGGAGTAAAACCTGTAAAAGAAGGATATAAGGAATTCTCCATTGCTCCTGTATTGGGAGGATTGAAATGGATGGAAGGCACCGTGCCCACTCCGAATGGAGACATCCATATCTATATGGACAAGAAAACAATCAAAGTAAAGGCAACGGAAGGCAAAGGCTACCTTACCATTAAGAGCAGCCGCCAACCGAAAGCCAACATAGGAACAGCAGAAAAAGTATCTGAGAATACATGGCGTCTTTGGATTGATTCGCCGGAAGAAAGAATTATTACCTATCGTTTGTAATCTATTTGTTAATTAGTTAGTGGATGGAGTCCTTGATTGATAATTCCTCATTAGAAAAGGGGAATTGTTAATCGGGGACTTTTTTCGTATAGAATATCTGTTGACTGGAAAAAATAGACCTATTAATTTATAGAATCTCCAAACAATTCCTATCTTTGCTACAACAAGCTATTTATGATTATGGCAAAAGTAAAAGAACCTTCAACAACTTATTATTCCAAACCTGTATTTAAGGCTAAGAAAGCGAAGCTTGTTGAACGGATAAAAAAAGAAACAAATCCTGAAAAAATAGAGCAATGTCTTGAAATTTTAGGTGAAGATTCAGAATATAATGAAGCATATTTTGAGTCTTTGATTAACGATGTCAGTTTGAAAGATGCACCTATGCCGGGTATTGTAACTTCAGACGAAGAATTAGATAATAGAATCAAGGCTTCCGAAGCCAGTGGATTGGTTGATGATGCGGAAGTTAATGCTTTTTTCAAATGGATGCTCTCAAAGTAAAATGGAATAAATCTGCTTTTCGGTTGTTTGTGCAGATTGTAAACTGGTATTCATGTAATGTAGGACAAAAAGCAGCTATAAATGTGACACAAGATTTTTTTAATGCAATTCATCATATAAGTCTGCATCCGGAAATTGGTATGTTCGATAAAAAAAGGAGTACTTCTACCAAAATTTACAGAAGTTTTCTAATACATCCCAAATATCGTATGATTTATAGACAGACGAAGACGACCATCAGAATTGTGTATATAGTCTGTAATCAGATGAATCCATCTTTGTAACTTGATAAATTAGCCTTTAATCTTTTTGGAAAAATAACTAATAGAATCTAGGAGATGCTAGACAAGACAGCTCGATATACTGATACAGATGATGAAAAACTCTTTGCCTTGATAGAACAAGGTGATGAAAGAGCTTTCACCCAAGCTTATGAAAGATATCATAAACTATTGTATGTATTAGCTTACCGTTATTTAATGAGTTCCGATATGGCAGAAGATGTAGTGCAGCACGTCTTCACTCGTTTGTGGGAATTCCGCTCGGAATTACATGTGGGAATCAGCCTGAAAAACTACCTCTTTACAATGACGAAAAATCATGTCCTGAACCTGATTCGCAATGAAAACAGCGCTATTGCAAAGAACTATGAGGTGGCACAAATCGCTTCACCTTACGAAGATAATCTGATAGAAAATTTGGAGAAGAAAGAGTTGATGTCCAGTTTTTATAAAGCTGTGGATATGCTTCCTGCTCAGAAAAGGGACATCTGCCTGATGAAAGTTCAGGAAGAACTGACGAATCAGGAGATAGCGGAACGGATGAACTTATCCATAAATACTATCAAGACACATTATTCGGAAGCACTGAAACTTCTCCGTATCCATTTAAGCAAGATGTTAATAATTGTTGTATTCACCACTCTGATGACCGTCTTGAGTGTCCATTTAATAAAGTGATAAAGATGAACAGACCTACTGATAAACAAATAGAAGAAGTACTGGCAGGAATTGCCAGTCCGGAAAATGCAAAATATGTGGCAGAGTGGTTTGCTACGGAAGAGGGTAGCGACTACCTGGAAGCTGCTATGACACGGGATTCCGAGCTTATAAAAAATGAGTTCGCAGATTTGTATGTGAACCATGATATCCCTTCAAAGAAAATACAAGAGCAGATACGGAAGAACATTCGTATGAAGAAGTTGAAACGTATCTGTTTCCGGGTTGCAGCCGTATTGATTCCTGTTGTCTTGATTGTCGGACTTTATATACAACTTAATTCAAAAGTAGACCTGTTTGGCACTTCCGAATATGAAGAAGTAGTTGTAGATAAAGGCGAACGTATACAAATCATGTTTCAGGACGGAACAAAAGTATATATCAATTCTGATTCGAAATTAAGATATCCCAAGAAGTTTGCTTTAAACACCCGGGAAGTTTTTCTTGAAGGAGAAGCCTATTTCGTAGTGGCCAAGAATAAGAACCGTCCTTTTATTGTCAACCTGAACGGGCCGGCAATTCACGTATTGGGAACTTCTTTCAATGTACAGGATTATCCGGAAAACAAGGATATCGTAGTATGTCTGGATGAAGGAAATATAAATATGACTCTACCTACGGAAAAGAAATACCCGGTGCAACCCGGCGAAAGATTGGTATATAACAAAGAGAACAAACAGTGCACCATATCCAAAATGAACGATATGCAACGCTTGTCAATGTGGAAACAGAATGTGATAGTATTTAAAGATACTCCGCTACCGGAAGTCATCAAGGTATTGAACCGCTGGTATGATGTGGACTTTAAAGTAGAAGACGGGCAGGCTTTGAAGTATGTCTATACATTGACATCGGACAATACATTATTAGAGAAAGTATTGATGGATTTAGAGAAAATCGCTCCGGTGAAGTTTGAGTATAATGAAGATAAGAAAGAAGTGATAGTAAAAATGAAATAATATAATCATTAGAAATAAATAAGGCATATGAATAAAGAAGTTGATTTATCCATATCTTGTTATGGAAAAGTAAAAGACAGGAAATATGATATTGTGGCATTGCCGTGGGGAGCTACCGAACCTCATAATCTGCATTTGCCATATATGACGGATTGTATTCTTTCCCATGATGTAGCGGTTGATGCCGCATTGATAGCTAAACAGGAATATGGCGTGAACTGCATGGTCATGCCGCCCATCGGCATGGGGTCACAAAATCCGGGACAACGGGAATTACCCTTCTGTATCCATACGCGTTATGAAACTCAGAAAGCCATATTGACGGATATCGTTTCTTCCCTTTATGTTCAAGGCATCCGTAAATTGGTAATAATCAACGGGCATGGCGGCAATACTTTTAAAAGTATGATTCGTGATTTGTCGGTAGACTATCCTGACTTCCTGATAGCATCAAGTGAATGGTACACCGTATTAAAGGCAAAGGACTATTTTGAAAATCCGGGCGACCATGCGGATGAAGTCGAGACGTCAGTGATGATGCATTATCATCCCGAACTGGTCAATCTTGAAGAAGCAGGGAATGGAGAATACAAAACCTTTGCCATACAGTCTTTGAATGAAAAGGTGGCGTGGATTCCCAGAAACTGGGGAAAAGTATCCAAAGATACCGGTGTCGGCGACCCGCGTGGAGCTTCTGCGGAAAAAGGTAAAAAGTTTGCAGAAGCAGTTGCGGAAAAATATGCAAAGCTCTTTGACGAATTGGTGAATCAGGAACTTTACTAGATTGCAAAAAAATATAGTGACGCTATCCTTGCGTGATAGTGACGGTATCCGGTAAGTATAGCGTCACTATGTGGACAGGATACCGTCACTATCCCAAAAGACTGTTTCTAACGAATAATCAAGAAACTGAATCTATTGATATAAGTCCTTCTGAAAATAAAATCCGGAAGGACTTTTCTTTTTATATTCCATTTTCCTACAAATAAAAGCTAAATCATATCTTATTGAAAACGAACTTGTTACTACGAGAATCTTTATTGAAAATAAAAAAACTTCAGAAAAAAACGCTTTTTCCCTCACCCGCTTCTTAATCTCGTGTGTCCACTAAATACAAAGAGATTAAGAACCTATTTATAACTTTAAACAAACTAAGTATGAAGAACAGAGTATTGCTTGTATTGTTATTGAGCTTTGCTGTAAGTCTTGCGGCATCGGCTCAGAAAATAACAATGAATCTTCAACAAGTCAAGTTGGAGAAAGTATTTTCGCTCATTACCAAACAGACAGGGCTTACGGTAGCTTACAGCCGTACGATTGTCAACCCCGAACGGATTGTCTCCGTTCAGGCAAAAGACAAAGACCTTTCCAAAGTATTAGATGACTTATTTGCGGGTACCAATGTGGCTTATGAAATTGGGGAGAAGAAAATATACCTCAAAGCAAAAGAAGCCCCCGTTACATCACAAGGAAATCAGAAAACAAAGAAAATAACGGGAACCGTGACAGATACCAAAGGCGAACCGGTAATTGGTGCCAGTGTATTGGTGAAAGGAGCGGGGACAGGTACTGTGACAGATGTAGATGGTAACTTTACATTGGATGCTCCGGCAGATGCACTTCTGGCTGTCAGCTATATCGGTTATAAGACACAGGAAGTAAAGGTAGGGAATAAGCACTCATATTCTATCCAGTTGCAGGACGATACGGAAGTTCTGGATGAAGTCGTAGTAGTCGGTTACGGCGTGCAGAAGAAATCAAGCCTGACAGGTGCAGTCGCTTCCATCTCTTCCCAGGAAATCAGCAAACAGGTATCTTCCAATGTCGCTTCAACCTTACAAGGACGTACACCGGGTGTAGACATCGTACAGCAAGCCGGTGTGGCGGGAGCAGATGTCAACATCGTGATTCGCGGTGCCGCTTCTTTTGGCGCTACCGAACCTCTGTATGTCATCGACGGAGCATTCAGTAATGCCGGATTAAGCTCATTGAATCCCAATGACATTGAATCTATCGAAGTACTGAAAGACGGTGCGGCTGCCGCTATCTACGGCTCACGTGCAGCCAATGGCGTCGTTTTGATTACTACAAAGAAAGGAAAGTCCGGCAAGCCCGTCATTCAGATAGACGGTTCGTTCGCTTTCCAGAAAACGACTAATATTCCGGAGTTTCTCAATGCGTCGGAATGGAGAGAATTTGCCAATATGGTGGCAGACAACAGTGGCTTGCCTCATGCACCGGAGAATGATAATCCTACCAATCCGAACCTGAATACCGACTGGTCAAAAGAATGGATACAGTTTGCCCCGGTATGGAACCTGAATGCCAGTATCGCAGGTGGTGGAGACAACTCTACTTTCAGTACAAGCCTCGGTTATCTTGACCAGACCGGCATGACGATTTATTCGGATTATAAACGTTATAACTTCCGCCTGAATACCTCTTATAAAAAAGGACGTTTCTCATTTTCCGAAACCCTCGGACTGACCCATAAGGATAAAACTCCTACTACAGCTTTCAACATAGCTTTGCCGACATTACCTATTTATGATGAACAAGGACGGTTTACTTCGGGTGGCCCTGATTATTACATCAACCCCGAAGATGGCAAGGCGCAGAATAAGATAGCCCCATTGCATTATACTGACCAGTTCAATAAAGTGACGGATTTAATCGGCTCTTTGAACGCCCAACTGGATATTTGGGGCGGCTTAAAATACAAATTATCGTTAAGCGGAAATTATAGCAATAAGCATAATTATACCCATACACCTGAGTACTACACAAAATGGAACTCAGATGGAACTCCCGATAAAGATTACGGCAATACACGCAACAGCGTATCGGAAACAAGAGGTGAAGAATTTACTTATACGATTGATAACTTGCTGACTTACAACAAGACATTCAACCGTCACTCAATAGACGCTTTACTAGGAACAAGCTGGATGAGAGAATACTATCGCTACATGACCAACTCTACCATTAACGACTTGGGTGGAACGGATATCACCGGATTCCAAAATGAAGATGGCAAGATTTCGGCAGGCGACAGTAATGCGGCATTACTTTCTTTCTTCGCCCGTGTGAACTACGATTATGATAATAAATATCTGCTGTCCTTGAGTATCCGCCGGGACGAATCTTCCAAGTTTCATAAAGACAATAGGGTAGGTTACTTCCCCTCTGTTTCCGCCGGATGGAATGTACATCAGGAGAAATGGTTCCAAAATCCTGTAATGAGCAAATTGAAGATTAGAGCCAGTTACGGTGAGTTGGGAGCCAACTTCCTCAACCCCTATAATTTCGACGCGATAGCTTATGGGCCTATTCCCTACACGGTAGGCGGAGAGCGCTATGTGACAGGACGCGCAGCCTATCTGAAATCGAAAGACCTGAAATGGGAAACTGCCAAAACCACAGATATTGGTATCGAACTGGGCTTCTTCAACAATGACCTGACTTTATCATTAGACTATTTCGTGAAAAAGAACGTAGATTTGTTGGCGCAGATTGACTTGAACCTGTCTTCCGGGCAAATCTTTGAAATCAACAGTTCACGTGAAAAACCGTACGTCAATACAGCTTCCGTAAAAAATACAGGATGGGAGTTTATGATGAATTACAGGAAACAATTGACGAAAGACTTCCATATAGATGCGACATTCAATATCGCAACGTTGAAAAATAAAGTATTATCATTGGGGGAAAACGTGCAGCCGATTACTTCCGGCGCAATGTCCAGCTACTTTAATGATGCAGCTTCCATTACCATGCCGGGAGAAGCAATCGGTTCATTCTATGGCTATAAGATTGATGGTTTTGATGCGGAAGGAAATTTCATCTTTGCGGATACGGACAAGAATGGAGTAGTCAATGCAAATGATAAAGTCATTCTGGGCAGCCCTATCCCTGACTTTACATACGGCTTGAACATCAACATGGAATACAAGGACTTTGATTTGACTGTTTTCTTCCAGGGAGTGCAGGGAAATGATATATTCAACCAGAAAAAGTACACCTATTATTTTGATTATTCCAACAATGTGGTCAAAGAGGCTATGAATGGATGGACGAAAACAAATAAGAATACGGGAATACCTGTCATGAAAACCCAAAACACTAGTGGCGGAAACTCTCTGCCGAGTGAATTTTATGTTGAAGACGGTTCCTATTTACGTCTGAAGAACCTTCAGTTAGGCTATTCACTGCCTAAAAAGTGGCTGGAAGCAATCCGGTTCAATAAACTACGCGTTTATGCAGGCGTACAAAATCTGTTTACGCTGACCAAATACTCCGGTTATGACCCCGAAGTAAGTTCTAACGTATTGTTCTCACGTGGGATTGACATCAGTTCATACCCCAATGCCCGAACGTTCACTTTTGGTTTTAACGCTTCATTCTGATAACTAAAAATATGATTCATATGAAAAACTATAAGAAAGTATATGCCGCATTTATCTTGGCGAGCGGCTTGATATTACACGGATGTAACGGTATCTTTGATGACCTGGCTATCAATCCGAATCAGCCGAGTATGGGAGCTTATTTCACCAGTCCGTCCGCTGTGAATGACGCAGTGATGACCATGTACGGATATATGTCTACACAACGCTGCCTGGGAGCTTCCGGCTCTAAGACCACGATAATCCGTTCTGACGAAGCATCGTCCAATTCGGATTATGGAAAGCCGGGTATGTTCGGTGCCGACTTGAATGCCAGTTATTACACCATCGAGCAACCTTATACATTGATGTACACCACAGCATCCCAGGCATCCTACATCATTGAAACCGCCCCGTCTGTCGATTTTAGCGGCAATGAAGAACTGCGGAACGCATATATGGGTGAAGCCTATTTCTGGAGAGCCTTTGCGCACTATTACCTGTTGATTAATTTCCGGAACATATCTCCCATCAGACAGATGCCGAGAAACGGCGATGACTATGTTCGTCCCTTAGAGAAACCTGCCGCTGTATGGAACTTTATTCAGGAAGACCTGGCACACGCGAAAGAACTGTTGCCCGTGAAGGGATATTGGGACAGCAAGAATGCCGGTCGTGTGACAAAAGCTTCCGCAGCCGCCTTATTGGGAAAAGCTTACCTCTACCGTAGTGGAATCGAGCAAAATTATGGCGAAGACAAGACTACATTTTACAGTGAAGCCGCCAAAGAATTTGCTGATATTATAGACGGAAAATACGGAACTTATGACCTGACTAAAAATTATGCTGATAATTTTGATGTCGCTCATGAAAATAATGAAGAATCAATCCTTGAGTTTCAATTCTTGGGCGATGTCGATAATGCAGGATTCAATCCGGGGCTTGCCACTTCCGGTCTAGCGTTCGATTCACGTGGATTGATGTTGCCGGGAGCGGGAGTAGGTTATGAAGGCGTAGTGCATAACTGGCTTTATAACGCGTTTGTGAATTCGATAGACAAAGACGGCTATACTGATATCCGAATGTTCTCCACAATGATATTCAATGATTTGGATGCGGACATTCATTTGAGAAATGACGCAGGTGGCAACCCGATACGTCTGAAAGGCCCCGGTGGATATAAATGGGAAGAACTTTATCCCGCAAAGAATGAAAAAGAGGGATTCGCCACTGTATCCAATCCTTTGGCGCACCCATTCAAGGCAGGTATCAGGAAAGGGATTGACTGTTCCATGCCTACACAAACGGAAGCGGACGGGACTCCTAAACTGGTCGGTGTAGGTGCAGGTGTCAAGGAGTATGTGTATAATCAGCCCCGTGCCCATGGAGTGAACTGGCGATATATCCGTTATGCCGATGTGTTGATGATGTATGCGGAAGCTGTCGTCAGCGGTGGTGCACAAGCATCGAACATGACTCCCTTGCAGGCAGTAAACAAAGTACGCGGACGTGCCAACATGAGCGAACTCCCTTCCGTAACCATGGCTGATATTCAGAATGAAAGAATCCTGGAATTTGCCTTGGAAGGGCATCGTTTCTATGATTTGCTCCGTTGGGGCAAGCTGGCCAGCCGTTTTACGGAGTTGCAGGAATCTGATCCTAACTTCAAGAAGTTCATATCGGCAGATGACTTTAAAGGATTCGTCACCAACAAGCACGAATGGTTGCCGATTCCTATTAATGAAGTGAATTCCAATCCTTATATCACAGAAAATAATCCGGGATATTAACTAAGAAAGAATTAGCATGATAAATTTGAAAAATATTGCGGTACTACTGTTCAGTCTGGTAGTACCGGGCATAACTATTGCCCAGACAGAAGTACTTTACAATGGCATACACCTGCCTGAACAATGGCCGCCCCGCTATGCGGAGCCACAAAAAGCACAAGATATGCCGATACCCTATCTTAAACAAAAGCCGGGAGTAATCCCGGTAAATATAGGGCGGCAACTATTTGTTGATTCCTTTCTGATTGCAGAAACCAATCTGGACAGAGTCATCCATACTCCCCGGTTTTACGAAGGGAATCCGGTACTCGGCCCTGACAAGGAATGGGAAAAGACAACCGAAGGCGGGCTCTACGCTGCCCCCTTCAGTGACGGGATATGGTATGACGAAAAAGACCGGAAGTTCAAAATGTGGTACCTGGCCGGTGCAGGTGTCCTTCACAAAGGAGACAATCAGACCTTTTATACTGGATATGCCGAATCGGAAGACGGTAAGCACTGGACAAAACCTATACTGGATATTTGGAACCAGACCAATATTGTAGATACCTGCAATCGTGACGCAGCCACTATCTGGTTGGACAAACAGGAGAAAGACCCGTCCAAACGGTATAAGATGTTCAATGTCGAACGCCGTCCCACCGACCGCAGATGGCAATTTATCTTGAAATACTCGTCAGACGGGATTCATTGGGGAGAGGGAGTGGCCCAGTCCGGTGATTTATACGACCGTTCATCGGCATTCTACAATCCGTTCCGTGATGTGTGGGCATTGAGCATGCGTTATGGGACAAAAGTCTCTTCCCGTTCACGCAGCTATTTGGAAAATAAAGACCCCGAAATGGCAGTAAGTTTCGCGCATCGTATCCGAAAAGGAGTGCCGGACAAGAATATGGTCTACTGGTTTACTCCGAGCAATAAAGAGCCGCGTCATCCGGAGTTTCCGGAAGTCGACCCCGGTATTTACAATTTTGATGCCATTGCTTACGAAAGTATCATGTTGGGACTTTACAGTGTATGGCAGGGACCGGAGAATGGAGTCTGCGCCAAACTGGGGATTCAGAAAAAGAATGAAATCTTTCTAGGGTATAGCCGTGACGGCTTCCATTTCTACCGTCCTTCTTTCAAGCCTTTTATGGCAGTGAATGAGACGGAAGGAGCATGGAACTGGGGAAATATGCAGTCTATCAACGGAGTGCCTCTGGTAGTAGGAGATTCACTTTATTTCTATTCCAGCGGACGTCAAAGAAACAAGATTATGTGGGATAGCTACACATCTACCGGACTGGCTACTTTACGCAGGGATGGTTTTGTATCCATGCATGGAGATAAGGACGGTTATCTGCTGACGGAGAAGATTCGTTTTGACGGCAAGCATCTTTTTATCAATGCAGATGTAAAAGGTAGCCTGAGCGTAGAAATCCTGGATGAAGATGGGAAACCATTGGAAGGGTTTACCCGGAAAGACTGTGTGCCGATGAAGAAAACGGATAAGACAAAACAATTGGTCACATGGAAGAAACACCGGGATATGGCATCACTTGTCGGGAAGGCTGTCCGACTGAAATTCTATCTGGATAACGCTGATATATACGCATTTTGGATTTCTCCGTGGCAAACGGGCGAAAGCCGCGGATATACAAGCGGCGGCGGGCCAGGACTGTCAGCTAGCGGCATAGATGTTCCTGCAAACCAATAAAAGATAAATGACTATGAAACGTTTATTTTATATACTACTATTCTTCCTGCCTTGTATGCTGATAGCTTGCGGTGGCAGTGATGATACTCCGGGTGGAGACAATAATCCCCCGGTCGTGGTTCCGCCTGGCGAAGAGCCGGTAGATTCACGGCTATTGTACAACGGGATTCGTCTGCCCGAACAGTGGCCGCCGGTACGTTCATCTTCGTCTGAACTGGAAAAGGGAATGTCACCTTTTTATCTGTCGGATAAACCTTCTGTTATTAATATTTCGGTAGGACGCCAGTTGTTCGTAGACAATTTCCTGATAGAATCCACCAATCTGAAACGTACGTTCCATTATCCTGAATATTATCCGGGCAATCCGATACTGACACCGGAACAGGATTGGGAGAAAACCGGGACAAAAGGTGCGGCATTTGCCGCTCCTTTCAGCGACGGGGTATGGTATGACGAAAAGGAAGGAAAATACAAGATGTGGTATATGGCAGGTGGCGGCTCTTATGCAACTAGTGGGGCGGGAGTGACTTGCTATGCGGAATCAACGGACGGAATCAACTGGACGAAACCGACTCTTTCCGTTGTAGCCGGAACAAATATCGTTGACTATAACTCGGAACGTGACGCATCCGTTATTTGGATGGATAAACAGGAAAGCAATGCATCGAAAAGATACAAGATGTTTTTAGTGGCGCGTGAAGCCGGAAAATGGAGATATAATTATAAAACTTCTTCAGATGGCAAGGTCTGGCGTGCCGCCGCACAATCGGAACCGGTTGCCGACCGCTCCACAGTCTATAAGAATCCGTTCAGAAACGTATGGGTATATAGTATGCGGCACAATGTCCGGATAGACGCAAACAAATTAGTCCGTGCAAGGGATTATAATGAAAATGCCGACCCGCAAGCCGGCACAAAAAAAGCGGAAGCATTATTGAGTGCATTTTGGTTCGGTCCGTGGGCGAATGAACAGCGTCATCCTGACTATCCGGACATCGCTCCTGCGATATACAATCAGGATGCCACCCCTTATGAAAGTATTATGTTGGGATTCTTCTCCGTTTGGCAAGGGCCGGAAAACGATGTTTGTGCTTCGGACAACGTAATCAAGAGAAATCAAGTCATGGTGGGATATAGCCGCGACGGTTACAGTTGGTTTCGTGAGGACATGAATCCTTTCCATGCCGTAAATACGACAACTCCGGACGCATGGAACCAAGGTAATTTGCAATCCGTAGCCGGAGCGCCGTTAATAGTAGGCGACAAACTCTATTTCTATCTGAGCGGCCGTCGTTTGAGAGGCACACAGGAGATTACCACTACCGGACTGGCCATGCTTCGCCGCGATGGATTTGCGTCTATGAAAGGAACAGGAGAGTTGCAAACTTCCTTACTGAAATTTGACGGTTCTCACTTCTTTGTGAATGCCGACGTTACGGGAGAAATGAAAGTTGAACTTTTGGATTCCGGCAATAAAGTAATCGAAGGATTCTCAAAAGACGAGTGCAAAGCCTTTAAAGGGGATAATGTAAAAGCGAGGATTGAATGGACAGGAAACGCTTCGTTAGCCTCTTTAAAGGACAAACAACTGAAAGTGAAATTCTATATTGATAACGGTGAAATATTCGCTTTCTGGATTTCTCCTTCCGTGAACGGGGAAAGTATGGGCTACACCGCTGGCGGAGGGCCCGGATTGAATATTTCCGGAATAGATAAAACCAATTAAAAAATGAATACTATGAACAGATTAGCTTATTTATTATCATTGATTTGTATTCTTGCATTTTCTTCTTGCGAAGAGGATAAGGTATATTATAACACTGCGGCAAAGGCAGACTTTACCATTGGTGAAAGTATGTATGAATTGGGACAGGCTGCTGTCTTTAAAGATGCTTCCGTGCCCGATGAAGGGAATCGGATAATAGCATGGTTATGGGAGTTTGGAGACGAAAAGAAATCTGTCTCAACGGAACAGAACCCAACTTTCGTTTATCCGTCGGACGGTACATTTACCATTAAACTGACGGTGACCGACAATAACGGTTTGAGCGCGACAGCCAAGAAAGACCTTACCATCTTGGATCCCGCTAAAGCAATCAATGTAATGTGGCAGAAAGAAATGGGCGGAGCTATTGAAAGTACAGTCTCACCTGCATTGTCGGCTGACGGTAAAACGGTTTATATGATTACCGACCAGACTTCCACAGGAGCATTCGACGTGAAACTTTTTGCCTATGATACGGAAAACGGAACACTGAAATGGGCATTTGACGTAACTGCCAATATGAATGAACTGAATCCGGGCGGAGGGGCAAGCATGGTATATGCAAGTCCGGCAGTGGGACCGAATGGAGATGTATATATTGTGGTTCGCGATTTGAAGCCGGCTACTTCTGAACATCCCCGTGCATTATTCTTGTTTGCCGTAGGAAGCAACGGCAGCAGGAAATGGGCGTACAAAGCCGCCGATTCCAATTTGTATGCTGTCACTCCGGCTATTGACGCATCCGGTAATATCTACTTCGGACATCGGGGAAAGAAACTTATCGTATTAAGTCCGGCCGGTGATATAGTCAAAGAAATAGCTTTAGATGTGGAAGTGTTGTCCGGTATGTCTCTGTCGAAAGATGGAACTGTCTATTTCGGCTCTTCCAAGAATACGGGATATTTTGGTTATGATTTTGCTACCGGTACTCAAAAGTTTGTTTATCAGAAAGATTTGGGTGGTACGGCATTGAAAGGAAACTCGTACACAGTAGGAGCGGACGGAACTATTTATACCGTAGCCGAACTGACATCAGGTGGCGCTATTATAGCTTTGAATCCTGACGGAACGGAAAAATGGGTACATAAAACTCCAGGCGCCATTGTCAACGGTGGTGTTGTGATTGGTACGGATGGAACGCTTTATGCCAACGGTGGAAATGCTGTTGCCGGTGAAGCTTCGGCAGGTGTTATCGCTTTAAATCCGGACGGTTCTTTAAAATGGCATTATGCTACAACGGAGAACGTCAGCAACTGTGTGCCAATCGTTGATAACAGAGGATATGTCCACATCATCTCGGACAAAGCCATCTATTATATTGTGAAACAAGACGGTAGTCTGCTTGCATCCGCTGAATTAGGAGTAAAATGCACTTCCAGTCCGGTAATGGATTCAAAAGGATATTTATATGTCGGTGTAGAAGCTGTTGCAGGTGCGTCTGATATGGTATGTATCTCATCCGGAGCTACATCTTATGCAGATTCAGCGTGGCCGATGAAAGGACAGAATCCACAACGGACGGGCTTACAAAAGTAAGTATCTTGAAAGACCGATGATTATGAAGAAATATTCATTATTGACAGTTTTCTTATTATTGATGTGCAATGTTTCCGTATGCGGGCAAACAGGACGTATCCTTTTTGTTGATACAACATTAATTGAGAAAACAAATCTGCAACGGATACATCATTCGCCTGTCTATTATCCAGGCAATCCTGTTTTGAAAGCTGACAAGAAATGGGAATTGAATATAAACGGCGACCCTTATGCCGCTCCTTTCAGCGGTGGCGTATGGTATGATGAAGAAGAGCATAAATTCAAGATGTGGTATTCTGCCGGTGGCGGGAAGTTATTGGGTCTCGTCACTTGCTATGCAGAGTCGTCCGACGGGAAAGTCTGGACAAAACCGGAATTAGACGTTGTGCCGGGTACCAATATCGTAGATACATTAGAACATGATTGCGTTTCCGTATTGCTTGACAAATTTGAGAAAGACCGGACAAAACGTTATAAAATGTTTGTTGTAGAATTTAACAATCGCTTCACGGTCAGTATGAAACTGAAATATTCTTCTGACGGAATCCATTGGAGTGCGCCGAAGGCTCTTTCGGGAGAGTTGTATGACCGTTGTGCGGCCTATTACGACCCGTTCCGCAAGAAATACGTCCTGTCATTGAAAACCATAAATGGAGTGTATAGGCGTTCACGCAATTATTTGGAACATGAAGACCCGGAAATGCTTGTTAGTCTTGCACATAGGATATATGACAATAAGAGGGATAAGTTTATCCGTTATTGGTTTAATGCCGATGAGGATGACCCGCGTCATCCTCAATTCCCCAGGTTGCGTCCGCAGATATACAATCATGAAGCAATGCCGTATGAAGGCTATATGTTAGGCTACTTCACCGTTTGGCAGGGCCCGGAGAACAATGTTTGCGACAGCCTGAATATTCAAAAAAGAAATGAAGTCCTGATAGGTTGGAGCAAAGACGGTTTCCATTGGAATCGGGAAAACAAGAAACCTTTTCTTCCTGTCAGTGAGGATTTTCATGCATGGAATGCGGGTAATGTACAGTCTACTGCGGGCAACCCTCTGATAGTCGGAGACTCCCTTTATTTTTATGTCAGTGGACGCTATAATAGCAAGCCGAAACATGATTCCAACTTTGCCACAGGGCTTGCGATGCTTCGTCGTGACGGGTTTGTCTCGATGCGGGCGGGGAAAAAGGAAGGTTATGTGGAAATTAAAACCCAGATTCCGGCAAATGGGAACTATTTGTTTGTAAACGCAGATGTGAAAGGGACTTTAGCGGTAGAAGTTCTGAGTGATAACGGGCAGCCAATAGAAGGATTCACTAAAAGAGACTGCATATTAATGAAGAAGTCGGATAAGACGAAACAGATGATTTCATGGGAGAATCATCCGGAACTGAAGCCTTTAGCGGGAAGAACGCTCCGGTTAAAGTTTTATCTGAATAAGGCCGATTTATATTCATTTTGGATTTCCGAATGGCAGACGGGTGAAAGCGGTGGATATACAGGCGGTGGCGGACCGGGCTTATCGGACAAAGGTATAGATATCCCTGTGGAGCGGCAGTAACTCAATTATGATTATAGCTTGGCTGCTATGAGTAATAAGAGGGAAAGAAAATTAGTGTAAAGCTCATTTATTACCTAAAATGTATAGATATATTTGTAAATAGTGTATTGGTGCCATTCTTACTCTTAAACTGTTTTCTTTTTATTATACAAGATGCTAATAAACTCATTTTGCGTTTTTAATAAATAATGAAACAGTTTATTATAAACGGGTCTTACGTTTATAATAAACAATATTCGGGCTAATTTACTAAACGATACCGAATATATTAAACAAAACGGGGTGGAATCGTTGCAGATTTCACCCCATTGATATTCTTTTGGATACACAGGCATGTCTCCAAATTATTACTTTATGTCTTTATTTTTGTATATTTCATTTTTATTTCGGCTGATTTGTTATGGCAAATATACGAAATAAAAAAGGAAAAGTCAATAGTTCCTTATTGATAATATTATTTCAAATTAATATGATACAATACGTGTTTACACAATGCATGTTCCTTAGGAACGAGTGGATGCTTAAATTCTTTCACGCGTGTCATGCCTATCTTTTGCATTACACGTTCCGAACGAAAATTTGGCAAAGATGTGAACGAATACAGTTCCTTAATACCCAAATGATTGTGGGCATATTCCAGACAAGCGCTTGCTGCTTCAGGAGCGTAGCCATGTCCCCAATATTCATGTCCCAGTCGCCAACCGATTTCTATTCCCGGTGCAAAGTCAACATCAAATGTAATCTGGTGTAATCCGGTATATCCCATAAAAGCATGGTCTTCTTTGCGCTCGACGGCATATAGTCCGAAGCCACAGGTATGAAACTCATTTTGAATACGTTGATAAAAAGCAAATGTCTCTTCCGCAGTTAGCGGATTAAGAAAAAATTCCATGACATGAGGGTCGGCATTCATATGTGCGAATGCCGGAATGTCTTCCTCTTTCCAGTCACGGAGAATCAAGCGGGGCGTTTCTATATATATTTGCATAATTGTGAAAATAATAATTATGCAAATATACGATTTAATTTATTCTGAAAAGTACACTATTGTTTAAGGGATTAAAGATTCCGTTTATATTTGATTTAGTCGGCAACATGATACGGATGCGTGAACCAAAAGCTGGAACCAACTCCTTCGGTTGATTCAACGCCAATCTCTCCATCCATTTGCGAAACGATGCTTTTGCAGATGGAAAGTCCGAGCCCCGTGCCTTGAACAAAACTGTCCAGCTTCACAAAACGCTCAAATACACTATCTTGCTTGTCTTTCGGTATGCCTACGCCCGTGTCGCGCACATAGAACTTGATTTTTTGATGTGATTCTTGTTCATATCCTAAAGTAATGCTTCCATGTTGGGTGAATTTCAGTGCATTGTTGATAAAGTTACTAATCACTTGAACGAATCTGTTTTTATCCGTGTAGATGTAACATTCCGGCATTGTTTTCTCAAGAATCAGTTCTACATTATCGCTCACTTTCATACCCATTGACTTGATAATTTCTGAACAAGTCTCGTTTACATCCACATTCGTATATACAAAATTGAATGTGCCGGCTTCTATTTTCGAAAGGTCGAGAATATCAGAGATAAGTTGCAGGAGCAGCTCGTTGTTCTCCTGCACGATTTTGATATAGTCCTGCCGTTCGTCCCTGCTGTCCGTCTCCGCCATCAGACTGGAAAAGCCGACAATGGCATTGAGCGGAGTACGTATTTCATGGCTCATATTAGCCAAGAAAGCAGATTTCAGGCGATCCAGTTCTTCCGCTTTGTCGCGGGCGACAATCAATTTCTGTTCAGTCTCTTTCAGCGGCGTAATATCATAATTGATACACAACATGTCAATAATTCCATCCTGCGGCCGATAATCCCTGACCATCACATTGATACTTGTCCATGTATATTTGCCGTTATCCCTGCAAACGCGGACTTCTTTGCGTAGACTGGTCGATTTCCCTTCCCTGACCTCACGTACAAAGTTCCTTAAGACTGCCTGGTCTTCGGGAACTACATGAGAATATACCCCGATAACCTGCGGCATGGGAATCCCTTCTTGTTCTCCCAGATTCCTGTACCATGTATCCTGTGCATATCCGTCTCTTGTCATCACATTGAAATGGGCGAATCCCACATTGGCATAATCACCGATCAGAAGAAACAAGTTTTCAAACTCCTGTATTTTGGTATATGCATTGGTCGTTTCTGTCGTATCTATATTGATGAACAGATAGTTGATAAATTGATTTTGCGAATCATAGAGAGTAGTAACCTTGGTTGTAAGGTTGATAACTCCCGTTCTGTGGGTTTTCACATATTGTTTTATTTTCGAGAAATCATAATTGATTGAGAAATTCACATCTTCCTTAGCTTTCAGCTTTTCTTTTACTTCTAAGGGAATATTAGGGTTATTGAAAAGGTTGATTCCTAATGCTCCGTTCTTGTCAGCCAAGCCGAATATCTCAAGTTCCTTATCATTGATGTCCACCAGATACCCGTCCTTATCATACAGTTCGATGCCTGCGGGCAGATTCTTATAGATATTTCTCAGAATCTTTTCACTATGATCCAAAGCGCGGCGATCCTCTTTTGCCTGAAGTTCCGATTTCCGTAGCTCTATGCAGATACTGATAATGTTGGCAAGGGAAGAGAACCACTGAAGGTCGACATTGCTCCAACTGCGGTAAGTATTGACCATGTCAATGCCCATATATCCCCAAACCTCGTCTTTGGCTACCAACGGGACTGCCATCAATGACTTGATGTCCTGTGCTTCCAGCAAGGTGCGATATTCCTGAGCTTCCGTAGGCATGTCGTTTAATGTATTCAGGATAATGGATTTCCTGTCCGTAATTTGGCGGTTCCACCAAAAAGAATCATCCCAAAATATATTCTGTAAATTGTCCCGTTCTTCAGACACCCCTTCTGCGACCGCTTCATATGTGCAGTTCTGTACCTGTCTCTCTCTATCTATTTCAACGATATAGGTGCGGTCTCCTTTGAACTGCTTGAGAATGTCTCCTAATATCCGGTCAATTACCTGTTGCGTATCATCGCTTTGCAGAAAAGCAAGCAATGAATATGAAATACTGTTTTGCTGATAAAGCAGGCTGTTGACTTGAAGAAAATCTATATTTTCGTTCGAGTTATCGAAAGGCTTGTCTATACATTGTAGGTAACCGACCATATTTCTATAGCCCTCTTTGTCCGGCTTCTGAAAGTTGATTTTGGAATACACCCAAATCTCTTCGTCTTTGGCTTGCATGGGAAACATCTGTTCGTAGATTTCCAGATTTGAGAGGGACAGGAATTCGTTTTTAAGCCGCAACCGATGGTCTTCCCGTATTCTTTGATGAAAATCCGTGAAACTGATACGGTTACTGTTAAGACCGAGCAAGTCTACAATAAAGTCGGAGCAGATATATTCTTTATTTTTCAAATCTGACTCCCACCATCCCATTTTGGCCATTTGAGCTATCTGAAGGTATTTTTCATAGTCAAATTTTGATTGTTCATTCATATTGTTTGTTCCTTGTTTATTGTTTACTGTTTGAGAAATTAGCTTGCAAAGATAAGTATAACTTTTAAATAATGAGGGGATTGCATACTTGCGCAAAGCGAAAAGTGGAACTACGGTATCGAATAGTGGCAAAATGGTAGAATGAGTACAAACAGAGGATTATTTCGTCTTCCTCTTAGATAAGAACTGAATTTATATAATTAATAATATATATCAGAAGAATGAAGAATACCAAATTATTCATGTTTGCGGCATGCGCACTTCTATTGACAGCGTGTGGCAAGCAAACCGTGAAAATTATGACTCCGCCGGATGCGTCCAACCGTGTCCTGTTCGGTGCGGAGCAGTTACAGACTACCTTGGATAAAGCAGGCTATCAGGTAATGATGCAACAGGGAGACACCACATTCTCCGATCCGGAAATAAAGACAATTCTGCTGACGGAAGTGAATGATACCACTTTGAAGAAAGAGGGTTTTCATATTACGACTGCCGGCAATCTTACCAGAGTTTCTGGCAGGGACGGCAGCGGCGTAATCTACGGATGCCGTGAACTGATAGACTGTGTGAACGATTCGGAAGGCAAACTGAACTTTCCGGAAGAACTGAAGGACGGGCCGGAAATGGTGCTTCGTGGTGCTTGTGTCGGTTTGCAGAAAATGACTTATCTGCCGGGACACGGTGTTTATGAATATCCCTATACGCCCGAGAGTTTCCCGTGGTTCTATGATAAGGAACAATGGATTAAATACTTGGATATGTTGGTTGCCAACCGTATGAATTCCCTGTATCTCTGGAACGGACACCCGTTTGCGTCATTGGTGAAACTGGAAGATTATCCGTTTGCACTGGAAGTGGACGAGGAAACATTCAAGAAGAATGAAGAGATGTTTTCTTTCCTTACGGAAGAAGCGGACAAGCGTGGTATTTTCGTTATTCAGATGTTCTATAATATCATTCTCTCGAAACCGTTTGCTGAACATTACGGACTGAAAACTCAGGATCGTAACCGTCCCATCACTCCGGTGATTGCCGATTATACACGCAAGAGCATTGCCGCCTTTATTGAGAAGTATCCGAATGTAGGATTACTTGTCTGCTTGGGTGAAGCGATGTGTACGGTAGAAGATGATGTGGAATGGTTTACGAAAACAATCATTCCGGGAGTAAAGGACGGATTGCAGGCATTGGGGCGTACGGACGAGCCGCCTCTCTTGTTGCGTGCACATGATACGGACTGCAAACTGGTGATGGATGCCGCACTGCCGATATATAAGAATCTTTATACCATGCATAAGTACAACGGTGAGTCTCTGACAACGTATGAGCCACGCGGCCCCTGGTCGAAGATTCATACGGATTTGAGTTCTCTGGGTTCTATCCATATCAGCAATGTACATATCCTGGCAAATCTGGAACCGTTCCGATGGGGTTCTCCTGATTTCGTCCAAAAAGCGGTGCAGGCCATGCACAATGTACATGGCGCCAATGCCCTGCATCTTTATCCGCAGGCTTCTTATTGGGACTGGCCATATACTGCCGACAAACTGCCGGATGGCGAACGTGAGTTCCAATTAGACCGCGACTGGATTTGGTATCAGACATGGGGACGCTATGCATGGAATTGTCATCGTGACCGTACGGACGAGGTAGGTTACTGGAACCGGCAGTTAGGCAAGTTCTACGGAACATCTGACGAAAATGCGGGTAATATCCGCGTTGCTTATGAAGAAAGCGGGGAGATTGCTCCGAAACTGCTCCGTCGTTTTGGTATTACGGAAGGAAACCGCCAGACATTATTGCTGGGTATGTTTATGAGTCAGCTTGTCAATCCTTATAAATATACTATTTATCCGGGATTCTATGAAAGCTGCGGGCCGGAAGGCGAGAAGCTGATTGAATATGTAGAGAAAGAATGGAAGAAGCAACCTCATGTGGGTGAAATGCCATTGGATATTATAGCTCAGGTAATAGAGCATGGAGACAAGGCGGTAGCGGCCATTGACAAGGCAGCCGCTTCCGTATCATCCAATAAGGATGAATTTGCACGTTTACAGAATGATATGCATTGTTATCGTGAATTTGCGTATGCATTCAACCTGAAGGTGAAAGCTGCGAAACTGGTATTGGATTATCAATGGGGAAAGGATATCAAGAATCTGGAAGAAGCGATTCCGTTGATGGAACAAAGCTTGGAGCATTATCGCAAACTGGTGGAACTGACAGACGGGCATTATTTGTATGCGAACAGTATGCAGACTGCACAACGCCGTATTCCTATCGGTGGAGATGATGGCAAGAATAAGACTTGGAAAGAATTGCTGGTACATTATGAAAAGGAATTGGAGAACTTCAAAGCCAATCTCGCCCTGTTGAAAGAAAAGCAGAACGGAAACGCTGTCGCTGAAACTGTGGAAATCGCTGCCTGGGCTCCTGCCGCAGTAAAACTTATGTCGAATTATCCGACAGTGAAAGTAGATGAGAGTATTTCCCTGTTTACTGATATTTCCGGCAAAATAGAAGCGGTAGCTCCCGAACTGAAAGGTATGCAGGCATTCCGCTTCAATGGAAGTGAGCAACGCGAAAAGGGAACAAGCATTACTTTTGAGACGGACGCTCCGGTAAAATTAATGGTAGCTTACTTCAAGGACGACCAAAAGAAATATGCGAAAGCTCCGAAATTGGAAATTGACGCTTCCGCCAATGATTACGGACAGGCGGAACCGGTATTGACAAACGCGGTTCGTATCAACGGAATGCCTCTGGCAAATGTACACGCATATAGTTTCACGCCAGGAAAGCATACCTTGATGTTGCCCAAAGGGTATCTTCAAGTGTTGGGATTCACTGCTGCGGATACGAAAGCCCGTAATGCCGGACTTGCCGGAGACGAAGAAACAATGGATTGGCTGTTCTATTAATATTGGATAATGAAAAGATTATTACTGACAATCTCCTGTATGGTAACTGCCCTGTCCGTTCCTGCGCAACATGAAGTTCCGCAGGAACGGATGGAACAGATTTACGAGGAAGTGAAGACACCGTATAAATACGGGCTTGCTGTCGCTCCAGCAGATAATTATCATAAGATTGACTGTCCCACCGTTTTTCGTCAGGGTGACAAGTGGTTAATGACTTATGTCGTTTATAATGGCAAGAGCGGTACGGACGGCCGTGGATACGAGACATGGATAGCGGAAAGTGAAAACCTGCTCGAATGGCGCACTTTGGGGCGCATCCTTTCTTATCGGGATGGTAAATGGGATTGCAACCAGCGCGGCGGTTTTCCCGCATTGCCGGATATGGAGTGGGGTGGAAGCTATGAACTGCAAACGTATAAAGGTCGTCATTGGATGACTTATATAGGTGGTGAGGGCACTGGTTACGAAGCTGTGAAAGCTCCGCTTTTTGTCGGTCTGGCATCTACGAAAGGAGACATTTCCACCGCACATGAATGGGAGTCATTGGATAAACCGATTTTGAGTATCCATGATAAGGATGCGCAATGGTGGGAAAAACTGACTCAATATAAAAGCACTGTTTATTGGGATAAAGACAAAACATTGGGAGCACCGTTTGTGATGTTCTACAATGCGGGCGGCCGTCATCCCGAAACGGATTTGAAAGGGGAACGTGTAGGAATCGCACTCTCCAAGGATATGAAAAGATGGAAGCGGTACGCAGGAAATCCGGTCTTTGCACATGAAGCGGATGGAACGATTACAGGAGACGCGCATATCCAAAAGATGGGGGATCTGTATGTGATGTTCTATTTCTCCGCTTTTGAGCCTTCACGAAAATACAAGGCATTCAATACGTTTGCCGCCAGCTATGACTTGGTGAACTGGACGGACTGGAAGGGAGCGGATTTGATTATTCCTTCCAAGAACTATGATGAACTGTTTGCACATAAAAGTTATGTGGTGAAACATGACGGAGTAGTCTATCATTTCTATTGTGCGGTCAATAACGCAGAACAGCGCGGCATCGCTATTGCTACAAGCAAGCCGATGGGACGCTCGGCTGTTCGTTTCCCCAAAGCGGAAACAAAGAACCGCAGACTTATCACAGAATTGAATGAGGGCTGGAAAACCTGGATTACAGAAGCTACCCATTTAAAGGGCAATTTCATGATGCCTGCGAAAACAGTGAATATTCCCCATAATTGGGATGACTATTACGGATACCGTCAGTTAACGCATGGAAATATGCACGGAACTGCCATGTATGTGAAGGATTTCACTACAGATAAGAAAGCAGGGAAGCGATATTTTCTCCGTTTTGAAGGAGTGGGTACATATGCTACCATTAAAGTGAACGGGCAGGATTTCGGTCGCCATCCTGTGGGACGTACTACATTGACATTGGATGTTACCGATGCCTTGAAACAAGGAACCAACCGGTTGGAAGTAAAGGCCGGGCATCCGGAAATGATAGCGGATATGCCTTGGGTATGCGGCGGCTGTTCCTCGGAATGGGGATTTAGTGAAGGCTCCCAACCGTTGGGTATCTTCCGCCCTGTGGTGCTTGAAGCAACGGACGAGATTCGTATCGAGCCTTTCGGCGTACATATTTGGAATGATGAAAAGGCAGCGAATGTTTTTGTAGAGACAGAAGTTAAGAATTATGGCAAGACAACTGAAACTGTAGAGTTGGTCAATAAACTGAGTAATGCGGATGGCAAACAGGTTTTCCGTCTGGTGGAGAAAGTAACGTTGGCTCCGGGAGAAATGAAAGTGATTCGTCAGCAGTCTCCTGTCGGGAAACCCGTTTTATGGGATACGGAGAATCCATATCTCTATAAACTTGCCAGTATGATTAAGCGTGACACGAAAACGACGGATGAGATTTTTACGCCGTTCGGTATCCGTACTATAAGTTGGCCGGTGAAACGCAATGACGGAGACGGACGTTTCTATTTGAATGGAAAACCGGTATTTATTAATGGTGTATGCGAATATGAACACCAGTTCGGGCAAAGCCATGCTTTCAGCAAGGAACAGGTAGCCGCAAGAGTAAAACAAATGCGTGCGGCAGGTTTCAATGCTTTCCGTGACGCCCATCAACCGCATCACCTCGATTATCAGAAGTATTGGGATGAAGAGGGTGTCTTGTTCTGGACGCAATTTTCTGCCCATGTGTGGTATGACACACCGGAATTTCGTGAGAACTTCAAGGGATTGCTCCGCCAATGGGTAAAAGAACGCCGTAATTCTCCATCGGTAGTGATGTGGGGATTACAGAATGAGAGTACACTACCTCGTGAGTTCGCGCAAGAGTGCAGTGAAATCATTCGTGAAATGGATCCGACTGCACGTACGATGCGTATCATCACCACTTGCAATGGCGGGGAAGGTACAGACTGGAATGTGGTTCAGAATTGGAGTGGTACATATGGTGGAGATGTGACCAAGTATGGTCGTGAACTCTCTCAACCCAATCAGTTGTTGAATGGAGAATATGGAGCATGGAGAAGTATAGATTTGCATACGGAGCCCGGAGCATTTGAAGTCAATGGAGTATGGAGCGAAAGCCGTATGTGCCAGTTGATGGAAACTAAGATTCGCTTGGCTGAACAGGCTAAGGACAGTGTATGCGGACAGTTCCAGTGGATATATAGCAGCCATGACAATCCCGGACGCCGACAGCCGGATGAAGCATATCGTAAAATAGATAAAGTAGGGCCGTTCAATTATAAAGGACTGGTTACCCCTTGGGAAGAGCCGTTGGACGTCTATTATATGTATCGTGCGAATTACGTTCCGGCAGCAAAAGACCCGATGGTCTATCTGGTATCCCATACATGGACAAACCGTTTTGAGAAAGGACGCCGTCGTGCCACTATCGAGGCTTATAGTAACTGTGACTCAGTATTGCTATATAACGGTGTGACTGATGAAAAATCCACTTTTCTCGGACGTAAAAAGAACAACGGAACAGGTACTCATTTTATGTGGGAAAACCGGGACATCCGTTACAATGTCCTTCGTGCCGTAGGTTACTACAAAGGAAAACCTGTTGTGGAAGACCTGTTAGTACTTGACGGACTGGAGCAAGCCCCTGATTTCGAAGTTCTTTATCAGGAAGAAAAGCCTGTATTGAAAGGGGAAGCAGGATACAATTATATTTATCGTATCAACTGCGGTGGCGATAACTATACAGACAGTTTCGGTCAATCATGGTTGCAGGACAATACGAATTATTCCCGTTCGTGGGCAGAAAACTTTAAGGGACTGAATCCTTATCTTGCAAGCCAACGTATTACCAACGACCCGATTCGCGGTACTCATGATTGGGCATTGTTCCAACATTTCCGTTTCGGACGCCATCAACTGGAATACCGTTTTCCGGTATCAGATGGTACCTATCGCATTGAGTTATATTTCACGGAACCTTGGCATGGAACAGGTGGAAGTGCTTCCACTGATTGTGAAGGATTACGTATTTTCGATGTTGCCGTGAATGATTCTGTCGTGTTAGACGATTTGGATATATGGGCGGAAAGCGGGCACGACGGAGTGTGTAAGAAAGTGGTGTATGCGACAGTAAGAGGTGGAACATTGAGGATACACTTCCCGGAAGTGAAAGCAGGACAGGCTTTGGTTTCAGGTATTGCTATCGCTTCCACAAATACGGATTTGAAGCCGGCGCAATTTTCCGCGTCCGATTGGAGTTGGGAAAAAGCAAGTAAGGAAGTGATGGAAAAAACGCCCAAAGAACTTCTTCCTGAAGATAAGAACGCCCGTGTCAGCGTGGCCTACGAAGCGGAAGCCGCTACGTTGAAAGGTAAATTTCAAAAGAAAGAACACCGTAAACAGACAGGGGTGTTTTTCAGCAAAGGAAAGGGTAACAGTATCGAATGGAATGTCTCCACCGGATTGGCGCAAGTCTATGCCCTGCGTTTTAAATATATGAATACAAGCGGAAAACCGATACCTGTATTGATGAAGTTCATCGACGCGAAAGGTGTAGTGCTGAAAGAGGATATCCTTACGTTCCCGGAAACACCGGACAAGTGGAAAATGATGAGTACCACAACCGGCACATATATTAATGCCGGACATTATAAGGTGCTGCTTTCGGCAGAGAATATGGATGGTCTGGCGTTCGACGCATTGGATATTCAGTAAGGCTTTCCGGAAGTCAGGCATATAAGCAGTAATAAATAGAAGCGGGGCACAAAGAAGTTTGAATATACTTCCGGTGTCCCGCTTTTCATATCCTGATCCTTTCTTATGAATAAGATATAAATGTTATTATTTTAATATTCGATATTCCGATTTTAATTATTCGAGGGAGAAATTTCAAATAATCTCTATATTTGAAATCAAAAACAAAATAACACAATGGAGAGCGATATACCTAGTTTTGATTTACCGGTTGATTATGTTGTTGGAGAAGGATATGAGATAGATTTATTAAGACGGTATAAGAACTTTCCATGCAGGATAGAGGCTGGTTTTTTCATCCTCTGTATAAAAGGGATAATACAAACAACAATCAACGGGAATCTATATACTATCGGTGAGAATGACTTGATAACCTTACCGCCGGGATATTTTATGGAAATTCTTGATTTCTCGCCGGATATTCATATTTATTATGCCGGCTTCTCATCCGGATTCATAGAAGGTATAAACTTGATGAAGTCTACGGAACATCTTCTCCCTGTTATTATGGAGAATCCGATAATAAGATTATCTCCATTGCAGGCTTGCAGCTACAAGATGTTTTATGAATCATCAATTCTTTCGTATGCTTCTCCAAAGACATTGGCAAACAGGGAGATAGTAAAGGCGGTTCTTACCATGTATCTTCAGGGAGCCACTGAAATCTATAAAATGCAAAACAACCTGTATTTATCTTCTCAGTCGAGGAAATATGAGATTTATCAGGAATTCTTGAAGTTGGTCATGAAATATTATACAATTCATCACGGAACTTCATTTTATGCCGAACATTTAGGGCTTAGTCTGCCGCATTTCTGTTCAACAATAAAAAAGGTGGCGGGAAACACGCCCCTGGAAGTCATAGCATCCGTCATTCTGATGGATGCCAAATCCCGGCTGAAGTCAACCAACGAGCCGGTGAAGAATATAGCCTTATCTTTGGGATTTAATAATATCTCTTTCTTCAATAAGTTCTTTAAGCAACATACGGGTGTTACTCCGCAGGAATACAGGGGGCATTAAACTTCTACCGGCTGTTTTTTGAGCGGTAATGTAACGGTAAAACGGCTGCCTCTTCCTACTTCCGACGCAACGGAAATACTCCCTTGCAGATGTTCTACAATCGTCTTGCAGATAGAAAGCCCCAGTCCCGTACCCTGCTTGAAGGTATTGACTTTATAGAAACGGTCGAATATTTCTTTTTGGCATTCTTGAGGAATGCCTTCTCCTGTATCTTCAACATACAAGCAAACCGAATCACTGTTTCCCGAATCAGCCATAAAGCCGAAATGAATGTGTCCCTCTTCTGTAAATTTCCGGGCATTGTTTATGAAATTACATATTACTTGTTTCAAGCGCGTAGCGTCAGTAGTAATATAAATATCATCATCGGGTAAAATTGCTTTTATTTCAATTCCCGGCATATGTTTCATTGCCTGCTCTTTCTCTATGTCCTTCATTATGGATTTGAGGGAATAGTTGGAGTAAGTGAATTTGATAGTGTTCGATTCGATTTTGGACAAGTCAAGTATGTCGTCAATCAGCCTTACCAGATGTTCGCTATTGATGCTGATTAACCTTACAAAATCGCTCCGTTCTTCATCGCTTAATTCATTATATGTGGAAGCTATCACATCCGAGAAACCTACTATCGCGTTCAATGGAGTTCGGATTTCATGACTCATATTCGCCAGGAATGCCATTTTAAGCCGGTCGCTTTCTTCTGCTTTCTTCCGGGCTTCAATCAGTGTGTTTTCGATGTCTTTGTATTCCTGGATACTTAAACAAATTCCCACCAACCGGTACGGATGGCCGGATATATTGGCGATATAAGTGGATTGTCCCTCAAACCACTCCCAAGTACCGTCTCCACGACGCAAGCGAAACGGTACGGTCTTGTCGAATGTTGTATTCCCGCCGAGTTGTATGGCAAAGGCGTCGGCCATAGCTTGCCGGTCGTCCGGATGAATCATATTTACGTATTCTTCCATTGTCAAGGTATTATTTTCGCCTGCCGGAATCCCCAAATGTTCGAAATAACGGTCGTCAAGAGTAAACTCACTACGGCTTATGTCATAATACCAGGGATATATTCTGGTACTTTGCAAGGCTGTGTTTAATATATACTCTTGTGTCAGTTCCACAGTAATGTTACGGAAGAAGAATAAGATGTTTTTTTCACCCTCTTCATTTTCCATTGTAGCAAATTCTCCTCTTATCGGGAATTGTGTATAGTCAACTTGTTCCTGCATAAATGTATGCTCAGGCAGCGAATATGTTTTTTTGCCCTGACGGATTTCATCCAGAATGGTCGAAAGTATATCTTCTTTCTTATTTAACAGCTTGAATATCCTGTTGGTCGGAAGAGGCATCATCGCGTTGGCTGACGAATGTACATGAAGTTCCGTAAGAGCTTGCTGGTTCAGTTGTATGACTTCTCCGTTTATATCCAATATGATGACTCCGTCAGGCAGAATATTCAGCAATTCATCATTGTAGAGTGTTTGTTCGTTTGCTTCCATGTTTTGTTATTTTTCGTTCAATGTACAGGATAATAATTAAATTCATGACAAAGAAAGCCATTTCCCGGAAGATAACACTATTTTGACAAGCCTTTTTGTGCCTGTTTATACGGCTATTTTAATTCGCAACATATTGAATGTTAATATGATGTTCTTTTTTTAAGATTCGATTCTCATATTTTAATCAGTCTTTTTTTAGAGTACAAAATGAGGTTTTGTTCGTCTATTTGATATGAAGAAAAAAGAACGAATGAAAATATATACTTTATTGCTTGGGACATTGATAGCTTGTCCGATACAGGCACAAACAGTACATGACTGGGAAAATCATCATGTCCTGCAAATCAACCGGGAACCGGCACGGGCGGCATTTACGCCATTTACTGAACAAAAGGGGGACTGCTCCCTGTGTCTGGATGGAATGTGGAAATTCCGGTGGACTCCTGTTCCTGACCAAAAAATCATTGATTTCTATCGGGCGGACTTTGATGACAGGGACTGGACAGACTTTCCGGTTCCCGCCAATTGGGAAATAAACGGATATGGCACACCTATCTATGTATCGGCGGGATATCCGTTCAAGATTGACCCGCCCCGTGTGATGGGTGAACCGAAAGCGGATTACACTACTTATAAGGAGAGGAATCCGGTGGGGCAGTATCGCCGTACTTTTGTTCTGCCTGCTGATTGGACGGCAAAAGGACAGACATTCCTTCGCTTCGAAGGTGTTATGAGTGCTTTCTATGTTTGGATAAATGGTGAACGGGTAGGGTATAGCCAAGGGAGTATGGAACCGAGTGAGTTCAATATCACAAAGTATCTGTACTCCGGAGAAAATCAGATAGCATTGGAAGTCTACCGTTATAGTGACGGTTCTTATCTCGAAGATCAGGACTTTTGGCGCTTCGGCGGCATTCATCGCAGTATCCATCTGATGCATACGCCGGACATCCGTATTCGTGATTATGCGGTACGTACACTGCCCTTGTCAACGAACAATTATCAGGACTTTATTTTTCAGGTAGACCCGCAATTCAGTGTTTATAGAGGATTCACAGGTAAAGGTTATACTATACAGGGAGTTTTGAAAGATGCTTCGGGAAAAGATGTGGTAACTTTGCAAGGAGACGTGGAAGATATACTCGATTTGGAGCATAAGGCAAGCCGGATGAACGAGTGGTATCCGCAACGCGGTCCCCGCAAAACGGGACGTCTGTCGGCTGTTGTCAAATCCCCTCACAGGTGGACGGCGGAAACACCTTATTTATATAGGCTGTATCTTACACTGCAAGATTCTGGCGGGAAAGTGATAGAACAAGTAGAGCAGCCGGTAGGTTTCCGCTCTGTTAAAATAGAGAACGGGCAACTGCTGGTAAATGGCAATCCTGTTCGTTTTCGGGGCGTAAACCGCCATGAACATGATCCTCGCACAGCCCGTGTCATGACGGACGAACGTATGCTTCAGGATATTCTCTTGATGAAACAGGCTAATATCAATGCCGTGCGTACCAGTCATTATCCGAATGTAAGCCGTTGGTATGAACTCTGTGACAGCATAGGGCTTTATGTGATGGACGAAGCGGATATTGAAGAGCATGGATTGCGGGGGACACTGGCGAGTACTCCCGATTGGCATGCTGCATTTATGGATCGCGCTGTCCGTATGGCTGAACGTGATAAGAATTATCCAAGTATCGTAATGTGGAGTATGGGAAATGAAAGTGGTTATGGCCCTAACTTTGCGGCTATCTCGGCATGGTTGCATGATTTTGACCCTACCCGTCCTGTGCATTATGAAGGTGCGCAAGGAACGGACGGTAATCCTGACCCGAAGACTGTGGACGTAATCAGCCGTTTTTATACACGGGTGAAACAGGAATATCTGAATCCGGGTATTGCTGAAGGGGTAGACAAGGAACGGGCGGAAAATGCACGTTGGGAACGGTTACTGGAGATTGCGGAACGTACTAATGATAATCGTCCGGTAATGACCAGTGAATATGCCCATTCAATGGGGAATGCATTAGGTAATTTCAAGGAATATTGGGACGAGATATACAGTAATCCGCGCATGTTGGGCGGATTTATCTGGGATTGGGTGGATCAGGGGATTTATAAAACATTACCCGACGGGCGTACTATGGTGGCTTATGGCGGTGACTTCGGTGACAAGCCTAATTTGAAAGCCTTCTGCTTTAACGGATTGTTGATGAGCGACCGTGAAACTACGCCCAAATATTGGGAAGTGAAGAAAGTATATGCTCCGGTTCTGCTGGGAATGGAGAATGGAGCCTTGAAAGTGACCAACCGGAATCATCATATTGATTTATCATCGTATCGTTGTCTGTGGACATTATCTGTGGATGGTAAGGAGAAAGAACATGGGGAATTGATATTGCCCGAAGTTGCTCCGGGAAAAACAGGAACAATGACTTTACCTGATTTCCGTTCATTATCAGACAAAAGCTCTTCCAACAAAAGGAATAAAGGAAAAGATGTTGTAAAGCCTGCTGCTGATTGTCAGCTTAAAGTGAGTATCGTCCTGAAATCAGACGCTCTTTGGGCAAAAGCGGGACATGAAGTAGCTTGGGAACAATTCTGTTTGCAAAAAGGCGATTTGTTATCAGCCGGTTTAGCTAATAAAGGACAATTACAAATAAAAGAGGATGATAAAACTCTGCAAGTCAGCGGACGCGGCTTTTCCGTACAATGGAAGAAGACAGTGACCGGAAGCATGACTTCCCTTATTTATAATGGTAAAGAGATGTTGGCGCACTCCGATGATTTTCCGGTTCAACCCGTAACACAGGCTTTCCGTGCTCCGACCGATAATGATAAGAGTTTTGGAAACTGGTTGGCGAAAGACTGGAAATTGCATGGGATGGATAATCCGCAGATTAGTCTGGAATCTTTCGACCATCAGTTGCGCGAAGATGGAGCTGTGATTGTTCAAGTCCGGACAAATAATGTATATAAAGAAGGCAAGATAACGACTACATCAGTTTATACTATCTGTTCTGACGGAACGATTGACCTGAAAACAACTTTCCTGCCGCAAGGAGTACTTCCCGAACTGCCCCGATTGGGGATTGCGTTCTGTCTTTCTCCGTCTTATGATACGTTTATATGGTATGGAAGAGGGCCACAGGACAACTATCCTGATCGTAAAACTTCTGCCGCCACAGGGCTGTGGAAAGGAACGGTAGATGAGCAGTATGTGCATTATCCCCGTCCGCAGGATAGTGGGAATAAAGAGGAAGTGCATTATCTGACGCTGACGGACAAACAAAATAAAGGCATCCGTATAGATGCGGTGGAAGAGGTATTCTCAGCATCTGCCTTGCACTATACCGCGCAGGACTTGTACAAAGAGACACATGATTGTTATTTAAAACCACGTGCCGAGGTTATTCTCAGCTTGGATACCGCCGTACTCGGGTTAGGGAATAGCAGTTGCGGTCCGGGCGTCTTGAAGAAATATGCCATCGGGAAGAAGGAACATACCTTACATATACGTATAACCAAAAAATGAATTATTAAATAACTAACACAATAATAAAAGTAAGAATGAAAAAAGTAACCACTTTATTATCAACCTTGGCATTGGCAACTACCCTGGCTGCTCAGAATCTTCCACAGACGGAACGGCAATACCTTTCCGGCCGCGGATGCGATGACATGGTAGAATGGGACTTCTTCTGTACCGACGGACGCAACTCCGGCAAATGGACGAAGATTGGCGTTCCGTCCTGTTGGGAATTGCAAGGCTTTGGTACTTATCAGTACGGAATCACCTTTTACGGTAAAGCTTTTCCCGAAGGGATCGCCGACGAGAAGGGCATGTATAAGTACGAATTTGAAGTTCCCGAAAAGTTTCGCGGACAGCAAGTGAATCTTGTCTTTGAAGCTTCCATGACAGATACGGAAGTGAAAGTGAACGGGCGAAAGGTCGGATCGAAACATCAGGGAGCTTTCTACCGTTTCTCGTATAATGTTACGGACTTCTTGAAATATGGTAAAAAGAACCTGTTGGAAGTAACAGTATCCAAAGAAAGTGAGAACGCGAGTGTGAACCTTGCCGAACGCCGTGCCGACTATTGGAACTTCGGCGGTATCTTCCGTCCTGTATTTCTGGAAGTGAAGCCTGCCGTCAATCTGCGTCACATTGTCATTGACGCGCAAATGGATGGCTCGTTCCGCGCGAATTGCTATACGAATATATCGAATGACGGAATGAGTGTCCGTGCACAGATTTCAGATAGCAAAGGCAAGAAACTGGCCGAAACAACTGTTCCGGTAAAAGCCGGTGGAGACTGGACTTCTATCCAACTGAACGTCTCTAATCCCGCCCTGTGGACAGCGGAAACACCGAATCTCTATAAGGCACAGTTCTCATTACTGGACAAGAACGGCAAAGTATTGCATAACGAAACGGAAACATTCGGCTTCCGCACTATCGAAGTACGCGAAAGTGACGGGCTTTATGTCAATGGGGTACGTATCAATGTGCGTGGTGTCAACCGCCATAGCTTCCGTCCGGAAAGTGGGCGTACATTGAGCAAAGCGAAGAATATCGAAGATGTCCTTTTAATGAAGGACATGAATATGAACTCTGTTCGTCTGAGCCATTATCCGGCTGACCCTGAATTCCTGGAAGCGTGTGATTCTCTCGGATTATATGTGATGGACGAACTGGGTGGCTGGCATGGCAAATATGATACTCCGACCGGAGTTCGCCTGATTGAAGGTATGATAGAGCGTGACGTGAATCATCCTTCCATTATTTGGTGGAGCAATGGCAATGAAAAAGGATGGAACACGGAACTGGACGGAGAATTCCATAAATATGACCCGCAGAAACGCCCGGTCATTCATCCGCAAGGTAACTTCTCCGGTTTTGAAACCATGCATTATCGTTCCTATGGGGAAAGTCAGAACTATATGCGTCTGCCGGAAATCTTTATGCCCACTGAATTTCTTCACGGCTTGTATGATGGCGGGCACGGTGCCGGATTGTATGATTATTGGGAAATGATGCGCAAGCATCCCCGTTGTATCGGCGGCTTCTTATGGGTACTGGCAGACGAAGGGGTGAAACGGGTAGATATGGACGGCTTCATTGATAACCAAGGTAACTTTGGCGCTGACGGTATTGTAGGCCCGCATCACGAAAAGGAAGGCAGTTATTACACTATCAAGCAGTTATGGAGTCCTGTACAAATAATGGACACTTCTGTTGACAGGCAATTCGACGGCAAGTTATCCGTAGAAAACCGCTATGATTACCTGAATCTGAACACCTGCCGTTTCCTCTGGAAACAAGTGAAATTCCCTTTGGCGACAGATGTTCCCAATGCCGGCACTAAAGTTGTAAAACAAGGTGAAGTGCAAGGTAGTGATATTGCCGCTCATTCAGCAGGCATATTAGATCTTAAAACAACCATTCTCCCTGATGCGGACGCTCTCTTTGTGACGGCTGTCGACAAATACGGTCATGAACTTTGGCGTTGGACATTCCCGATAGATAAATTGAATCAGGTAAAAGAGGAACTTTCTCCGTTATCCGGCAAAGCAACTTACACCGAAACAGATAATGACCTTACAGTAAAAGCGAACAATCGCACTTTTGTCTTCTCAAAGAAAGACGGTCAGTTGAAAGGTGTATCTGTAAACAAACGCAAAATCAGTTTTGCCAACGGTCCCCGTTTCATCGGTGCCCGTCGCGCAGACCGTTCACTGGATCAGTTCTATAATCACGATGACGAAAAGGCTAAGGAAAAAGACCGCACTTACAGCGAATTTCCCGATGCAGCCGTATTTACCAAACTTGATGTAAGGGAAGACGGTGGAAACCTAATTATCACCGCTAATTATAAATTAGGAAACTTGGATAAAGCCCAATGGACAATCAACCCGAGCGGAATTGTTACACTCGACTATACTTATAACTTCTCCGGTGTAGTAGACCTGATGGGAATCTGTTTCGACTATCCTGAAGAACAAGTAATCAGTAAACGCTGGTTAGGAGCAGGTCCTTATCGTGTATGGCAAAATCGTATTCATGGTGCACAATACGATATTTGGGAAAATGACTATAACGACCCTATTCCGGGTGAAACCTTTACTTATCCTGAGTTCAAAGGTTACTTCGGAGATGTTTCCTGGATGAATATCCGCACGAAAGAGGGTACAATCAGCCTGACAAACGAAACACCCGGCACTTACATCGGAATATATCAACCCCGTGACGGTCGTGACCGTTTGCTTTACACGCTTCCCGAAAGTGGAATCTCCGTACTGAACGTGATTCCGCCCGTACGTAACAAAGTAAACTCAACAGACTTGTGCGGCCCTTCTTCACAACCCAAGTGGGTGAATGGTCCGCAAACGGGACGAATCGTTTTCCGGTTTACAGAATAAGAATAAAAGTACTCAAATACAACTGAACGAATATGCCAGAAGAGAGAATGCTACTTTCTTTTGGCATATTTTTCTGTATATGGGCCGGCTTTGGCAGGTTTTTACTATTTTTGCCGATATATATCATTCACGCATTATTCCTATGTACACAATATTGATTATAGAAGATGAACCCCGGGTAGCTAATCTGCTGATGAACGGTCTGGAAGAGAATGGCTATCAGGTAATGGTGGCATATGATGGTCTGATGGGACTCCGGCTTTTTCAGGCACATTCATTCGATCTGGTCATTTCCGATATTGTCCTGCCGAAAATGAACGGATTTGAGTTATGCAAGGAAATACGCAAAGTAAATTCTTGTATTCCTATACTGATGTTGACGGCACTGGGGGCTACTGACGATAAGTTGGACGGGTTTGATGCCGGTGCGGATGATTATATGGTGAAACCTTTCGATTTCAGGGAACTGAATGCAAGGATAAAAGTATTGTTGAAACGGGGAAATAGTGATAAAAAGGATTTGCCGCATGAACTTTCCTATGCAGATTTACGTATCGATTTGCAAGGCAAGAATGTAGAACGGAACGGTATATCTATCAAACTTTCCCCAAAAGAATATAACCTGTTGCTCTATATGGTAGAGAATGCCGAAAGAGTATTGAGTCGGATTGAAATAGCCGAAAAAGTATGGAATACCCATTTTGATACGGGAACTAACTTCATTGACGTATATATCAACTACCTTCGCAAAAAGATAGACCGGAATTTTGAACCGAAACTCATCCACACCAAAGCCGGAATGGGTTTCATACTAACCGACAAATTATGAAAATCAGGACAATGCTGACCCTGCAATATGCAGGACTGACCGCAGCGGTATTTCTTGTATTCGTTATAGCTGTCTACTACGTGAGTGAACATTCACGCAGCAATGCCTTTTTTCGGAATCTGCAAAGTGAAGCGATAACAAAGGCGCATCTTTTTCTGAATAATCAGGTGGATGCTGCAACGATGCAATCTATTTATTTGAACAATCGGCAGTTTATCAATGAGGTGGAAGTAGCTGTCTATACCCCGGACTTCCGGATATTATACCATGACGCTCTCCAAAATGATATAATCAAGGAAACTCCTGAAATGGTCACCCGCATCTTGAAACGAAAGGCTATCAATTTCTATGTCAATGAATATCAGGCGGTAGGACTTGTCTATACCTTTGAAGGGAAAGAATATATCGTTACCGCTGCCGCCTATGACGGCTATGGGTATGCCAATCGGGATGCTTTGAGGAATATGTTAATCCTGTTATTTATCGGTGGACTGACAATACTGGCAGTTGTAGGCTATATCCTTGCTAAAAGTACCCTGAAGCCGATACGCAGCATTGTGAAGGAAGCGGAAAATATCACCGCATCCCATATCGACAAAAGGCTTCCCGTAAAAAACGAACAGGATGAATTAGGAGAACTCTGTATTGCGTTCAATAACCTGTTGGAACGTTTGGAGAAATCGTTCAACTCACAAAAAATGTTTGTAAGCAATGTCTCCCACGAACTCCGTACTCCTATGGCTTCGCTTACGGCGGAACTGGATCTGGCATTGCTGAAAGAGCGTACCGCGGAACAGTATCAGTCAGCTATCGACAATGCTTTGCAGGACGCCCATCGAATCATCAAGCTGATTGACGGACTACTGAACCTTGCCAAGGCGGATTACCAATCGGAACAAATCAAGATGGAGGAGGTCCGTCTGGATGAATTGCTGTTGGACGCACGGGAGTTAGTGTTGAAAGCTCATCCGGAATATCATGTCGAACTCGTATTCGATCAGGAAGCTGAAAACGACAATGTCCTGACTGTTGTCGGGAACAATTATCTGCTGACTACCGCATTCGTGAACCTGATAGAGAACAACTGCAAGTATTCTTCCAACCGGAGCTCATTCGTGCTGATTTCCTTTTGGGAACAATCGGCTGTCATCCGCCTGTCGGACAATGGCGTGGGAATCTCCGACAAGGACAAGGAGAACCTATTCCGGCTATTCTATCGTGGGGAAAACAAAGCTTTTGCTTCCGGGCATGGCATCGGTATGACCTTGACTCAAAAAATCATTCATTTACATAAAGGAGAACTGACCGTATCTTCCCATCAGGGCGAGGGCACTACTTTTGTGGTAAAGCTCCCTCATATCTGACACTCCCTGATAATATTCTAATGATTTTCTAATACCACTCTAATATATCTCTAACAGCTTCCCGGTGGAGCTGTCCTTACCTTTGCATCGTGATTGAAAAAATGCAATTCGTAACTTTAAAAATAAGAGATTATGATGTGGAAGAAGAAATTGCGCCAACCGCAGTACTCATTCAATTCAGAAAAAGTTTTTCTGGTTGCTACCCAACCGGGCAAATCTGCCTATTCATATTTGCAGGCCACCCGGCTCGGACTGACAAAAGGAGAAGTGGAACAACGTCAATCCACCTATGGAAAGAATGAAGTAGTTCACGAGCAGAGAAAGAATCCCTTTATCCTGTTTATCAAGACATTTATAAATCCGTTTATCGGAGTTCTCACCGGACTGGCTATTGTATCCCTGATTTTGGATGTACTCATGGCTTCACCGGGAGAGCAGGAGTGGACGGGTGTCATCATTATTGCGTCTATGGTCGTGTTCAGTGCCATTCTGCGTTTCTGGCAGGAGTGGAGAGCAAGCGAAGCTACCGACTCTTTGATGAAGATGGTAAAGAATACGTGTTTGGTAAAACGGGCGGGGGCTCAGGAAGAAGAGTTGGATATTACAGAACTTGTTCCCGGAGACATTGTCTATCTGGCTGCCGGAGATATGGTTCCGGCTGATATCCGCATTATCGAGTCAAAAGACCTGTTCATCAGTCAGGCATCACTGACCGGAGAATCAGAACCTATTGAGAAATTGCCGGAAGTCAGGGGAAAGCAATACCGCAGTGGGAGCGTGGTAGAATTGGATAATATCTGTTATATGGGTTCCAATGTGATTAGTGGTGCTGCAAAAGGAATCGTCTTTGAGACGGGAAATAAGACTTATCTGGGCACTATTGCCAGAAGTCTGGTGGGGCATAGGGCTACCACTGCTTTCGATAAAGGAATCAGTAAAGTTAGTTTTTTGTTGATTCGCTTTATGTTGGTCATGGTTCCTTTTGTGTTTCTGGTCAACGGTTTCACAAAGGGAGACTGGTTTCAGGCTTTCATCTTTGCCATTTCCGTTGCCGTAGGGCTTACACCGGAAATGCTTCCGATGATTGTCACCGCCAATCTTTCCAAAGGTGCGCTAGCCATGTCGAAAAAGAAAACAATCGTGAAGAACCTGAACGCGATTCAGAACTTCGGCGCCATGAATATACTCTGTACGGACAAGACAGGGACACTGACTTGTGACAAAATAGTGTTGGAGAAATATATAAATGCAGATGGAAGCGGTGACAATAGTAAACGTATTCTTCGCCATGCCTATTTCAACAGCTATTTTCAGACCGGATTAAGGAATCTGATGGATAAAGCGATTCTCTCCCACGTAAGAGAACTGAATTTGGAGCATTTGAAGGATGATTATACGAAGGTAGATGAAATTCCCTTTGATTTTACACGCCGGAGAATGTCCGTAGTTATAGAAGACCGTTTGGGCAAACGGCAGATTATCACTAAGGGGGCGGTGGAAGAAATTCTCGATGTATGTACATATGCGGAATTCGACGGACAGATTCATCCTTTGACTGACGACTTGAAAGTCAAGGCACAAAAGATAAGTGAAGAAATGAACCGGCAGGGAATGAGAGTACTGGCGGTTTCCCAAAAGAGTTTTATCGAAAAGAACGGAAACTTTGCAGTCGAAGATGAAAAAGAAATGGTATTGATAGGTTATCTTGCTTTTCTTGACCCGCCTAAACCGTCTGCCGCCGAAGCGATAGAGCAATTGTATGTACATGGAGTGGAGGTCAAGATATTATCAGGAGATAATGACATCGTAGTGAAGGCGATTGCCCGTCAGGTAGGCATCGACACTACCCGTTCTCTTACGGGGATGGATATCGAGAATATGGATGAACCGGCAATGAAAGAAGCGGTAAGGAGCACTACGCTATTTTCTAAACTGACCCCGTTGCAAAAGACACAAATAATCTCTCTTTTGCAAGAGCAGGAAAATACGGTTGGCTTCTTGGGCGACGGCATTAACGATGCCGGTGCTCTGCGGCAATCAGATATTGGAATTTCTGTGGATTCGGCGGTAGATATAGCGAAAGAGAGTGCCGACATTATCTTGTTGGAGAAAGATTTGCTAGTGTTGGAAGATGGTGTACTGGAGGGACGAAAGACCTTTGGCAACATTAATAAATACATTAAGATGACAGCCAGTTCAAACTTCGGGAATATGTTCAGCGTGATATTTGCAAGCGCATTCCTGCCTTTTCTTCCGATGATGCCGATACATCTGCTTATTCAGAATTTGCTGTATGACATTTCGCAGACAACCATTCCGTTTGACCGTATGGATCCGGAATTTCTGAAGAAGCCGCGTAAATGGGATGCGTCTGATTTAAGCCGTTTTATGATTTATATCGGTCCTATCAGTTCTATCTTTGATATTGCCACCTATTTGGTCATGTGGTATGTCTTTAGCTGTAACAGTCCCGAGCATCAGACCTTGTTTCAGACCGGATGGTTCGTTGAAGGGCTTTTGTCACAGACTTTGATTGTCCATATGATACGCACACGAAAGATTCCATTTATACAAAGCCGGGCAACATGGCCTGTAATGGGAATGACGCTATTAATCATGGCAGTAGGAATTCTTATACCCTTCACGTCTTTCGGACGTTCCATTGGATTGCAGGCTCTTCCATTAAGCTATTTCCCCTGGCTGATAGGTATTCTGCTTTCTTATTGTATCTTGACGCAAGTTATTAAGAATTGGTATATCAGGAAGTTTGTACGTTGGCTATAATAATAGTAGGTTTACTGAAAAATTGACAATCAATTAATGTGGTATTAGCAGGATATTCTTCCTGTTGATACCACATTATAGAAATCTATTTAACTCTTTTACCAACAAATGAACAGTAGTAGAAGATTCGTGTTGTGCCGGGTTATTCCCGTCAAATTGTTTCATGATAGTTTTAGCGTGATTAATAGCTTGTTCTTGTTTAGTAAACAAAACATTGAACATTTTAGAACTTACACCCGATTTTTTTGTATAAGCAAATCCGAGCAGAGTACTCAGCATTTTTTCATACCTGGAACGATGTAAAGCCCCTTGGTACAGATTAAAATGTAATAAAAACCAAAATTCAAAAGCTTGGTTACTGTAGGCCACTTCAAAACCATTTTGTTGTGCCAATAAGATTGCAGAGTTAAAATCATTTTCTGGAAAGTCATCTTTATCAAAAACCACCCAATTCTGATTATATGTCCGTCCCTTTAGCTTTTCTTGCTCTTTTATATTGATAGCCTTTTGTACTAATGCTAATGTTCCCATACCTTGCCCGAGGGCTTTCACATTGGCAGAGGTCAAACGAAAAGCATTAAAATAGTCCGGTTCAGTATTAACTCCTTCGCAAATAATCAGAAATGTTTGTTTTACTTCACGTACGCCGCTGATACGTGTTATCTTTCTTTCGATACGCGGATTTATATTTTTCCTTTTAGCCGCCATAGCTTAATTTTCTTGAGTATTAAACAAACGGGTTAAATCTCCAACAATTGGAATTGCTCCATATTTTCCTGATAAATAATCTTTTTCAAATGAAGCATCATTACGTACTTTATACTCTGCCAACGAATAAAGTTCAGTTGCACCATAACGGTCTTTTTGTGTAAACCAAATCTGATCCCTCCGGAATATGTCAGCACTTAACAAGTTTGTATCGTGAGTAGTGAAAATTAATTGGGCATTTCGCGGATTTGTTTCTTTTGAATTGAACAAGGCAATAATTCTACATGTGAGAAGCGGATGCATTTTTGAATCAAATTCATCTATAATAAGACGCTTTCCATTATCCAAAGCATCAATGATAGGGTATGCCAGCGAAAAATACTTTATTGTGCCTTCCGATTCATTTTTCCTGAATGGGAAAGTAATAGTTTTGACTTCATTACCTTTCTCATCATATTGCGTGTGTGTACTCACGATAGCATTATCAATTTTTTCAATACTTTCAATGCCTAAATCAGCATAACGGGAAAATTCAATAATTCTCTGTTTCATTTTGCTATCATCCAATTGGATGGCTGCCGTATTCCATATCTTTTCATCGTTAGAACCTGAAATAATAGTAGTCTCATTCAGCCATTGCATTATCTCTACCGCTGTGGGGTCATTGAATTGCGCCGCAACAGAAAGCAATAATGCATTTGCTCTCACCATTCGTTTACCTGCAAGTTCTTTGCCAACGACAAACTTAGTATGAATATCAAAACTATCTTTTCCCCGATAAAATAATTCTACTTCCTTAGCCCTCTTTTTATTGGCTTTTTGATAAAGCCATTCCGAATGTACTAATGAATTATCAGCTTCAAATCCATAACGGTATTGATTATCTTCATCACAGAATATCGCTTCAAAATAACTTGGCTCACTCGCTGTAAGCGAATTTAACCGGAAACTTTCTATATTAACACGTTCCCCTGCCTGAATATCCTTCGACGAATTTATCACATACCATTTAAAGAACTCAAATGCCTTAATGAAATTAGATTTGCCGGATGCATTAGCACCATAAACAACCGCACTCTTCATCAATGATAATCCGGCAGTCCCTACACCAAAGATTATATCTTCAGCCGGAATCTGTATTTCTTTCAAAGCCGACGCTACTAATGACAATGTAGATTGCTCTTTGAAAGATAGAAAATTTCCTATTGTAAATTGAATAATCATATTTTAATCGATTTATTTGAGAACTTATCACAAATATACTATTTATTTTCAGGAAAAAGAATATTTATTAGGTGAATTATATTATTTTATGTCTTACGGGATACAATTAGAGAGTGGATATTATCATATGCGTGATTATGGTATCAGACATGATTTGAATGTCGGAGATTTTGAAGCAGGACTATTATTACACTGTTTTAATATATGCATCACTCATGAGGTATAAATCCCCGAATCGATGAATAATACGCTGATAACTGTCGCTATTATAAAATATTTCTAATGCTTGCATATCTGAAATGTGCAGACGGGCAGCAAGTTGCTCCATAATACCATAATATTTGCCTTGCATTACAATATCAGCATTAGCAACTTCTTTTGTTGGAGATGGTATAGGTATGGAAATAGCATCTATAAAATGTAAATGTTCATCAATCACTTTTTGGTTTGTGATACAAATTTGATTGTTAGGATCTTGATGAACCAGACGCGATAAAGCTTCTTCACGGGTATAATCACCACGCATATAGAGGTAAATAGTACGTATCACACGATCATCTGCTATACCACCTTTTATGATATCATAATCTTTCCACATAGTACCTCCTTGTCTACAGGATACGAC
>NZ_JBCOWR010000003.1:157131-259272 GCF_040918965.1 Bacteroides sp. RTP21281st1_H5_RTP21281_210402 | reverse complement strand
ATATATTCCAATAAAGAATCAACAATATACGCTTTTCCTTGCGTGTGCAAAGTATCATAAAAAGTCTTGATATAACTATCTAGTGCGCCTAATTCCTTTAGTTTATTAAAAACCTCCGGACTATAACGTCCCAACCGTTCAGCAGTATTTTCGACACAATATATGATGAACTCCAATTGTTTTTCTTTAAGGGTCATACTATTTTCTCCTTTCTTATCATAATTGTCCTATGATTAATATAGCAAAGGTAGAAAAGTTCCTTCTTTTTTCCAATGATTCTGTATGGTATCTTATATACACTAGTGAATATTAAAGTAAACTCAATATTCATTCATCATTGTTTTCTCTTCTTTTGCCAACTTTCCCCACCTTTGAAATACCCTTATTAGACTTTCTTCCTGCATCAGTTCCACCATTTCATAGATATACTTTGTGTGTCACAGAAGTTAACCGGATAGATAGGTAATGATTTAACAATGTTTACCGAATACGCCTTTTATGAGAGAGATTAGTTTCTCATTTTGAATGAATCTGAAGTTGTTTTGAACGAAATTTCGGAATCCGTGTGCAATTTCAGAACGTTTTATTTTAATCTATATTTCTTTTGTATATTTGCAGCAAATATTAATTATAAGCATAAACAAAAAACACTCTATTATATACATTTGATGAAGATACATGACATAATAATTCTACTTTTGATGTTTTTGGGAAGCATAGGGCATTGTTCAGCTCAAAAAGTAGCGGTAAAAACAAATCTGTTCTACGGGATTTATTCAAATTCACCTAATCTTGGAGTCGAGTTCGGACTTTCACCACGTAGTACAGTAGAACTGGGTGGCGGCTTTAACTGGTTTACATCCGGCAAATCATCCTCAAACAAGAAACTGGTACACTGGCTCGGTTCTGCGGAATATCGTTATTGGACGTGTGAAAGATTCAGCGGACATTTTTGGGGAATACATATATTAGGAGGACAGTACAACATAGCTGGTCATCATTTGCCACTTCTATTCGGAGATGATTCCAGACGCCATCGTTATGAAGGATGGGGGATAGGCGGAGGATTTTCGTATGGCTACCATTTTCTCCTAAGCAATCGTTGGAGTCTCGAAGCGAATATAGGCATGGGATATGTCCGGCTTCATTACGACAAGTTCAGGTGCGAGACTTGTGGTGAAAAAACCGGAACGGAAAAACGCAACTATTTCGGACCGACTAAAGCCGCAGTCTCACTTATATTTCATATAAAATAATAAAAACATGATAAAAGCTAAATCAATTTTATGGTTACTGACTCTGTCACTGCTCTTTTCTCCTTTACTATATGGAGAAAACCTGTCAGACAAATGGTATAAAGGAACTATGCACCCAGAAGCTCTTAAACTACAACAAGTGGGAGATTCTTTACATATTCAAATGCTTTACGACTTCGATAAAATAAAAGTCAGTTCCAATCATTCAATAGAACTGATACCGGTATTAGTTACTACAAGCCACCAAATGGAATTACCGGAAATCTCTGTCAAAGGCCGTAGTAATTACCAAAGTCTGAAACGTAAATTGGCTTTAATGAATATACAGGAACGTGATTTTTACCAGTCGGAAGCTCCATATCGTGTTGTAAAAGGATATGGAACAACCGGAAAAGAACAAATCCGGTATTCATTGGTCATTCCATTCGAACCATGGATGAAAGATGCGCGTTTGGATATCAAAAAGGAAGTGACAGGTTGTTGCCGACCGGGCAAGTTACTATCGACAATTCCTCTTTTTAGTACTGTTGCTTTGGAACAACTTGCTATTCCGTATCAAGTTATTCCACATATCAGCTACATTCAACCACAAGTGGAACATGTTAAAAATCGTGAGATGTCATGCGAAGCGTTTTTGGACTTTGTCGTCTCTAAAACCGACATAAAGCCGGATTATATGAACAATCCGGTAGAGTTGGAAAAGATAGCCTCCATGCTTGCTGAAGTGAAAAATGATACAACTATAACGATTCGTGAGATATCGGTCATCGGTTATGCTTCACCGGAAGGCTCTTTCCTTTTTAACAGGCAACTTTCCGAAGGACGTGCGAAAGCACTTGTCAATTACCTGCTCCCTCATTTCTCTTTTTCTAAAGAATTATACAAGGTGGAATATGGCGGTGAAAATTGGGATGGATTACGCAAGATGGTTGCAGAATCTGATATGATGGAGAAAGAGGATATTCTTCATATCATTGATAATACACCGGCTGCTATAAATTATCATACAAATACTAGTCGTAAAAAATCATTGATGCTATATAAACATGGTGAGCCATATCGATATATGCTCAACGAGTATTATCCACATTTACGTAAAGCAATATGTAAGATAGAATATAATGTTCAGAATTTTAATATAGAACAGGCAAAAATACTGCTTCATAGTCGACCTCAAGATTTGAGCCTGAATGAAATCTATCAAGTAGCTCTTACTTACGAAAAAGGTTCACCGGAATTTATAGAACTATTTGAAACAGCCGTCAGAATCTTTCCTAACGATGAGGTTGCCAATTTAAATGCCGCTTCGGCTGCACTTTCACATGGAGATACAGTATTAGCAGAAGAATATCTTAGGAAAACAAAGATTTCCGTACCGGAGTATGAAAACACAGTGGGAGTGTTACACTTATTGAAAGGGGAATATGAGCAAGCAGAAGCATATCTCAATAAAGCTGCCGAATCTGGATTGAGACAAGCACGTCTCAATCTCGAGGAATTGGCTAAAGGTAAAGACAATATCCGGACAATAAACAAACAAGACTATTGATTTATTTTTACTATCATTTATAATTATCATTTCATTTACAACATTTAAACATTTAAAAAGATGAAAACAAGAAGTTTTCTATTATCAACGTTGGCAGCTTTTATGCTTGCCGGTTGTAGTAGTGAGGAAGCAGGGGAAAACAACATTCTGGGTGATGACCTGAATGGCAAAGCGTATCTGTCGCTTTCGCTTAAAAGTCATATAGCTACTACAAGAGCAACAACAAAACCGGGTACTTCAGGGGAAAGTAAAGCGGGGACTGTAACTGTTCTATTATTTGACAAGGATGATGTATGCCTTGATGTGGTTGACTTTAGTGGTGCTACTGTTGGAAACAGCGGAGGAGAAGGGAATCCGTCTGCTGCAGCCAGTGAAGCTAAATTAGTGCCGGAAAAAACTGAGAAAGTATTTGTGGTTATCAACCCTTATAGTGCTGGGTGGGATTTATCTAAAGATGCCGTAAAGGGTAAACCTTGGAACACGATTAATGCTGCTATTGATGCGACTATTACCAATGTTACGGGCGACCAGAATTTTATGATGGCGAGTGCAGGTACCACTGATGCTGGAGCATTAACAGATGTAAAGTCGAATGTGTTTAAACCGACTGAATATACCCCGGAAGCAGAGAATCAGGCAAAGACTAACGCCAAAAATACTCCTGCTAAAATCAATGTAGACCGGTTGAGTGCCAAAGTTGAGGTTGCGGTTAAGTCACCAGACTTTACAAAACCAGATGGTTCCAATTTTACTTTTGGTGGTTGGGAATTAAGTGTTACCAATAAGAGTGTAAAATTATATAGTGATCTTATTCCTTATGACAATGCTACAGAAGGGGCTGTTTATCGTCGGGATAAGAACTATCTGCTGAGCGAACAGCCTGATATTAGTGAAAATATGGAAGCTAACATGGATGCAGCTTTCAATTATCTGAAAAACATCAATAATACAGCGGAAACTATGCCTGAAGTGAAGCAGACGGATGGAACAAGTTTGTATTGTCTTGAAAACACTATGGATGCGGCAGCGCAGCAATTGGGATTTACTACCAAGGTGGTGGTAAAAGCTCGGTATACTCCTAAAGATTTGACTGTAAATACCAGTTACTTCTCTTGGAAAGGTAATTATTATACACTAGAAGGGCTTCAAAAAGCATACAAAGAAACCACTGGCGGCGGACTGAAAACAGATTTGCCTATATTCTTGAAAAAAGCAGGCGTCGTGGAAGAGGGTGTTGCAGACATAGATAAGGCGATTGCAGATCTTACTGTTGACGACTTCAATGAGAAAACCGGTATTATCGGACGTTTCTGCGCTGTACGTTACTATCACGCATCAGTATGCTACTATGACGTTTTAATCCGTCACGACCAAAATGTCACAACCAAAATGGCTTTAGGTAGATATGGTGTAGTACGCAACAACTGGTATCACCTTGAGCTTCAGAGTGTGAGCGGCCCTGGAACACCGTGGATTCCCGATCCGTCCGACCCTGATCCAAATAATCCTACACCACCGGATACCGATGATGATGAAGCAGACGCTTATCTATCTGTTGAAATCACTATCAATCCATGGACTTTCTGGACACAAGGTGTTGATTTGCATTAATAGATGGAAATCAAGAGATACATAAAGAAATACATAATAATCCTTGCCGCTTTTATGGCGGCAGGGATTACCGGTTGCGATGTCCTTCATGACGACCTCGAACAGTGTGATCTTTTTCTGAAGTTCCGGTATGACTATAACATGGCAAACGAAAACTGGTTTGCCGATCAAGTGGAAGAAGTAAAGGTCTTTGTGTTTGATGCAGAAGGGAGCTATATACAGACATTCACCGAAAATGGCAGTCTGCTGAAAAGTCCGGACTATCGTATGCTGATACCTTATCGTCTGAAAGGCTGTACGGCTGTTGTGTGGGCAGGAAAAACAGACAGTTTTTATTCATTACCGATAATGACCGCAGGCACTCCGATAGATAAATTGACATTGAAATATGAACCTGAAAATGACATAAGCAACAATCATCTCGATGCGTTATGGCATAGCAGTTCTCTGCAAATGTTTTCGTTAGAGAATAGCGGCAATACGGAAACGGTCAGCTTGGTGCGCAATACCAACGATATAACGATAGGTATTACACAGAGCAGCAACCCTGTTGATGTTTCAAAATATGATATACAACTGATAGCAGCAAACAGTTCTTATGACTATAAAAATAATTTTGGAGAGAAAAACAAGAACATAACTTATTATCCTTGTCCTGAAGAGGAGGACAGTAGAGTATCTTTCCACACCCGGATTCATACGCTCAGGCTTGTCAAAGATAGCGATATGACTTTTTCCATCACAGAAAAATCTTCAGGAAAAGCAATAGATATCGGAGGTAAAACAACAATAAACCTCATTGATTACCTGTTGATGAGTAAACCGGAAATGATGGATGAGCAGGAATATCTTGACCGCAGATATCAGTGGGACATCAATATCCGTATTGGAGACAAGGAAGAGAACGGTTACATTGCATTGAGCATAACCGTCAACAATTGGACGTATTGGTTTCAGCCAACGGATATGTAAGCCGTTTTTTGAAACAAAATTTTGGCACGATTAAGGATGAATATAACTATAAACATAAAATTTCCGGCAGTTGTCTTGCTTTTGACGACGTTTGCCTTGTTGCTTGATTCTTGTGTAAACGAGAATGAACCGACAGGTGCACGTATTTACGAAGGAGAAAGAATACCTCTAAGTATTACTATGGGGACACGCAATACTACTACCGATAATGATAAAGTCATAAGTTCCGTACGTGCGATTGTTTTTAATGACAAGGATGAACTGGTGTATAATGGTGTTTCGGACACTTCCATAAATGATGATGACACATATACCGCTCCAATAAGGGCGGCACGGGGATACAACAACATTTATATCATTTGTAATGAAACAGAGGAACTTACGGAAAAACTCAACGCCATTACACGGGAGAATGAAATAGAAAATGTGACATTCTCCGCAGTAGGTATCATTGCTCCGCCACCCATGTATGGAAATGTGCAGCATGCCTATGTAGAATCCCGCAGTGACGGGAAAAATGCCACAGTCACAATTAATAATGTTAAAATGACGGAACTACCGGTTAAAGTAACCCGTATGGTATCCCGTCTTAGCTTTACAGCAATTAAAAATATAACCAATCTGGATGAGGATTTTAAGGTAACCAAACTGTCAATCAAGGTATGTCGTATGCCAGCCGCCACTACCATAGGAGAAGGACAGGCATATACGAAAAATATTTGGTCGGATGACCTTACTATATCAGGAACAGGCGAACTCGATAATAACGGTACATATATAATAAATGGAAATAAATACACCATTCCTGATAACGTAGATTTCATAACAATTCCCGCCACTTATATCCCCGAGCACTTGTTATCCGAACCTAAAAATGCTTCACAAGCAACCTATCTCAAGATTGACGCACAATGCATACTTAAAAATGGAAGTACGCAGGTACTAAACTGCATCTATTTACTAGATATCGGGCAGAATCCCCCTGAAAACCATAACCTGACACGAAATAACCATTATCAGATATACGCCACCATTACCGGTATGGGTGCAATGGGACTTTATGCGGAAATAGTGGCAATGGAGGAACATGATATCACAATCAACTGGAAGCCTATTGACGGACTGGTAATAGTGAGTGACAAGGCGGCAGATTATGACGCCACAGCCGATACATCCAAAAATGTGAATATATGGAATGACTTTACCATCTATTCAGGTGTACTGAAAGCATATCATTCGGAGACGGGATACAAAGATGTCCTGTTCAAGTACGGCAGCCTGATAGCTATACACAGCGCATCGGAAGAAGGGAAAACATTTGCAGCACCCGACAATGCTAATGAACTGAACGATGTACTTTGGTATCCGGGCTCATACGCCCCTTTAACTATCAAGGGATGGGCGGACATTCCTTATCAGGATACTGGTGAAATACCTGAAAATAATACGGCAGTCCAGATTGCGAAAGGATTGGGAGATCCTTGCAAACTTGCCGGACTATCTGAAGCTCAAATCAAGACTTTGGGAATTGTGGATAACGGACAGTGGCATATGGCTACTTCGGATGAGAATAACATTCTGATAATGGCAACTGATAATGAAAATAATTCATACGGTTACCCTTCTTTCCATTGGTTGCTTTCTCCACATAACCGGTATAGGGATACGGACGGCATTTCCAAGGGAGATCGTTCCAATGGATGGTATTGGGCAAATGATGCCTCAGTATTCAATTTCTCCGGTCAATCACAGGAAGCTGGACTTCAAAATGGTATAAACAGACAAAATGCATATATGATCCGTTGTGTGCGCAATGAGATACCGGAAAGCCAGATGAAGATAGGTAATATTGTCAGTCCCACTTATCAGGGTACCGAGAATAGTGGAAACTCTTACTTCGGCATTATATCAAATATTCCTTATTGGACGGCAACACTTGTAACATCAGGTTCGGAAATGGGAACAGCATCTCCCAACGATTTTTCATTTGAGCCCGGAGGTGGCAGCATACATACTACCCACGGCAGTAACACTCAGAATATCTCTGTATATGTCAAACGTAAGGAAAGTGCTTCGCCACGTTCATTTAGAGTGAGAGTGGCAGGCATCGGTTTGGACGGGCGGACAGAGAGTCTCTTACTCACTGTTTCACAAAGCGGATATGATTTACGTGCCAAAACAGGATTGGGCAGTTCTGGTAATATACCTCAGAAGGGAGGAACTTACGAGACAACCATTCAACTTACCCCCACAGATGTAACCATGCCTGCCGGAAAATTGTATTTGAGAATCAGCTATGCAGGTGCCACAAAGTGTGTCAGCACCGAAGTAAATACTGAATCACATAGATATGAGTATCCTGTCTCAATAGAAATCCCGGAAAATGATAGTCCGAGTGCCATTAATCTTACGGTTGAGATATTATTGGCAAGAGAGTCCGGATTAACAGTTTCCCTTGGAAATCCGATTATTTCACAAAATGGTTATCAATAAGAACCGGCATGAAGCTTGGTGATAAATAGATATGATATGAGAATAAGAATTAGATATGGAAAGTATTTCCGGACAGTCTGCACAACCTTGCTGTCACTGTTATACTTGGGTTGCACAAATGACAAACTGGATGAGTTTAATCCGGGAAATACTTCAGGTAAAACGGTCATGGTCAGCCTGAATGTCAGTCTTCCTGCTGCTGTAGAACCGACATTCGCGAGTGGTTATACAGCTACAAAGTCATTTTTTAGGAAAGAAACTTGTTCTGACTCTCCGTTTACTGTGGTTTTGGAAGGAAAGCAGGAACCGCATACCATAACTACCCGTGCTTCCGATGGGACAACCAAACTACACAACCTATGGCTATTCCAGTTTAAGGAAGATGGCTCCATTAATGGAAAACCTCATAAACTGAGTGATACTACGACAGCTATTAATGATCTAGCAACAATAGATGTTCCTCTTGTGGTGGCGGAGAATCAAACTTTATATCTGCTGGTGCTGGGTCCCAAGCTAAATTATGACATGAGTAAGGTAAGTTATCTCGATGAACTTAAAAAATGGAGTTTTGAATACTTGACTAATATAGAAGGTCATACCCAGTCACTTATCACCGCTGACGACGAAGTACCATTGGCCGGAGAAGTGCCGGGTGTTACTGTCGTAGATATTGACGGAGGTAACCGGGGATTGGTCGAATATAACAAGCCTGTCGGTTTTGTTGGAGGTATCGAAATAAGAAAGCTGATGGCACGCATTACATTACGCTATAAATTTGAAGTGGAAAATTACAAATTGCAGGGTTTGAAATTATTGAATGTAAACAGTACGATTCGGCTCACCAATCCTGAAAAGAATAGTGATGAAGATACTTATGCCACGTTTGAAGTAGATAAATTGGGCGAACCGGATACAAACGGCTTTTATTCGGCAACATGGTATGTTGCACAGAATTGTCAGGGAACTGTAGGTAGTATTATGAGTGAAAACCAACGTTACTACAAAATAGTCAATAAAGTACCTTCTGGGGCTGCACCAGTGTTGGGTACACAGATAGAAGCATGGGCATATTCTACTGTAACAGACGAATATGCAATTTACCAAATGTATGTCGGGAACAACAATACTAACAATTTTGATGTGGAACCCAATCATTTTTATAATCTACGTACTACCATTAACGCAGACATAAATTCTGCAAAAAACGATGAACGGATTAGAGCGTACATTGCCAGTCAATATGTAGAGTTTCATGCTAGTTATAATGTAGCTGTTAGTGGAGGGGCATCATTTGATACTTTTAAGAACCTCTACAATAAATCAGGTAAAGATTATGACCTTGATGCAGCTTATGATGTTCGACCGATAGTTGTACAAACTCAGGGAAGAACAGTGGAAGTGGAGATATATACCAATAAAGAATGTACACAGAAAGCTCCCGATAACAGTTGGCTTCGTTTGTCTTCTTCATCTAATTATACCAATGCATATAATAATGTCAAGGAGCCGCTGAATACATATATCAAAGCAAGTACCATACTTCCCACACAAATAAAATTTTATCTTTATAATGATGAGTACATATATGATGAAAACGGTAATCTGGTCGATTCTGGTGGTGAAAGCGATGCGGAAGGAAAGCGTTCCTTATTTATCAAAGTTACTACCACAACCGAGGGAGATGGAGAAATATTGCAAGCTTCACATATATTCAGAATGGATCAGCGACCGGCAATATATGCCGGACGTTTCGGAGGAGTAAAAGATACGGATGGGAATTATACGATGGGATTAGTGCATGACAGATTATCTGTGCGTAGCACAAATAAATATCTGGTGGGCATAACCACCATGGGAAAAATACAATATGGTTATAACAATGTTGAAACAGCAGCACAATCATATGGGACAGATGATATAAATTGCGGAAAAACAGCAACGATTAATCTAGCTGAAAATATACATAACCTTTCTTGGACAGGTGATATACCTGTTCCGCAGAAAGATGCAAACGGTCATGTACTATTATATCAATACCAATATCCGGCCAGTACCTTTTCCGCAAGAGTCTGTTATGATAAAAACAGAGATGAAGATGGAAACGGACGAATAGAAGGTGATGAATTAAAGTGGTATATGCCTGCATCCAATCAACTGATTGGTATTTATATAGGTAGTTCATTGAATATTACCAGCGGAAATACAACTACGGAAGATGGAAATGGTAGTGTCAAAAGATGGTATAACGGACTGAATTCTTACTATAAAACTGATGGTGGCTCAAGGTGCGTAAGAGATATAAGTATCAAGCAAATGCAATTTTAAAGCGAAATAAACAAAAACAAGAATAAAATGAAACGAATGATTATTATAATTTCCGCGTCTCTCTTCATGCATGTAAAGGGATATTCTCAGATAACGGGTATATATACGGATGAGGAAGGAAATCAATATGCAGTTATATATTCGACAGGTTTACCCGAAAGTAGAGTGGAGAATAGAAGTGAAAATTCAACGTTTTATACGAATATTCAACTCTATGAATGGACTTCAAACGGTCAAAACACGAACCCTGTCAAAGATAGCAATGGAAATTTAGTTTATGTTCATCGTGTAAGTCGGCATAATAATGCTATAAATAGTGGCAACAATGATATGAAAGTCTCCAAGGGATTTATTATATCTCCGGATGCGATTGACAGTGATGGTGCAAGTACAACTACGACAACAATGGACTGGGCTACTGCAAACGGATATCTTGCTACAGCAAACCAAAATAAATATGATGTTGCAAGTTATGCCGTTCCTAAAGGATGTGCCATGTACCGTGGAAAATATGGAAAAGACGCACCGGGAACATGGCGGGTTCCTACCTTTCGGGAAGGTAGCCTGATAATGATTTTTTATAGAAAATTGGAGGAAACAAATGTGCGAACTGGTTTTAATAAATTCGCATTGTCTACAAACGGTACCGCTTATTGGTTGGCAACAGAACATTCCGGTTCTTCTACTTATGCATGGTATATGAAATTCTATCCTGACGCAACAAAAGTGAAATATGCATCCTCTAGCGGTTCCAAAAGTACTAAATATTTTCTCCGCTGTATTCGGGATATTCCGTCGAAATGAATTATGAACGAAGTATGAGTTGTAAAAATAGCATTAATAACATTCAATGAAAATGAATATGCCATATAGTCCTGATAAAGTAGTTGACAAATTATTGAAATCTGAAGAGTTTAACGTATATACTACAATTGCCCATTTACCTCTTGATGAAAATCCGACGTATCTTGAAGAGGGGATAAACGGGATATGTACGGGAGGAAGTGCGCTCTTTAATGTTTTCGGTAATAAACGGCGTATTGTCCCCAATGATTTGGTCATTATTTTTCCTTTCCAGTTGGCATCTGTCACGGAAATTAGTGATGATTTTTCAATGACATTCCTAAAAGTATCCAAAAGCCTGTTTATAGATACGATAAGCGGTATATGTATGCCTACCCTTGACTTCTTTTTCTATATGCGAAAGAATTTCAGCACTTCGCTATACGATGAAGAATGTCAACGTTTCATTCATTTTTGCCAGATATTGACTTACCGTATTGACTTACCCCAGGACTTATTCAGACGGGAGTCTATCATGCAACTGTTACGTGTTTTCTATTGGGATATCTATGCGGCTTATAAAAGAAAACCGGAAGTGGCCGAATTAGTAAAATATACCCGTAAGGAAAAAATTGTATTCGATTTCTTTTGTTTGGTGATAGAGTTTCATACGGTATGTAGGGATGTCGCTTTTTACGCGGAAAAGATGTGCGTGTCCGCTAAACATCTGACAATGGTAATAACCGATATGAGCGGTCGTTCAGCAAAAGACTGGATTATAGAATATTCCATTCTTGAAATAAAAGCACTATTGAAGGACACTAATCTCGAGATAAAAGAAGTGGCTTCGCGAACACACTTCCAGTCAAATTCCGTTATGACAAGATTCTTTCGTGAACATACCGGCATGACACCCTCAGAATATAGGGAGAGAATTTATGTCCTGGATTGTATCGAATAGCGGCATTTAGAAAAATAAAATACGAATACTGCCTGTGAAGGTCGTCTATTGTTTGTTTTGTTTGTGTGTGCACCTTTTTTCCAGTGGGAAAGGAGGTGCACTTTTTATAATTAAAGTTTACGTCTCTCTAATATTTTCAACAAATAGTGAGTACAAAATATTTCCTTTTTCGTCTTTTTTAATAGTAAAATATAGATATTAAAATGAAAAGCCGACTGAAACAGCGAATATTTGCAATCTCTTTATTGGCATGGACTGCTTTCTGTCCTGCCGATGCGCAACAAACACGCTCACTTCGCGACCAATTTCAGAACCCGTCCGATGAAGCGAAACCTTGGACATTTTGGTACTGGATGTATGGCGCTGTATCCAAAGAGGGGATTACCGCCGATTTGGAAGCAATGAAACATGCAGGACTCGGAGGTACGTACCTGATGCCGATTAAAGGTATAAATGAAGGCTCCCAATATAATGGCAAAGCACAACAGTTAACCCCTGAATGGTGGGAAATGGTACGTTTCAGCATGGAAGAAGCCGACCGGTTAGGGCTGAAACTGGGAATGCATATCTGTGACGGTTTTGCATTGGCGGGAGGGCCTTGGATCACTCCCAAAGAATCCATGCAGAAAGTCGTTTGGAGCGATACGATTGTTAATGGCGGAAAACTTGATGCATTGCGTCTGCCACAACCGGAAGTTTATGAGAATTATTATGAAGATATTGCATTGTTTGCTTTACCGGTAGAAGATGAAGTAGATGAAATGCCTGCCAAAATCACATGCGTAAACTTGGCGATAACGGATAATATAAAGCCCGCCCAAACAGTGAATATGGATGCGGCAGGAGTTATCCGCTCTTCGTATCCATGCTATATCCAATACGAATACGGGCAACCTTTTACCTGCCGGAACATAGAAATAGTCTTGAATGGCAATAATTATCAGGCACATCGCTTGAAAGTGATGGCAAGTGATGACGGTGTCAATTACCGTTTCGTAAAACAATTGGTTCCTGCCCGTCAGGGATGGCAGAATACAGATGAAAACTCCACGCATAGTATTCCCGCAACTACTGCCCGTTATTTCCGTTTCTATTGGACACCCGAAGGGAGTGAACCGGGAAGTGAAGATATGGATGCCGCGAAATGGAAGCCCAATTTGAAAATAAAACAACTGCGCTTGCATCGGGAAGCCCGTCTGAATCAGTGGGAAGGAAAAGCCGGACTGGTATGGCGTGTAGCTGAATCCACTAAGGAAAGAGAAATAGGGAAAAAGGATTGTTATTCACTTTCACAGATTATTAATCTGACGGAACAATACAATAATATCCCTGCCAGTCATTCTAAAGAGAAAACATTGACTGCCATTCTCCCTGAAGGTAAATGGAAATTACTCCGCATGGGGCATACTGCTACCGGACATACCAATGCGACAGCCGGTGGCGGAAAGGGACTGGAATGTGATAAGTTCGATCCGGCAACAGTAAGAAAACAGTTTGATAACTGGTTTGCACAAGCATTTGTAAAAACGAATCCGGAAGTGGCACGGCGTGTACTGAAATATATGCATGTGGACAGTTGGGAATGCGGAAGTCAGAACTGGAATCATAATTTCGCAACTGAATTCAAGAAACGTCACGGCTATGACCTGATACCTTATTTACCTCTATTGGCAGGTATTCCCATGGAAAGTGCCGAACGGAGCGAAAAGATCCTGCGCGATGTACGTACAACGATTGCCGGACTGGTAGTCGATGTTTTCTATCAGGTACTGGCAGACTGTGCCAAAGAGTATGATTGTCAGTTTTCAGCGGAGTGTGTAGCACCGACAATGGTGAGTGACGGCTTGCTGCATTACCAAAAGGTAGATCTTCCTATGGGAGAATTTTGGCTGAACAGTCCTACCCATGATAAACCGAATGATATGCTCGATGCCATCAGCGGTGCCCATATCTACGGAAAGAATATCATTCAGGCGGAAGGATTCACCGAAGTGCGTGGCACATGGAATGAATATCCCGGAATGTTGAAAGCATTGTTGGATCGTAATTACGCATTAGGAATCAATCGTCTCTTCTACCACGTATATGTACATAATCCCTGGCTAGAGCGCAAACCCGGCATGACACTGGATGGCATCGGGCTTTTCTTACAACGTGACCAGACTTGGTGGGATAAGGGCGCTAAAGCCTTTTCCGAATATGCCGCCCGTTGCCAGTCGTTATTGCAGTACGGGCATCCGGTGACAGATATCGCAGTATTCACAGGTGAGGAAGTGCCGAGACGTTCGGTATTACCTGAGCGACTGGTTCCGTCCCTTCCGGGGATCTTCGGTGCGGAACGTGTGGAAAGCGAACGCGTTCGTTTGGCGAATGAGGGACAGCCTTTGCGTGTACGTCCGGTAGGCGTTACTCATTCCGCGAATATGGCTGATCCTGAAAAATGGGTGAATCCGCTTCGGGGATATGCTTATGACAGTTTTAACAAGGATGCACTATTGCGTTTGGCAAAAGTAGAAAATGGCAGAATGATATTGCCGGGCGGAGCCAGTTATAAGGTTTTGGTACTGCCGAATGCCCGTCCGATGAATCCTGAACCGGTGGAACTTTCGCCGGAAGTGAAACAAAAGGTCAATGAACTGAAAAAAGCAGGTGTGCTGATTCCTGCCATTCCTTATATGGAGGACGACTTCTCTGCATATGGACTGGAACGTGATTTGATTGTGCCGGAAGACATTGCCTGGACACATCGTCGCGGTGAATTGGGAGATATTTATTTTATTGCCAATCAGAAAGAAGAAACACGTACGTTCACCGCAAGTATGCGTATCACCGGAAGCCAACCGGAGTGTTGGAATCCCGTGACGGGTGAGATTGAAACGAATCCCCTTTACGAACTGAAAGATAATCGCACGGAAGTAACTTTGACATTGGCTCCCAATGAGTCGGTATTCGTTGTCTTTTCCACGGAAGAAGCCCGTAATGGTCATAATAGTGATACGCAAAAACAGTGGAAAGAGAAAAAAAACTCCACTGGAAATATTGAGGAAGTAACTTTTGAACCGGAAGAGTATAAAGTTACTTTCCTGAACAATGGAAAAGAAATAACCCGGAAAACACTGTTTGACTGGAGTAAAGAGGATGACGAACAAATCCGCTATTATTCAGGAACTGCGATTTATAAAACCATGTTCCGTTGGAAGAATAAGCTGAAGAAAGACCGAAAAGTCTGGCTGAACTTGGGGAAGATATGCGATATAGCAACAGTTCGTGTGAATGGAATAGATTGTGGCACTGTTTGGACGGCTCCTTATCGGGCTGATATAACCGCAGCCTTGAAAAAAGGAATGAATGAACTCGAAATAGAAGTGACGAACACGTGGGCGAATGCATTGCAAGGAGCCGATGAAGGAAAAGCACCGTTTGACGGGATCTGGACGAACGCTAAATATCGCAGGGCAGAGAGAACGTTGCTTCCGGCAGGATTGCTTGGTTCTTTGGGGTTTTCTATCACAGATTAAGATTTTAAGGTACGGATTACACGGCCCATGAGAATCGTGTTACGTAAAAACAACAGCGTAATCCGTGCCTGATTCATTATAATACAGTTAAAGTATGAAAAGTTCAATGATTAAAACAGGTACAATATTGGCAAGTTTTCTACTTGCTGCCTGCCTGCCAACACATGCTGAAGTAAAATTGCCTGCAATCTTTTCCGACGGAATGGTGATGCAGCAACAGATAAATGCCAATCTTTGGGGAACTGCTACTCCCAATAGAAAAGTAACAGTAACGACGAGTTGGAATATGAAACAGTATGTAGCAACTGCCGACAAGAATGGTGCGTGGAAACTTACGGTTGCTACCCCCGAAGCAGGAGGCCCCTATACTGTCACCTTTGATGATGGAAGTAAAAAAACACTGAATAATATATTGATAGGTGAGTTATGGTTATGTTCCGGACAGAGCAATATGGAAATGCCGATGAAAGGATTCAAGAACCAGCCGGTGGAGAATGCCAACATGGATATTCTTCACAGTAAGAATCCTGAAATTCGCTTGTTTACGGTCAAACGGACTTCTACGTTTACTCCGCAAAATGATGTAGTCGGTTCATGGAAAGAAGCAGCACCGGCCAGTGTCCGTGATTTCAGTGCGACAGCTTACTATTTCGGCAGACTGGTTAATGAAATATTAGATGTTCCGGTAGGTCTGGTGGTGGCAGCATGGGGTGGTTCAGCGTGCGAAGCATGGATGACAGCTGACTGGCTGAAAGCTTTTCCCGACGCAAAAATTCCTCAGTCGGAAGCGGACATTAAATCGAAAAACCGCACTCCGACAGTGCTTTACAATGGTATGTTGCATCCACTTATTGGTATGACAATGAAAGGAGTGATATGGTATCAGGGCGAAGATAACTGGAATCGTGCACATACGTATGCAGATATGTTTACGACCTTGATTAACGGTTGGCGTGCCGAATGGAAACAAGGGGATTTTCCTTTTTACTATTGTCAGATAGCCCCATATGATTATGGAATCATTACGGAAAAAGGAAAAGAAGTAATAAATTCCGCCTATCTTCGGGAGGCGCAGTCGAAAGTTGAACATCGTGTGGCAAACAGTGGCATGGCGGTATTGTTGGACGCAGGAATGGAGAAAGGAATTCATCCAGCAAAGAAACAGGTTGCCGGAGAACGTCTGGCGCTTCTTGCCCTGACCAAGACCTATGGAGTGGAAGGAGTAAACGGGGAAAGCCCTTATTATAAAAGTATTGAAATAAAGAATGACACGGTAGTCGTAAGCTTTGAACGTGCCGGAATGTGGATTAGCGGCAAGAACTGTTTCGAGTCGGAAAACTTTGAAGTAGCAGGTGAAGACAGGGTGTTCTATCCTGCGAAAGCCTGGATTGAGCGTAGTAAGATGCTCGTGAAAAGTGAGAAAGTTCCGCATCCGGTAGCCGTCCGGTATGGATTCAAAAACTATGTGGAAGGAGATGTTTATTGTAACGGTTTACCTTTAGGGTCTTTCCGCTCGGATAATTGGTAATATAAAAAACATGAAAAGATTTTATCTGATTACAACCATACTGCTTATTGGCGTGTCGGCACTTTGGAGCCAACATGCCAATGTCGTTTGGAATACCCCCAGCCGTAATTCTTCCGAATCCATGCCTTGCGGTGGCGGTGATATTGGTATGAATATATGGGTGGAAGATGGCGACATCTTGTTTTATGTAAGCCGCAGCGGTACGTTTGATGAAAATAACTGCCAACTGAAACAAGGGCGTTTCCGGCTTCGTCTGTCACCCAATCCTTTCAAAGAAAACAAAAGCTTCCGTCAGGAATTGAAATTGAAAGACGGCTATGTCGAAGTTGAAGCCGAAGGTGCGCAAATACAGTTTTGGGTAGATGTCTTCCATCCGGTTATTCATGTCGAAATAGCGAATTCACAGCCTTTGCATACAGAAGTCTCTTATGAAAACTGGCGTTATCAGGAACGTCCTATCCGGAAAGGAGAGGGACAACAGTGTTCTTACAAATGGGCTCCCCCGAAAGGAACGGTTACAAGTGCCGACTTCGTATCTCTGAAAAACAATGCATCCGGCAGGAACAACCAACTTGTATTTTATCATCGCAACCCCGAACAGACAGTCTTTGATGTTGCCGTAGTCCAACAAGGGATGGACGAAGTGAAATCACAAATGATGAATCCCTTGAAGAATCTGACTTTCGGCGGAACTCTTTTCGGAGAGAACCTGGAATTTACAAATACTACGGATGGCATATATGCCGGAACGGACTTCCGTGCCTGGAATTTTCGTTCTTCCAAAGCTACCCGCAAGGAACAGTTTTATATTGTACTACATACGGAACAGACAGAAACCACGACACAATGGGAACAAGGTCTGCAAATTGCTTTAGGACGAATTGCCCCGAAAGGGAAAAACTCCGCAAAGACCATAGTACAAGATAAAAAACAAACCCGTTCATGGTGGCACTCTTTTTGGCAACGCAGTTTTATCGTAGCGGAAGGAGAAGCACAGGAAATTACGCGGAACTACACACTATTCCGCTATATGCTGGGCTGCAATGCTTACGGTAGCGTACCGACGAAATTTAACGGCGGACTGTTTACTTTCGATCCTTGCCATGTAGACGAAAAACAATCATTTACTCCCGATTACCGGAAATGGGGAGGTGGCACAATGACCGCACAGAACCAACGTTTGGTATATTGGCCGATGCTGAAAAGCGGGGATTATGACATGATGTCCGCCCAATTTGATTTCTACAACCGGATGCTGAAAAATGCAGAGCTTCGTAGCCGTATATACTGGCAGCATGATGGAGCTTGCTTCAGTGAGCAGATTGAGAACTTCGGTTTGCCTAACCCTGCGGAATATGGTTTCAAGCGTCCTGATTGGTTTGACAAGGGATTGGAATATAATGCGTGGCTCGAATATGAGTGGGATACGGTGCTCGAATTTTGCCAGATGATACTGGAAACAAAGAACTATGCGGATGCCGACATCACTCCTTATCTTCCTTTGATAGAAAGCTCACTCACATTCTTTGACGAACACTATCGTATGCTTGCATCCCGTCGCGGACGAAAAGCACTGGACGGTGACGGGCATCTGATTCTTTTTCCGGGTTCTGCCTGTGAAACCTATAAGATGACGAATAATGCCAGTAGTACCATAGCAGCCTTGCGGACTGTGCTCGAAACGTATGGAAAGAAAGAGGAGATATTGAAAACAATCCCCCCGATCCCTTTGCGATATATAGAGGTAAAAGACTCTCTGAATCCTGCATCTACCCCGGAACTAAGACAGACGATTTCTCCCGCTGTAAGTTGGGAACGCATCAACAACATAGAAACCCCGCAGCTTTATCCTGTATTTCCATGGCGCATCTATGGAGTAGGAAAGGAAAAACTGGAAGTAGCCCGTAATACATATTTCTATGACCCTGACGCAATCAAGTTTCGTTCGCATACCGGATGGAAACAAGATAACATTTGGGCTGCCTGTTTGGGATTAACCGAAGAAGCGAAGAGACTATCCCTTGCCAAACTGTCTGATGGTACGCACCGCTTTCCTGCTTTTTGGGGGCCGGGATACGATTGGACTCCCGACCATAACTGGGGAGGTAGCGGAATGATAGGTCTTCAGGAGATGCTCTTGCAGACCAATGGAGAACAAATTCTTCTTTTCCCCGCATGGCCGAAAGAATGGAATGTGCATTTTAAACTGCATGCGCCGGACAAGACTACAGTAGAAGTTACTCTGAAAGACGGAAAGGTGAAGGATTTGAAAGTTTGGCCGGAAAGTAGAAAGAAAGACATTATTATAATGATTAAGAAATAAAGGAATTATGAATAAAAGACCGTTTTTAATCTTATCAGCTTTTTTGTTGCTGTTCTCATTGACAGAGAAAGGACAAGCGACAGAAACTTACCATCCCGAGACATCGGTCGCCGGATTTATCCAGCTTCCCGGTAGTGGACGACAAGTGTATAATTTCAATCCGGGATGGCGATTCTTTAAAGGAGATGTCCGTGGGGCGGAAGCCGTGGACTTTGACGACCGCTCCTGGGAAATAGTATCTACCCCGCATACAGTGGAACTGATGCCTGCCGAAGCCAGTGGATGCCGTAATTATCAAGGCCCGGCATGGTATCGCAAGCATTTCGTGATTCCTTCCGAAACCAAAGGACAACGGGTGACTATTCATTTTGAAGCCGCCATGGGCAAGCAGATTATCTACTTGAACGGGAAGCGTGTTCAAGAGCATATCGGTGGCTATCTGCCATTCACGTTAGATTTAACCGCCAATGGCGTACAGGCAGGTGACTCCTGTCTGCTTGCTGTCTTAACAGACAACAGCGATGACAAATCTTATCCCCCCGGTAAACGCCAGTATACCTTGGACTTTGCCTATCACGGCGGGATCTATCGTGATGTATGGATGATTGCCAAATCACCTGTTGCTATTACCGACGCTCTTGATTCCCAAACCGTTGCCGGTGGTGGAGTATTCGTACATTTCGATAAAATCAGCGATAAGAGCGCGCAAGTCTGTGTAAAGACTGAGTTACAGAATGATGCACGACATCAGGAAACTGTCACCGTAGAAACCACCCTGACCGATGCAGACGGAAAAGTCATCAAACGTACTTCCGGCAAACTTTCCCTGAAACCTGGAGAAAAGAAATCTATCGGGCAACAAATGGAAGTGAAGAATCCGAAACTATGGTCACCGGACACACCTTATTTATATAGGATACAATCACGGATAAAGAAAGGCAATCAAACTATTGACGGAGGAATTACCCGTGCAGGCATCCGTCTTGCCGAGTTTCGTGGAAAAGACGGCTTCTGGCTGAATGGAAAGCCTTTCGGACAATTGGTAGGAGCTAACCGCCATCAGGATTTCGCGTATGTAGGCAATGCTTTGCCCAACTCACAGCAATGGCGTGACGCGAAGCGTCTGCGGGATGCAGGATGTACTATTATTCGTGTAGCTCATTATCCGCAAGACCCTGCCTTTATGGATGCCTGTGACGAACTCGGAATGTTTGTCATTGTAGCTACTCCCGGATGGCAATATTGGAATAAAGATCCGAAGTTCGGGGAACTGGTTCATCAAAACACCCGTGAAATGATTCGTCGTGACCGCAATCATCCGTCTGTCCTGATGTGGGAACCGATATTGAATGAAACCCGCTATCCGCTAGATTTTGCCTTGAAGGCATTGGAAATAACCAGAGAAGAATATCCTTATCCGGGACGTCCGGTAGCGGCTGCCGACGTTCATTCGGCAGGTGTGAAAGAGCATTATGATGTAGTCTATGGCTGGCCGGGCGATGATGAAAAAGCGGACAGGCCGGAACAGTGTATCTTTACCCGTGAATTTGGAGAAAACGTGGACGACTGGTACGCACACAATAACAACAACCGTGCAAGCCGTAGTTGGGGAGAACGACCGCTGCTTGTACAAGCATTATCCCTGGCGAAAAACTATGATGAAATGTACCGCACCACAGGTCTGTTTATCGGTGGTGCCCAATGGCATCCGTTTGACCATCAGCGCGGTTATCACCCTGACCCTTATTGGGGTGGTGTCTACGATGCTTTCCGTCAGAAGAAATACGCTTATGCAATGTTTCGCAGCCAGTCACCTGCCAATCTCGAACATCCTATAGCTGAATGCGGGCCGATGATATTTATTGCTCACGAAATGTCGCAATTCTCAGATAAAGACGTAGTAGTGTTCAGTAATTGTGATTCTGTGCGTCTTTCTATTTATGACGGAACAAAAACATGGACGAAGCCTGTGGTTCACGCGAAAGGGCATATGCCGAACGCACCTGTTATTTTCGATGATGTATGGGATTTTTGGGAAGCGCGTGGATACAGCTATACCCAAAAGAACTGGCAGAAGGTCAATATGGTTGCCGAAGGTATTATCAACGGGAAAGTGGTATGTACACAAAAGAAAATGCCTTCCCGCCGTTCTACCAAACTGCGTATGCATGTGGATACACAAAAAGTCAACCTGGTGGCAGACGGCTCCGATTTCATTGTGGTAATTGCCGAAGTGACCGACGATAATGGAAACGTACGCCGTCTGGCAAAAGAAAATATCGTATTTACGGTAGAAGGTGAGGGGGAGATTATTGGAGATGCCACAATCAATGCCAATCCCCGTGCCGTGGAATTCGGATCGGCTCCTGTGCTGATCCGTTCTACACGGAAAGCCGGTAAGATAAAAGTAAAAGCACACGTTCAGTTTGAGGGCACACAAGCTCCGACAGCCGCCGAACTGGAATTTGAAAGTATTCCGGCAGAACTTCCTTTCTGTTATGTGGAACAGGCTGTCACTTCACCAACAGTTAAAACAGGTTTTATAAACAGTAAATCCGAAGGAAAAGTACAACTGACCGAAGAAGAGCGCCAACGGGTATTGGACGAGGTGGAACGTCAGCAGACTGAATTTGGAACAGAAAAATAGAACGATAAAAGATAAGAAGATAGTGATTCCGGTCACTATCTTCAAAAAAAATTGTATCTTTGACTACATTTAATTCCAATGATGACCATAAATGAGAAAACGGAATATTCTAATACTATTACTATCAATGATGGGCGCTTGTGTTTTTGCCTATCCGAATATGATTGTTGAACACTACACAGCCGAGCGCGGTTTGTCTAATAATATCGTCAATTGTACTTTAAAAGGGAAGGATGGCTTTGTCTGGTTCGGCACATGGTATGGACTATGTAGCTTTGACGGAACTAAATTCCGCTCATATGACAACCGCGACGGCTTTTATTCCGCCGATATTCCCCCTCGCAAGATTCAGCGTATTGTAGAAGATAAAAATGGTTTCCTATGGATTAAGACCATCGACCGTAAACTTTACCTGTTCGACAAGCGCCATGAAAGTTTCCATGCAGTCTATGACGACGTAAAAGAATACTCCGAAAACATTCAGATTATCAAAATCCAGACAACAGAAGACGGGGACGTCCTGCTATTGACCAAGGACAAGAGCCTTCTGCGTGCCTATACCGATAAGGATGGAAAAATCACAATGAAGCAGTTGCACGATTCACGCCCCAACGTGAACGTCTATGATATGCGGCTGAAACACAATGTATTCTGTGAAACAGCCGAGTTCATCAACTGGATTGGCATGGATTATCAGATTTTATCCCTTAGAAAAGGAGATGCCCTGAAAGATAAACCGGGTGATTTCATACAGAAAAAGATTTCCGCCAATCCCGAACAGTTCACTTGTGCTGCTTATAGTTCCAGGTTCCTGTGGCTAGGGGATAGGGACGGGCATATTTATAGTATCGACCCTCAAAATGGAGTAGTGAACCGTTATGAAATACCGGAAATCAAGCAGCCAATCTCCAATTTATTGGTTATAGAATCCGGTTTGATGTATATTACCACTAATGAAGGAAGTTATGAATACAATATCGGTTACAAGCAACTCACTAAACTTCCGTTTACCATCTCCGGAAAAGATGCCGGAATGATCTTCTATGATAAATATGACAAGATATGGTTTCAGGAAGGGAATCATGCATTGATATATTATGATCCTCTGAACAGAAGCAGCCGCCGCTTTAAATTCCCCGTCCAGAATTCTATCGGAAACTTTGAAATGCAGGATGCCGGCGAGCAAGGCATGTTTTTCCTGACTCCAAGCGGAGAAATACTTTTGTTCGACAGGGATAAACTGGAGATGACCCGTATCAACCAAATGAAACCGTTCTCTGATGACATTCCCGACCAACTTTTCTTCCATCTTCTTTTGGATAAGGATGGTATTCTGTGGCTGGCATCTACAAGTAGCGGAGTGTATAGAGTGAATTTCCCCAAAAAACAATTCCAGTTGTTGACCGAAGTATCTCCTGTTCCCGTTACCACCGAAAGACCTACTTCCTGGAATCAGGGGATACGTGCCCTTTTCCAGGCGAAGAACGGAGATATTTGGGTGGGAACCCGCTGGCAGACTTTGTATCGTCTGGATCGTAACGGACAGATGAAGCAGATTTTCTCAGACAAGAACTATCTGTTGGGGGCAGTCTATCATATAATGGAAGATAAGGACGGAAATCTGTGGTTCTCTACCAAAGGAAACGGACTTGTCAAAGCCGAGCCGGATATGAATTCACCTCATGGCCTACGTTTTACCCGTTACAAGAATGACCCTAAAAATCCGAACTCTATCAGTAATAATGATGTGTATTTTACCTATCAGGATAGTCAGGGACGCATTTGGGTAGGATTATTAGGCGGGGGATTGAACCTGCTTTCCGAAGAAAACGGGGAAGTTGGCTTTATACATAAATACAACGGACTGAAACAATATCCGCCTTACGGGCTTTATATGGAAGTGCGTACAATGACGGAAGATGAAGACGGACGTATTTGGGTGGGAACAATGGATGGCCTGATGTCTTTTGACGGGCATTTTACAACGCCCGAACAAATTCAGTTTGAAACCTACCGTCAGGTTAGCGACCGTTCCAACGTGGCGGACAATGATATCTATGTGCTATATAAAGATGCTGATTCGCAAATATGGGTAAGTGTATTTGGTGGAGGACTGAACAAATTAGTTCAATATGACAAGGAAAAACATGAACCGGTTTTCAAATCCTACGGCATACGTGAAGGTATGAACAACGATGTAGTCAAGTCAATTGTAGAAGACAAGAATGGGAATCTGTGGTTTACTACCGAAATCGGTCTGTCCTGTTTCAATAAGATTACCGAACAGTTCCGTAACTATGACAAATATGACGGATTTCTGAATGTGGAAATGGAAGAGGGCAGCGCGCTCCGCACATTGAACGGGGATTTGTGGATCGGTACCCGTCAGGGGATTCTGGCATTTTCCCCTGACAAGTTGGAAACGCAACATACGAAGTATGATACACGTATTGTCGATTTTAAGGTTTCCAACCGGGATTTGCGTAGTTTCCAGGATTGCCCGATTCTAAAAGAATCCATTACGTACACAGACGCGATTCGACTGAACTATAACCAGTCCATGTTCACGATAGAATTTGCCGCCTTGAATTTCTACAATCAGAACAGGGTGACATACCGCTATATACTCGAAGGATACGAAAAAGAATGGCATTATAATGGTAAGAACCGTATTGCTTCTTATACCAACGTGCCCCCCGGCAGCTATACGTTCCGTGTGGAAACGATAGATGAAGCCAGTCCCGAACTTGTTTCCAGTCGTACGTTAGCCGTTACCATTCTTCCACCTTGGTGGTTGAGTTGGTGGGCGACGCTTATCTACGTTATTCTTGGGCTGGCAGCTCTCTATTTTGCCCTAAGACTGGCTTTCTTTATGATTAAGATGAAGAATGACATCTATATCGAGCAAAAGGTTTCGGAACTGAAAATCAAGTTCTTTACCAATATTTCCCATGAACTCCGCACACCTTTGACATTGATTAAAGGCCCGATACAGGAATTGAAAGAACGCGAGCAACTATCTCCGAAAGGATTGCAATATGTAGAATTGATGGAGAAGAATACCAATCAGATGTTGCAGTTAGTCAATCAGATACTAGATTTCCGCAAGATTCAGAACGGCAAGATGCGCTTGCATGTTTCCTTGATTGATTTCAATGAAATGATTGCCTCTTTCCAAAAAGAATTCCGGGTACTCTCGGAAGAGAATGAAATCAGCTTTACTTTTCAGTTGCCGGATGAATCAATTATGGTATGGGCGGACAAAGATAAATTGAGTATTGTGATCCGTAATATCATATCAAACGCATTCAAGTTTACCCATGCCGGTGGAAGTATCCATGTCACTGCCGGCCTGACGGACGACGGAAAACGTTGTTATGTGCGGGTGGAAGATAATGGAGAGGGGATTCCGCAAAACAAACTGACCGAGATATTCGAACGTTTTTCACAAGGGGAGAATACAAAGAATCCGTATTATCAAGGTACAGGTATCGGTCTGGCACTTTCCAAAGAGATAGTCAATCTGCACCACGGGGTGATTCGTGCCGAAAGTCCCGAAGGACAGGGCGCTGTATTTACCGTAGAACTTCTGATGGATAAGGAACATTACCGTCCGTCCGAAGTTGACTACTATGTCAGCGATACAGAAGTTGCTCCGACCGCTTCCGAAGAAGGATCGGCTGAGACTATTTCTTCATCGGAAGGAATGGAAGCAGAACTGGAAATTGACGCTTCGTTGCCTACTCTCTTGTTGGTGGAAGACAATAAAGACCTTTGTCAGTTGATAAAACTTCAGCTCGAAGATAAATTCAATATTCACGTAGCCAATAATGGAGTGGAAGGCTTGAAGAAAGTGCATCTATATCATCCTGACATCGTAGTGACCGATCAGATGATGCCTGAAATGGGTGGTTTGGAAATGTTGCAGGCTATCCGTAAAGACTTCCAGATCAGTCATATTCCTGTGATTATCCTGACCGCAAAGAACGATGAAGGCGCCAAGACAAAAGCGATTACATTAGGTGCGAATGCTTATATAACCAAACCATTCAGCAAAGAATATCTGCTGGCACGTATCGACCAGTTGCTCGCCGAACGGAAAATATTCCGTGAACGTATCCGTCAGCAAATGGAGAATCAGACAACGACGGAAGAAGACAGCTACGAACAATATCTGGTAAAGAAAGACGTGCAATTCCTCGAAAAGATTCATCAGGTGATTGAGGAAAACATGGATGACAGTGATTTCAATATAGACACGATAGCTTCCGGTATCGGCTTGAGCCGTTCGGCATTCTTCAAAAAGTTGAAGAGCCTTACCGGACTGGCACCCGTAGATCTGGTAAAAGAAATCCGTCTGAATAAATCCATCGAACTGATAAAGAACACGGATTTAAGCGTTTCAGAAGTTGCTTTTGCTGTCGGATTCAAAGATTCCGGATATTACAGCAAGTGTTTCCGGAAGAAATATAACCAGACTCCCCGTGAATATATGAATGAATGGCGGAAAGGAGAGAGATAACCGATTACAAAATGCTTTCTTAATCGTCTTTTTAGTAAACCTATTAAGATTCGAAAGAATGAACAACATCAAGAAAGTATTATCAGCATGGATGCTGGTTGCCTGCGTACTACCTGCGGCAGCACAGTATCCTGTGATTCCGGACTCGGTAAAGGCTAGAGGAGCAAAACAAGAAGCGGAGTTCGAACGGAAATCAGATGCGGCATGGGAAAAAGCCCTGCCGACAGTTTTGGAAGAAGCACAAAAAGGACGCCCCTATAAGCCGTGGGCTTCTAAACCGGAAGATTTGATAAAGAGCAATATTCCTGCTTTCCCCGGTGCGGAAGGTGGTGGCATGTACACTCCCGGAGGTCGTGGTGGAAAAGTGATTGTAGTCACTTCCCTCGAAGATTCAGGCCCCGGAACCCTTCGGGAAGCCTGCGAAACCGGTGGCGCACGTATCATTGTTTTCAATGTGTCGGGTGTGATTCGTTTGAAAAGCCCGATTAGCGTGCGTGCTCCTTATGTGACGATTGCCGGTCAGACAGCACCCGGAGACGGTATTTGTGTGACAGGCCAGTCTTTCCTGATTGATACGCATGATGTTGTTATCCGCCATATGCGTTTCCGCCGTGGCGCGCAAGATGTCGCTTTCCGTGATGATGCGGTGGGCGGAAATGCAGTGGGAAATATTATGATTGACCACTGTTCGGCAAGTTGGGGACTGGATGAGAATATGTCTATCTACCGCCATGTATATAACAGGGGGGCAGACGGACATGGATTGAAACTTCCGACTGTAAATATCACCATTCAGAATTCCGTATTTTCCGAAGCATTGGATGCTTACAACCATGCGTTCGGTGCTACTATCGGCGGGCATAACAGCATGTTCTGCCGCAATCTCTTTGCTTCCAATATCAGCCGTAACAGTTCGGTAGGTATGGACGGAGACTTTAACTTCGTCAACAATGTTGTTTTCAACTGGTGGAACCGTTCTGTAGACGGGGGAGACAACAAGAGTTTCTACAACATGATTAATAATTACTTCAAGCCGGGCCCCATTACTCCATTGGATAAACCGATTTCGTACCGTATCCTCAAACCGGAAGCCGGACGTGACAAGAATAAGCCTTTGTCTTTTGGAAAAGCTTATGTAAACGGAAATATTGTTCATGGTAACTCCAAGGTGACAAAAAACAACTGGGATGGCGGCGTGCAACTGGCGAATGAAGTAGATGCCGGAAAATTCCTGCCACAAATAAAGGTGGACGAACCGTTCAAAATGTCTCCTGTAACCATTATGGAAACAAAAAAAGCGTATAATTTTGTATTGGATAATGTAGGAGCCAATTTCCCGAAACGTGATGCCGTAGATGCCCGTGTCATCAAGACTGTACAAACCGGAAAAGCCATCTACGTAAAAGATGCGCCCGAATTTGTTTCTCCTTATGTAAAAAGGCGCTTACCCGCTGATTCATATAAACAGGGAATTATTACAGATATCCGTCAGGTGGGAGGACTTCCTGAATATAAGGGAAAACCGTATGTCGATACAGATGGTGACGGTATGCCGGACGCTTGGGAAATAGCTAATGGCTTGAACCCGAATGACCCGTCAGATGCCGTGAAAGATTGCAATGGGGACGGTTACACCAATATTGAGAAATTCATCCATGGTATAGACACAAAGAAAAAGGTGAATTGGACTGATTTAAAGAACAACCATGATACACTATCTAAACGGAAAAGTTTATTTTAGCCGAATAAATAGATACTAAAGTTTATTGTAATGAATATACGAATAAGAACTATCCTTTTGGGAGTATTGAGTATCGGGTTTGCGCAGAGTCATGCGCAAACCTTTGCTTTGCAAGTAAAGGATAACCAGATTACTTATCTGACCGACGGGCAGGGAAACCGGATTCTTGATTTCTCCACTTGTGGTTATCAAGCATCCGAACAGGATATTCCTTCCATTCGGAACGTGGTATTTGTACCATGGAAAGCAGGAGACAACACGGCACGGATTCAGCGTGCCATCGACTACGTAGCTTCACAAACTCCCGATGCTTCCGGTTTTCGTGGAGCTGTTTTGTTGGACAAGGGAGAATTTTCCTTATCCGGCAGTATCCGTATTACTGCTTCAGGAATCGTACTGCGAGGGATGGATAAGGAGAAGACAGTATTGCTGAAGAAAGGAGTAGACAGAGGTTCGCTTATCTACATGGAAGGAAGGAATGACCTGAATATACAGGATACATTGCAGGTGCTTTCCAAGTACGTTCCGGTAAATACGAAAACATTGGAAGTCGCTTCGGGAACTTCCCTGAAGAAAGGTGACCGGATAATGATAACCCGCCCTTCCGGTAAGGAATGGATTGCTTCACTGGGCTGTGACATCTTTGGCGGTGGCATCAGTGCTTTGGGATGGAAAGTGGGGGATACGGATTTGGTTTGGGACAGGACAGTCAGCGAAGTGAATGGAAATCAAATTACACTAGATGCCCCATTGACCGTAGCTTTGGATGCCCGATACGGCACTTCGACGATTATGACTTACCAATGGAACGGGCGTATTAATAACTGTGGAGTAGAAAACATGACATTGGTTTCCGACTACGACAGACGTTATCCCAAAGATGAAGACCATTGTTGGACGGGCATCTCTATCGAAGATGCGGAAAACAGTTGGGTAAGACAGGTTAATTTCGGGCATTTTGCAGGAAGTGCCGTTATCGTTCAGCGTACAGGTTCAAAGATTACTGTCGAAGATTGTATTTCGAGAGAACCCATTTCTGAAATTGGCGGAATGCGCCGTTGTACATTCCACACTTTGGGACAGCAGACTTTGTTTCAACGTTGCTATTCCGAACATGGGATTCATGACTTTGCCGCCGGATTCTGCGCTGCCGGGCCTAATGCTTTCGTACAATGCGACTCGTATGAATCTTTAGGATTCAGCGGTTCTATCGATGCCTGGGCATGCGGCCTGCTGTTTGATGTAGTCAATATCGACGGACATAATCTTACCTTCAAGAACTTGGGACAAGATAAGAACGGAGCCGGATGGAATACGGCAAATAGCCTGTTTTGGCAGTGTACCGCCGCAGAAATCGAATGTTATGCCCCGACTGAAGACGCTAAGAACCGTGCATACGGTTGTTGGGCACAGTTCTCGGGAGACGGTGAGTGGGCACAATCCAATAATCACGTACAGCCTCGCAGCATCTTTTACGCACAATTAGCCGAACGGCTGCAAAAGGAATGTGCTGAACGCGCCCGCATCCTGCCCCGAAATACAAGCGCAACCAGTAGTCCGACCGTAGAAGTGGCTATGGAATTGGCAAAAGAAGCTTATATTCCTCGCTTGACACTGGAGCGTTGGATTGAAGAAAACAAATTTGCTCCTTCAGTAGCATCCGCCGGAGTGAAATCAATAGAGGACATCAAAGAGAAAAAGACTCTTTCAAACTCAAGGACGTTCTCGACTCAACCGGAAGTAACCATTATCAACGGACGTATCCAAATGGACGGTGCTTTGTTGGTAGGTGGCAGTCATACCACTCCGTGGTGGAACGGCAGACTCAAAACCAGTTTCCTGAAAAAGGCAAGTCCTGCCATCACCCGCTTTGTTCCGGGACGTGAAGGCTTGGGATTGACAGACCGTATCGACTCTGTCGTCAACTTTATGAAACAGAAGAACATTCTTGTTTTCGACCAGAACTATGGACTGTGGTACGACCGCCGCCGTGACGACCATGAACGTATCCGACGTCGGGATGGAGACGTATGGGGGCCTTTCTACGAACAACCTTTCGGACGCAGCGGTCAGGGGACAGCTTGGGAAGGATTGAGTAAATATGATTTGAACCGTCCCAACGCATGGTATTGGTCACGATTGAAAGAATTTGCAGAAAAAGGAAGTGAAGACGGGTTGCTGCTGTTCCATGAAAACTATTTCCAACATAATATCATAGAAGCCGGAGCTCACTGGGTGGATAGTCCGTGGAGAAGCAGCAATAATATCAATCAGACCGGATTCCCGGAACCAGTTCCGTTTGCCGGAGACAAACGAATCTTCGTGGCAGATATGTTCTATGACGTTACCCATCCGGTACGCCGCGAACTGCACAGGCAATATATCCGTCAATGCCTGAATAACTTTGCTGATAATTCGAATGTTATCCAACTGACAAGCGCAGAATTTACAGGCCCGTTGCACTTCGTGCAGTTTTGGCTGGATGTCATTGCCGAATGGGAAGCAGAAACCGGCAAAAAAGCCAAAGTAGCGCTGAGTACAACAAAAGATGTGCAGGATGCGATTCTTGCAGATTCCAAACGGGCTGCCATAGTAGATATTATCGACATTCGCTACTGGCATTATAAGACGGACGGAATCTTTGCGCCTGAAGGCGGTAAGAATATGGCTCCCCGCCAACATATGCGTAAGATGAAAGTCGGGAAGGTTACTTTCAATGAAGCTTATAAAGCAGTAAATGAGTATCGCCGGAAATATCCCCAAAAAGCAGTGACATTCTACGCGCAGAATTATCCGGCTATGGGTTGGGCAATATTTATGGCGGGTGGTTCATGTCCTGTAATTCCGTGCACGGACAAGGTATTCCTGAAGGATGCTGCGGCAATGGAAGTGGAAGAAACAAATACCGATGAATACAGGAAATTGGTAAAATCTGATATTGGAAGTATCATTTATTCCAAGTCGGGAACAGATATTCCTATTCAATTATCGTCCGGAAAATATGCATTAAAGTACATTCATCCTGCTACCGGAAAGATTGATATAATTAGTAAATCACTGAAAATAAATGGATTATACAACCTAAAGGTGCCTGATAAGAAAGAAGGTATTTATTGGTTCCATAAGCTGTAAAACAGAAAATCCCGTTGACGACAAATCAGCGGGATTTTTCTTTTTTATCAGTAATATCTAGTAAAAGAGTGTTATAAAACATGATACTTGTTTTTTCAATCCACAAACCAGATTTTACCTAAGGTTGCGGTCAATACTGCTTAGTTTTGCAACATCAAATCAATCGAATTAATGCTATGATGGAACAGACTAATAATTCAACCGAAACTTTGTTCGCTTCTTTTCAAGCGGGAAATATGGCAGCGTTTTCTCAACTGTATAATTTGCACATCAACGTCCTTTTTAATTATGGATTAAAGTTGACTATTGATAAAGAGTTACTTCAAGACTGCATCCATGACGTCTTCGTGAAACTCTATACTAAGAGAGATGAATTAGGAGTCATTGATAATGTCAGATCCTATTTATTCATCTCATTAAAGAATAAACTCTGCGACGAACTTCGCAGACGCATGTACACCTCTGATACATCTATAGAAGAAGTGGTTATACCGACCCCAACAGATGTAGAAGACGACTATATGGAAAATGAGCAACGCAAGAACGAGTTTTCATTGGTAAGGCGTTTACTAGACCAATTATCACCCCGCCAGCGTGAAGCACTTACCTTATATTATATAGAAGAAAAGAAATACGAAGATATTTGCGAGATTATGAATATGAATTATCAGTCCGTACGTAACTTGATGCATCGCGGATTGTCCAAGTTACGCATGCTGGCAAGTTAATATTAGTAAAAAGGTTATTTTGTTGAGTACATATACAGGATAACATCGTCCTATTTATGTAAAACGCTTAAAAAAGGATGCGATATGTGCTCTAAGGTAAAGGATTTTTTGACGGACGATGATTTCATCAACTATGTGCTGGGTGTAACTCCACAATTAGCTTCCCGATGGGAAACTTATTTCAGAGAGCATCCGGAAGAGATGGCAGATGCAGAAGAAGCTAAAGCTGTATTATTAGCACCGGCAGACGTTGCCTGCGATTTCTCAATAGTTGAAAATAAGATATTAAAAGATAGGATTGTTAGTAGTATAAAAGATTTTTCGGGTATTTTGTAGTTAGGTTAGATAAAGTTAGTTAGGTTAGTTAAGGCATTAAAAGATTGACGCAGTCTTTCATAGAAGTTTCATTGGGGAACTCTATGAAAGACTGCGTTTTTTTGTTCCCGGATATTTAGTGGGAAAATATTCAGGAATAAGGCTTGCTCCTATAACTCTTTTTCGTACTTTTGCGCCCGATTTAAAAATATCACATTCATGAAGACAAGCGAATCTTTATTATCCATAGGTAAGTTCATAGCGGAATATTCAGCCCATTTAATGGGGGCCGGAGTGCATACTTCACGAGTAGTGCGTAACTCCAAACGTATCGGAGAAGCTTTTGGCTTAGATGTAAAATTAGGCGTATTTCATAAAAATATCATTCTTACAATTATAGACAAGGAAACAAACGAAGCCTGTAATGAAGTAATAGATATTCCCGCGCATCCTATCAGCTTCGAGCACAATTCAGAGTTAAGCGCATTAAGTTGGGAAGCAGTGGACAATCATCTGTCGCTGGAAGAACTGACTGCGAAATACAGGAAGATTGTTTCCGCCCCGATGATACATCCTCTTTTCGTCCTGCTGCTGGTAGGATTCGCCAATGCATCTTTCTGCAAACTATTCGGCGGCGACTTGATTTCCATGGGAATTGTCTTCTCGGCCACTATCACGGGATTCTATCTGAAGCAGCAGATGCAGAAGAAGAAAATGAACCACTACGTCGTATTCATAGTCTCGGCTTTCGTTGCTTCCCTTTGTGCTTCTACCGCCCTTATTTTCGATACGACATCCGAAATAGCCATGGCGACCAGTGTACTTTATCTTGTTCCCGGCGTTCCCTTGATTAACGGCGTGATTGATGTAGTCGAAGGATACGTTCTGACAGGATTTGCCCGTCTGACGGAAGCCTCTCTGCTGATTGTCAGCATCGCTATCGGACTTTCCTTCACATTATTAATGGTAAAAAACAGTTTAATTTGATATGATAGCACTTGATATTCTTACTGATGGATTTTTTGCTGCAGTAGCAGGTATAGGATTTGGTGCGATTTCCGACCCGCCTTTGCGTGCATTCAAAATGATTGCCATATTGGCGGCACTGGGACACGCCTGCCGCTTTTGCCTGATGACTTATTTAGGCGTGGATATTGCTACGGCTTCCTTGTTTGCCGGATTGGTAATCGGTTTCGGCAGCTTATGGTTAGGAAAAAAGGTATATTGCCCGATGACGGTACTTTACATTCCGGCATTGCTTCCCATGATTCCGGGTAAGTTTGCGTACAACATGGTATTTTCACTCATCATGTGTTTGCAGAATGTGAATGAGCCAGAAAAACTGGATAAGTTCATGTCCATGTTCTTCTCCAACACGATGATAGCAAGCACGGTTATTTTCATGCTGGCAGTAGGAGCTACATTCCCGATGTTCCTGTTCCCACATAGAGCTTTTTCGTTAACAAGACACTAAAATTACTTTTATGGAGATTTTTTGGAGAACAATTGCCTATTATAATTCGGCTACCTGGATTTTACAGATATTTATCATCTTGATTGGTGTGGCTTTGACCGGATTGCTTATCAGCAAACCGCGTCCGTGGGTGAAGATGGCTATGAAGTTCTATATGATAGGACTTTATGCATGGATTTCTATCATTTACTATTATATCTATTGCGAAGAACGCAGTTATAATGGAGTGATGGCGATGTTTTGGGGAGTAATGGCTGTCATTTGGATATGGGACGCGATTACGGGATACACCACCTTTGAACGTACCCATAAGTATGACATATTGTCCTATATCCTGTTGGCAATGCCTTTCATATATCCCTTGGTATCTTTGGCACGCGGACTTTCTTTCCCGGAAATGACTTCTCCGGTAATGCCTTGCTCCGTAGTGGTGTTTACTATCGGATTATTACTGCTGTTTGCCCACAAAGTAAATATGTTCCTAGTACTTTTCCTTTGCCATTGGTCATTGATAGGATTGTCCAAAACTTATTTCTTTCAGATTCCCGAAGATTTTCTACTGGCAAGTGCAACGATTCCCGGCCTGTATCTTTTCTTCAGAGAGTACTTCCTGAATAATCTGCATGCCGATACCAAGCCGAAAGCGAAATACATTAACTGGCTTTTGATTACCGTTTGTGTCGGACTGGCTATATTACTGACTACAACGATGTTTCTGGAATTAGTTCCGAAGAACTAATCAGAAACAAAGCAAAAGTTCAGGCACGGATTACACGGATTTCACGGTTTCTGTTAATTACATCGCAAATTAACTACCGTGAAATTCGCGTAATCCGTGCCTGAATTGTTATTTTATTGCGTAAAATATTCGAAGGGCATATTGCATGACCGAGTCAGGCAACCATCTTTTGCTTTTTGCAAACAGGACTTGCACCAACGGGCCTACTTTAGTTCGGAAAGAAGGATTTTTGCGGGCTACTATCTTACAGATTGCAGCAGCCAATTTCCGCGGATGGCATCCGTTACGTTCTTCCTTCTCTATAATCTCCAGTGATTTCAAGAAACTTTCCCTGTAATCGGCATTCAGCCTTGTCTGCTCGGATATATTCCGGTTATCCGTGAATCCGGTATTGAAATCTCCCGGTTCTACCAGGCATACTTTAATATGAAACGGGTGCACTTCCAGTGCTAAGGCCTCACTATATCCTTCTACGGCAAACTTTGAAGCCGAATAAAATCCCTGATAGGGGATACCCATCACTCCGCCGATGGAACTGATATTGATAATCTTTCCTTTCCGTGCCTTACGCATGAGAGGCAATACTTCCCTGCACATATTCACTACACCGAAGAAATTGGTATTCATCTGCTTGTTTACCTCGTCTTCCGTAGCAAGTTCGAGAGCACCGCCGATACCTATGCCGGCATTATTAATCAATACATCAATCCGTCCCTGTTCCGATATAATCTGTTCCACAGCCTGGCGGATAGAAAGAGGACTGGTGACATCGACAACAAGCATTTTTACATTGTTCATATTTTCGGAAGGTTTCCGGCTTGTTCCGTAAACGATGTGTCCTTGTTCCGATAACATTTGAGCTGTGAACTTTCCAAAGCCGGAAGACGCTCCGGTGATAAGAATAATCTGTGACTGCATATCTTTCTATTTGCGAACGTAATAGTTACGGCAATACTTACTTATTCAATATACTTGTCAGTTCTTCCCGCCAGTCCGCTCCATTCTCCGGTTGGAATGTTTCAAATCCAAGCGCCTTTCCTATTTCGATATTGGAAGCGCCATCGTCCACAAATAAAGTTTCGGAAGGGATGATATTACAATCCTTTATCATAAAATCGAAGATTTCCGGTGCGGGTTTTGTGTGACCTGCCTGATAAGATAAGTATAGCTTGTCACAATAATCATTCAATGGAAGTTTCCTTGCAGAAAAATCCGGGCTGCAAGCCCATGACATGACAAAAGGATTGGTGTTGCTCAAGAGATATACATGATAGCTTTTCCTTAATTCCTGTATATAGTCGAGTTTGTCTAAATTCACTTCGTAGAAAAAGCCCAACCATGCTTGCTTCGTTTCTTCCATAGTCAGTTCACGCCCGCATAAATCACCCAGTTGCTTGCGGAACTCATCCGCGCTGAGTTTGCCTTCCTCGAGTTCCTGAAAGATTCCGGTTTGGTGATATTTGTCAAGGCGGGTATCCGCATCAGCCAATCCCAGTTTGATAAACGCCTGTACCGCTTTGTCACGACTAATATCTACAATCACTCCCCCAAAATCAAATACAATGTTTTTAATCATGATATATAATTTATGTTTGCTACAAAGATACGGCTTATCTTCTTAATTAATTGTTCAGAACGGCTTGATATTTGTCAAAAAAACATAGTGGCGCTATCCTGATTATTATTTATATTTGCAAATCCAATCATTTGTAGGCAAAGTAAAAGTAGAGTTATGAATAATCTTCGAATTTTATTGTATATGGCTGTCCTTTCCCTGGCTGCATGTCATCCGGAAGGCACAAATGTGAAACAAGGATTAGACAAAGCCGCGCAATTAATGGAGCAGGATCCGGATACGGCATCTGTTATTCTTGAAAACATTCAGATAAACCAAATGAATGAAGCCCAACTTGCGGAGTATAATTTGCTGTGCACGCAGGTCAACGAAGACAAGAATATCCCCCATTCTTCCGATGCGCAAATCAGGCAGGCGGCATCTTACTATGAGATGCATGGCAATGAGTATCAGAAATCAAGAGCATATTACTACCTCGCTTGCGTAGAAAGTGATTTGGAACAAAGAGACAATGCCGAAATCCACTTTAAGGAAGCAATAAAACTCGCAGCACTGACCGAAGAATATGATTATATGGCAAAGATTTGCAAACGATGCAGCCTCTATTATCAGAAATACGGCAACTTTGACGAAGCACTGGAAATGGAGAGAAAGGCTTACGCCAGTCAATTGATGCTGAATGATAGCAAAAATAATTCATCTGTCATTTTATCTTCGGCATTGGGTGTGTTCGGTGTCATGTCTCTATTACTCGGATTGCTTTGGAAAAAGAACCAGTATGTATATTCCCAACTGAGCACCTTCAAAGAAGAAATGCAGAAGAAAAACGTCGAATCGGATAGACTGATGCTGCAATGCAATTATCTCGAGGAGAAATACCAATCTCTCCAACAAGATATTTACGAAACTTCTCCTGTCATTTCCAAAGTCCGCCAGTTCAAGGAACGAACGGCATTATCTACCAAAATCCCTTCTTTCTCCGAAAAGGACTGGACTGAATTACTCCGGCTTCAGGAAAATGTCTATGGACTCGTATCCAAATTAAAAGGCATGAGTCCTAAACTCACAGAAGAGGATTTAAGGGTATGCGCCTTTCTACGGGAAGGAGTTCAGCCGGCTTATTTTGCGGATTTAATGAAACTGACAACAGAAACACTAACCCGGCGAATCTCCCGAATAAAGACGGAGAAACTGATGCTGTCAAACTCTAAAGAATCACTGGAAGATATTGTGAAGTCATTGTGAAGTTCTCCATTTAAGTTGGAAGAACTGCTCTTCGCTGACTTTTAATAAAGATAGCTATACGTCTATTAATTAATCAATTATAGTTTCCTGTCGTTTCCTGCACAGGAAACTGTCGTATCTCACCGAGGGAACGGTCGTTTCCCACCGAGGATACGACCGTTTCTCTACGAGGATACTGGCGTTTCCTTACGGGGAACCAACAATGCCGTCAGAGCTTCTCAAAGATAATCCTTATTCTTAAAAAAAGTAAGTTCTTCCTTTACTTGATTCCTGTCATACTGAAACCCTAATTAAGGACTTTTGTACACGTCTGATGTCCCAGTCCGTATTTGTCTGTTGCTCTTGATTAACATCTTTGAATATCAATATTTTATAGACTTCCCATGTCCGTATCCGTCCGGTAAAAAAGGCTGTTTTTAGTTGCGTGTTCCTTAACTTTGCAAACAAAAAAGTTAAGGAACAATGAGCAACTTATTATTTAAAAGATGGAACGATTTTAGCGGTTGGATGGTCTTTCTTATAGCAGCATTGGTTTATGGAATGACTATTGAGCCTACTGCCAGTTTTTGGGACTGTCCTGAATTTATTTCATGTGCCGAGAAGTTACAGGTTGGTCATCCGCCTGGCGCACCTTTTTATATGCTTGTCGGGAATCTGTTTACCCAGTTTGCTTCTGACGCGAAGTACGTATCATACACGGTTAACTTCCTGAACGCATTGTTAAGTGCCGGTTGTATTTTGTTTCTTTTCTGGAGCATTACCCGCTTGGTGAGGTCTTTGATTACGAGTGACAAAGAGAAGTTGTCAGTTACAGACTTCATTATCATTTTAGGTTCCGGAGTTGTAGGAGCATTGGCTTATACCTTTAGTGATACCTTTTGGTTCAGTGCGGTAGAGGGTGAAGTTTATGCCTTTTCTTCTTTCCTCACAGCTTTGGTCTTTTGGATGATTCTTCGCTGGCAGGACGAAGCGGATTCCGTATCCGGCGACCGATGGATTATCCTGATAGCTTATGTCATCGGACTGTCAATCGGAGTGCATTTGCTCAATCTCCTTTGTATTCCGGCAATTGTATTGGTGTTCTATTATCGGAAATATCAGGTAATATCCCTTAAAGGAGTGATTGGCGCAATTACCCTGTCCGGTCTTCTTATTGTACTGATTCTCTTTATCTACATTCCCGGTATGGCTGATATAGGAGGGTGGTTCGAACTATTCTTTATCAATGTATTAGGCTTTCCTTTCCAGGCGGGATTGATTGTTTTCCTGTTTTTGATATTTGGTCTATTGGTAGGAGCTATCTACCGATTCAGAAAGCGAATGATACATACAGTTTTGTGGTGCTTGCTTATGCTCACAGTAGGATATACCAGTTATGCGGTGATATTGATTCGTGCCAACGCCAATACACCACTCAATGAAAATGCGCCGGACAATATTTTTACGCTCAAAAGCTATTTGAATCGTGAGCAGTACGAAAGTGCCCCTTTGCTTTACGGAAGAACTTATGCTTCCGAACCGGAGTATATACCTGAAGGAGAATATTATAAGGTAAAAACAAAAAAAGGCAGTGCAGTATATCGTCCTGATAAGGAAGAGGGGAAATATAAAATTATCCGCTATAAAGAAGATGTGTACTATACTCAGAATATGCTGTTCCCCCGCATGTGGAATGACCGGCTGACTTCTTCTTACAAGGGATGGTCGGGAGGAACAGATAGTGCTCCCACACAAAAAGAGAATCTGACTTACTTCATTTCATATCAGCTCAATTATATGTACTGGCGCTACTTCCTGTGGAATTTTGTCGGACGGCAGAATGATATTCAAGGAAGCGGAGAACCGGAACACGGGAATTGGATTACGGGGATTTCATGGCTTGACAACCTGCGTTTGGGAAATCAGGAGCTTTTGCCTGAATCCTTGCGTCAAAATAAAGGTCATAATGTTTTTTATGGCTTACCTTTATTATTAGGACTGATTGGAATTTATTGGCAGTGGGCACGGGGGAAGAAAGGGAAGCAACAATTCAGTGTCGTATTTTTCCTGTTCTTCATGACGGGACTGGCTATTGTACTCTATCTGAATCAAGCCCCCGGACAACCTCGTGAACGGGATTATGCTTATGCAGGCTCATTCTATGCCTTTGCCATTTGGATAGGAATAGGTGCTGCGGGATTGTGTGACACGCTCCGCAAAAAGAAGGGAACAGCCGTTCAAATCAGTCTGTTAATGTTTCTTTGCCTGTTAATCCCGGTACAGATGGCAAGCCAGACCTGGGATGACCACGACCGGAGCAACCGCTATACCTGCCGTGACTTTGGAGCCAACTATCTGATGACACTTCCCGATGCGGGAAATCCTATTATATTCTGCAATGGAGACAATGATACTTTCCCTTTATGGTATAATCAGGATACGGAAGAAGTGCGTAGGGATGCACGTATCTGCAACCTTAGTTATGCACAGACCGATTGGTATATTTATCAGCAGCAATGTCCTCTATATGACGCCCCCGGCTTGCCGATAAGCTGGAATAAGAATCAATATCAGGAAGGCAAGAATGAATATGTAGCTGTACGTCCGGAACTGAAGAAACAGATAGAAGATTTATATCAGAAGCATCCCGAAGAAGCCCGTGACAGCTTCGGAGACGACCCGTTTGAAGTGAAGAATATCCTGAAATACTGGGTATTTTCAGAGAAGAAGGAATTTCACGTGATTCCTACCGATACGATAAATATCCGCATAGATAAGGACGCGGTACTCCGTTCGGGCATCATGCTTCCCAAATCAATCCGCCATTTGAAAGGGGAAGAACTGAAAAATGCGATGCCGGACAAGCTCTCTATCTCCCTGAAGGATATACATATGCTGACTAAAGTAGACCTGCTCATCCTTGAAATACTGGCAAATTGTAATTGGGAACGTCCGCTGTATATGGCTATCTCCGTAGGCGAAGCCACTAAACTAAAGTTCGACAATTACTTTGTGCAGGAAGGACTGGCATTCCGTTTCACACCTTTCGACTATAAGAGATGGGGAGATGTGGAAGGAGAAAGTGGTTATGCGATAGATACGGAAAAACTCTATGAAAATGTGATGAACAGATACAAATATGGCGGTCTGGATACTCCCGGCCTTTATTTGGATGAAACAACACTGCGTATCTGCTATTCTCACCGAAGGCTTTTTGCGCAACTTGCCAAGGAATTGGTAAAGCAAGGTGATAGTATCCGTGCAAAGCACGTGCTTACATACGCCGAACAGGCTATTCCGGCATATAATGTTCCCGAGGTCTATGAGAGTGGTTCGTATGAGATAGCCGTAGCTTATGCTTCGACAGGAGAGAAAGCGAAAGCAACTACTTTATTGAATCATCTGATAGCTGAATCGGAAGATTATATCAACTGGGCTTTCTCATTGGGAGACAATCGGATAGAGATGGTTCAGCGGGATTGTATGTATAAGTTTTGGCAATGGAATCAGTATAATGAATTACTGAAGAATACAGATGAAGAACTTTACAAGCAGAGTGACCAACGCTTTGAACAGAAATACACTGCATTTACCCAACTAATGAAATCCAAAAACTAAACTCAAAGAATATGAAGTCGAAAATAATGAAAGAGAAAGAACCGGGAACTGTCTTTGGCAAAAGAAATTATATCATTCTGACGGTCGGTTCCATATTAATTATTGCGGGTTATATAGTAATGAGCGGCGAGGGGAGTACCCTTGCCGCCTATAATCCCGATATATTCAGTAAGTCCCGTATAAGTGTAGCACCCGTATTATGTTTACTCGGATACTTGCTGAATATATTCGGCATACTTTATCGTCCCAATCAAAGCAAACTTTAATTTTTCAATAAACAAAACTTAATCCTTCAATAAAGGTAACTGATTGAGCATATTTCTAAGTTTGATTGCTATCCGCGGCATAGGTTCGGCAACGGTCAGCCCTACTAAATCATACTCAGATGAAATGTCATTAATGACACGGACTGCTTCTTTAATCTTCATGCCGTCGGGTTCAACGCCCACGGCAGCGATGATTTCTGCCGGATCCAACGCATCCATATCAAAATGGATAACGACTTTTGATACGCCTGTGTTTTTCAGCCATTCCATGATTTTTGAGCTGTCATTAGCAACTTCCTTCGGCGACAATCCTTTTACACCCAATTCTTGTTGTCTTTCCTTCATGCCTTCATCCCAGGAACGAAGTCCGACGAGTAATGTTTTGGAAGTATCCACCTTTCCGGGCAGTAAGCCCATAATTTCTTCATCACCCATTCCCATACAGGCTGTGAGCGCCATGGCATGATAACCTTTGTAATCATCATATGGCAGGTTTATGTCGGGATGCGCGTCTATCCAAATGATAGCGACATCGTCCGGATATTTACCAATCAAATATGTAAACGGAACTACACTCACAGAACATTCTCCCCCTAAAGTAACAATCCTGTCGGGATTATTCTCTTTCAGTAGCTCAAGTGCTGCTTTAGTTTGTTTCAATAGTACACCACGCGCACTGATACCTTTTTCTATGGCTCTGTCATTTATATCCAGTGAAACAGGGACTTCAACGGTCTTTTGATTCGTTTGCGGAGCCAGATAATTCAATAACTGCGCTCCCAGGTAATACCCCCTGGATGAATCTTCAGCCGGAATATCAGGCATCCAATGATCTACAATTCCCCCTTGCCATTGAGGATAAATAAAACGGAGAGTTGAACTTTTCTTTTCCATATTCACATTATTAGTTTGTTTCTCTTTTCACTATACGGTTCTTGCAAAAATAGAATAAATACTTCTAATATCATTAATATTTCAGAAATACATGATAGTAATAAATTTAATGTCCATAACGCGTTTCAGTAATTATGGTATGATAATCTGTAATATATATACTACTCACTTTTCTAAATTCCTGTATATTTGCTGCGTGAAATAATTTAGCTACTTAATTATATGCGTATTATATTCAAGAAACTTAGAGCACGTATGATCATAGGATGTATATTAGCTATAATGGCGTTGCTGGCTGTGTCAGTCCTTGTTTTTATCAATCAGCCCAGTTTTGGCCGGACACCCCGTGGCGAACGGTTGGAAAGAGTTCAGAAATCTCCCAATTACAGAAACGGAGCATTTCAGAATCAGCATGAAACGAAATTAATGACTTCAGACAGAGGACGTTTCGAAGGTATTTGGGAATTTATTTTCAGAAAGATAGACGGGCTGCGCCCCGACCAGCCTGTCAAGGCAATAAAGACTAACTTACGGAAGATAGACAGAGATAAGGAAGTATTAGTTTGGTTCGGGCATTCCTCTTATCTCATTCAGATGGGCGGAAAGCGGGTATTGGTCGACCCGGTATTTTGCATGGCTTCTCCCGTTTCTTTCGTCAATAAGCCATTCAAAGGAACAGATATTTATCAGCCGGAAGATATGCCGGACATTGATTATCTGATAATCAGTCACGACCATTGGGATCATTTGGATTATAATACGGTCAAAAAGTTAAAAGACCGGATTGGGACAGTGATTTGCCCGTTAGGTGTCGGCGAGCATTTCGAGTACTGGGGATTCGATAAGGAACGTATTGTCGAACTTGATTGGAACGAAGATGCAAACCTGACTGACGGTTTTAAAATCTATTGTCTGCCTGCCCGTCATTTTTCCGGTCGCGGACTTTCCGCCAATCAGTCGCTTTGGGCTTCTTTCTTATTGGAAGCTCCTGCACAGAAAATCTACATCGGCGGAGATGGGGGATATGATACTCATTATGAAGAAATCGGTAATCGTTTCGCTAACATTGACCTTGCCATTCTTGAAAATGGGCAATACAATGAAGAGTGGAGTTTAATTCATTTGATGCCGCAATATATGGCACAGACAGCCAGGGATTTGAAGGCAAAGAAAATTTTGACCGTGCATCATTCTAAATATGCGTTGGCCAAACATCGTTGGGACGAGCCTCTGAAGAATGCGGAAGATATGAAGAATAAGGACTCTCTGAATGTGTTGATTCCTGAAATCGGAGAGGTCGTGCCATTAGAAAAATGAAAGATTCATCTGTCTTGATTGTTTCGGATATTGAGATATAACTACTATAATTTGAAAATTAATAAATTTATGCTACGTACTATCAGACTTACAGCCGCCATCGTGTGCTTCACGCTTATTACCCTGTTGTTTCTTGACTTCACGGGTACCTTGCACACCTGGTTCGGATGGTTGGCGAAAATTCAATTTCTGCCGGCTCTATTAGCCTTGAATATAGGTGTCGTATTGTTTCTTGTTGTGCTTACTTTCCTTTTCGGGCGTGTGTACTGCTCGGTTATTTGTCCGTTGGGGGTATTTCAGGATATTATCTCCTGGGTATCAGGCAAGCAAAAGAAGAACCGCTTTCGCTATTCACCTGCAATGAAATGGTTGCGATATGGTGTTTTAGGAGTATTCATTATTATGATGGTTGCAGGGTTGAATTTCCTGGCTATTCTGATAGCACCTTATAGTGCGTATGGCCGGATAGCTTCCAGTCTCTTTGCACCGGTATGGCAATGGGGAAATAACCTGTTAGCATATTTTGCCGAGCGAATGGACAGTTATGCCTTTTACGAGGTGGATGTTTGGATGAAAAGTCTTTCAACGCTTCTTATCGCTGTGGTTACCTTTATAGTTCTCGGCGTTTTAGCGTGGCGCAACGGGCGTACGTATTGTAATACGATATGTCCGGTGGGTACTGTATTGGGATTCATTTCCAAGTATGCGATATTCAAACCCGTGATTGATGCTTCCAAATGTAATGGCTGTGGCTTATGTGCCCGCAACTGCAAGGCGTCATGTATTCATTCAAAAAAACATGAGATTGATTACAGCCGGTGTGTAGCTTGTATGGATTGCCTGGATAAGTGTAAACGTGGAGCTATCAAGTACACGAGACGGACTGCTACAAAAGATACGTCTGTGGCAGAAACAGTCAAAGCGCACTCTGTTACTGCGGAACAGGTAGATAACGCCCGGCGTAGTTTTCTTTCAGCATCGGCAATCTTTGCTACGATTTCCGTATTGAAAGCCCAGGAAAAGAAAGTGGATGGGGGATTGGCTGCTATTGAAGACAAGAAGATTCCCAGTCGGGAGAATCCTATTTATCCGCCGGGGGCATTAAGTGCCCGTAATTTTGCGCAGCATTGCACTGCCTGCCAATTGTGTGTTTCCGTATGCCCCAACCAAGTGTTGCGTCCTTCTGATAATCTGATGACCTTGATGCAACCCGAAATGTCATATGAGCGTGGATATTGTCGTCCAGAATGTGCGAAATGTGCGGAAGTATGCCCGACAGATGCCATTCACTTGACCAGTTTGGCTGAAAAATCAGCTATTCAAATCGGCCACGCTGTATGGATAAAGGAGAATTGTGTGCCATTGACCGATGGTATGGAGTGTGGCAACTGTGCTCGCCATTGTCCTACTGGAGCTATTCAGATGGTGGCGTCCGATTCTGAAAAGTCGGATTCTCCAAAGATTCCGGTAGTGAACGTAGAGAAGTGTATCGGCTGCGGAGCTTGTGAGAATCTTTGTCCTTCTCGTCCGTTCAGTGCTATCTACGTGACAGGACATCAAATGCACAGAATTATTTGATTTAATAAATCAGTATAAGATTATGGAAGAAAAAAAGAAAAAAGATATAAATAGAAGAGATTTCATTAAGATTGTAGGTATCAGTGCTGCCACGTCGACAGGTTTACTATACGGATGTTCTTCAAAAAACAACTCCGCTTCGGGCAGTGCCACGGGAGAAGGGGAGATACCGACTGATAAAATGACTTACCGGACATCTCCAACTACCGGTGACCGTGTTTCACTTTTGGGATATGGTTGTATGCGCTGGCCGCTCAAACCCGCTCCGGACGGTAACGGAGAAGTCATTGACCAGGATGCCGTTAACGGATTGATCGATTATGCGATTGCCCATGGAGTGAATTATTTCGATACATCTCCGGCTTATGTACAAGGTTTTTCCGAGAGAGCAACGGGTATTGCGTTGAGCCGCCATCCCCGAGATAAATATTTTATCGCTACCAAACTGTCCAACTTTTCTCCGGACACATGGTCGCGTGAAGCATCACTTAAAATGTATCACAAGTCATTCGCCGAACTTCAGGTTGACTACATCGACTATATGTTGCTTCACGGCATTGGCATGGGCGGGATGGATGCCCTTAAAGGACGGTATCTGGATAACGGCATACTCGATTTCCTGATAAAGGAACGCGAAGCAGGGCGTATCCGTAATCTCGGATTCTCTTATCATGGAGATATTGAAGTATATGATTATCTGCTTTCACGGCATGATGAAATTAAATGGGACTTCGTGCAGATACAGCTCAATTATGTAGACTGGAAGCATGCGAAAGCAACTAACGCCCGAAATACCGATGCCGAATATCTGTATGGCGAACTGCACAAGAGAGGGATTCCGTCTATTATTATGGAACCGCTTCTGGGTGGGCGTTTGTCTAAGTTGAATGACAACTTGGTGGCACGTCTCAAGCAACGCCGTCCCGAAAACAGTGTCGCTTCCTGGGCGTTCCGTTTTGCCGGCTCATTCCCGGATATACTGACTGTATTAAGCGGCATGACTTATATGGAACATCTGCAGGATAATCTCCGTACTTATTCTCCCTTGGAACCGTTGACGGATGAAGAAATGGACTTCCTCGAAGAAACGGCACAGTTGATGCTGAAATATCCTACCATTCCCTGCAATGACTGCAAGTATTGTATGCCTTGCCCGTACGGACTGGATATTCCGGCTGTTCTCCTGCATTATAACCGTTGCGTGAACGAAGGAAATGTGCCCAAGAACGGACAGGATGAAAACTATGCCAAAGCCCGTCGCGCATTCCTCGTCGGTTATGACCGTAGCGTGCCGAAACTTCGTCAGGCAAGCCATTGTATCGGATGCAACCAGTGTGTGGCGCATTGTCCGCAAAACATAGATATACCCAAAGAGTTGCATAGGATAGACCAATTTGTCGAACAACTGAAACAAGGAACTTTATAATGGAAGAATTAATCAATTTATTACATAGCGGGGGATATTCCTGCGTGATTGCCAACGAAGGAAAGGTACGTACTTTTACCCAACGCGGGGTGGCCGACTTATATGATTTGCTGACTCAGGAACCGGATTTCCTGAAAGAAGCTTTGATTGCCGATAAGGTTGTCGGGAAAGGGGCGGCAGCCCTGATGATTTCAGGTGGTATAAAAGAACTGTACACGGATATTATCAGTTCTAAAGCTATGGACTTGTTTCGGACATCGGATGTAAAAGTCGGTTTCGGGCAGGAAGTACCTTTTATCTGGAATCGCGACCGCACGGGATGGTGTCCTGTAGAAACGATGTGTAGTGAAGAAGAATCTGTTGAAGCTATTTTACCGTTGATTTGTGATTTTCTTGAGAAAATCAGAAGCAGAAAGTAAAAGAAAGAATCAGATACACGGAATAAAATATGAGAAAAGATACAACTTGTCTGTTTCTGCTCGTCGGTCTGCTTTCTGTTCCGGGAGTGGCACAGAATAAAAAAGACAGTACACAGTTCCGAAGAAACTACGTCATTGACGAGGTAGTAGTCACGGGAACACGGAATGAAACGGATATACGTCATCTTCCGATGACTATCTCCGTAGTAGGGCGGCAACAGATTGAGAAAAGGTACGAACCCTCTCTTTTACCGTTGCTGACGGAACAGGTTCCGGGATTGTTCACTACCAGTCGCGGTATCATGGGATATGGCGTCTCCACCGGAGCGGCGGGAGGTATGAGCCTGCGGGGTGTCGGTGGCAGTCCTACGGCAGGATTGTTAGTTTTAATAGACGGTCACCCGCAGTATATGGGACTGATGGGGCATCCGATAGCAGATGCTTACCAATCCATGATGACGGAAAGGGTAGAGGTTTTACGCGGCCCTGCATCCGTGCTTTACGGTTCAAATGCTATGGGAGGAGTTATCAATATCGTCACCCGCAAGCAAGAGGAAGAGGGGATAAATACCAATATGCAAGTAGGATATGGTTCATATAATACATTGCAGACCGAGTTTTCCAACCGTGTGAAAAAGGGACGTTTCAGCAGCATCGTAACCGGTTCTTACAACCGGACGGACGGGCATCGTCCTGATATGGAATTCGAACAATACGGCGGATATGCAAAACTGGGTTATGAGATAAGCTCTTTTTGGAAACTAGCGGGTGATGTCAACGTCACTCATTTCAATGCTTCCAACCCCGGAACGATTCAAGTTCCACTTATCGACAATGATTCGCGTATCACTCGTGGAATGACTTCATTCGCATTGGAAAATCATTATAACAATACATCGGGAGCATTGAGCTTTTTCTATAACTGGGGACGGCACAAGATAAACGATGGTTATCAGTCGGGAAAAGAACCGCAGACAGCGCATTTCAATTCTAAAGACAAGATGCTGGGCGTATCGTGGTATCAGAGTGCGACTTTCTTTGCCGGCAATCGTATTACGGCAGGGTTTGATTATCAGCATTTCGGTGGTGAATCGTGGAATAAAGTGGTAGCTACGGGCGAACGTAAGCCGGGAGTTGACAAACAACTGGATGAATTTGCTGGATATGTTGATTTCCGTCAGGACATAAACAATTGGTTTTCATTGGATGCTGGTATCCGTGTAGACCACCATTCTCATGTAGGCACAGAATGGATACCACAAGGAGGATTAGCATTTCATCTGCCGAAAAGCGCGGAACTCAAAGCAATGGTCAGCAAAGGATACCGTAACCCGACGATTCGTGAAATGTATATGTTCGCCCCTGCCAACCCTGAACTGCAACCGGAAAAACTGATGAGTTATGAACTTTCCTATTCGCAGCGTTTACTGGACGGGGCATTATCTTATGGAGTGAATCTTTACTACATCAATGGTGATAATGTAATAATGTCAAACGGACTGGTTCCGCCATTGAATATCAATTCCGGGGAAATCGAGAACTGGGGCATCGAAACCAATATCAATTATCACGTTAATTCGCATTGGAATGTCAACACCAATTATAGTTGGCTGCATATGGAGAATCCGGTTCTTGCCGCTCCCGAACATAAACTGTATGCGGGAGTCGATTATTCTTCGGGGCGTTGGAGCGTATCGACGGGGCTGCAATATGTGAAAGGGCTTTATACCTCTGTCACCAAAGAGCGTGAACAACAAGAAGATTTTGTTTTATGGAATCTTCGGGGGAATTATCGTGTATGCCGTTTCGCCAGTCTCTTTGTGAAAGGGGAGAACCTGCTTGCGCAACGTTATGAGATAAATGCCGGCTATCCTATGCCGAAAGCTACATTTATGGGTGGTATTAATTTGAACTTTTAAATAATAAAATGAATATGGAATCAACTACTGTAAAACTCTATTCGCTGAACTATAACAATGTAAATACCTATTTGGCAGCCTCGTTATTTATCATTGGTAATATGCTTTTTCCCCAACTCTTTCATCTCATCCCACAAGGAGGAATAACCTGGCTGCCAATCTATTTCTTTACGCTGATCGGTGCGTATAAATATGGTTGGAAAGTAGGACTGCTGACCGCTATCCTTTCGCCCGTTATAAACTGTGTACTCTTCGGAATGCCAATGCCGTCCGCATTGCCTGCCATCCTATTGAAATCCGTATTGCTGGCTGTTGCTGCCGGATGGACTGCACAACGTTCTGGACATATCTCCATCCTTCTTCTGGCAGGTGTAGTACTTACATACCAATCCATAGGGACATTAGGAGAATGGGCTTACATCGGCAACTTTTATAAAGCTGTTCAGGATTTCCGTATCGGTATTCCCGGAATGTGCCTGCAAGTATTCGGCGGTTATTTATTCATTAAATATCTGATTCGTAAATAACAATATAACGTCAGTTCAATATAAGTCTGATTAAGTAAAAAGAGTCTGGTATCGGTTGATGCCAGACTCTTTTTGAATTTATATGTTTCCATTTAATCACTTAGTGAAAGTATCACTTCCTATATCGTTACATTATTCATATATATTTGATATTGTCATATCACAAGCTTGAAAAAAATATTATTCGTTTGCGTCATCCGTTTCGTCTTCATCCTCTTCCAAAGTAACAGGAGAGATGTTTCCCCCACATTTTGCATATTGGCTCGGACTCATCTTATAGTGTTTCTTAAATACTTCCCGGAAATATTTGCTATCGGAGAATCCGGTCATGTCAGAAATTTCATTGATATTATGCTGTCCTTCTTTTAAGAGCACTGCAGCGCGTTTCACACGAGTAAGTTGAATAAAACCATTTGGGGTATATCCGGTTAATGTTTTCAGCTTGTTATATAAACTTGTACGCCCCATGCATTGCAGTTCACAGAGCATAACCACACTGAGTTCTGTATTGTCAATATTATCCATAATATGTTTCTTTACATCCGATATGAATTTCCAGTCAAGGCTATTTGTTCCTTTAGCTGATGGAACCATTGACTGCATATCCGTTTCCAAGCTCGCATATCTGCTACGTAGCAATGCCCGGTTGGTCAATAGATTCTTGATGCTCTCTCTCAATATTGTCACATTGAAAGGCTTGATTATATATTCGTCCGCCCCAATCGACAGTCCTTCAAGAATATCTTTTTCTTCTCCCAATGCCGTAAGCAGCAATACTGGAATATGTGAAGTCTCAATATCATTCTTTATAGCAACACATAGCTCATCACCTCGCATTTCGGGCATCATCACATCAGTAAGGACAAGTTCCGGCCAAAATTCTTTTATGATAATCAGTGCTTCCTTACCATTGGCACAAGTCTGTACATTATACAACGGAGAAAGTAAATTAACCAGGTAGGAACGTAACTCATCATTATCCTCTACAACAAGGATACGCTGTAAATCCGCATTATTGGCTGCATTGGCGATACTTTTGAACGTGGCCGGAGCAGTCAGTTCCGGCGTTTCCAATGCAGGTTCAGGGGCGGGTTTCTGATTCGGCTTCTGAAGAGCCCTATTGTCTTTCTGAAAAACAATCTTGACAGTAGTCCCCTGATATTCGGTACTTTCTATATTGATTTTTCCATTATGAAGACGAACCAACCTATTCACCAGCATCAACCCTATGCCACTACCCGTAACTTTGGAGTTAATGGCATTGCTGGCACGAAAATGCAGTTTGAACAACTTATTTTGTTCAGCAGAAGGAATCCCGATACCGGTGTCACTTATCACCACTTTCCACGAGTCATTCGTATCAGAGACAAAGACACTGACTTTTCCGTTTTCCGGCGTATATTTTAACGAGTTCGATATTATATTTTTCAGAATAGAATCCATCTTTTCTTTATCGAACCATACATTCATATAACTGAAAGTGCTTTCGTAAGTAAAGTCTATATGTTTGATACTGGCATAATTAGTAAATGCGGCACACACTTCTTTCATATAAGTATTCAACTCATATTCGGATATATACAACTCGGAAGAATATACGTCAGCACGTTCAAAATTAATAAGGTTACTAGTCAGTCTCAAAAGAGAATCTACATTCCTCAACGCAGTTTTTGTACGGGTTACCCCAACCTCTGTAAGAGTCTCCTCTTCGAGCAATTCTTCCAAAGGCGCCTTTATCAAAGTCAACGGAGTACGTATGTCATGGGCTGTATTGATAAAAAATTGCGTTTTTTCATCTGATATTTTCTTTTGTTTTCTCAGGTTCATCGTACGTATAATGAAAGAGATTCCCCATATTATAAACAAGACATAGCACATGATAGCCCACCAACTAGACCAGAAAGGCTGCGTGATAATGATCTTCATCGCACGCTCCTCAAAGACAACATCATGTTCCTCTCTGGATACGGCACGCACACGAAGCGTATATTTTCCTGGCGGCAGATTGGTGAAACGAATCAGATTTGTTGTTCCCGGCTGTGTCCATTTCTCATAGAATCCTTCTAATTTCCAAGAATAAAGCGTATTGTCAGGAGAGTCATAATTGATAGTAGAGACATTGAGAGAAAAAGTGTTTTGATCATATTTCAATTTCAACACTTCTGTGTCGTTTATACATTCCTGCAAAGGGGAGTCCTCACTATCCGGATAGACAGGTAGATAAGAAATATGAAAGTCGCTGAATATCATCTTTGAAAACTTATAACGGGGGAATCTGGCATTTTCAGGAATTTCGATAACCCCGTCCGTACTACCGAAAACAAAACTTCTATTTTTGCGTAATGTACCCGAAGAGGCATTAAAATAAGCAGGTAGTAATCCTTCTCCTCTAGTCCAGTTATGAAAGTTCTTTTCTTTGGTGAAGAAACATGTGACCCCATTCTCCGTACTCATCATGATACGTCCGTCCACTTCCGGCAATATCGTGAATATCCGGTTGGAGACTAATGCCGAATTATCCGTATAGTAGTGTTCAAGAGTATGGTTCTGTATATTGTACACAAATACTCCTGAGCCATTTGTTCCTATATATAACGAGCCGTTGTCAGCCTGATAAAGCGAATTGATATAAGCCGCTCCCATCTCTGCTTCAATATACTGGTATTGGCCGGAATTTCTATTCAACAAATACAATCCGGTAGCCGTGCCAATCCACATATGTTCCTTGTCATGCTCCACAATAGAAGTGATAGAACTCACTCCGGGATACAAACGCACCTTTTTGGTTTCCAGATCAAAACATTTCAAGTTATAATATCCGCCCGACCATATGTTACCTTTCGAGTCCTTTATCATATCACGAATATATTTGTCCGGACGCATATTGATAGAAGTGAGCAGGTAAGGGGAGAAGTATTCGACAGATAATGTATGCTTGTTTATTTTATAGATACCCGAAGTGTAGCCACCTGCCCAGATAATGCCGGGAGATACTTCGCACAAAGTAATAAAGATATGATTTTTATCTTTCAATTGTTCGTTAAAAGAGCTCAGGAATGAATGCCACTGCCCTGTTGTTGAATTATAAAGACTGATGCCGTTGCTGGTGCCAAACCATAAATCGCCCTCACTGTCTTCAATCACGGCATGTACCTGATCGTTGATTAATGACTGTTTATTCCCCATGGCATGCTTCAACCAATGGTAATTTTCATATCGATAATCTATTATCGTAATGCCGGTCGGGTAATTGGCAAGCCATATCCGCTCTTCTTCATCAACAAAGATATCATTGATATTATTACCATTCATTTCATTATAACTTTGATAGTTTGCCACAATGTAATGTTCCAGCTTACAAGTGTTTATGTCGATCTTATATACCCCCATTCCTTCTGTTGATATTAATAGCTGCGACTCGTCCAATGGAAAGATACAAGTTATATTTACATCACTTAGATCGGCTTCGGGTTTTATTATTTCCCGGCTATTCATATCATATACGAACATTCCTCTCTCAAATGAACCGATAAACAATCTTTTTAATGCTTGATGGTAATACAGTTCGTTCACTTGCGCATGAAAATAGTCAAGCGTTTCAACAGGAATAATTTCCAGTTCACCGTTTTCCAGCCTGGCATATCGGATGCCCGTTTCTGTCGCTATAAAGAAATGGTGCTCGTCCACTTGTGTTATTGCTGTTATATTGCTATGCAGTATATTGGGGAATTGGACTATCCGGGCGTCTCCGGCATTATAAAGCAATATGGAATGCTTACGGCATAACCATATATTATCATTGTTGTCCATATAGCCATAACTAATCGTTTCCAGGCTATTCGGCAACTTATACACCATTTTAAAGTCGTCATACTTTAATTCATATTGGAAAATCCGTCCCTGCTTGCCAATGACCCATGTCCCTATATGAGGCCTGGTATATATCCACCCCAAATGGATGGGAGCTTCAAGCGTACGGTCATCCTTATTTAGTTTGTAATGCTTTATGTCCTTACCGTTATAGCGATCCATACCTTCATCGGTAAGAAACCACATATATCCCTGATCGTCTTTTTGGATACTGAATATTCTCCGGTTGCTCAATCCATCTTCAGTCCCTATATATTTGTATGTTTGTGCAGTGACCCAAACAGGAAAAAAGAAGAGAATATAGATAATGTATTTCATGTTAGTATTTGTTTTATACTACTTCTAGTGATAACAGTCAACGAAATTATACAAAACCAATGAAAGAAACAAAGAAACAGGAGATATTCTTTTTAAAAAATTTCATTTGGAAAGTTTTTTATTTCCAAAGTTGATTATTTACTTAAAGAACTTGACTTATCTGAGAAATATTCTCCCATATATATACATAATTCGCATTTTGTTTGTTTGGTTAATTTAATCAATCAGGCTTTATATCCAATTTCTTTTTATATACCCATACACTTAATATGAAATAAACGATAACCTGAATCCACAGGGTTAGGTATTCCGGTTTTATATCCGCCATATCGGCTCCCATAGAATTCAGTTTTACAAAGGCAAGTGTGCCCGGTGCGGCGGGAAGAATATAATGTGCGACTTTCCAGTACCAAGGCATCAATTCCATCGGATAAGAAACTCCGGAAAGGAAAATCAATCCGACTGAAAAAAAGGCAATCATGAGTAACGGAGCTTCTGAATCTGTAAAATATCGGGAAGCTGCCAGTCCCAGAAAAGAAGTTGCCATCAGATAAGGAATCAGTAATAATATAATATACAATCCGTTTCCGATATTAGGGATACTGAAAAAGTAGGGAAGCAAGCCTATCAAAAAGAAAGAAAAAACAGCATACAGAGTACAATATACGGACGTTTTTCCTGCCACAATGCGAATTGCGACTCCCCATCCCTGTCCGAAAGGCGTATAGGCACGAATTCCCCGATTGGTATGTTCGTCTCCGGTCACCATGCCGATAACCATCAGCAAAGTCTGGAAAATAATAATCATCATAACTGCCGGAATCAGATAGGAACCATATCCTTCCGTATAATTATAGAGTGCAGTCCCTGCTACGTTCACCGGTTTTGCCATAGCTACCGCCAATAATCCCTGCGGCGGAAGAAACACTGCTCCATCCGGTCGGTATTTGTCATTAATTGCCAACATGACACGCGAAGAGGCTCCTTGCAATGCTTCAAAATACAAAAACGCGTCGGTCGTCGCATATAGGGAGAATACGGATTCTTCCCCACGAAATACCCGTTCTTCAAAATCATGGGGCAGATAGACTATTCCTTGCACCTTACCCTCTTTCATCCATTCTTTGGCTTCGTGATAATCTATTGCCTGATTGTATATTTCCGCCTGCGGGGTGGCATCCAGCCAACGGATGAAATTACGGCTTAGTTCACTATGCGAATTATCCACTACGGCAACAGGCACATCTGTTACAATATTGGGGGCATACATATAATTATAGAGTAACCCATACATGAAGATTCCGCCCATCAGCACTAACAGAACGGCATAACTAGTGCTTATGGCGAGAAACTCCCGGCGGATAATGAACGATAATTGCTGGATTCTATTTAATGTTTTCATATTTATGACTTTCTATAGCTCGTTTTAAATGGGGAAGCAGCGACAAGGCCAGTAGCGGGAAAATACATAGTATCACTGCCGACTGCCAAAGATGGACGAACCCGCCACCCCCATAAAGTATCGTTTGCATTATTTCCGTAAAATGACGGACAGGAAAAAGATAAGAAGCATCTCTCACCAGCGGATACATATTGGGAACCGGAAAAGTAACTCCGGACAAGGTAGCCCCTAAAGAACCGACCATGGAAACGACGCTGATAACCAGTGATACCGCCGGAAACAAGGAAAATAAAAATAACCCGAGCGCCTGCGTCGCGACAACAAAGAGCGCAGTTATCATATTCATAAACCACCAACTCCCTTGAAAAGGAATGTGCAGGATACCGAACATGACATAATTGGCAAACCATCCTATCAGTATATATATAATGGTATAGGGGAGCAATTTACCCAAAATGGCGGTCACCATATTGCCCTTGGCGGTAGCCAGCCAGTCGGTCGCCGTGCGAAATTTGATTTCAATGCCGGCTGCATATACGGTAGTCAGCAGAATCAAGACCTGAAACAGGACAAAGAAAAAAGGCTGACTCAGATAAACCGAATAATCCAGGCTTGGATTGTATATCGGATGATTACTGGCTTGTACAGGCAGTAGGAATGTGGTAATCTGCTGTTGTTCCACTCCCAAAGATACGGCTTCCATCACAATAGGCGAAAGGGACACGGGGGCCAATGATGTTTCAAAAGCTGCCATCAGCTCACCGCCTACCGATAGCAAAGCGTAATGATAATAGTAAGAGAGGGTAGCATTTTTTCCGGTGATGGCATCCTGCTCAAATTTCGGGGGAATGGAAAGATAGCCGTATATTTCTTTCCTTTGCACGGCTTCGCGGGCAGCCGCTTCATTTATATAATGCTTCGTCACTTTAAAAGTAGGCACGGCAGAGATATTCCGGGCGATAGCCCGGGAAGTGGCGGTATTATCCTGATCGACAATGCCGACAGGAATATTCTCCATCTGCCCGTTGCCGAAGATTGTAGCCATAAAGAAGAGGGTAAACAACGGCAAAATGATACAGACGCCGAAATAAAGACGCCGTGAAGTCATCCGCCGCCACTCCCTGAGCAGTACGGAACGAAAAGGTGAATATCTGTGTGATGAATCCATTCTATGATTGATTTTGCTACATTCATTAATCAAGTGTCAATAACACAGACATACCGGGGCGCAAATCGTCCACCTTTTGAGTGGGACGGGCGTGAATCTCGAAAGTACGCAAGTCATAGCTTCCGGTCTGTTTTGTCGACTTCCAGGTAGCAAAGCTGCCCAGTGGACTAATATAATAGATTTTAAATTCAATATTCTTTTTGCCGATGGCAGGTACGTCTGCGACAAATGTTTCTCCCATCCTGAATTGTGGCATCAGGTCTTCGCGCACATTGAGCACGACATGTACATCATCCATCACTACCAGATTCATAATTGGAGTTCCCGGAGCGACTAACTCTCCGCGTTTTGGAAAGATGGTCGCTATTTGCCCGTCTTCGGGGGCTGTCAGCCGGGCATCGACCAATAAAGCGGAGACTTCGTCTACTGTACTTCGGGCGGCATCTACCATACTGGCGGCAGACGCTTTATCTTCCTGCTGTGCACCGTCTACAGCCATCTGGTATTGTTCATAGGCTGCACGCTCGGCAGCGACAGCCGCTTTGTACATCGCTTCCACTTCATCTTTTCTCTGCGAAGTGACCACGCTATCTTTATATAAGGTAAGAATACGGTTATAGGTCGTTTCAGCGAGACCGAGGTCACTTTTTGTTTTGTTCCATAGTTGCAATGCGGTAGCTACAATCTGACGGCGGGTTCCTGCATCTATTTTCTTGTTTTGTTGCACGGCAACCTGTTCCAAAGCATTCACTTGCTGATATTTGGCATGCACCTCAGGGCTATTGATGACGACAAGTGTATCGCCTTGGCGCACCCAGTCTCCTTCCTGAACGAAAAATGTATCTATACGTCCGGGGAGTTTCCCGCTAATACGGATTTCAGTTGCTTCTGCTTGTCCTTGAAGCACCATCGGTTGTTTATGCATCAATATGATTCCAAGGGCTGTGAAGATACCCACAGCCAACATTATAATCACAAAAGCCCATGATAGGGTTCTACTGGCTAGTTTCATTGTTTGTTACGGTTTAGGTTGATAGTTTGCAAATTGTTCCGGTGTGCCACAAAGTGAAAGTAAATTCATCAGTGCCACATCATATTCATAATATGCTGCCAGGCGAGCCACTTTTACATTGGCAAGCATGGTTTCAGCATCAATAACTTCGGTAGAGGTCGCCATCCCTTCTGTGAAAGATTTCTTCCGAATCCGTACAAGCTCTTCGCTTAAAGCAATCGTAGCGTTCAGGGCTTTTACATTGTCCTGCGCTTTTTGTAGTTGCGTATAAAGCTTGTCCACTCCGACAGCAAGCTCGTCGCGGGCTTTCATCTGTCCCAAGGCCAACGTCTGCTCTGTCAGTTTGGACTGCCGTACTTTCTTCTCACGGTCTAACCCGTCAAAGAGATTCCACGTAAAGCCAATTCCTATCATGGTACGTGGCAATAGATTGCTCTGAATGCCATGCGAATATAGGGTTTGTTTTCCAAAAAGGGCTATATTCGGCAGATAACCGCTTTGAGCAATCCGCACCTCTTGTTTGGCAATATGCTGTTGCAATTGTAGTTGGTTGAGCACATAGTTTCCACTATTCACGGAGAGGTCAAAAAGCATCTTGGGCGGGATGGTATCATTCATGAAAAGGGGAGAGGTGGGAATGATGTTCTCATCGGTATCCTTTTTATTCAATAAAACTTTGAGCGCGCTTTGCACTACGGTTTCTTCCTTACGTGCGGCTTCCAATGCCCGTTTTGCTTCATCCATATTCACTTGCGCAAAAAGTCGTCCTGCTTTGTCAATCATTCCGGCCGCTTCAAGTTTCAAGGCATTCTCATAATGCTTCTTCAGTCCGTTGTAGGTTTCTTCGCGAACAGTCACGATTTGTTGCGCCAATCGTAATCCATAATAGCTCTCGGCCAATAAATTCTGTTGCCCGGCGGATACTTGTGCCCGGTTTTCCCGTGCCAAGTCCACCATTGTCCGACCTATATTGGTAGCACGGAAACGCTTACCACCGGAGAATAATACCCATTCCGCAGATAAATCGACAGTAGTCAGGTTTCTCGGGGTCAAAGGAAAAACAAGCGTATTTGCTCCTATCTTATCCAATATGGATGAAATAATTTGGTCATCCGGGATAATGGAATGTACAAAGTCTTTAGCCGGGTCTGTAAACTGCGATAACGGTTGTTTTACTTCAATCTTCTCGGACATATGTACAAATGCTCCCGTAGTCTGGAGACTGGGATACCAGAAAGCATTGAGCTTGTCACGTTCCGCTTTGGCTATCTCAATTCCTTTATCAGCAATCTTCAGGCTCTGATTTCCTTGATTAAGAAGACGCAACGATTCTTCGAAACTTAATGGTGTCTGTGCATCTACCCGAATAATGGAAAAACACAAAGTCAATAGTACAAAAAGTAACTTATTTTTTTTCATACTGGTTAGGTTATATCTATTTTTGAGCTATTCTAACAGATAAAAAGACAGGTTTGTTCATTTCACAAGGCACAGAGATTATTCCATCAGCAAAACAAATATGAAAGATACTTTTTCCTGCATTAAAATTTCAAAGATTTTATTTGAGATATAAAAATTATGTTTACCTTTGCATCACCGTTTCAGAAAGCTTTTTGCAGAGAAACGTAACAATGCGGTAATAGCTCAGTTGGTAGAGCACTAGCTTCCCAAGCTGGGGGTCGCGAGTTCGAGCCTCGTTTACCGCTCCACTGATAATCAGGTAGTTATCTTAGGATGGCCACCTGATTTTTGTTTATAGAATAAGACGTTAAACGGTGGTTGAACTGACTAAAGTTCAACCAAGAGTTCAACCAAAATTTGTCATGAATGCAACCATTAACGTCGTATGTTGTAAGTGGAAGACGCTTGCAAATGGAGAAGTACCATTAATGTTACGTATCTGTAAGGATGGTAAGAAGAAGTATCAGAGTTTGGGAATTTCTATTCCTGTTAAGTATTGGGACTTTACTAGAAATAGGCTTAAACCTAGTTGCCCAAATAGAGAATACATTCAGAAGATAATCCTCAATAAGCAGGCAGAACTTCAGCAACGAATGTTAGAATTAAAATCAGATGACAGGGAGTATACCGCCAATATGCTTCTTCTCAATGATACAGATAAGACAGTTAAACATAAGACAGTTAGTGAGTTCTATCAGGATTTAATAAAACAATATGCAGATGAGAGTAAATGTGGCAATAGACTCATTTATAAATCTTCATATAATTCTCTTTATACCTTCACTAAAGGTAATTTAGATATTCCATTCAGCGCAATTAACCCTTCATGGCTTTGTAATTATGAGAAATGGTTACGTTCTAAAGGTAACAAAGAGACAACTATGAGTTTGATGTTACGTACTTTACGTAGTACATATAATAAGGCTATTGAGAATAAATATGCACGTAAATCAGACTATCCTTTCAATGAATACAAGATTGGTAAATTTGATGTCAGCACAGAGAAGAGGGCTATAGCCAAAGCTGATATAATGAAGCTGACAGCCGATATATCTTCTGTTGGTAAGCGACAATACGTACAATTAAGTAAGGATATATTCATGTTTAGTTATTTATGTGGTGGAATCAATTTTACTGATATTGCCAATTTAACAAGTAAGAACATTGTTGACGGCAAGAGGTTACATTATATACGGCAGAAGACAGGTAAACTTATTAAGTTGGGATTATCTGATGCAGCCTTAAGAATTATTGAACGGTATGCCCCTGATAGTCATGGATATTTATTTCCCATTCTAAATGTAGAAGTACATAAGACAGCATTGCAGAAACAGAATAGAATCCATAAGATATTAAGTAAGGTTAACAGTAATCTTAAATTAATAGCTACACAATCAGGACTTGATATTAACTTAACTACTTATGTAGCTCGTCACTCGTTTGCGACTGTATTGAAGAAATCAGGAGTAAATATTGCATTAATAAGTGAAGCGCTAGGACATTCTGATTTAGCAACAACACAAATATACCTTGATAGTTTCGATAACGAACAGATAGATGATGCAATGAAGAACTTATTATAGTACATTCAATTAATCCCACTTGTAATTATTGCAGGTGGGATTATTCTTGTTAACTTTACAGCACTAATATAAGAAGCGATATGAGAGATTACATACTACCAATTCCAGAATTAAAGAAGATAGAACCCATACTCACGGAATACTTTGGCTATAAGCGTGCCATGTTTGAGAATGAACTGTCAGCTACTTACTACCATGAATATCCCAACGGAATCAGTGAAGACATTTGTAAGAACTACATGACAGACTATTCATTTCTAAATACTATCGCAGTAGATAACGGAGTATTTGATTATAAACGGTATGCTCCCAAATCTACTTCTATCAGTAAGGCGTTTAATCCAAGTAGCTTCATTATGGATTCAGAACACAATATACTTATCACTCTGCCAAGTAATAATTTATTGGAACGGCTGATTGATTTATTACAGAAGCATGGTGAAACTGACAACGACGGAGTAATTGGAATAAGTTTGCTTGTTGTAGCTGCCATATATGAGAAGTATAAGAATGGTGAACTTTACACAGAAGTTGTCATATCAGAGAACACACTGCCTTATCTGAAACAAGTCCGTCCAGAAATGCTAAAGCTATATGAGTTGCTGAATACCAAGAGATACTCACCTTCCAAGAAGAAGGAACTAAGGGTATTCAGTCCTATAACCATTGATAACGGAGTTAAGAAGATTACTCTTGATAACTCTTGCTATTGGCTGACTGATTTATTGGATAACTACCTTCACATCTATTTAGGAGTAAACAGTTTGGAAGAAGCCCAACAGGAATTGAAGGAAGTATATTCACAGAAGAAGGGCAGGAAAGCCAATAATGCAGCCCATAATCTAATCATGTATGGTACATTCCACCTGTTACAAAGATATTCCTCAATAAAGACCAAGAGTGAACAGATACGCATGACGTTAGGCTACATGGAATTATTATTTGAAGCAGGCAGTTTCAATAATGATGAGAACTATACCAATGCAGCAATAGCCTATTTGGTGAAACAAGGCTATAAACCGCAATGGAAGACCAAACAGACAGAAGACTACAATTTCTCACCCAATAATCAATCTACAGAACATCTTTGGTAATTAATAAATCCACCAATCCTTACAGACTACCATGTAATCACGTGGTAGTTATTTTTATGTCCTTAAATTAGCTAATTCGCTGATATTCTTATATCTAAAGAATACACTTCAAATCGCCTTCTATTCTTTATAACACACCTTCCGACTATTCCTCACCTTTGCAATGTAAAACGAGAGCATTGAATAACTGACAAGACAATTCCCTAAAGAATAGAGCTGAAATCAGAGCTTATTCTTTATAACACAGCAGTTAGGATAGCAGTAGTTTTGCACCGCAATCAAATGTTAAGGGTGCACACTTAACCGGAGGTTGCAATCATTAATAACTATCTAAAATTTAAAGAATATGACAGCAGAATTAACCAAAGCAACAGAGAACGTAAACACAGTATCTAACATTAAAACAATAACAACCATGTGCACCAAAGATTTAAAGAAGCGTCTTGCTAAAGAAGAGAGAGACTTAAAGAGCTTAATCAACAAGAGAATGAATGACACTATCATCAACGCCCAACGGGAAATTATAGCCCAACTGCAACAGGATATTGCACAGGTTGAAAGCAAGAAGCTGGCATCTACCGTAGCTTTGAATGATGATGTAATCACGTTCAGACTGGCTAAGGACGGTAAGGAAGTGTCAAAGAAGATAGCTTTGGTTAAGAATAACAGGGTTATCAACTCCAAGAAAGTGGATGAGTTCATCGCTATTATTGACAATGGCAAGTATGAAGAAGCCTACCCAATCATTGTAGCGGAAGCCAAAGCATTGATAGAAGCAGGATATACTGTAACAGACATCAATGGCAGAGAGTTAAGTGCAGAGGAAGCAGAAGGCTACTATGTGATTCTGGACGGACAGCACAGAGGTACTGCATTTGCCAAGTTGAACGCAATCAAGGGCGGCATAGTCATTCCTAATGTATTTGTCAAAGGAGTTGAGAATATAGGAGAATATCTGGTAAACATCAACACTGTTGGTAACTGGGACAAGAAAGACAGACTGACAGTAGCCGCTCTGACATCAGAAGAAGCATTGTTCAAGAATATGGCAGAACTTATCAAAGAGGGATTCAATCCTACAACGGCAGGTTTGGTTTATACAAGGAAGAGCATATCAGAGAAAGCTCTTGACAAGGTATTGAAGGGTGAAGAGTACAAGCTGCCTAAAGGTACGACAATTGAAATTGAGAGGGGAAATAAATTCATTACACTTTGTAAAGCCGCCCACATCACAGTCTCCTTCCTCACAAAGCGATACTTCATTAAAGGCTTTAACAGTTACGCTAAGATAAATAGTGAGGAGCAGGCATTTGAAGCATTGGATAAATTGAAGGCTCTGAATCTGAATGAAGAGAGACTGAAACAGGTCAAAGAAGAGGATGACTTCCAAGTAATGCTTAAAGAAGCACTGGAAGCCTAACTCCAATCAAACAGAGAGCCTATGTGACAGGTAGGCTCTACCAATAACAAATTATTAATATTAAATACAATAAAGATATGAAGACAAGATTATTAGCTTCATGCAGAAGTAATGCTACAATTAACTACTCAATGATTAACTTGTTCAAGCCTGCCTATCTTTACAGGTTTTACTGTTTATCATTATGTAGAGATGATTGGTACAATGTTAGAATTACATTGGATGAACTAAAGAGTTTGACTGGCGACAAGTCTGTAAGTGGATTCAATAATAAATTCAGAGAGTTCTTAGACATTAAACCGTACTATGTAAATAATGGATTTGCATACAAGAGTAAACGCAATGCGTATCATATTCCGCCTATGGAACTTAAATGTATAACATTATCCAAAGAATTTGTTAACGTAGAATTGAGTGTAGAGGCTAAGGGTTTATTTATCCAACTTATATTACTCTCCAAATATGGCAATATAGAACTTACTAAAGCTAATATAATCAAGACTTTGAGAATGGATAGAAAGACCTATGACAAGTACATCAGTGAATTGCTTAACAAGCTCGTTTCTTATAATGGAAACAAATTAGTTCTCCACACAGACGGAATTTTACTTGAGAATGACTTTAAAGGGCAGAAGAAGTCAAGTGCAAGAGAACGGGGATGCAGTGAACTACCCAATATAACTCTGAACTCCAGTAAAGACGAATAGAGGGGATAAATAGTGCTATATTATATAATTAATAAGGCACATAATTTCCCCATTATCAGACAGCCAGTATATTAATAGACATTTCTACTGATATTTATTGGCGGAAGGTAGCCATACTGGTATTATATGCACATAATACGCTTCTGAAGTCTGATTAATGGGAAACAGGGGAAAATACATCTTATATTATATAATTAATAATGAGATGAATTTCCCCACCACCTATGGTATATGAACGTTATATGCTCATGAAGTCAAATTAATAATGATAGAGACAGCATTTGATAAGAATACTACCTTTTAATGAGATTTATATTATAAGGTTGAGGATTTTATCCCTCTACACATATATCTAAATTACTTCTTTAGTCTGATTTGAGTATCAATAAAATACAAGTCCTTGTCAATACCGTACAGCACATTGTTGGGAACAGCATCAAACACTTCATATTGGTCGTTATGGAACTCGTCTATATAATCCATTTCAAAGCCAAGCGCTTCCATGTATTCAACAATTTCATCTTCTGTTGCTTCCCGTTCTGCCAATATGTAAGGTTGTGTGAGAACTGCACTGAACTCTTGACGACTGTTATAAGAGAAGCCAATCATCTGATAGGGTACATTACTAAAGAACTTATTGTGTGCGTTAATGCGAATGAAGAAGTTCTCCAAATCATCCCCTGCATATTCAAAGTTGTTCAGCTTGATAACAGACGATTTACCGTCATGGAACACTTCATTCTCACCGCCCTTATCCATGTAGGTAATATTGAGGGATGACAAGTCAATCCATAAGTTGTTGACGTTGGCAAATTCTATCAGTTCTTTAATTTGCCTTCCCTTATAGCCCTCTGTTGGTTCAACTTCTCCTGTTGCTTCCTTACTTCTTCCGGTGATACAGGCTGCTTGCTCCAAGAGATTATTGATTGGCGGGTACGCTCTATCCATTGCTTGTGAAATTCATTAATATATTCCATAATTCATATAATTATGAGTTTATGCAAATGTAGCCAATCTATTTGAATCTGACAATATAAAGATGTATTAGTGTACTATCTTTTAATGAGATTTATTTATATTATATGCCCAAACCCAAATTTGGTAGTATCTAAAATCATACCCCCGCCCTTTAGATTTAGGCAGTGTTTCTATTTAGACTTTATGCAGAGATAGAGTGAAATATTTGATTTGTCAGTAAGCATGAGGTATATGTTATGCACTCTATAGCGGTGTAACTACTCTACACCCCCTTACCCATTATTGGAGAAGTAAATAGTTTAGCGTGAATCGCTTTCCAACTCACAGGCTTTCTGAATCTCTGGAATATCAGCCTCATCTATTATTAATATATGATTCTGTATTGACAGACACAAAGACAGGTGATAAGGGAAGTGCTTCATGCCAAGCCGTCTATTTACTGCTTTATTCACTGATTACTAATCTAAAACAATATGTATGGAAGATTTAAAGATGTTATGTACGATTGGTACAATACTAATTGTGCCGTTAATTCTAATGCCGCAATTCTTTGTGGGATTATTAATACTGATTGTGGTTTGCTTAGCTTTCAGATAGGGGAATTTCAACTTTACAGGCTCATGAGAAGTTTATTCTATCTGCTAGTTGTCAGTGCTACAATGATTGTGGCAATGTTATCATTTCCTTTATTAATAGCGGGCTATATCTTATTGATAATATATGCCCTGTTCAGAGGATAGCAGTTATTAATTAACAAGATAATCACATTAATAATTGACGTTATGAATTTAGATTATAAAGTTGGAGAAGTAGAGCTTACATATAAGCCAACTACCAGAAACAGAAGCAAGGTTTACAGTGCTGCTGACGCTTTCCAAATTCTGCTGCCTACCTTCAAAGAAGGGACGATAGATTACAAGGAGTACTTTAAAGTATTATTCTTGAATCAAGCCAACCAAGTCTTGGGATATACACAAATATCCGAAGGTGGGATAACAGAGACAAGCGTAGATGTCAGAATGATATTGCAGGCTGCCCTACTAACTAATTCTGTATCTTTAATCTTGGCACACAATCACCCAAGCGGGAATTTAAAGCCAAGCACATTGGATATTGAGTTAACGAGATGTATTAAGGAAGCTGCCAAGCTAATGAGAATTAATGTACTAGACCATATCATTATGACAAGTGAAAGCTATTATAGCTTTAGCGATGAAGGTACGCTTTAACTTATTTGTGTTCAAATTGGGAATGTGTTCAATTAAATCTATAAAGGTGGTTTGAACACATTCCTTCATGTTATCAATTTAATCAAAGACTTTAATGAAAACAAATGCAGTGATTTACGCACGTGTATCGTCTGTAAGTGACAGACAGGATACAGCAAGACAGATTCAAGATTTAACAAGGTACGCCAACGCACAGGAAATTGAAGTCGTCTCTATCTTTGAGGAACATATAAGCGGTGCTAAGAAGAATGAAGAGAGGCAAGTTTTAACGGACTGTTTGGAATATTGTACTGCCAATTCTGTTAATTACTTGCTACTGTCTGAATTATCCAGACTAGGTAGAAGTACATTACAGGTACTTCGTTCCTTAGAAATTCTACATGAAGCTAAGGTATCAGTTTACATTCAGAACTTGGGACTTTACACACTTCAAACGGACGGTAAAGTTAATCCTATCGTCTCAATTCTGATAACCATACTAGCGGAGATGTCTAACATTGAACGTTCTAACATAGTATATCGCCTCAACAGTGGAAGAGCTAACTACATTGCTAAAGGTGGTAAACTTGGTAGGAAGGTTGGCAGTATTAAGACAGAGGAACGGAAACGGGAAGAGTACAAGGAAGTTATCCAGTTATTAAAGAAAGGGTATTCAGTTAGGAATATATCTAAGTTACAAGGAATTGGTATCTCTACCGTTCAACGGATAAAGAATCAGTTCATTAATTCCTAATCTCTTAAATCTATGGTTGGTATGGAAGTTCAGAATTTCTACTTATATGGGGATTTAGCAAGTTTCATACCAACCTTGAATTATTGAGTAGAGACAGTTCTCAACATTTAATAAACAATAGTTCTTGCAAATTAAACAGCTTTTAGTAACTTTGTAGCAATTTCAGACTTCTATGGAGATAGTTCTGAAAGGACATAGTTAACGAAGAGCGTTTAAGATATTATCTTACTGTGAAATCTGGACAATTTCAAAAGGTGAAGATAATAGGCAAGAACGCTCACGTCAATGTTATATACCTATCTTGTTAAGATAGTCTATATATCGTTTGGCGTGGGCTATTGTTTATTATTCACCTTAGGCAAGTCCAGAGCCCCACAGTAGTAATATTCAATAGTTCCCACGCTTCTTGTATGTAGTAGTCAACCATAGGGAACAGGTTGGCATAAATACAGGTATATAAGAAACAGACAGTCTATTTTACTACTCAACAGTTCTTTATCAAAGAAGTGTGCAACTCCGTGTTGTGTTCCTCACACTTATATCTCAATTATTAACGCTCTCTATTAGGAACGTAGAGGCACAAACAGATTATATAACCATGAGAAAAGTATTATTTATTAGTGTGATTGCATTTGGTGCAATGTTGTCAAGTTGCTCCGTTTCTCAGGAAGCGACAAGTAATCAGAATCAAATTCAGACCTCTATCGTTCTTAATCAGAAGAATTATAAGGTAGTAGAAACTGTTACTGGAGAGAGTAAACAGAATTATGTTCTTGGAATTGGTGGTTTGTCTAGGAAATCCTTAAGAGAATCTGCAATGAGTGATATGCTAAAGAAGGCAAATTTAAAAGGAGAAGCACGTGCTATTATAAACACCAATGTACAATATAAGAATCAATTCTATTTGCTTTGGGGGAAACGTAAAGCTATTGCAACTGGGACGGTAATAGAGTTTACTAAATAACAATAAATGAGAAGGTTGTAGGCGAAATGGTTCATCTATAACCTTCATTACTTATTTTAATTTATATAACAGATGAAGACATTAAGGTTAATTGGAACGACCTTGTTAATGGTTGTGTTGTGTTTAAACTTTACCGCTTGTGGTGATGACGACGATGATGACCCGTCTAATCCATTGGTTGGAGTATGGCAGAACGATGATGAAGGCGAACATTTAAGGTGGACCTTTCGAAATGACGGAAGCGGAGAAGAGCATTTATTTTATGACGATGATAGTGAATCATACACATATCAGTTTACTTACACTTATGATAGTAAATCCAGTACATTAATAATAAACTATGACGATGATGATACTGACAAATACACTATCAACATTAATGGCAATACTATGACGGCCAAGAATGAGTATGGTACAGAAATTACTTATAAGAAGAAATGATTATTGAATCTAATAGATAATGATAATGAAGACATTAAGATTTATTGGTATGGCTATAGTAGCCATTATTATGAGTGTGAATTTCGTTGCTTGTAGCGATGACGATGATGACATTGATGTAAGCCAGTTAGAGGGAACTTGGGGATTGGTGCGTAGTGCAGGTTGGGAATTCTGCAACGAAGAAACCGAAAGAGAAGAATGGGATTATACTTGCGACCCTTATAATCCCAATAGTGGTGATGGTGAGTGTGAGAAATTAGTTATTAAGAAACTTACAGATAACACTTATTCTGTAGCTGCATATTACTATTATGGTTCAAAATGGCAAATGGACGGAAGTAGTCAGACATTAACCTTAAATGGTAACACATTAACTGTAAGCGAAACTAATGGTAGCTATGGTTATTTTGATTCTTATGCCAATCTCACCATTGAAGCCTTAACAGCAGATAAGTTGGCGATTCGTATCAAATATGATAATGTACAGACGAGCCAACCAACTGACCCCGATTATAACCCTAATCATCGTGACAGTGCAGACTTTACAGAAACATTTACTCGAATGGAATAGTCACTATTAATTAATAAAGGCAGCATTTGAAGTAACATTCACTTGCTGCCTTTTAGTTTCCATTCCAGTTCACTTATCTCCGTCTCTTCCTCTTTAGTTTACACTTCTCTTCCTTAAATAGACCGGGGAAGTATTTATCCAACAGAGTGAAATCTACAAGATGATAGATACGTTCCGTTATGGTAGTTTCACGAATCTCGTCCCCTAAATAGCCTACATTAGCTTTCTTCTCTTTCATATCAGTACTAATATTTATAAGTTAATCATTGAATCATCTGACAATAAAGGTACTAAGAAGCAGGGGAAGAACATAATACATAGAGCGAAGTTTTAAATATTGCAGGGCAGGCATATTTAAATACCACTATTCCAAAGTCTGTAAGGCTGTAATTAAGGAATAGGTGATTAAGCTATTATTGAATGTAGATAATTACCACAGCATTACTAATACTACCTTTTATTGCAGAATATATTAATATAGTCCCCCTATCTATGAAGGGTTGAATAGTTGCATTATAAGTATAATTCATTACCTTTGCAGCGTGGATGAAGTCCGCAAAGAGATTATTAACCATTCTTGGATTTAACTTAGAAGTTCAACCAAGAGTTCAACCATAGATTCTATAAGGAAATCTGTTATTAAAGATAACTATTATAAGCGGTTATAGCTCAGTTGGTTGCCTGCGAAGCCGAAGGCTTTGAAGGCTTTAGAGAGCACTAGCTTCCCAAGCTGGGGGTCGCGAGTTCGGGCCTCGTTTACCGCTCGTTTGAAAATCAGGCAGTTAACTTATGCATACTGTCTGATTTTTTGTTTATTATAATATACAGTTGAGATATAAAGAAAATAATGTATGAAGAATGAGCGCAGTTCGCTCATTTTTCGTATTTTTGCACCCTGTTTTAACACCCGAAAAAATTTAAATAGAAGAATATAATGGCAAAAGAACTGAAAGACCTTACCAAACGTAGTGAAAACTACTCACAGTGGTACAACGATTTGGTGGTAAAAGCTGATTTGGCAGAGCAGTCTGCCGTACGCGGATGTATGGTGATTAAGCCTTACGGATACGCTATTTGGGAGAAAATGCAACGTCAACTGGATGACATGTTCAAAGAGACAGGACACGTAAACGCATATTTCCCGTTATTAATCCCGAAATCATTCCTGAGCCGCGAAGCAGAGCATGTGGAAGGCTTCGCAAAAGAGTGTGCCGTAGTAACACACTATCGTCTGAAAAATGCGGAAGATGGTTCGGGCGTAGTAGTAGACCCTGCTGCTAAATTAGAAGAAGAATTAATTATCCGTCCGACATCGGAAACGATCATTTGGAACACTTATAAGAACTGGATTCAGTCATACCGTGACCTGCCCATCCTTTGCAATCAATGGGCGAACGTTTTCCGTTGGGAGATGCGTACCCGTTTGTTCCTGCGTACTGCTGAATTCTTGTGGCAGGAAGGACATACCGCTCACGCTACCCGTGAAGAAGCGGAAGAAGAAGCTATCAGAATGTTGAATGTGTATGGTGACTTTGCTGAAAAATATATGGCCGTTCCGGTAGTAAAAGGTGTAAAATCAGCTAACGAACGTTTTGCCGGCGCACTTGATACTTACACAATCGAAGCGATGATGCAGGATGGAAAAGCATTGCAAAGTGGTACTTCCCACTTCTTGGGACAGAACTTCGCAAAAGCATTCGACGTTCAGTTTGTTAATAAAGAAAACAAGTTGGAGTATGTTTGGGCTACTTCATGGGGTGTTTCCACTCGTTTGATGGGTGCATTGATTATGACTCACTCTGACGATAACGGTTTGGTATTACCGCCGCATTTGGCTCCGATTCAGGTAGTCATCGTTCCTATCTATAAGAACGATGACCAACTGAAACAGATTGACGCTAAAGTAGAAGGTATTGTCGCTAAATTGAAAGCATTGGGCATCTCAGTGAAATATGATAATGCAGACAATAAACGTCCGGGCTTCAAATTTGCGGATTATGAATTGAAGGGTGTTCCTGTTCGTTTGGTAATGGGTGGCCGTGACCTCGAGAACAATACGATGGAAGTGATGCGCCGCGATACGCTGGAAAAAGAAACTATTACGTGCGACGGTATCGAGACATACGTTCAGAACTTGCTTGAAGAAATGCAGGCAAATATCTACAAGAAAGCATTAGACTATCGTAACTCCAAGATTACGACAGTAGATACCTACGACGAATTCAAAGAAAAAATCGAAGAAGGCGGATTTATTCTTGCTCACTGGGACGGAACTACCGAAACAGAAGAAAAGATTAAAGAAGATACAAAAGCTACAATCCGTTGTATCCCGTTCGATTCATTTGTTCCGGGTGACAAGGAACCGGGTAAATGTATGGTTACAGGTAAACCTTCTGCTTGCCGTGTAGTATTCGCACGTTCTTATTAAGCTTATAGAAAGTAAATCTGATAGAATCAAAAGTCGGGAATCAGTAATGGTTTCCGACTTTTTTTATGCCCATTTCAGTTTTATTTCAGAAATATCCCTTTTCTTTGTAATGCATTTATAAAGAAAGGAGAAAGAACAATGAAGATATTGATTGTAGAAGACGAGCCGTCGTTAAGGGAACTGATCCAATGTTCACTTGAAAAAGAACGTTATGTTGTGGAAACAGCGGGTGACTTCAATTCAGCGTTACGTAAAATTGAGGATTACGACTATGATTGTATCTTGCTGGATATTATGCTGCCGGATGGAAGCGGGCTTGACCTTCTCGAACGATTGAAAGCTCTCCATAAACGGGAAAACGTGATTATCATTTCTGCAAAGGATTCTTTAGAAGATAAAGTCTTGGGGCTTGAGCTCGGAGCGGATGATTACTTACCGAAACCATTTCATTTGGTGGAACTGAATGCCCGGATAAAAAGCGTGATCCGCCGTCGTCAACAGGATGGAGAGATAGATATCCGTCAGGGAAATGTCCGGATAGAGCCGGACAAGTTTCATGTATTCGTTAATGATCGCGAACTAGAACTGAACAGAAAGGAATATGATATTCTGCTATACTTCATTAACCGTCCCGGAAGATTAATCAATAAAAATACATTGGCCGAATCTGTGTGGGGAGATCATATTGACCAGGTAGATAATTTCGACTTCATATATGCCCAAATCAAGAATCTACGCAAAAAGCTCAAAGATTCGGGCGCAACCCTTGAAATAAAAGCTGTCTACGGATTCGGATATAAATTGATTGTTGAATAAAAAGAGACTATCATCCATGAAATTAATATATTACATCATTCTCCGCATCACTCTTGCTCTGACTCTTATCTTGACTGTCTGGGCTGTTTTCTTTTATGTCACGATGATTGACGAAGTGAATGATGAAGTGGATGATGCCTTGGAAGACTATTCGGAAACAATCATTATCCGCGCGTTGGCAGGCGAGGAACTACCCTCCAAGACTAACGGTTCCAACAATCAGTATTATATGGCGGAAGTAAGTAAGGAATATGCGGAAAGTCAGGAAGATATTCAGTACAAGGACTCCATGGTATATATTGAAGAAAAAGGAGAAACCGAACCGGCACGCATTCTTACCACAATCTTTCAGGATGACGAAGGACGATACCATGAACTGACAGTATCTACTCCCAGTATCGAAAAAGATGATTTGAAAGATGCTATTCAGGTATGGATTATTTTTCTGTATGTGGCTTTACTATTCTGTATTATCATAATTTCGGTATGGGTATTCTACCGGAATATGCGCCCGCTGTATGTACTTCTTCATTGGCTGGACAATTATCAAACCGGGAAAAAAAATGAACCGTTGAACAATAATACCCAAATTACAGAATTTAGGAAATTGAATGATGCCGCTACCCGTTATGTAGAACGTACAGAACAGATGTTTGAACAGCAAAAACAGTTTATAGGGAATGCTTCGCATGAGATACAGACTCCGCTTGCCATCTGCCGCAACCGATTGGAAATGCTGATGGAAGATGATTCATTATCAGAAAAGCAACTGGAAGAATTGATAAAAACACATCAGACCTTGGAGTACATTACCAAACTGAATAAATCCCTGCTATTACTTACTAAGATAGATAATGGTCAGTTTACCGATGCTAAACAGTTGGAATTTAATATACTTCTCAAACAGTACTTGCAAGACTATAAAGAAGTGTATAACTATCGCAATATAGAAACTTGCATTGAAGAACAAGATATTTTCAATGTTACAATGAATGAATCCCTGGCGGTGGCTTTACTGACAAATCTTCTGAAGAATGCTTTTGTGCATAATGTAGATAGGGGACATATCCGAATAGTTGTGACTAAAAACAATATAACTTTCCGGAATACAGGAGTAGAGCATCCGTTGGACAAGGAACATATCTTTGAGCGTTTCTATCAAGGTGCCAAGAAGGAAGGTTCTACCGGATTGGGATTGGCAATAGCCGAATCCATCTGTCGCTTGCAGCATCTGACCCTACGGTATTACTACGAACAGGAAGAACATTGCTTTGAGATTTCTAAATAGAACTTGATTCTCCCCATAAAAGAATCCCCTTATTTAAATCATATTGCAGATAAGCGTGATTTAAACAAGGGGAATTTTATTAGAATTAAATTGTACGATAGTTATCGGGAACGGATTTCCCTTCTCATAAACATACTATACGAAATTGCAAAACAGATAACAGTCGCTGCAATCAATCCGGTCAGTTGCGGCCAAACGACCAAAAGGCTTTGTCCTAAAGGTAGAGGACTTGGAATAGCTCCCTGTACCTGTTCCATAGTCAGTGGGCCGAGACTTCTGACAGAAGGCATCAACAATGTCGTAGTAGCTTCATTAAACAGTTCGCTCGGTGCCAGGCGCATCAAACCAAGAATAAACTTCTGATAACTGATTATCTGATAAGGCGATGCCATTTCCGACGGACTCAGCCCTTTTGCCACCAAATTCACAATCATCGTATAGAATATGCTGAAAAATAGCCATACGGCTACCGATGCCAGTGCTGAAGTAGCAGCCTGACGAAAACGAAGCGAAAACAGAATAGCCAGATTCAACCAAAAGGCAACATAGAAAATGCTTGTTATAATGAAGAAAACAATTCTCCAGAATTCTTCTGCCGTAGGAGGAATACCAATGGCAACCAGTCCGAATCCCATTACTAAAAAGCCCAGTACAAACAGCATGATACCAATGACTATCAAAGCAGCCACGAACTTGGCATTAATAATACAATCACGATGAATAGGCTGGGAGAGCATACGGCTTAATGTTCCCTTATTCTGCTCGGAATTAACAGCATCAAAACCTAAAGCAATTCCCAACAATGGCCCCAGGAAGTTGATAAACAACACAAAAGAGGGGAGAGTCCCGTCCGATGCCGTGAATAACTTCAGGAATAGGAATGAACCGTCCGGATCATTAGGTTTTATGGCTGCACCTATATTGGTGAGCGCCGTATATAACGACCCCATACAAGTGAGTGCTATAATACCAATCAAGATAATGAAACGCCAACTCCTGACATGATCGGCAATTTCTTTGTTGACGATAACCCAAAAAGGATGATTGACTTTATTCATGTCTTTCTCCCCCTTCCTCAAAATAATGGTTATAAATATCAGACAATTCCTGTTTCTTTTCTTTCAGTTCTGCCATATCAATCAAAGCCAGCAATTTGCCGCTACTGAACAACCCCACCCGGTCACAAACTTTCTGTACCTGATCCAAATGATGGGACGAAAACAGCACAGTCAAGCCCTCTTTTTTGCTTAACCAATGAATCAATTCGATAAACTCCTGAACACCCGCAGGGTCAATACCTGAAGTCGGCTCGTCCAAAATAATAATTTCCGGATTCTTTATTAGTACGTCGGCAAGCCCCAGACGCTGTCTCATTCCCCGGGAATATTTTCCGGTCTTTTTCTTCAACTGGTCTTCAAGGCCTACACGCTTCATCAAATCCATTGCTTTTTCTTTTGCTTCCCCATCAGGAATACCATTCAACCGGGCTGTATAGATCAGATTTTCCGGGCCTGTCATATCATCATAGAATCCTACATCTTCGGGAAGATACCCGATTTTCCTTTTCACCTCGATAGGATGTGTAGTGGAATTTATTCCACAAATTTCGACCGTTCCCGATGTGGGTTCCGTCAATCCCAACATCATTAATATAGTCGTTGATTTTCCGGCACCGTTCGGGCCTAATAATCCGAAAATTTCTCCTTTCTGAATATTCAGGCGAATATGATCTACAGCAGTAAAGTTACCATATTGTTTGGTTAAATCGGTAAGTACGATCACTTGTTCGCCCATATTTACCTCCTTCCATATTTACGGAACAGATAGTAGACAACACCTATGGTGGCAATAATAATAAGTACACCTACCCATCCCCATATCATTGGAGTCTTTACAGCTATCCTGAATTGTGCATCCGCGTTTACTTCAGGTGTCTTGGCCATCATGGTAGTCACATAATCGCCGGGAAGTGCTTTTTTAGAAGCTTTCAATGTAGCCGTCACAGTTGATGTTTCTCCGGCTTTTAACGCATCAATCTTGGAAGGTTCGAAGGTCACTTCCCAGTCTGCCGGCTTATTGGCGGATAATTGGATATCTTTCAGCAATGAAGATCCTGTATTCTTGACTTCCAACTCTATTTTCTTCACATCACCGGCTGTAACGTCTGTACTTAACAGTCCACGTGGAGTAGTCAGTTCCATTTGATAAGAGCCGGTAACAACGACTTCCAATTCTAATTCTGCCGAAGTAGTCCCCGTAGCCGCACGTACCGGAATTTTATAACTGCCGGCTTCGACATTGGCAGGCGGAGTAACATCTATACTTACGTTCTGAGTGCTGTTTGCTTCTACCTGAGCTGAAGTGGCTTGTTTGTAATTGGGTTTAAAAATAACATTCCATCCTCTTGGCGCATTAGCCATCAATGCATATAATTGCTGATCGGCCGTTTGATTCTTCAGAGTAGCGCTAAAAGTAAAAGTGGATTTGGAGTTTCCCTGCATATTAGGCTGGTCGGTAGTAAACTCCGTCTGATAAGTACCTTTCTGGGCAACAACAATGTCCAATGGAAGTTTCGTTTCTCCGGCATACACAACGAAGTGGTAATTTCCTTTATTTACTTTCAATGGAACTTCGACTTTTAAATTAAAAGTCTTTTTCTCTTTAGGAAGCACGGATAACTGACTCAGACTCCATCCACCGGATTTCATTTCATGTTTCCAACTGCTGCCTAGCCCGCTGACGGAAAGGGTTGCATTCGTCAATTCGTCAGTGTTGTTAATAAGGTCAATGCTGTAATCAATTGATGCTCCGGGTGATACGGAGATTTTTGTGTAAGGTGTGTACAATACCACGCTTTTAGAAATCGAATCATTTGCGCGTGTGTAATTCATGGGAATCAGTCCCAGTAGAATAGCTAATAATAAGAGATAATTTGTTCTCATAGTCATACAAAAGTTCTTATGGTTATTTAATATGAATATTGCCAAATCTATGGCTGCAAAAATAAGTGATGTGTTTATTAATTGCTACTAAAAGAATTATAAAGAATCTAATTCTGTGGTGAAATTATAGTGACGCTATCTTCATAGGATAGTGACGGTATCCCATAAACATAGTGACGCCATGACGACGGTATAGCGTCACTATAATTTTCAATGAGTTTTTTTGCGAAATTTCTCAAAATTCCCAAATCTTTTCAGATTCTGCTCTCATCTTTGCAGTATAAATTAAATGATAATAGTAAAACCAATTAAAAAAACAACGATTATGAAAAAGTTAGTATTCTTATTAGTATGCTTATTTACTTTGCAAACTGTGGCACGTGCAGATGATGACAAGCCCATTCAGGTTACTCAAATGCCACAAGCGGTACAGCAGTTTATCAAACAGCATTTTGCTGACAGCAAAGTGGCTTTGGCAAAGATGGAGAGTGAATTCTTCTATAAAAGTTATGAAGTGATTTTCACGAATGGTAATAAAGTAGAATTTGACAAGAAGGGAGAGTGGACGGAAATAGACTGCAAACATACGGTCGTTCCCACAGCAACGATCCCCACGGCTATCCGGCAATATGTAACGACCAACTATCCTGACGTAAAGGTTCTGAAAATAGAACGCGATAAAAAGGAATATGAAGTAAAACTTTCCAATCGTACGGAATTGAAGTTTGACTTGAAATTCAACTTGATTGATATTGATAACTAAACCCTCAAAATTCAGACAATGATGAAACTGAAAATTTATACACTTATATTAGCGTTAGGCGCTGCATGGAGCTTGCAAAGCTGTGATAATAATGACGATGATTCCATAGCTGTTCCTGCTGAATTGCAAAATGCCTTTTCATCCAAATATCCGAACGCGGCCAATGTGAAATGGGAGAGCAAGTCAGGATATTATGTAGCGGATTTCTATGATGGATACGAAACGTCTGCATGGTTCACTCAAGATGGGAAGTGGCAGATGACGGAAACGGATATTCCGTATGATGCACTGCCGCAAGCTGTAAAAAATACGATTAATACCACATACCCCGGCCAAGTTGATGATGACGACGCTGAATATGTGGAAGAAGCAACAGGTGACACATACTACTTGATAGATATAGAAAACAGCGAAAAGGATGTGAAGATATCGGCTGACGGACAGATACTTGGCTAATGAGTTGTGATGATAATATTCTGAAGTAGTAATAGTTACATCATATATAAGATAAACGATGACATGATTCCTGGCGGATGATGTCATCGTTTATTTGACCCTTATTATATATTATAGTTTAACTTTCTTGAAGCTCGACTTCCGCTCTTCCCGATTTCATTTCCATACCCAATAAAATTTGGTTCCAACCTTGAAATACAAACCATAAAGAGACTAATGAGAGTGATTTTTCGACTATTCCTAATCCGGGAATAAAACCGATAACAGTGGCTATTAAAAGAATAATCATACTTGTACGCAACTTTCCTGCACCTATCTGTCCTTCGTTGCCGATGGCATTTGAGCTTTTTAATAGTCCATATCCCATAAATTCAAACACGAAAGCCAATATAGCAAGAATACCGCCTATGATACCACCAATTAATGGAATCCATCCGATAATTACTCCTACCAGTCCCAATATAACGGCTATTTTCAATTTGGATACTCCTTGCTCACCTATAGAATCCAAAGCTGTCCTAATTCGCCCAAGCCCCATCCAGTAGATTATTAAACCGATTAGAGCTGCAACACCGGTTATCATTGTGTCACCAATACCATTATATACATGTAGCAAAATGGCCAATAATATAAAATAGGCTCCTTGCGATCCTCTATTTTTCCACACAACACCTAGGCTATTCTTGCAAAGGTAAATTGCAACAAACAAAGCTATAAGTGCAATATAATCCAACCAAGAAGGTACTCCCGGAATCATGGCTAGCAGGACAAGAGCCATACCGCTTATGGCAGTGGCTAAGAAAGAAGTAGGAAGTTGCTGAGATTTCGATTGTGCCTCTTTATAAAAATAATAAAAAGCCATACCTCCACCAACAAGTCCAAGTACTTTACAACAGAATTTAGGAATGTCAAAATTAAAACCCAAAAGTGCACTGAGTAAATTAAACTCAGGTAAAACTGTCAGTAACAACAACAGCATACAGAATTGTAACTGCAAGAATTTATTAATACGTTTCATGTTTATATATTTTTATATTATCGTTTATATTCTATCACTACTTCCAAAAGTCCCACGCATCCAATGATACCATTCTGTAAATAACAGTCATTTACATCGGGGTATTTACTTTCTGATTTTACCATCTTCACTTGAGTAACCTTATATTCTGTTTTTTGAGGATTATATACCAAGACCGCCGTATAAACATTATCCGTTCTGCCACACTTATATTTTATTCTGACATTCTTTTTATCAACACCATGTATGTCAGGATAGGCTTCCAGAATAATATCTTCATCTGTACGGCTTCCCATATTAAAGGAAGTAAATATGATTCCATAACATAATACAGCTTCCCCTTCTCTGTTTTTATAATATCCCTTCTGATAAAAGTTTAGAGGGAAATTTTTCACTTCTTTTCCCGTTGAACACATCGGAATAAAATGCGGCAATGGCGGCATACAGTATATCGACACCGGCATAGGTGCCGGACGACCCATTACATTTTTTGCCGGAGTAGCAGAAGTCGGGAAAAACAGTATATCTTTCAGATAACCAGCCACAATGGAATAATGAATATCAGATACATCTGTACTTAACGGACGAGTGTATAGTCCATACATAGCATCTCCTATTTTCTGAACAGCAACTACCCCTTCCTCTATGAAAGTCGGCCCATCCGTTTTAATAAGTCCATAGTATTTATGTCCATAATAGCTGATGCTTTTGGCAGCAGAATTCAATGTGATGGAAATAACGCTTCCATCGGTAAGTTTTCCTACCCATGTGCCTTTAATATAGCCCGAATTGGTAGCCGGAACTTTTTTAGTTGTCGGCACGGAAGGTTTATACTTCCGTAATGCTTCAGGTACATTATCGGGTATTTGGGAAGATGGCCTGGAAGAATCAGAAGCCTCAGGAGAATTAGAGGGATTACCGGATTCTTCCTCTTTTTGAGGACGAGGTTTGCGGGTGAGATATGACCTTTTACCGGCTACCGAACTCTCTTCTTTGTTGAGGGCAAACAGTAAACTGTCAGGGCCTATTGACTTATCAAATGAACCTAGTCCAATAAAAAGCAACGTAGAGTCAGTAGGAGCATATAAAGTACATTTTCCTTTTTGTCCCATTTCGTTTTCCCAGTCTAATGTCCAACAGTTATCACCTTCAGAAGGATTACTTAATTTACAAACCTCGGAATTGACAAGTAACATTCTATTCTGAAATTTTATAAACCCTGTAGCCTTTTGTCCTTTAAAATGGGTAGAAGGCTTTTTTTGGTAATTATCAGGTAGAAGCATAAACTTATGATTCTGACCCTTCACAAATTGTTGTGAAAAGTCTGGCACCAAAGGCTCATCAAGATTAATTTCAAGATACCCCAAACGAGTCATTCCTAACACTTTATCTTTTCCTTCATATACCCCTACAGGAGAGCTTCCCTGTGCTTGTACTTTCAACAAGGTAGCTATCATCAAAAATAAAAAGAATATTTTCTTCATATTATTCTATATATTTACTTTTTCTCTTTCGGTGCTTTCCAAGATGGCCATTCAGCTTGCCATACTCCATCAATCTTCTTTACTCTTCTATCGATTTTCTTCTGGGATACATCGCCGGATTTAGTTCCCATCATGATTTTTCCAAAAGGAGTAACTTTATCATATACGGTAGAATAATAGCATATTCCTGTACCTGTGTCTTCATTGAATTCTTTTTCCAATATCTTATCGACTTTCTCTGTATGTAAACGTACTGAATATACATTTCCTTCTGCTTTTTCTGCATATTTCATCCCTTCTTCTGTTAATTTTACATCAACTTCATGAATTGAACCTTGACTTTCCAAAACTGTATATGTGATAAGTCCTTCATCCCGTAGGCTGCTTAACATATCAATAGTAATTTTACCAAGATTCATATCTGTAACATTTTCGTCGAAGACAAACTTTCCGGTAAGAAAGAACTGACTATGATTCATATTAACATATTCATTCAAACTTTCACGCAGTTTTCCATCAGAATCACATCCTGCCAAAAAGAACAAGGAGCATAAGGTTAACACTCCGAAAATCAAATAATTTTTTGTTGTTTTCATCACTATAGTTGTTAAATTGTTAGTATTTACCATTATAATTTTCGCTTTTTGTTTTTCTGTCATAATAAAGAAGAGTTTCACCACTTTTTAGTATCAATCGATCTCCGGTATATTCTTGAATCTGAAAATCCATAGGCTTGGAAGTCTGTGATTCTTCTCCATCATCATATGTAAATTGCATTGTTATTACTGTACCTTCCGGATTGAATTTATAAGTTCCTGTGGAATGAAAATCAATATAGTCAATCAGTGTTCCGTCCCTTTTGAACACCATTTCAATTTTGTTCGTAGGTTCGGAATAATAGTCCCATGCACCGACCAAATCTTCCATTGTAAATTTAGGCTCAGCTTCTCCATAATACGTATACGTACGGGATACCATATCTTGTTTTCTTCCGTTATATTGTGTCTCCCGTGAAGTCCAGTTTCCATGTTTATCATAAGTATATATGTAAGTAGTAATTGCCGGAGAACCGGGTTCCTGTTCTTTTCCGTCCCTATAGCCATACGTCAGGCATGACATTTCTACTACATTATCTTGTTCATCATACTTATATGTATAAGATTGTTTTTGACTGATTTCATTTTCTTTTTTTCCGCTATTATATCGATAAATGATATTGTTCCGTTCCAATAAACGGCTATTATCATCGTATTTATATTCTTCAACATAATCAAGCATACCATCTTTTTCTCCCGGATCATCTTTCCTTTCCCGATAATATATCTCATGTTTTGTTATATTTCCGTGATTATCGTATTCATAGCCCGTCTTACAAGTTTCATATACCTTATCCATCGAATAACCAATGAGCTTTATAATATTTCCCGCCCGGTCACATTCATATTCTGCACGATTCTGTTCATTTTGATCTGTCCAACTTTTAGAAAGTAAACCTTTTTTGTCATAAGCATAATATTTTGTGCTACTAAGTTTACTCTCTGGATAATCGGCAGCATACTTCTGCTCTTCTGTAAGTAAACCATCTTTGTAGATCTGTTTACTCTGCAAATCACCTGACATATTACTAAAAAAACTAATGCAAGAGAGTTTGCCATCAGCATCATATTCATACCGTTCTGTTATTACAGTTTTATTAGCGGGCCAAGTTGAAATTTGTCCCTTCTCATTAAAATAACCTTTTTCATTAAAGGTATAAAGTGAAGAAATATCAAAGGACGATTTCTTTTCTGTCATTTTTTTTACTTGACCTTTAAGTTTCATTACTGTCCAATCATTTCCTTTTTCTTTCTTGATCATGCTTCCACCACAGGAAGATACTAATAAAGTACCGCAAACTACTCCTAAAAGAAGGGTTGCTTTCTTATGGCTGATTTTGCCTTTTACAAACAGTTTATCCAATGTTTTCATTGTTATTATTTTTAGTGTAACATTTAGTTTATTCCGCATTATAAATCATTTTTCATATCAAACATCTCTTTTAGTTTTCCATTCTCCACTTTTATTAATGAGCGGTCGACATTGATCTGATGCTTTTCCCCTCGTCTCCCCGTAATACAATATATTTCCATCAATGATTCAGGAACTACGTTCGCAAGACTTCGACGGATGATGGAGCATGTTTCGTAGATTCTATTATTGACAGGTTCCACCAAATTTTCAAGACTGCGCCTTATCTTGCCGGCTTCCGTATTTTTCTCTAGTGCTACTATTTGATAGATTTCATACAATTCATGCATATAGTTGTACATACTTTTAAATTCGACACCTTCTTTATGTATTAAGAAAAAAAGAAATACGGTTTTCGGCAGATATGGCATCTTTACTTCCATAGGAGAGTAGTCAGGCAAAAATATGTGCCCGTTCTTGTCTATAATAATCCGGCTCATTTCTTCCTTATCATTGTTTGTTTCATTATTAATCTCTTTTTGTACTACCGAACCTAAAATCTTCAAAATATCCTCATCCGTTGAAAAATCATTATTTTCCAATAGCTCCAATAAGATTCTTTTTGCTGTATGATAAGATATACTTAGTTTATCACTCATGTTTTATGTACTTATGTCGGACAAAAATAAGTTAAATAACAGTTGTGCGCTATCCGGCACAAGGTTGTTGATGAAAATCAATGAACCTTGTTTCGAAACATCATCACAACTATTAATTACGCACCCTGCCAAAACAAGGTTTGTTTTTTCTCTTTATACAAGAAAAAGGGAAAAGGTAACAGAGGAGAATGAAAAAAATTGCTTGGTACACGTAATCATATTGAATTGCCAAAAACATTTCCATCTTTTACATAGTGAAAAAAAATATCTATCATACTTTCATTGTTTCTCATAATTCACTGTTTATTAGATAGATAATCATGATAGATAAGTTCTAAAAAAGGTATCTATCATGATTTTACCATTAAAACAATGCATCTATCATACCTATCCCAGGCTGTTTTACTGTATCCTATAGGAAAATCAAGCATTAAATGGTAGGTGAATGCAAGTTTATTTGCATGATAATCAGTATTTGATACCTTAATAATCCATTTAGGGCGAAGATATTTTTATATCCCACATCTGTGTGCTATATAGCCCACAAGTGTGTGCCGCACATCCCGCATACGTGGGATATAGAGCCCACATATGCGGGCTCAAGATGTTCCGTTATCCTAACAGGATAATTCAGGCATGAATAGATGGATTTATCTGCTTCATTGCAACAAAAGTGTGCCTTTTTATGGTGAATCAGCCCTTATTTCAGGGATTTATGGTATGATAGATACCCTATTTTTGATGGCGCAATGATGATAGATACCTTTTTTATGACTTGTCCATCATGCCTATTAATCTGAAATACAATAAATTACCGGAAATCATGATAGATATGATAGATGTTTTTTTGCTATGTAGATAGCGATTAGTTTTATCTTGTTAATTACACATCTCGCAAAAAACAAGTTTGCTTTTTTCTCTTTATACTGGAAAAAGTGGAAAGGCAACAGGCAGGAATTAAAAAAAATAATCTATTTTTGCATAGATATTACAAAAAGAACTATGAGATATAGACTGTTTTTATATTGTTTGACTATATCTGCCTTCGTATTGGCACAAACAAACAGAGCCTTGATAATAAGTATAGGAACATATCCGATTATCAGTGGTTGGGAAAAAATACATGCTGACAATGACAAAGGGTTAGTGACTGAACTGCTATTGAATAATCAATATCAATCCCGCAATATTAAAGTACTATCAAACGCGCAAGCTACCAAGAAAGCTGTAACCGCTGCTTTTCAACAATGCTGGGAACAGACAGTTTATGGTGACTTCATTTATTTGCACTTTTCTTGTCATGGACAACAAATGATGGATGACAACGGAGATGAAGAAGACGGATTAGACGAGTCACTCGTTCTATATGATGCCGGTTATTGGTATATTCCGGGAAAGTATGAAGGCGAGAATCACTTGCGAGACGACGAATTGGGTATATGGATAAACAAACTAAGAAAAAAAGCAGGCGACAAAGGACAGGTAACAGTGGTACTGGATGCCTGCCACAGCGGAACAGGGAACCGTGATAACGGAGTAAATGATTATATCCGTGGAGCATCCGCTATTTTTGCCCCCGAAGGATATACTCCTAAACCCGGCATTCATCAGGAATTGAGCCTGAAACTAAAACCGATTAAGGGTCTTTCTCCCGCTTTTGTTTTTAGCGCTTGTCTGGCAAATGAAATCAATTACGAATATTATAGCCAAACACAAAAGCAATTTTACGGTATGCTGACATATGCTTTTTATACATTACTCCGCTCTCCCGAAAACTTCAGTTCTGTTGCAGGATTTATGGAAGCATTGCAAAAGAAGGTGAATCAACTGACCGGATTCCGTAAAAGCAGAAAACAAACTGTATATATGGAATGTAGTGACGAAAACATCCCATTTCAAATATACCGATAAAATAAAAGATGAAAAATGAAGAAAATATATTGGCTGACCGGACTATTCAAACATAACAGGGAAATAGATTACCTATATAATTTGTATAAGCCGTCTTTCATCTCATTTGCTTTGAAAAATTATCCGATTGGAGAGGAAACGGCTGCTGATATATATCAAGAAAGCTTCATGAGTATGTGCCAAAATGTTCAGGATGGAAAATATGTTGAGAAAGGAAGCTCCTTAAAAACTTATCTGTTCGAAATCGGAAAGCATCAGATATGCAAATATCTGAATAAACACCACATTGAATATATGCCTATCGAAAATCTATCTTCCGAATGGTTCGAACAAAATGATTACATGGAAGAGTGGGCAGAAGCACAAGAGGTAGTCAGTCAACTGATTGAAAAAGCGGAAGATGACTGTGGACAAGTTTTGAAACTTTATTATTGGGAACGTCTGAAAATGGTAGATATTGCCAAACAAATGAACTATAAAACCGAACAGGTTGCCAAGAATAAAAAAAGCTCATGTTTGCGCCGATTCGCTTTCGAACTTAAAAGAAGATTGGCGGAAAAAGGTATTAATTGGAAACGTTAAAAGAAAAGTTATGGACAGAACAATATCAGAACAACAAATAGATCGTTTCATACAAAACGAAATGACAACTGACGAACGGGAACAATTCGTCCTTTCCATGAGAAAGGACAAAGAACTGAAAGAACAAGTTGCCATCCGGTACTTATTGTTGGAAGGTACATTAATAAGCAATGAAAAAAAAGCCCGAATGGCACTTACCAACATTGCGCATACGAACAATAGAAAAAGAATTCGTTGGATTGCGGCAGCCTGTATCATTCTTTTGTTGGGAATGGGGGGATGGCTTGGTAACCAGCCTTTGTATAGCCCGCAAGAACTTTACTTAATTTATCATTCTATACCTGTGCTCGAACGTGCACGCGGTGGCAATGAATTGACTAAAGAAAACGCTGTCACGAATGCGTTATTGACCGAATGGTACGAACAAGGCAAATATAAAGATATTACCGACTGGTATAATCGTAACCGACAAGAAAAGACTATTGACGCGTTGCCCGATTACACCTCATTATTTATAGCTGTCGCCTTGTTGGAACAAGAGAAAGCAGAGGATGCAACGACTATTCTTTTGCATACAAAAAGTACCGATTATCAAGAAGAAACAGAGTGGTTACTGCTTTGCTGTTATTTAAAGACAAATCAACGAAAAGAAGCCGGAGAACTTGCTGGTAAGATACAGGCAGAGAAAGGAGCATTCGCCAGTGCTGCTGCCCGAATAAAAACTGACTTAAAAAAGAAGAAATGGTTTTAATCAAACGTTTCATCGGATGCTTATGTTTCCTCGCAGTTGCCTACAATGTAACTGCTCAAAAGTCTATATGGAGTGAACCTGTAATAAAAGAAGGACTGGAACATATCCGGCGATTAGAAGAATCAGCTAAAGACAGTTTACAATATGCGCGCGAATTATTCTCGCTTGCTCAATATTGCCAGCATAGAAATATGTACAAGCAAGGAGAAGAGTTATCTCAGTTAGCTATTCAGATATTAGAAGCTAAATTAGCAACAACACAACAGGAAACTGAAAACATTCAGCTTTATAAAGATTTAATAAATATATATACATTTGTAGGAAACAATAAACTGGGGCATAAAGGAAACTTGATTCCTGGTGGAATGATTGAATTAGTTTCAGTCGTGAACTACACTCAATCAATAGTCATAAGAGTCTTGGAATTAACCCAAAAAGGAATTGAGACCGGAAACAATTCTTTATTAAAAGAAGCTGAAGACTTGTACGCGAGTATATCTGACAACTGGGACAGAGCAAGTTTATACTGCTGGGAAGCCGGGAATTTCAAAGAAGCCATTTATTATCTAACCCAGGCACTGAAATCTAAAAGAAGCGAAAAAGAGCGTACATTGATTGAAAACAGATTGAAAGCGTTGACTTTATTAGCAGATTCTTCTTCAACAGGAGATCAGTATCTGAAAATTGCCGAGCAAATGTATCACCCGATATCTCTTGCAGAAATCTTTTATAACCAAAGATTACCGGATTATTTTAAGATGTTCAAGAATGCTGCACGGAAATATGAAATGGAAGGAAATCTTCAAAAAACGTCTGACGTTTATCATCGAATACTGGAATTGCTTACATCGAATATAGAAAAGGATTTGCCCTATTTACTGCCGGCTGAACGTAGTAATTTATGGGATATTTTAAAACCCTATTACGAAGAAATGGAATTCTTCATGTGTGACAATATGATATGCGGGACATGGGAAGAAATAGCAGAACTTCTATATGAGAGCCAACTGCTGAAAAAAGAATTATTTACCACCGTATCCTATAAGCTTCAAGAAACGATATCCACTGTACAAGATAGTTATGTGTTTCAACTGCAACAACAGATAGAAAAATTACGTTTTAGTGAAAAGGCGTTTAGAAATCCTTCACAGAAGAATTATATTCAAAAATTAGAAAACGAAATCACTGTACGCAATATGGAATTTGTACTCACTGATTATCTGAAAAAGAAATATCCGGTCAAATATTCATGGCATCACGAATGGAAAGAAATAGCGGCATCACTTTCTCCGAAGGAAGCGGTAGTGGACATAGTCAGTTTACCTATATCCTATAATTATTTTGATAGAATATACATAGCTATTGCATTTACTGCCAAAGATACACTTCCTCATTTAATCCCTCTGACCACAAAATTAAGTTTGCACCAATTGTTTGTTCATAATAAACTATATTCCCGATTCTGGCAACCGATTGAAAAAGCAATATCAGGATGCGAGCATATTTATCTGTCATTAGATGGTGATTTAAGCCAAATACCCTTTGCTGACTTACATAATGGGCAACAGTATATATCCGAAAAATACATTCTTCATCATTTATTATATACCGGAGATATTCCTTTCATAAAATCGCAGAGAGATAACTTGGAGCATGCGCATAGAGATATTTTCTTTTTTGGAGGAGCAAAATTCAATATACAGCCAGAAAATGATGATCAGGAAAAACTGCGTGGACAAGGATTTGCTTATCTGCCAGGCACAGTAAAGGAAATCAATAGTATAAGCCAACTGCTTTCCAATCAATGGAAAATCCACAAATATATTGGAGAGGAGGCAAATGAAGCTTCATTCAAACAACTTTCCAATCAATCTATGTCGGGAGCAGTTCTTCATGTGGCAACTCATGGTTTCAATCTAGAATACAATGATTCGATACAAAGTACTGCCATTAACCATAAAGGAGAAAGTGGTTATAAAGAACCGCTCATGCGTACGGGCTTTATTTTAACCGGTGCTAATAAAAACTGGGTTGAAGAGTTACCATTAAATGGCGAAAATGACGGGATTCTTACAGCATTGGAAATATCAGCTATGAATCTTACAGGCATTGAGCTTGCTGTACTTTCCACTTGCCATTCTGCACAAGGAGAAATTCATGAAGGCGAGGGGAGTTTTGGATTACAACGTGCTTTCCGCTTGGCAGGAGTACGTTCTATGATTATTAGTCTGTCTGAAATACCTGATAGGGAAACTGTAGAATTTATGACCGGATTTTATCGGTATTGGCAGCAAGGAATGAGCAAACCAGAGGCTTTCACAAAAACACAACGGGAAATGATAGGCAAATATAGGAATGACCCTCAGAAATGGGCTTACTTTATATTAGTTGAATAAGATTAATTTAAAAAGCCCTTTTATCAATAATGATATTAAGGGCTTTTTAATTACTTATGGATTTTTATCTATACCTATCAAGGAATAGGAATCTATTCAATTTGCTGAACCACTTTATCTTGGACTTATCGAGCCGCCATAGGCACGTTTCATATCATCATAACTTACTCCGGATGAATTAATGGCATAAGCTCGTACATTATAATTTTTATACAACTCGACTAATAATTTTGCATTATAGACTCCTACAAAGTCATCGGTTCCTACTATAATTTTCTCTCCTTTTTCTAAGGAAGGAGTGTCTGTCGTGTTTTTTACCCAACAAAAGCCGTATTCGATAATTGGAGTTCCGCCATTATCCAATATAGTAGCAGAACATGCAGCTATATTATGCCATACACCATCTACATATTCTCCAGAAGTTATCGAAGGAAATAAAGAATTTGAAGATGATTTAAAAGTCGGGAGTTGGCTTTCTTGTGGCTCATCTTCGTCTGATGAGCATCCATAGAAGGAAAACAATAAAGCAAAAATGATTAAAACTTTGTAGATGTTTCGATTACCTGTTTTCATAAAATAAGTTTTTTTTGATTTATAATGAAGCAAATATAAATCAAAAAAGAATCTACGAGTATTTGCTACAAGGTTGTTCTCAGAAATGTTTTATCTTGTTTTACACTACGGAATTTCAGAGAAAATGAACATTTATCAGTGTGTATCGCGTTGCCTTTTCAATACAGACTTTGCTGTACTGTCATTTTCGATGATACTATCTGTCTTTTGTTTGGTCTTTTCTTCCTGTTTCCGCTTATTACGTAACTTCCACTTATTCCAAAAGAACAGGTCACTCCATTTATTGAAATCTTTTTTGTACATAATACCCACACCTTGCGTGGTCAGGTTCGTTTTTGTATAATAGCGGTCATTCGTTTCATTGTAGGCTTTCAAACGAATATCGCCTGAACGGTTAATCAGCCATTCCGCTTCAAAGTCTCCCACAAAGTTGGTATTTGCCATCGGATTATCCCGATAACCGAAGTTTCCATTAATCAACAGTCTGTTATTCAATAGTTGGCCGGACAAGATGCCTTCCACTTCCATATCTGTCCAACCTTTATCACCTGTACTCAAATTTGTTCCAATGTTCCAGTTGTTTGTTTCAAAAACTTGTGATAGTGCGTTATTCAGCTGACCAGAAAGGGTAGAAGAGAGTACCGATGACATCACATTAGAATTCTGATTGTTATTCCGGGCATCTTCTGTATAAAACTTGCCGATACCCAACAAATAAAGAATCTGCATATTCATTTGTTCTTCCGTACTGATATAGTTGCGTACCAATGTCTGCACCTCATCTCTTTCATTGGGAAGATCAATACCCAATTTTATAGTCGGGCGTACCAGCATCCCACTCAAATTCATAATACAATTTACCCGCACATTAGGCTGTTGTATAATAGCTGAAGCGTCGGGTATCAAATCATTCAACGAGGCAGAATTTACCGTATACGAAGCTTGTATGTCCATATTAGCATCCAAAGGCGCACCATTGAAAGTAATCGTACTTCCATCCTTGATCACAAAATCCTTGCGAATGACTTCCTGCAAGCTGAACTTATATACCCCTTGTGTAATTCGATAATTACCAAACATCTTCACATCACCTTTATTATAGAATTCCGTTCGGATATTTCCTGTACCTTTTCCACTGATATAGTCTCCGGCAACCGGATCCATGATAATCCGCATAGTAGCGTCAGGCGTTGCATCTACCAGAATATTCAAGCGAATATCCGTCTTTTGTTCCTCTGTCTTCGCTTGACGTTTTTGCTGTATCTGGTCATAGTAAGAGATGATTTGAACAGAATCCTGAATAGTGCGACGGGGTGTTTTGTCCACAAACTTAATAAACTGATTACTGGTGGCTGATGCTACACTACCATTAATATAGGTGAAGACTGTATTCCGGTTGGTGGTCATAGCGGCATTAACTTCCAATCCTTGCACTGCATTTCCGGAAAGTAACACATTTCCCGTACCATATACCGTACCATAGAAAGGCATATCTGCCGACTCCTTTGTATTCATCACAAGCATATTATTAGCTTGTATCTCAAAGCGGTAGTTTAAGTTCTTAAAATGCTGGAAATGCAAATATCCATTAATTCTTCCGGTATGTCCCTCCATATCGGAAATATACATATTATTAAATGTCAACCCTGTAGGAGCAAGGCGGATTGTATCCTTAACGGCAAAATGAGTATTCAATATATCAAATTTCATAGAAGCGTCCGTCATGACGGCACCATCCAAGTTCAATCCCTTGAATTTTCCATAGAAATGCACATTTCCTGTTCCCCGGCCTTTTATATCGGTAGCAATGGACTTCATATAATGCTCAAGAAACTTCAGGTTCAATCCATGAGCTTCGATATTCAAGTCAAGTCCGCTTTCCGGTTTTAATGGATAGATAATACCCGTGACGCGTGATGGGGCAGAAGCTATATCTTGAATAGATGCGTCGAGACGGATACCCCTGTTTTCATTATCCCACTCACCGTATATGTCCAGATCGCCCAAACGTCCTTCGTTAAGCGAGAAATTCTTTACGAACAAACGGGTATTCATCACAGGCTTTTTCAGCACACCGCTTGCATAAGCTGTTCCCGTTGCATCACCTTCAAAGTTGACATCATCAGAGATACTTGCAATATCAAATACATATCCCATATTAATATCCTTCAAATCGACTTTAACCGTGTCGTTGGGATTATCAGAGAGACGTCCGTTAATGCGTACATAACGGTCTTGATGGCTGAAATAGAAGTTATTCACATCTACTTTCCCCGAATCTACCACAACCTGCGAAGGGTGTATCTTCCAGAGAGTATCATTCAAAATAATATCCGTAGGCTTCACATCTACCATTGCCTTCAATAATGGCTTTTCTCCCTCGGTACGTAAAAACTTGGCCACGGCAGCCAATTGCCCGCTATACGTTACTGCCGCACTATTTCCCCAGTTTAATGTCGTACTGACATTATCATCTTTCGCTTGTGCGTCCAGGGAAAGATTTACTGCTCCCTTCTTTTTCAAACTGATTAAACGAACCCGTGCGCGAATATGATCTGCCGGATTCTCACAAAGAATCAAACCGGACTCTATATAGTTATTCTTATATTGCAAACGAGGGAAATAACCTTCTACGCGCAAACGTTGCATAGGATCATTGAAATATCCCTTCAAAGTTGAATGAGTATATACGGTCAGCGGAATATCAAAAATTGTAGATAAGATGTCCGTATTATATATATGTATATCAAACAGGAAATTATTATGTGTTTCAATTGGCTTTTTAGGAGGTAATATCAAAGATGGGACATATTTCCTCATAATATTCAAAATACTGGCAGGCAACGTGTGATATTGGAACTTGCCCTCTACGCTTGCTGTCAGAAACTCGGAAGTCAGCCTTAATTGATTCTCGTTATTCTGCTTTGTAGCCCGGATATTCATATTATTCATGAAATATTCTTTATCCGGCGCTGTAAACTTCAGGCTATCTACATTGATTTCTCCAATCATTTCATCCACAGACCCGCCTGTAAAATTAGCTTTCAATTTTAGAGAGAATTCCGCGTCCGGATACTTGGTGGTGAGATTCAAATCATTGGGCCGTACCTTGTCAACCACAGCAAGAAAATTAAAAGTCGGAATCCTGGAAGTGACGTTGACATCTCCATTCAAATAGATAGAGCCATTCGGATCATCCAATGCCACTTTACCATTAAAGCCGCCTTGTTTATATTCGCCGTCCAACGTTATATTCTCATATCTATATCTGCTATAATCTATAGAAGCAATCAATCCTTTTAATTCCACTATCGGAAGCCGATCTGTGATATGTCTCCCATGTACATCGAGATTGAAAGTGATTTCTCCCAACTGTTCATTGGCTAATAGTTCACCAAGCTTGAAATCTTCCGTTTTCACAGCACCGGAGTAAGCAAACAGCCCTTTACTTTTATCCGAACTTAACTTCAAGTCAGTCTTTACATTTCCCAAACTGGTATGCAATTGTCCGTATGTAACCAAATCCGTGAAATATCCGGAAATTTCTCCCCGGAAGCTGACATCTCCCAAACGTTCGAGGACGGGAGGAACTCCATTGTAATTATGACTCAAATTGCGTACTAAGAAGCCGACACCACGAGTATTGGCTGAGAGTTCAGAAAGAGTACCATATACATATGCATCTTGTGGGTGCGACAAATCCTGAAGCGACACGTCTCCTCTAAGACGAAACTGCCGGTCGTCCGCTGTAATCTCCAAATGCGAACAATTCAATTGGTCGACTGTACCTTTCACTTCCATATCCAGCGTAACAGGTTCTTTGAAATGTGACAGGACAGGTACAAAAGGTGAAATATCTTTTAAAGTAACTTGTGACGGTAATGTACGGAAAGAAAAATGAACTTTCTCTGTAAAATGATTGAAAGCTTCCAAGCTATCATATACCAAGTGTATGGTATCCATTTTCAGAGAAGTCTCCGGCAGTTCGATGGCAAAGTTATCAATATTCGTCCGCTTACTATTGGCTACCAACTTTAAACTCATTTTCTTCAAAGAAAATCCTGATACCTTTTCGTCTAGACTCAATCGCTTGATTCCTAAATTCACAGAATCCTTGCTCAATGCTTTCAAAGAAATATTAGCAATGATATTTTGGAGCTGAATATGCTTGGCATTGAATTTCCCCGGTGTATCCTCTTCCGAAAGTACATGATAGGCCATCCGACCCCGACGAATCAAAATGGAATTGATACGTAAATCGAGTGAATTCTCTTTCTTCACAGTGTCCTTTGACGCGAAGGCATCCAAAACAAACTTAAAATTTGGCGGAGAATCCGGTGTATCCTTCTGAAGATTGATATTAAAACCGAAAAGTTGGACACTGCTGATAGAAATCTTTCCTTTAAAGAAAGGCATTATATCAAATTTGGCGGACAGACGGGTAACTTTGAGCATTTCCTGTCCCTTTTGATCGTCTAGCAATACATCGTCGATAATAATGCGGTTCAATAATCCGATATTGATTCTGCCGATCATGACTTTTGTATTCAAGACCTCGGAAAGTTCTCCGGCAACAAATGAACTCATAGCTCGTTGAATACTTGGTATATTCAACAAGATAATAGCCCCGATATATACTCCCAGTACAATGCCGACTACCCAGCGTACAGTCTTTTTCAGCGTTCTGATATGCGATTACTTTTATTTTGCGAACAAAAATATAAAATAGTTCGTTATGAATCGTAGTTTTATGATTACTTTTGCACCGTTTAATAGTTTAAATACTTATGAGTGCAATAATATTAGGAATAGAATCTTCTTGTGATGATACGTCGGCAGCCGTAATCAAGGATGGTTATTTGCTGTCAAATGTGGTATCAAGTCAGGCCGTACATGAAGCATACGGTGGAGTAGTACCCGAACTGGCTTCACGGGCACACCAACAAAACATCGTACCGGTAGTACATGAAGCATTGAAACGCGCCGGCATTACCAAAGAAGAATTAAGTGCGGTGGCTTTCACCCGTGGCCCGGGATTAATGGGGTCTTTGCTTGTCGGTGTTTCTTTCGCAAAAGGGTTCGCTCGTTCTTTAAATATTCCTTTGATTGATGTTAACCATTTGACAGGGCATGTTTTAGCACATTTTATTAAAGCAGAAGGAGAAGAGAATAAGCAACCGCAATTTCCTTTCCTTTGCCTGTTGGTTTCCGGGGGAAATTCCCAAATTATATTGGTAAAAGCATATAATGACATGGAGATTCTCGGGCAAACGATTGATGACGCAGCAGGTGAAGCAATAGATAAATGTTCGAAAGTCATGGGATTAGGTTATCCGGGTGGCCCGATTATTGACAAATTGGCACGTCAGGGAAATCCGAAAGCATTTACTTTCAGCAAACCGCATATTCCGGGGTTGGATTACAGCTTTAGCGGGTTGAAAACGTCATTCCTGTATTCATTGCGTGATTGGATGAAGGAAGATCCTGATTTCATCGAACATCATAAGGTGGATTTAGCTGCGTCACTGGAAGCAACGGTCGTAGATATCTTAATGGATAAACTGCGGAAAGCAGCGAAAGAATATAAAATTAAGGAAGTAGCCGTAGCAGGTGGCGTTTCCGCAAATAACGGACTACGTAATGCGTTCCGTGAACACGCCGAAAAATATGGCTGGAATATATTTATTCCTAAATTCAGCTATACGACCGACAATGCGGCAATGATTGCCATTACCGGATATTTTAAGTATCTGGATAAAGACTTCTGCTCCATTGATCTTCCGGCTTATTCCCGCGTGACATTATAAGTTGCTTTCGCGTACCTATATATAATTAAAATAAAGCAGGGAAATATGTTTGCCGAGATTATAACCATTGGCGATGAACTGCTGATAGGGCAGGTTATCGATACTAACTCCGCCTGGATGGGGCAGGAGTTAAACAAAATAGGTATTGAAGTTCTTCGTGTTGTTTCAGTCCGTGACCGTGAGGAAGAGATTCTGGAAGCGATTGATAATGCGATGGAAAGGGTAAATATTGTTTTAGTGACCGGAGGACTTGGCCCTACTAAGGATGATATAACCAAACAGACTCTTTGTAAATACTTCCACACGCAACTGGTATTCAGTGAAGAAGTATTCGAGAATGTAAAACGGGTGTTAGCAGGAAAAATCCCAATGAATGCGCTGAATAAAAGCCAGGCAATGGTTCCTGAAAATTGCACGGTAATCAATAATCCTGTAGGGAGCGCTTCTGTCAGTTGGTTTGAAAAGGATGGGAAAGTACTTGTATCTATGCCCGGAGTCCCGCAGGAAATGACTGCCGTAATGACCGGAAGCGTATTACCTAAGTTGCACGAAAGGTTCCAAACGGATGTAATCATCCATCAGACTTTTCTTGTACAACATTATCCGGAATCGGTATTGGCTGAAAAATTAGAACCTTGGGAAAGTGCTTTACCTGAATGTATCAAATTAGCATACCTGCCCAAACTTGGGATAATCCGCCTGAGATTAACCGGACGCGGACAGAGAGAAGAAGAAGTAAAAAAACTTCTTGACTGCGAAAAAGTAAAACTAGAGAAAATATTAGATGATGACATCTTCAGTGAAGAAGATGTGCCATTGGAAATTATTGTGGGCGAACTCTTGAGAAAGAAGAAATTGACCGTTTCCACCGCAGAAAGTTGTACCGGAGGAAGTATTGCCGCACGATTAACATCCATCGCCGGAAACTCGGAATACTTTAACGGTAGTGTGGTGGCTTACTCCAATGACGTAAAAATGGGACTTTTACACGTTTCTACCGAAACCTTGGAACGCTATGGCGCTGTAAGTGAGCAGACTGTGATTGAAATGGTGAAAGGCGCGATGAAAGCATTGAAAACTGACTGTGCGGTTGCTACATCGGGAATAGCCGGCCCGGGCGGAGGCACACCGGAAAAACCTGTAGGGACTGTCTGGATAGCCGCTGGTTATAAAAACGAAATTCGTACTTACAAGCAGGAAACAAATCGTGGAAGGGCCATGAATATTGAACGGGCGGGCAATAATGCGCTGCTAATGCTTCGGGATTTACTCAAATAAAGAAAAATAGCTACTTATAAGTGAATTATTTTAAGAAATCCTTGTTTTATACGGATAAAAGTGCTTACTTTGCGTCCTGTTTGAAATAAGTATAGATATAAAACTATAAAAATAAGATAGAAATGTCGAAGATTTGTCAAATTACCGGAAAGAAAGCCATGATTGGCAACAATGTTTCACACTCAAAGAGAAGAACTAAAAGAACCTTTGATTTGAACTTGTTTAACAAAAAGTTCTATTATGTAGAACAGGATTGTTGGATCAGCCTTAGCATTTGTGCTAACGGGTTGCGTATTATCAACAAAAAGGGACTGGATGCTGCGCTTACTGATGCTGTAGCTAAAGGTTTTTGTGATTGGAAAAGCATTAAAGTAATCGGCTAAACGTAGAGGAGAAAACTTACAATGGCAAAGAAAGCAAAAGGTAACAGAGTACAGGTGATTCTGGAATGTACAGAACACAAGGACAGTGGAATGCCGGGAACATCTCGTTATATCACAACTAAGAACAGAAAGAATACTACAGAAAGACTTGAGTTGAAGAAATACAACCCAATCCTGAAGAGAGTAACAGTACACAAGGAAATTAAATAATAAAGAAGTATAACCCATGGCAAAGAAAACAGTAGCTAGTTTGCACGAAGGTTCAAAAGAAGGTCGTGCTTATACCAAGGTTATCAAAATGGTAAAATCTCCGAAAACCGGAGCATATACTTTTGATGAGCAAATGGTTCCTAATGAAAAAGTACAAGACTTTTTCAAAAAATAATTGAAATAGCACACACGCTATAAATTCAAAATCCTCTCATTGTTTATCAGTGAGAGGATTTTTTATTGCTTCTTTTTTTTACTTTTTCAATCCTTTGTTATATCTTTGTAGAATAATGTATTATACAAACAACCGTAAATATGGGATTTTTTAGTTTTTTTTCAAAGGAGAAGAAGGAAACTTTAGATAAAGGATTATCTAAAACCAAAGAGAGCGTATTTAGTAAAATAGCTCGTGCCGTGGCTGGAAAGTCAAAGGTAGATGACGAAGTATTGGATAACCTGGAAGAAGTGCTAATTACATCTGATGTGGGTGTGGAAACCACTTTGAATATAATCAAGCGCATAGAAAAACGTGCCGCTGCTGACAAATATGTGAATACCCAGGAACTGAATCATATATTGCGCGATGAAATAGCCGCCTTGCTGACCGAAAACAACTCGGACGATGTAGCCGATTTCGACGTAACCATCGAAAGAAAGCCGTATGTGATTATGGTGGTGGGAGTGAATGGAGTGGGTAAGACTACGACAATCGGCAAACTGGCTTATCAATTTAAAAAAGCGGGTAAATCCGTTTATTTAGGAGCTGCTGATACATTCCGCGCTGCCGCGGTAGAACAGCTCATGATTTGGGGGGAACGGGTAGGTGTGCCGGTTATCAAACAGAAAATGGGAGCTGATCCTGCATCTGTGGCATATGATACTCTTAGTTCCGCTGTCGCCAACAATGCTGATATCGTCATTATCGATACGGCGGGGCGTCTTCATAATAAAGTCGGTTTGATGAACGAGCTGACAAAGATAAAAAACGTTATGAAAAAAGTGGTGCCTGATGCACCGGACGAAGTATTGTTGGTATTGGATGGCTCTACCGGACAGAATGCCTTTGAACAGGCCAAGCAATTTACTTTGGCAACTGAAGTAACTGCTATGGCTATCACAAAACTGGATGGTACGGCAAAGGGTGGTGTAGTGATCGGCATTTCCGATCAGTTCAAGATTCCCGTTAAATATATTGGATTAGGCGAGGGTATGGAGGACTTACAAGTATTCCGTAAAAACGAATTTGTAGATTCCTTGTTTGGCGAAAATGCATGAAAAGAAAAAGAATTGATATAATCACCTTAGGGTGCTCCAAAAATCTGGTTGACTCGGAACAGTTGATGCGTCAGTTGGAAGAAGTCGGATACAGCGTAACTCATGATACGGAAGAACCTCAAGGAGAAATAGCCGTTATCAATACATGTGGTTTTATCGGTGACGCCAAAGAGGAGTCTATCAATATGATTCTGGAATTTGCCGAAAGAAAAGAGGAAGGTGCTCTGAAGAAACTTTTTGTAATGGGTTGTCTTTCTGAACGCTATCTTAAAGAATTGGCGATTGAAATACCACAGGTAGATAAGTTTTATGGTAAATTCAATTGGAAAGAATTACTACAGGATTTAGGGAAAACATACCACGACGAGTTGTACATCGAGCGGACATTGACTACTCCCAAGCATTATGCTTATCTGAAAATCTCAGAAGGGTGTGATCGCAAATGTTCCTATTGTGCCATTCCGATAATTACGGGGCGTCATATATCCAAACCTATAGAAGAAATTCTGGATGAAGTTCGGTATCTGGTGTCGCAAGGAGTGAAAGAGTTTCAAGTGATTGCGCAGGAATTGACTTATTATGGCATCGACCTGTATAAGAAACAAATGCTTCCTGAATTGATTGAACGAATTTCAGATATTCCGGGAGTGGAGTGGATTCGTCTGCATTATGCATATCCTGCACACTTTCCGACCGATTTATTCCGTGTAATGCGCGAGCGCGATAATGTATGTAAATATATGGATATTGCCCTTCAGCATATCAGCGACAATATGTTGAAATTGATGCGCCGACAAGTTACCAAAGAAGATACTTATAGGCTGATTGAGCAATTCCGCAAAGAAGTACCTGGTATTCATCTGCGAACGACGCTAATGGTGGGACATCCGGGGGAAACCGAAGAGGATTTTGAGGATCTGAAAGAATTTGTGCGAAAAGTACGTTTTGATAGAATGGGGGCTTTTGCTTATTCAGAAGAAGAGGGGACTTATGCAGCAGAAGCATATGAAGACTCTATCCCACAAGAGGTAAAACAAGCCAGACTTGATGAACTGATGGATATTCAGCAGGAAATCTCTGCTGAATTAAGTGCCGAAAAGGTCGGTAGACAAATGAAAGTTATCGTCGACCGACTAGAGGGAGATTATTATATCGGGCGAACAGAATTCGATTCGCCGGAGGTGGATCCGGAAGTGTTGATTAATCGCTCAGAAAAAGAACTTAAAATCGGACAGTTCTATCAGGTAGAAGTGATAGATGCAGATGATTTTGATTTATATGCAAAGATAATAGATGACTATGAATAATAAGGAATTTACATCTGAACTGGCAGAAAGATTGGGATATACCATCAAAGATACTTCCGAATTAATAAGCTCTTTGCTGTCCAGCATGACGCAAGAGCTGGAGGAAGGTAATATGATTGCGGTACAGGGATTCGGTTCTTTCGAAGTAAAGAAGAAAGCGGAGCGCATTTCTATTAATCCGGCGAGTAAACAGCGTATGCTGGTTCCTCCCAAATTGGTATTATCTTATAGACCTAGCAATACACTGAAAGATAAGTTTAAATAAATATTTCCCGTTATGAATGAAAGACTAACAATTCAAGATCTTACTGACTTATTGGCTGCCAAACATAGCATGACCAAGAAGGATGCCGAGGCGTTCGTAAAAGAGTTTTTTCTCCTGATAGAACAAGCCTTGGAAAGCGAGAATACTGTAAAAATCAAAGGATTGGGAACTTTCAAGCTTATTGATGTAGATAGTAGGGAAAGTGTCAATGTCAATACTGGAGAACGCTTTCAGATAAAAGGTCATACAAAAGTTTCCTTTTCTCCGGATGCTAGTCTGAGAGATATTATCAACAAGCCTTTTGCGCATTTTGAGACTGTCGTTCTAAATGAAAATACAATTTTAGAAGATACTCCGGTAGAAGAAACGGAGGAAGAAGAAATAGTAGAAGAGATTCCTGTACAGACACCGACAAATGAGAAAGAAGAGATTCAAGAGGATGATTATAGCTCTGCTGTAGTAGAAATAAATGAAGTTGTTGATGAGAGCGAGGAGCTTCCGGAAGAGGAAACGGTACAGGAAGAACAGGTAACCGAACAATCTGAAGAAACGACCATTGGAGAGCAGATTACAGATGAAATCGCCCCCGTAGTTGTACAAGAACCGATAGAACAGCCAAAAGAAGAGGAAGTTGCCAAAGAAATATCTATCATCGAACAACAGCCGACTCCTATAAAAGAAAAAGAAGGATTCACTGCCGAAGAGATTATTGAGAAAGAGCTTCTGAAAGCAAACCTGAAACCTGAAATTCCCATAGTACCAGCTAAAGAGGAAAATGCAACCCCTGTTAAGCCGGCACAGACTACTGTCTCTCCGAGTTCCAAGAAGAAAAATTCTTCGGCGAAAGAAAAGTCACCAGTACCTTACTTGGTTGCTGTCATTATTCTTGTTTTACTGTTATGCGGCGGTGTCGTTCTATTCATTTATTATCCGGATTTATTTTCTTCTTCATCCGATAAAAATGCGCTTGATATGCCACCTGTCACAACTCAACCCGTACAACCGGAAGCGCAACTCTCTGATACAATCGAGCATAAAGATACAATTAAAGAAATAACGCCTGATATACCTAAAGCAGTTGTTACTCCACAGCCGATTGCTAAAAAGGAAGAAGCGAGCACTCCCGCAAAAACTGAAAATAAAGTTGTGCAACAACAACCAGCTTCTGCTTATTTGGATTCGGCATCTTATAAGATTACGGGAACCAAAACCAAATACACAATCAAAGAGGGCGAAACTTTGACAAGAGTTTCTTTGCGATTCTATGGCACAAAAGCTATGTGGCCGTACATTGTGAAACATAATCCGGACGTAATCAAGAATCCCAATAATGTGCCATACGGTACAACAGTCAAAATACCGGAACTTACCAAAGAATAAGTAACAATAATCCATTCACCCGACCATACAAACACTGTATTGGTCGGGTGAAATGTTATGGATGTGCAAAAGCGTATGAAAGTACCTTAATCTAAAGATTTCGCATAGTTTTTTAATAAAAATTAGTTGCAATCGTTAATTATATGGCGTACTTTTGGAAGCAAAATTAAAAGCCTTATGACACAGGCAAGGCTTACATAAAAATAATGGGAATTAAATAATAAAATATTAAGTATTTATGGCTGAATCAATTGATATCCGCGAGCTAAATGAGCGGATTGAAAGACAAAGTGCTTTCGTTACCAATCTTATGACAGGTATGGACCAAATCATTGTTGGTCAGAAACATTTGGTTGAATCACTGCTTATCGGATTGCTTTCCGATGGTCACGTTCTTTTGGAAGGTGTACCTGGCTTGGCAAAAACTTTGGCTATTAAAACACTCGCTTCTCTGATCGACGCGAAATATAGCCGTATCCAGTTCACACCGGATTTATTGCCTGCCGACGTTATAGGAACAATGGTTTACAGTCAGAAAGATGAATCTTTTAAGGTACAAAGAGGCCCGATTTTCGCCAACTTTGTACTGGCTGATGAAATAAACCGTGCTCCGGCCAAAGTACAGAGTGCTTTGTTGGAAGCCATGCAGGAACGTCAGGTTACTATTGGTAAAGAGACATTTGTATTACCAGAACCTTTCCTTGTATTAGCGACTCAAAATCCGATTGAACAAGAAGGAACTTATCCTCTTCCTGAAGCACAGGTCGACCGTTTCATGCTGAAAGTGGTCATCGACTACCCGAAGTTGGAAGAAGAGAAGTTGATTATCCGCCAAAATATCAATGGAGAAAAGTTCAATGTGAAACCGATTCTAAAAGCTGATGAAATTATTGAAGCACGCAAAGTCGTTCGTCAGGTATATTTGGATGAGAAAATAGAACGTTATATCGTAGATATTGTATTCGCTACCCGTTTCCCGGAAAAATATGATCTCAAAGAATTAAAAGATATGATCGGATTTGGTGGTTCGCCCCGTGCTTCTATCAATCTGGCTTTGGCTGCCCGTACATATGCTTTCATCAAGCGTCGTGGTTATGTAATTCCGGAAGATGTACGTGCTGTTGCACATGATGTCCTTCGTCATCGTATCGGATTGACGTACGAAGCGGAAGCTAACAATATGACTTCGGACGAAATCATCAGCAAGATTCTGAATAAGGTTGAAGTGCCCTGATTCGTAGTTATAATACAGTCAATAAGTAGTCATAGTGTTATGCTTGACTACTTTAGCTACTTACTACTTAACTACTGTATAAATGGAGACAAGTGAAATACTAAAAAAAGTTCGTCAGATTGAAATTAAGACACGGGGATTGTCTAACAATATCTTTGCAGGCCAGTATCACTCGGCTTTCAAGGGTAGGGGTATGTCGTTCTCCGAAGTCCGGGAATATCAGTTTGGCGATGATATACGTGACATAGACTGGAATGTGACGGCACGTTTCAACAAACCTTACGTGAAAGTGTTTGAAGAAGAACGTGAACTGACAGTCATGTTGATGGTTGATGTTTCCGGAAGTTTGGAATTTGGTACTGTTAAACAGTTAAAGAAGGACATGGTAACGGAAATTGCGGCTACTCTTGCTTTTTCTGCCATACAGAATAATGACAAGATCGGCGTGATTTTCTTTTCAGACCGGATAGAAAAGTTTATTCCACCTAAAAAGGGACGTAAACATATTCTATATATTATCCGTGAACTGATTGACTTTCAACCGGAAAGCCGTCGTACCAATATACGTCTTGCATTAGAATACTTGACTAATGTGATGAAAAGACGCTGTACGGCATTCATTCTATCAGACTTCATTGACCAGGAAAGTTTTAAAA
>NZ_JBCOWR010000003.1:0-156980 GCF_040918965.1 Bacteroides sp. RTP21281st1_H5_RTP21281_210402 | reverse complement strand
GCTGTACGTCGTGCACATCGTGACTGGTGGATACAGAAGCAAGCTGAACTGAGCGATACATTTACTAAAAGTAATGTAGACTCTGTGTCAGTTAGAACTGATCAGGATTACGTAAAGGCATTATTGAACTTATTTGCCAAACGAAATTAATGAAATCAAATATGAATAGAAATATTATTCTGATAGCATTATTAGGTCTACTATCTATCGGCAAAGTAACAGCACAATCTGTTACGGTGGAAGCAAAGATAGATTCATTGCAGATACTGATTGGTGAACAGGCGAAATTGCAATTGCAAGTTGCCATGGATGCCAGGCAGCGTGCTATTTTTCCTGCTTATGCCGATACTTTAATAAAAGGTGTAGAAATTATAGAAACCATCAAACCGGATACTCAATTTCTGAACGATCGCCAGAGAATGTTGATTACTCAGGAATATGTTATCACTTCTTTTGATTCGGCTTTATATTATCTGCCCCCAATGCCTGTTACTGTAGATGGCAAAGAGTATAAATCAAAAGCTTTGGCGCTGAAAGTGTATTCCATGCCGGTAGATACATTGCACCCTGACCAATTCTTCGGGCAGAAACCTGTGATGAAAGCACCTTTTGCATGGGAAGACTGGTACGGCTTGATTGCTTGTTCATTCCTGGCTTTACCTCTGCTCGGTTTGCTGATCTATCTTATCATACGTATTCGTGATAATAAACCGATAATTCGTAAGATAAAGGTAGAACCTAAACTGCCGCCACATCAGGCCGCCATGCAAGAGATAGAACGTATCAAAACTGAGAAAGTATGGCAAAAAGGGCAGTCGAAGGAGTATTATACGGAATTGACAGACACTCTTCGTACTTATATAAAAGACCGTTTCGGATTTAATGCATTAGAAATGACTTCTTCTGAAATCATTGATAAATTATTGGAAATGAAGGACAAGGAAGCTATATCTGATTTGAAATATCTTTTCCAGACTGCCGATTTAGTGAAGTTTGCCAAACACGATCCTCAAATGAATGAAAATGACGCAAACTTGATTAACGCTATTGACTTTATCAATGAGACGAAACAACCGGAAGAGGAAAATCAGAAACCGCAACCAACAGAAATTACCATCATTGAGAAACGCTCCTTGCGGGTGAAAGCGATGCTGATTTGCGGAATTACGCTTTTATCAGTAGCATTGATTGGTACCTTTATATATATAGGTATGCAGATATACAATCTTTTTGTATAAAGAATGTGTAGCTTGAATACTAAATAGTAAACTGTTAAATCATAAATAAAATGGTTTTTGCCAATATTGAATATCTGTTTTTGCTATTATTACTTATACCTTATATTGTATGGTATATTCTGAAGCAAAGAAAAAGTGAAGCTACTCTTCAAATTTCTGATGCCAGGGTATATGCGCATACACCCAAAAGTTATAAGAATTATTTGTTGCATGCTCCATTTCTACTACGTATCATAGCGTTAGTATTGGTTATTTTGGTTCTTGCACGCCCACAAACGACTAATAAGTGGCAAAACAGCGAGATAGAAGGAATTGATATTATGCTGGCTATCGACGTTTCCACCAGTATGCTGGCTGAAGATTTGAAACCTAATAGGCTGGAAGCTGCGAAGGATGTTGCAGCAGAGTTTATTAATGGACGCCCCAATGATAATATCGGTATTACATTATTTGCCGGTGAGACTTTCACTCAATGCCCATTAACTGTAGACCATGCTGTATTACTGGATATGATTCATAATATCAAATGTGGCCTTATCGAAGATGGTACTGCGGTAGGTATGGGGATAGCTAATGCTGTAACCCGCCTGAAAGATAGTAAAGCTAAATCGAAAGTTATCATCTTGTTGACGGATGGTACTAATAACAAAGGAGATATTTCTCCGATGACAGCTGCCGAAATAGCCAAGAGTTTTGGAATTCGTGTATACACTATCGGTGTGGGAACAAATGGAATGGCGCCTTACCCTTATCCGGTCGGAAATACTGTGCAATATGTCAATATGCCGGTGGAAATCGACGAAAAGACATTGACGCAGATTGCCGGAACAACAGATGGTAACTATTTCCGGGCTACAAGCAATTCGAAACTAAAAGAAGTGTATGAAGAAATTGATAAACTGGAGAAAACCAAACTGAATGTAAAAGAGTACAGCAAACGCGATGAAGAGTATCATTGGTTTGCATTGGCTGCTTTCCTCTGCGTGCTATTGGAAGTATTGCTACGTAATTCAATACTCAAGAAAATTCCATAAGGTGGTTTGTCAATTGTAATTTGTCAATCATAAAATAGTAAAGAAGATGTTTCGATTTGGAGAACCTACATATTTATATTTATTGCTGCTATTACCTTTCTTAGCAGCTTTCTACTTGTATTCCAATTACAAAAGAAGGAAGAATATTCGCCGTTTTGGTGATCCTGCTTTGTTGGCTCAATTAATGCCTGACGTCTCTAAATATCGTCGGGATGTAAAATTCTGGATCTTATTTGCTGCTATCGGCTTATTTTCAGTACTATTAGCACGCCCTCAATTTGGTTCTAAATTGGAAACGGTAAAGCGTAAAGGAGTGGAAGTGATTATCGCATTGGATATTTCAAACTCTATGCTTGCTCAGGATGTACAACCTAGTCGTTTGGAGAAAGCAAAAAGACTAATATCCAGATTGGTAGATGAACTTGATAATGATAAAGTCGGCATGATTGTTTTTGCCGGTGACGCATTCACCCAATTACCGATTACCAGTGACTATATTTCCGCAAAGATGTTCTTGGAGTCTATAAATCCTTCATTAATATCCAAACAAGGTACAGCTATCGGAGAGGCAATCAATTTGGCCGCCCGTAGTTTCACTCCTCAAGAAGGAGTAGGGCGTGCCATCATTGTTATTACGGATGGTGAGAACCATGAAGGCGGCGCAGTGGAAGCAGCTAAAGCTGCAGCAGAAAAAGGTATCCAAGTGAATGTATTGGGAGTAGGTATGCCTGATGGAGCTCCTATACCGGCTGAGGGTACAAATGATTATCGTCGCGACCGGGATGGTAATGTAATTGTTACCCGCCTGAATGAAGCTATGTGTCAGGAAATTGCCAAAGAAGGAAAAGGTATATATGTACGGGTAGACAACTCTAATTCGGCACAGAAAGCTATTAATCAAGAAGTGAACAAAATGGCAAAATCTGATGTAGAATCTAAAGTCTACACAGAGTTCAACGAACAATTCCAGGCAATTGCATGGATTATTCTACTATTGCTATTGGCAGAAATATTAATTTTGGATCGCAAAAATCCTTTATTTAAGAACATTCATCTGTTTTCTAATAAGAAATAGTTATGCGCATGTTAAAAAGTAAATATATTCTATTCGTTATGCTTCTGCTATCGGCTGCTGCTGTTTCAGCGCAGAAAGCAGAACGTGACTATATCCGTAAAGGAAACCGCCTGTTTAATGATAGTGTATTTGTGGATGCAGAAGTAAACTACCGGAAAGCTCTGGAAGTAAATCCTAAATCTTCAGTATCCATGTATAATTTGGGTAATACGCTTTCACAACAGCAAAAGTTTCAGGATGCTATGGAGCAATATGTGGCTGCTGGCAATATAGAAAAAGACAAAATGAAACTGGCGCACATTTACCATAACATGGGAGTACTTTTCCAGGCTGGCAAGGATTATGCAAAAGCTGTGGATGCCTACAAGATGTCATTGCGCAATAATCCTACAGATGATGAAACGCGATATAATCTGGCTCTTGCACAAAAAATGTTGAAAGATCAACAACAGAACCAGCAGAACCAAGACCAGAATCAGGATCAAAACAAAGATCAACAAAAGCAAGATCAAAAACAAGACCAAAATAAAGATCAGCAAAACGACCAGAAGCAAGATGAAAAGAAAGATCAGCAACAACCGCCTAAATCTGAAAAACAAAATAATCAGATGTCAAAGGAGAACGCTGAACAATTGCTGAATTCTGTGATGCAGGATGAAAAAGACGTGCAGGATAAAGTAAAGAAACAACAGAAAGTATTGCAGGGTGGTCGTTTAGAAAAAGATTGGTAATATAAAGTTGACGATATAAATTTCATAAGCAATGAAAAAACTGATTATTATATTGATGGCATTGATAGCATATGGCACTCAGGCATTGGCTGATAAAGTGTCTTTTACTGCTTCTGCTCCTGACGCAGTGGTAGTAGGCGATCAATTCAGGCTGTCTTACACTGTAACTACACAGAAAATTAAAGATTTTCAGGCTCCCTCAATTAAGGGATTCGATGTATTGATGGGACCGAGCCGTTCACAGCAAAGTAGTACCCAAATTATAAATGGTAATGTTACATCTACCAGTAGTATTACATTTACATATATATTAATGGCTAATACTGCCGGTGAATACACGATTAGTGGTGCTTCGATTGTAGCCGATGGTAATCAAATGGTATCGAACTCGGTAAAAATTAAAGTACTGCCACAAGATCAAAGCAGTAATGGAGGTCAAAACGGTAGTAGTAATAACAACTCTTCCATACATTCTTCGTCCGGTACGACTGTATCTAATCAGGACTTATTTATCACTGCAACTGCCAGCAAAACCAATGTATTCGAACAGGAAGCATTTGTTCTGACATATAAGATCTATACCAGAGAGTCAAATTTGCAGTTAAATAATGCCAAGCTCCCTGATTTTAAAGGTTTCCATTCACAGGAAATCGAAATGACAACAAATGCTAAATGGACTCCTGAACATTATCAGGGACGTAATTACTATACAACAGTTTATCGTCAGTTTGTACTCTTTCCACAGCAATCAGGCAAACTATATATAGATCCGGCTCAATTTCAGATGACAGTAGGAAAACCTGTACAATCAGCCGATCCTTTCGATGCATTTTTTAATGGTGGAAGTAGTGTGGTGGAAATAAAGAAAAATATCGCCACTCCTAAGATAGCAATAAATGTCAATCCACTTCCAGCCGGTAAGCCGTCAGACTTCTCTGGTGGTGTAGGAGAGTTTACCATTTCTTCATCTATTAATAGCAAAGAGTTGAAAACCAATGATGCTATTACTATCAAACTGGTTATTTCCGGCACAGGAAACTTGAAGTTGATTTCTAATCCGGAAATAAAATTCCCGGATGATTTCGAAGTATATGACCCCAAAGTAGACAATCAGGTTAGATTGACCCGTGAAGGACTTACTGGTAATAAAGTAATTGAGTATCTGGCAATTCCCAGACATGCCGGGACTTATAAGATTCCGGGAGTATCTTTCAGTTATTTCGATATTCGTTCCAAATCATACAAAACTCTAAAAACGGAAGAGTATGTAGTGAATATTGAAAAGGGTGCAGGAAATGCAGATCAAGTGATTGCAAACTTTACTAATAAAGAGGACTTGAAAGTATTAGGAGAAGATATACGTTATATCAAGCAAAACGAGGTAACTCTTCAACCTAAAGGTAGTTTCTTCTACGGTTCAATGACCTATTGGTTATTCTATATTATTCCGGCTCTTGCCTTTATTATTTTCTTTATTATTTATCGTAAACAAGCAGCAGAGAATGCCAATGTTGCTAAGGTGCGGACAAAGAAAGCTAATAAAGTCGCTACAAAACGTATGAAATTAGCAGGTAAGCTACTTTCTGAAAACAAGAAGGATGCTTTTTATGATGAGGTTCTGAAAGCATTATGGGGATATATTAGTGATAAATTAAATATTCCGGTATCCCGTTTATCCAAAGATAATATCGAAGAAAAACTGAGAAACCATGGAGTGAATGAGGAACTAATTAAAGGATTCCTGAATGCACTGAATGACTGTGAATTTGCCCGTTTCGCTCCAGGAGATGAAAATCAGGCTATGGATAAAGTTTATTCATCTTCAATAGAAGTAATAAGCAAAATGGAGAATTCAATAAAACATTAACCAAGAAGAGATTGTGTTATGAAAAAAATATTATTTTTTATATTAATATTAATGTCGGTGACTTGTTTTGGACAGAATTCACAAAACATTGATTCTATACAAGTTAACGATTCTATCCATGCGGGTTCTACTATATTCTCTAATGATACACCCGGTGATATTACAAAAGCTGAAGGGGACTCCGCATACATAAAGGAAGATTATGCCACAGCTATTCAAGTATACGAAACGCTGTTAAAGAATGGAGAAGCTGCTGACGTTTATTATAACCTGGGAAATAGTTATTATAAAATAGGAGAAATAGCAGAAGCAGTCCTCAACTATGAACGTGCTTTACTATTACAACCCGGTAATAATGACATTCGTGCTAATCTTGAAGTAGCACGTGCCAAAACAATAGATAAAGTAGAACCAGTTCCCGAAGTATTCTTTGTCTCATGGACTAAGTCTTTGATAAATAGTATGAGTGTAGATGCATGGGCAACATGGGGAATCATCTCTTTTATTTTATTCATTGTTGCACTCTATTTCTTCATATTCTCTAAACAGATTATGTGGAAGAAAGCCGGTTTTATATCAGGAATCATCTTTTTGATTATTACTATATGTACTAATCTTTTTGCTTCAGAGCAAAAAGAACATTTAGTAAACCGGAATGAAGCAATTGTTATGAATCCAAGTGTCACAGTTCGAAGTACTCCCAGTGAAAGTGGCACTAGCTTATTTATTCTCCATGAAGGAAGAAAGGTAAGCATCAAGGACAATTCGATGAAAGAATGGAAAGAAATTCGCTTGGAGGACGGAAAAGTAGGCTGGGTGCCGGCTTCCGCTATTGAGGTGATATAGAGCTAAATAAAAGATTTAATAAATTCAGAAAAAAGATAAGCAAATAATTTGTTTTATCTTTTTTTTTGCTTAAGTTTATAGCGTGATAAAAAAATCACATAGTATTAACCATTAAATTTACGAGACATGAGAACAATAACATTTAATGAACTTCGTAAGATTAAAGATTCATTGCCTAGCGGTAGCATGCATAGAATAGCAGACGAACTTGGTTTGCACGTAGATACTGTGCGAAACTTCTTCGGCGGCCACAATTTCAAGGAAGGAAAAAGCGTCGGAATACATCTTGAGCCCGGTCCGGATGGTGGGCTTGTAATGCTGGATGATACGACAGTTCTTGATCGGGCTTTAAAGATATTGGATGAATTGAATATGAGAATGCAAAAAGAACAGGCTACCGAATCTGTGCAAGTTTAAAATATAACAAACTCTGAATCCCAATTGAGCAAACAATTGGGATTTCTTATTTGTTCACCCTTCAAAAATGTACATTTATGGAAGACAAATTAGTAACCCTAGCCATTCTGACGTATACCAAAGCTCAGATATTAAAGAATGTCCTTGAAAATGAAGGTATTGAAACATACATTCATAACGTAAACCAAATACAACCGGTCGTTTCTTCGGGTGTTCGCTTACGAATTAAGGAAAGTGATTTACCACGTGCACTAAAAATAACAGAAAGTTCGACCTGGCTATCCGAAAGTATAGTGGGAGAGAAGGAGCCTAAGGTTGAAAACAAATCGAATAAGATTTTAATCCCTGTTGACTTCTCTAATTACTCGATGAAAGCGTGTGAATTTGCTTTTAATTTGGCGAAAACAGAAAATGCAGAAGTCATCTTATTACATGTTTATTTTACGCCTATATATGCATCATCATTGCCATATGGGGATGTTTTCAATTATCAGGTTGGAGATGAAGAAACTGTGAAAACTATTATTCACAAGGTACATTCAGATCTCAATGCTTTATCTACAAAAATAAAAGAAAAAATTGCCTCAGGAGAATTTCCTGATATCAAATATAGTTGTATTCTTCGGGAAGGTATTCCTGAAGAAGAAATACTTAGATATGCCAAAGAGCAACGTCCCATTGTGATTATCATGGGAACTCGGGGCAAGAATCAAAAAGATATTGATTTGATTGGTAGTGTAACCGCTGAAGTTATTGAGAGAAGTCGTACTGCAGTGTTGGCCATTCCTGAAAATACACCATTCAAACAATTCAGTGAAGTCAAACATATTGCTTTCATAACTAATTTCGACCAAAGAGATTTAATTGCATTTGAAGCATTCTTCAATACTTGGAAATCATTCCATTTCTCAGTATCTTTGATACATCTTACCGAATCCAAAGATACCTGGAATGAAATAAAACTTGCAGGAATAAAAGAATATTTCCATAAACAATATCCGGGGCTTGAAATTCATTATGATGTTGTAATGAGTGATAATTTATTAAAAGGACTTGATCAATATATCAAAGAGAATCAAATAGATATAATCACACTAACTTCATATAAAAGAAATATATTCGCGCGTTTATTTAATCCAAGTATTGCCAGAAAGATGATATTTCACTCTGATACACCGTTACTAGTTATTAATGGATGATCAAAACGGATATAAAAAGAGATTCACGATAAGGGAATAATCATTATTATGTTTAATAGAAAAAAGGAGCAAATTCATACTTTGCTCCTTTTCTGTTTTTGTGTCATCCAAAAAATATTATCCATCAATTGTTGGAAAGCCGAAACTACAAAACGATCCTTCTCAAAAAATAAAAAAGATAAAGAAGGTTACTATTTTACAAGTAACCTTCTTTATCTTTTTTATTCAGATTTATTCAGAAAGATGATTATTTCATCAACTTATCAATTTCTTCAAATTCAGGACCCATATTCAAGTTATAATAAACTCGGTAAAGACCTTGCAACCACAAATCTTGTTGATCAGGTTTCAAAGCTCTGGCTTTTTCATAGAAGGGTTTAGCTTCTTCATAGAATTTTTTCACTACAGCCTGTGCTTCAGCATACTTAGGATCATTAATATCTGTTGTAGCTTTGTCAGCATAATCCTGTGCCTTCATCAAATATACCAAACCAACGTTAGAGTATGCTTCTGCATATTCCGGATCAGCAGCAATAGCCTTCTTATAGTATTCGATTGCATTATCATACTCCTTCATGTTATGATACAGATATGCTTTTACATACAAATACAGTTTGTTGTTAGGATCATTAGACAACATTCTATCAGCAAATTCCATTGCTTTAGAAGCTTGATTAGAACTATTATAATAATCAACTAAGTTTGCAAAGAAATAGTCATTTCCCGGGAATTTTAGGATACCTTCTTCCAAAGCCTTGATCCATGCTGCAGTATCACCTTTAGCTTTATAAGCATCAGCCATCAACTGCATTGCAAATTTACCACCGTCTTTATCAGCCAAAGCCGCAGGTGCATATTTGATGATTGCGTCTTTATCACCTACTCTATCAGCAGCCAATGTTGCATAATAGGCAATTTGTGGAAGCAGAGTATCAGTTTTAGCAATTTCTTTGTCAGCTAACATCGGATAAGAAGCTGATTCTACGTATGTTGCGAAGAATTTCAGAGCTTCTTTATTCTTATCCAAATTGAAATACTGGATACCACCATTAATCAAGTTTGGACGTTCAGCCAACATGCTGGAAGCATTTGCCTTGCGATATTTGTTTTTAATTTTACCTTTTTCATTAGGAACTTGTGCCAAATCATCGCATTTTGTATAGTACTCATACATTTTCAAAATACTATTGTATACTTTCAATGTATCATACGGTTTTTTCAAAAAAGCATTTTTCATTTGCTCTTCGTTGATACGTCTCTGAATAAATCCAGCAACGTCCCATGTGTCAGCAAGATCCTTTGTTTCAGGATTCTTCATAGCTTCTTTAATGAGCTGTTCAGCCTGCTTAAAATTAGGTTTTACATCATTGGCAATACTCTTTGCTTCTTTCACATTCTTCATCTGAGCGAATGAGAAGCTAACAGCCATCAATAAAACCATCGAAAATAATACTCTTTTCATGATTGTTGTTTGATTAATTATTAATATTATGTCTATTCCTCAATTTCATTGTTGCTTTCGTTTTCATTAACGTCAGCTACATCTTCAACATCGGGAGCATCTGCGTTTGGATCACTCACAATAGTTCCCTCTGTTTCTTCTGCCGGTATTTCATCTTCAAGACTTTCAGTCATAACCTTACATACCGAACCGATCTGATCGTTACGTTTTTCAAGATTAATAAGACGAACACCTTGCGTAGCACGTCCCATGATGCGAACATCTTCCACTTTCAAACGGATAGTGATACCAGACTTATTAATAATCATCAAGTCATTTTCATCTGTAACAGACTTGATTGTTACCAATTTACCTGTTTTCTCCGTAATATTCATGGTTTTGACACCCTTACCGCCACGGTTAGTCTTACGGTAATCTTCGATTTCAGAACGTTTTCCATATCCCTGTTCAGAAACAACCATTACAGATTCTGTTTCCAAATCCTTGATACAAATCATTCCAACAACTTCGTCCTGGCCATCATTATCCAATGTAATACCACGTACACCCGTCGCAGTACGTCCCATTACGCGGACTGCTGCTTCATGGAAACGAATTGCACGTCCATTACGATTAGCAATGATAATCTCATTGTTTCCATTCGTCATACGAACTTCAATAACACTGTCATCTTCACGAATAGTAATTGCATTTACACCGTTCTGACGAGGACGGGAGTATTGTTCAAGCAGTGTTTTCTTTATTACACCTTTCTTAGTACAGAACAATACATAATGGCTATTAATAAATTCAGAATCCTCCAGGCTCTTGACACGCAAGTATGCTGTTACATTATCGTCAGAATCAATATTCAGCAAGTTTTGGATAGCACGTCCCTTAGAATTCTTCGTTCCTTCAGGTATTTCATATACCTTCAACCAATAGCACTTACCTTTTTGTGTAAAGAACATCATAGTATTGTGCATGGTAGCCGGATAAATATGCTCAACAAAGTCTTCGTCACGGGTTTCTGTACCCTTGGAACCTACTCCACCACGGTTCTGTGCGCGGAATTCAGTCAACGGTGTACGTTTGAGATATCCCATATGAGAGATTGTGATAATCATCTGGTCATCCGCATAGAAGTCTTCCGGATTAAACTCTTCTGAAGAATAAACAATTTCAGAACGACGTTCATCGCCATATTTCGCTTTTACTTCTAACAATTCCTCTTTCATTACCTTGCGGCATACTTCATCATCAGCCAAGATACTTTCCAAATAAGCAATTTGCTTCATTATTTCTTCGTATTCTGCATGAAGCTGATCCTGCATCAGACCAGTCAACTGACGCAAACGCATTTCTACAATGGCGCGAGACTGAATTTCTGTCAGGTTGAAACGCTCTATCAAGCCTGCAATAGCATCATTGGGGGTTTTAGCTGCACGAATAATACGGATTACTTCATCAATATTGTCCGAAGCTATGATTAAACCTTCGAGAATGTGTGCACGCTCTTTTGCCTTGCGGAGTTCAAACTGTGTACGACGGATAACAACCTCATGTCTATGCTCAATGAAGTATTTAATTAAATCTCTCAGATTCAGAGTCTTCGGACGTCCGTGAATCAGAGCAACGTTATTCACACCGAAAGATGTCTGCAAAGCTGTCATCTTATAGAGCTTATTCAGCACTACACTTGCGTTTGCATCACGTTTCACGTCAATAACAATACGCATACCGTCACGGTCCGACTCATCATTCGCATTCGAGATACCCTCTATTTTCTTATCGTTCACAAGGTCAGCGATGTATTTAATCAATTCTGCCTTGTTTACATTATACGGTATCTCGGTTACTACGATCTTATCATGCGTCTGTCCGGTTTCTATTTCAGCTTTTGCACGCATAACTACACGTCCACGACCTGTCAGATATGCTTCACGTACACCGCTTACACCATATATATATCCGCCTGTAGGAAAGTCCGGAGCTTTAACAAATTCCATCAACTCTTCTACCGTAATTTCCGGATTATCGATATATGCATCACAAGCATCGATTACTTCCGAAAGATTATGAGGCGGCATGTTGGTAGCCATACCTACAGCAATACCGGATGCACCATTTACTAAAAGATTAGGAATACGGGTCGGCATTACTTTCGGTTCAACCAACGTATTGTCAAAGTTAGGTTCGAAATCGACAGTTTCCTTATACAGGTCATCCATCATTGCTTCACCCAACTTATTAAGACGGGCCTCGGTATAACGCATAGCCGCAGGACTATCACCGTCCACCGAACCAAAGTTACCCTGTCCGTCTACCAATGGATAACGCATTGCCCATTCCTGTGCCATACGCACCATTGCAAGATAAACAGAAGAATCTCCGTGAGGGTGATACTTACCAAGTACTTCACCGACGATTCTCGCTGATTTCTTATAAGGTTTGTCTGAAGTATTACCCAATTCCATCATTCCGTATAAAATTCTACGGTGAACGGGTTTAAATCCATCTCTAACATCCGGAAGGGCACGTGAAACTATGACCGACATGGAGTAGTCAATGTACGATGACTTCATTTCCTCCTCGATGTTAATCTTTATAATTCTGTCTTGTTCAAGCATTTAAAATGATTATTAATTATACATTCTACGGTTTGTGAAAAACCACGCTAAAGTACTACTTTTCCCGGATATACGAAAGTTTTTGGGAAGAAACTTTTATTATGGCCGGAACGATGTCCGGCAAAGCTTTAAAATACGAAAACAAAAGGAGAAAAACAATAAATATATGGTATAAAGACAGTATAATATCAGGAAAAAATGCCTGAATGTTTGTTATACCTTATATATATAATGCAAATACACTGTTTTTATGGCACGCCATTTGTAGATATAAGAAATAAAGCAAATATTGCAATACAAACCTGATTTAATGCGTATATTTGCCAGTGAATAACCCTTAGAAGAAAAGGAATAAGTATGAATAATCAATTCTCACAAAGAGTTTCCGACATTATCGTCTATAGCAAGGAAGAAGCGAATCGGTTGAGAAGTAGGTACATAGGCCCTGAACACCTGCTTCTGGGAATGCTCCGTGACGGTGAAGGAAAAGCTATCGAGATATTGTCTAAACTCAACACCAATCTGGCTATAATCAAGCAGCAGATTGAAGCTCAATTGAAGGCAGAAGCTGATGATATGTTACTGCCTGATGCAGAGGTGCCGTTGTCCAATGATGCGGCAAAGATATTAAAAATGTGTATTTTAGAAGCACGTGGAATGAAAAGTAACATCGCTGATACAGAACATGTTCTGTTAGCAATTTTAAGAGAGAAAAATAATATGGCGGCTTCCGTACTTGAAGCAAATCATATAAATTACGCAAAAGTATTGGAACAAGCTACGTTGCAGCCTGATATCAACTCAGGCATGGGTTTTACAGAGGACGATGATGATGACGAAGAAATGTCCTCTCCCCGTTCAGGTGGCAGAGGCGGTTCTGAAGAACGTCAGCAGGCACAAACTGCTTCAAAAAAGCCGTCCAATGACACACCGGTACTCGATAATTTCGGCACGGATATGACAAAAGCGGCAGAAGAAGGAAGATTGGATCCTGTAGTCGGCAGAGAAAGAGAAATCGAACGCCTGGCTCAAATTTTGAGTCGTCGTAAAAAGAATAATCCGATTCTGATCGGCGAACCGGGTGTCGGAAAGTCTGCTATCGTTGAAGGACTTGCCTTGCGAATCATTCAGAAAAAGGTTTCACGAATTCTGTTTGACAAACGAGTGGTAGCCCTTGATATGACAGCTGTCGTGGCAGGAACTAAATACCGTGGACAGTTTGAAGAACGTATCCGTTCCATTCTCAATGAGTTGCAGAAGAATCCGAATGTGATTTTGTTTATCGACGAAATTCACACGATTGTAGGTGCAGGTTCGGCAGCGGGCTCTATGGATGCCGCAAATATGTTGAAACCGGCATTGGCAAGAGGAGAAATACAGTGTATTGGTGCTACCACCCTGGATGAATATCGCAAGAACATCGAAAAGGATGGCGCTTTGGAACGTCGTTTCCAGAAAGTAATAGTAGAACCTACTACTGCTGAAGAAACGCTTCAGATTCTGCGTAATATCAAAGACAAGTACGAAGATCATCACAATGTATATTATACAGATGAAGCCCTTGAAGCATGTGTCAAGCTGACAGATCGCTATATCACAGATCGTAATTTCCCAGATAAAGCCATTGACGCTTTGGACGAAGCCGGTTCACGAGTGCATCTTACTAATGTCAATGTCCCTAAAGAGATAGAAGAACAGGAAAAACTGATCGAAGAAGCTAAAAACAAGAAAAATGAAGCTGTAAAATCACAGAATTTCGAACTTGCAGCCAGCTTCCGGGATAAGGAAAAAGAACTCTCTCTCCAATTGGATGAGATGAAGAAAGAATGGGAAGCTAATCTCAAGGAGAACAGACAAACTGTGGATGCGGAAGAAATAGCTAATGTCATCTCAATGATGTCAGGTATCCCCGTGCAACGCATGGCTCAAGCTGAAGGCATTAAACTGGCAGGTATGAAAGAAGACTTGCAGTCCAAAGTCATTGCGCAGGATACAGCCATAGAGAAGTTGGTGAAAGCGATTTTGCGAAGCCGTGTAGGACTAAAAGATCCTAATAAGCCGATTGGTACATTTATGTTCTTAGGCCCGACAGGAGTTGGTAAAACCCATTTAGCAAAAGAGTTGGCCAAATATATGTTCGGATCTGCCGATGCATTGATTCGCATAGACATGAGTGAATATATGGAGAAATTCACAGTTTCACGATTGGTCGGAGCGCCTCCGGGATACGTAGGATATGAAGAAGGTGGTCAGTTGACTGAGAAAGTTCGTCGCAAACCATACTCTATCGTATTGCTTGATGAGATAGAAAAGGCACATCCTGATGTATTCAATATCCTGCTTCAGGTGATGGATGAAGGTCGTTTGACTGACAGTTATGGCAGAATGGTAGACTTCAAAAATACCGTTATTATCATGACTTCCAATATTGGAACCCGTCAGTTAAAAGAATTCGGACGAGGTGTCGGATTTGCGACACAAAGCCGCCTGGATGATAAAGAGTTCTCGCGAAGTGTAATACAAAAGGCCTTGAATAAATCATTCGCGCCTGAATTCATTAACCGTGTGGATGAAATTATCACATTCGACCAACTCTCTTTGGATGCTATAACAAAGATTATAGACATAGAGTTGAAAGGGCTGTATAGCAGGATTGAATCCATTGGATACAAGCTTGTTATTGAAGATAAAGCAAAAGAATTCATCGCAAGTAAAGGATATGATGTGCAATATGGCGCCCGTCCTTTAAAACGAGCAATTCAGACTTATTTGGAAGATGGCCTGTCCGAGCTTATCATTTCTTCATCCTTGAAAGAAGGAGATAATATTCAAGTCTCTCTCAATGAAGAAAAAGGTGAACTTGAAATGAAAGTTATTGCTGCGGAGTAGAATTATTTTCAGAATAAGCGAATCTTAAATATGCCATAATGTCAGACCTTCGGGTCTGGCATTTTTTTTGTCTCTATCTGAGCAAACATCAATTAAAATTAATCAATAGATAAACTAAAAAATATACGTATTATGCAAAAAGGTAATATTGGGGTTACAACAGAAAACATTTTCCCTATCATCAAGAAGTTTTTGTACAGTGACCATGAAATTTTTCTTCGTGAGTTAGTATCCAATGCAGTAGACGCTACCCAGAAGCTGAATACATTGGCTTCTATTGGCGAATTCAAAGGTGAACTGGGCGAACTGACCGTTCATGTCGAATTAGGTAAAGATACTATTACCATCTCCGACCGTGGTATCGGTCTGACAGCAGAAGAAATTGAAAAGTATATCAATCAGATTGCATTTTCAGGAGCTAACGATTTCCTCGAGAAATACAAAAATGACGCAAATGCCATTATCGGCCACTTCGGACTCGGTTTCTATTCCGCCTTTATGGTTGCGAAGAAAGTAGAAATAATCACTAAATCATATAGAGACGGCGCACAAGCAGTAAAATGGACTTGTGATGGTAGCCCTGAATTCACTATCGAAAACATAGAAAAAGCCGATCGTGGTTCAGACATCATCTTATACATTGATGATGATTGCAAAGAATTCCTTGAAGAAGCACGTATTTCCGGACTTTTGAAGAAATATTGCAGCTTCCTTCCTGTTCCTATTGCATTTGGAAAAAAGAAAGAATGGAAAGATGGTAAACAGGTAGAAACAACTGAAGACAACATCATTAATGATACGACTCCTCTTTGGACTCGTAAACCGAGTGAACTATCGGATGAGGATTATAAATCATTCTATAGCAAGTTGTATCCAATGTCTGACGAGCCACTCTTCTGGATTCATTTGAATGTGGATTATCCATTCCATCTGACTGGTATCCTCTACTTCCCGAAAGTAAAGAGCAATATCGAACTAAATAAAAATAAGATTCAGTTATATTGCAATCAGGTATATGTTACAGACTCAGTTGAAGGCATAGTGCCGGACTTCCTGACTTTGTTACATGGAGTAATAGACTCACCGGATATCCCGTTGAATGTTTCCCGTTCATACTTGCAAAGTGATTCGAACGTGAAGAAGATTTCAACATACATCACCAAGAAGGTTTCAGACCGTCTGCAATCTATCTTCAAGAATGACCGCAAGCAATTTGAAGAAAAGTGGAATGATTTAAAAATATTTATCAATTACGGAATGCTCACACAAGAGGATTTCTATGATAAAGCGCAGAAATTCGCCCTTTTCACCGATACAAATGACAAACATTACACATTCGAAGAGTATCAGACTCTTATTAAAGATAATCAGACAGACAAAGATGGAAATCTAATCTATCTGTATGCCAATAATAAGGATGAACAATATAGTTACATTGAAGCTGCTACCAACAAAGGATACAATGTATTGCTCATGGATGGTCAACTGGATGTAGCGATGGTAAGCATGCTGGAACAAAAATTGGAAAAATCCCGTTTTACCCGTGTCGATAGTGATGTGGTAGACAACCTTATCGTTAAAGAAGACAAGAAAGGTGAAGTCTTGGAAGCCGATAAGCAAGATGCTATCACAACAGCCTTCAAGAGCCAACTACCCAAAATGGATAAAGTTGAATTCAATGTAATGACACAGGCATTAGGAGAAAACTCTGCTCCAGTGATGATTACCCAAAGCGAATATATGCGCCGTATGAAAGAAATGGCAAATATTCAGGCCGGAATGAGCTTCTATGGTGAAATGCCTGATATGTTCAACTTAATCTTGAATTCTGACCACAAGCTGATTAAGCAGGTATTAAACGAAGAAGAAGGTGCTTGTCATGCTGAAGTCGCTCCGATACAGTCTGAAATGGATAACGTCAACAAACTGCGTAATGAATTGAAAGACAAGCAGAAGGATAAAAAAGACGAAGATATCCCAACAGCAGAAAAGGACGAGCTGAATGATTTGGATAAGAAATGGAATGACTTGAAGAGCAAGAAAGAAGCTATCTTCATTGGTTACGCCAGCAATAATAAAGTAATCCGTCAGCTTATTGACTTAGCTTTATTGCAAAATAATATGTTGAGAGGTGAAGCATTGAACAACTTCGTAAAACGTAGCATCGAGCTGATTTAAATATCGCCCTTTTAAACATTATATAACTACAAAAAGAGCATTCAACGTTAAAATACACATTGCAATGCTCTTTTTCATTTTAAAACGGCCTGCAAAATATCGATAAATTGAAAAGTATTGCATATATTTGAACACTTAATAGACAGAAATACCAATTGCTTGATTCGGGTTATGAGAAAAATTCTTTTAGTGTTAATTACTTTATGGCTGACCATTCCGGCTATCCACGCCCAAAAGGTAGGACTTGTACTAAGTGGCGGCGGCGCAAAAGGATTAACACACATCGGTATTATTCGCGCTTTGGAAGAAAACAACATTCCCATTGATTATATTGCAGGCACCTCCATGGGAGCTATCGTCGGCTCTTTGTACGCCATGGGATACTCTCCTGACGACATGGTGGAACTGCTGAAATCCGAAGATTTCAAACGATGGTATTCCGGAGAAGTGGAAGAAAAATACGTATATCACTTCAAGAAGAATCTTCCCACTCCTGAGTTTTTCAATATACGTTTCTCATTCAAAGATTCACTAAAGAGCCTGAAACCTCAGTTTCTGCCTACCAGTGTAGTGAATCCAATTCAGATGAATCTCGTTTTTGTAGACTTGTATGCACGTGCAACAGCCGCTTGCAAAGGGGATTTTGATAAACTTTTCGTCCCTTTCCGTTGCATTGCATCCGATGTATATAACAAGAAGCAGTTAGTAATGCAAAACGGAGACTTGGGAGATGCTGTCAGAGCTTCAATGAGTTTTCCATTCATGTTCAAACCTATTGAAATAGACAACGTATTAGCCTATGACGGTGGAATTTATAATAATTTCCCCACAGATGTCATGCGGGATGATTTTCATCCAGATATTATCATAGGAAGTGTAGTATCAACCAATCCCACCAAACCCAAGGAAGACGACCTTATGAGCCAGATAGAAAATATGGTGATGCAAAAAACCGATTATTCTATTCCTGATTCAGTGGGAATTTCAATGACCTTCAAATATGACAATGTCAATCTTATGGATTTTCAACGCATCGATGAATTACATGATATCGGATATAATCGAACCATCAGCATGATGGATTCCATTAAAAGCCGTATTCATCGCCGTGTCAACTATGATAACATACGTTTACGAAGAATGGTCTACCGGAGTAATCTCCCGGAGCTACGCTTCAAAAACATCATTATTGACGGAGCCAATCCCCAACAACAGGTTTATATTAAAAAAGAATTTCATAAATCAGACAATAAAGAATTCACCTATGAGGATTTAAAACAGGGCTATTTCCGGTTGCTTTCAGATAAAATGATTTCTGAAATTATCCCTCATGCGATTTATAACCCGGAAGACGACACATATGATCTACACCTGAAAGTCAAATTAGAGAATAATTTCGCTGTCAGATTGGGTGGTAATATATCTACTTCCAATTCCAATCAAATATATCTGGGATTGAGTTATCAGGATTTGAATTACTATGCCAAAGAATTTATTCTCGACGGACAACTTGGAAAAGTATATAACAACGTCCAGTTTATGGCCAAGATAGACTTTGCCACAGCCATTCCGACCTCATACCGCCTTATAGGTTCAATCAGTACTTTCGATTATTTTAAAAAAGACAAGCTCTTTTCAAGAAATGACAAGCCTGCTTTTAACCAAAAAGACGAACGATTCCTGAAATTACAGGTCGGTTTACCTTTTCTTTCGAGCAAACGTGCTGAATTCGGGATAGGAATTGCAAAAATTGAGGATAAATATTTTCAGAAAAGTGTCATTGACTTTGGAAATGACAAATTTGATAAAAGCCGCTATGACTTATTTGGCGGTTCGATTAGTTTTAACGGAAGTACACTTAACTCCCGGCAGTATCCGACACGTGGATACAGGGAAGCTCTTGTAGCGCAGATTTTCGTTGGTAGGGAGAGATTCTATCCAGGAGAAGGAACTACCACAGGAAGTAACAATAAAGACCACCATTCCTGGTTGCAATTATCCTATATGAAAGAAAAATATCATAATATGAGTGAGCATTGGGTTTTGGGATGGTATTTGAAAGCATTATACGCCTCTAAGAACTTCTCGGAGAACTATACAGCAACAATGATGCAAGCCGGAGAGTTTTCTCCCACACTGCACAGCAAAATGACCTATAACGAAGCTTTCCGTGCCAATCAATTCGTAAGTGCCGGTATTCGACCTGTATATCGTTTGAATCAAATGTTCCACCTGCGAGGAGAATTTTACGGTTTTATGCCCATTTATCCGATCGAAAGAAACTCGTTGAATAAAGCATATTACGGAAAAGCTTTCTCAAAATTCGAATATTTGGGAGAAATTTCTGTTGTATGCCAATTGCCGTTCGGAGACATCTCTGCATATGTAAATCATTATAGCTCACCGAAAAGGGAGTGGAATGTCGGATTGAGCATAGGTTGGCAACTATTCAATTATCGGTTCATAGAATAATTTTTCTACAAAAAAAACGTTGAAATGCTTGCTAGTTCGGGAAAAGTCCGTATCTTTGCACCCGTTAAAACAAAATAACGGTCGCGTAGCTCAACTGAATAGAGTAGCTGACTACGGATCAGCCGGTTACAGGTTTGAATCCTGTCGCGATCACTTATTTGATTTAACAGATTGGCCGCGTAGCTCAACTGAATAGAGTAGCTGACTACGGATCAGCCGGTTACAGGTTTGAATCCTGTCGCGGTCACTGAAAAAGAAATCACATATTGGGTCGCGTAGCTCAACTGAATAGAGTAGCTGACTACGGATCAGCCGGTTACAGGTTTGAATCCTGTCGCGATCACAAAATCCTCTGCATTTATTTGTAGAGGATTTCTTTTTTATCCCCATTTCATCGAAGAAATCGGCTCAGGGAAGGTTCAGGACTCAGTCTGAAAATTTGGGGAATCCAAAGATGCTAGCTTTATTTTATGCTTTTTCGTATAAATCATGTTAGAAAATATCATTATTTAAAGCACCTCATCGCCTAATTCACCGTTGGGCAACCATGAATTCACCGTTGGGCAACGGCAAATTTCTCGTTGCCCAACGGTGAATTAGCGTTTTTCTTTCAAAATGTCAAAAAAATAAGGGAAGCCTTTGAGCTTCCCTTATTTAAAAGAAATAAAAAAATACGTTTAATTCGCCAAGGACTAATATTTAAATCAGCATTTTATATTCAATTCATTCAAAACCTTCCGTATTGCCTCAAACGTAGTAATACGGGTAGGAACTAGCGGTAATCGAAGTTTATTTTCAATCATTCCCATAGCATTCAGCATTGATTTCACGCCGGCAGGATTCCCATCTACGAATAGCAGATCAAATAATTCTGTAAATCTGTGATGGATAGTCAGTGCATTGGCAAAGTCTCCCTGAAGCGCCAGGCGTGTCATACGGCTGAATTCACGAGGAAAAGCATTGCCGATAACCGAAATAACGCCCACAGCCCCTAAAGTGATGAGAGGGAAAGTAATGCCGTCATCACCGGAAATCACATTGAAGTTTTCAGGCTTGTTCTTGATAATATCATCCATTTGCGTGATATTGCCGGATGCTTCTTTTATAGCAACCACATTGCTGAAGTTACGGGCAATACGCAAAGTCGTTTCAGCAGTCATATTTACGCCCGTACGACCCGGAACATTATATAACACGATAGGAAGCTCCGTAGCTTCGGCGATTGCCTTATAATGCTGGTAAATGCCTTCTTGCGAAGGTTTATTGTAATATGGCACAACAGACAATATAGCGTCGACTCCTGTGAAATCATCATTTTTTAATGTCTCGACAATAGCACGAGTATTATTACCACCTACACCCAACAGAATAGGAATCCTTCCATTAACGCGGTCAATCACCATTTTTTTTATGGTTTTCTTTTCTTCCTCTGTAAGAGTCGGGGTTTCGGCTGTAGTTCCCAGCACACACAAAAAATCCGCATTATTCTGTAATAGATAGTCCACCATGCGCATCAATGCGTCATAGTCAACGCTCTCATCCTCTTTGAAAGGAGTAATCAGTGCTACCCCCATTCCTTTCAATTTAGTCTGTATCATGAGTTTTAATTATAATCTCTAATTTATTTAGCCGCAAAAGTACGAATATTTTTCTTATCTTACGATATAAGTTTCAGAAATTCGTCTTCGCTAAGTATGGTTATTCCAAGTTTTTCCGCTTTTTCCAGTTTCGCAGGCCCCATATTGTCTCCGGCAAGGATGAAACTTGTTTTCGCAGAAATACTTCCTACATTTTTGCCACCGTTTTTCTCGATAAGTTCTTTATATTCATCCCGTGAATGATGAGTAAATACGCCACTGATAACAATAGACTGTCCTGCCAACTTATCCGTATATCCACTTAAATCTTCTTCAGTGCGATAAAGCTGTAATCCGGCATCTTTCAAGCGGCTAACCAACTCACGATTAGACTCATTCGCAAAATACAGCAAGATACTTTGGGCTATTTTTTCTCCGATTTCATCAATACTAACCAGTTTTTCAAGGTCTGCCTGCTGCAGTTCATCTATATTTTCAAACGACTTCGCTATCTTCTTCGCCACAGTTTCACCGACAAAGCGTATTCCTAAAGCAAAGATTACCCGTTCAAAAGGAACCGTTTTACTTTGCGCAATTCCTGTTATAATATTCTCCGCTGATTTCTCACCCATACGCTCCAATCCCTTGATATCATCAGTTGTAAGCTTATACAAATCGGCCGTATTTTCAATTAAACCTAACCGATAGAACATATCTACCGTTTCCGGGCCCAATCCATCTATATTCATAGCCTTCCGACTAATGAAATGCTCTATTTTACCTTTAATTTGCGGGGGACAAGCCGTTTCATTAGGGCAATAGTGCGCAGCTTCTCCTTCATATCTGACTAATTTGCTGCCACATTCGGGGCAAGTAGTGATGAACTTAACCTTCTCACCAAGCATAAAACTACGCGCATCCTTGTCGACACCCGTGATTTTAGGAATGATTTCACCACCTTTTTCGACATAAACCATATCTCCAATGTGCAAATCGAGTCCTTCAATAATATCCGCATTATGCAAAGACGCACGTTTCACAACCGTTCCCGAAAGCTGTACCGGATCCAAGTTCGCCACTGGAGTGACTGCGCCTGTTCTGCCTACCTGGTAAGTCACCTTATTCAAGCGTGTCAAAGCACGTTCAGCCTGAAACTTATAAGCAATAGCCCAACGCGGAGATTTAGCCGTAAAGCCCAAATTCTTCTGTTGCCGCAAGCTATTAACTTTTAAAACAATTCCATCTGTGGCAACCGGCAGATTCTTGCGTTCGACATCCCAATAGTTGATAAATTCAAAAACCTCGTCCAATGTCTGGCATTTACGTGTCAAATCAGATATTTTAAAGCCCCATTTTGCAGCTTCCTGAAGATTTTCATAGTGTCCGTCACAAGGAAGATTATCTCCCAGCAGATAATACAAATACGCGTCCAGCTTGCGAGAAGCAACAATAGAAGAATTCTGCAACTTCAATGTACCGGAAGCCGCGTTTCTCGGATTAGCAAAAAGTGGCTCCTCACGCGCTTCCTTCTCACGGTTCAATTCCTCAAACACTTCCCACGGCATCAGAATCTCCCCACGAATTTCAAAAGTGGCAGGATAATTATCACCATGAAGCACAAGCGGAATGGAACGGATCGTCTTCACATTATCCGTCACATCATCCCCTTTTTCACCGTCACCACGGGTGACGGCACGAATCAATTTCCCATTTTCATAAGTCAATGAGATCGATGTACCATCATATTTCATTTCACAGCAGATCTCAAAATCCTCATTGAGCGCCTTGCGAACACGTTCATAAAAATCTGTCACCTCGGCTTCCGAATACGTATTTGCCAATGACAACATAGGATATTTGTGTGCCACCTGCGTAAAGTTCTTGTTCAGATCGCTACCTACACGCATAGTAGGCGAGTTTTCGTCTTTATACTCCGGATGCGCCTGTTCCAAATCCTGGAGTTCACGCATCTTGTCATCAAACTCCTTATCCGAGATTTCGGGAGCGTTCAACACATAATAATTATAATTATGCCGATGAAGTTCAGCACGCAATTCCTCTATTTTTTCCTTTATATCCATATTTCTTCGATTGTTTAAGGCAAAAATACAGGTTTATCTTTGAATATTTGTACTTTTGCGAAAAATTAAAGATTATGCGTATTGATATTATAACAGTTTTACCCGAAATGATTGAAGGCTTCTTCAATTGTTCCATTATGAAACGGGCTCAAAACAAGGGACTTGCAGAAATACATATCCACAATCTGCGTGACTATACTGAAGATAAATATCGTCGTGTCGATGATTACCCTTTTGGCGGTTTCGCCGGAATGGTCATGAAAATAGAGCCAATCGAACGTTGCATCAATGCCCTTAAAGCGGAACGGGAGTACGACGAGGTGATCTTCACAACCCCTGACGGAGAACAATTCGACCAACCGATGGCCAATAGCCTTTCTTTAGCGCAGAACCTGATCATTCTTTGCGGTCATTTCAAAGGTATTGATTATCGTATTCGCGAGCATCTGATTACTAAAGAAATCAGTATCGGAGATTATGTCCTGACAGGTGGCGAACTGGCCGCAGCAGTTATGGCCGATGCTATCGTACGTATCATTCCCGGAGTTATCTCCGATGAACAATCCGCGCTTTCCGATTCTTTCCAGGACAATTTATTGGCAGCTCCTGTATATACTCGTCCTGCCGATTATAAAGGTTGGAAAGTTCCCGCTATTCTATTATCAGGCCATGAAGCGAAGATTAAAGAATGGGAGTTGCAACAATCCTTGGAACGCACCAAAAAGCTTCGTCCCGACTTATTGGAAGACTAAAACTATAATGTAAATAAAAACGACGGTGAGAATTCATTTGATTCTCACCGTCGTTTTTATTATGTCCACCATCCGAAGGGTTTACCGGTTGCCTTTTCCTCTAAACACAAGCACCTTATTCACTCATCATTTCACGCTCAGTCCTACACTCCAAAACTTGGAAGGGAAATAGCATTTTTCTTGTGCACCCAGTGCGAATGGTTATTGTATGTTTGCAATTATACCTCAAGCGCACCAATAATTTCCTTTACGGACTTACATCCGTGTCTTTCCAAGTAATTATTTATACCATCTTCCACTTTGATAGTAACAGCCGGATCTATGAAATTTGCCGTACCAATCTGGATGGCAGATGCACCTGCAAGCATAAACTCAACCGCATCTTTCCAGTCCATAATACCGCCCAAACCAATGACAGGAATATTTACCGCTTTAGCGACCTGCCATACCATACGCAATGCAATAGGTTTTACGGCAGCACCGGACATCCCGCCTGTTACAGTCGATAAAATAGGCCGTTTACGCTCCGCATCAATCGCCATTCCCAGTAATGTATTGATTAATGACACACTATCTGCACCACTTTCTTCTGCTGCACGGGCTATTTCGGTGATGTCAGTGACGTTTGGAGAGAGTTTTACGATAAGTGTCTTTTTGTAAGCAGAACGCACAGCTTTCACTACTTCTGACGCACCTTTTGCTGACACACCAAAAGCCATACCACCTTGCTTCACATTAGGGCAAGAGATGTTTAATTCTATGGCAGGAATTTTGTCAAGTTCATTAATGATTTCGGCTGTTTTTACATAATCTTCGATAGCAGAACCCGAAACGTTTACAATCATATTCGTCTGGATGTCCTTTATGCGGGGATATATATATTCTACGAAGTAGTCGACACCCTTATTTTGCAGTCCTACAGCGTTTAACATGCCCGAAGGAGTTTCGGCCATACGCGGATAAGGATTTCCTTCACGTTTGTGAAGAGTAGTGCCCTTTACAATAATACCGCCTATTCGCGCTATATCAATGAAATCTGAGAACTCTTCACCATATCCAAATGTACCGGATGCTGTCATCACCGGATTCTTCATTTGTAATTCACCAATGTTTACACTCAAATCTGCCATAGTAGTTTATTTATATTAAAAACAGGACCTTCTTTACATACACACAAGTGACCTTCTGTCGTATTTTCCACACAGCATAAGCATGCTCCGATACCACAAGCCATTGTATTTTCCAAAGATACTTCACATTCTATCTGATTACTTTTGGCATATTTCGCCACGGCCACCATCATGGGCTTAGGGCCACAAGTGTAAATCTGCTCAAACCGTACCTTATTTAATATAGAATGTTGGGTGACATATCCTTTTTCTCCATGGCTGCCATCTTCCGTAGTAGTATACACTTCACCATATTTAGCAAATTCATCCAGTTGCAACAAGTCTTTATCGCTACGGGCACCCAAAAGGAAGGTAGGTTTATGCCCGTTTTTAGCCAATTGTTCACCTAAATATAACATAGGAGCTGTTCCGACACCACCACCAACTAACAGGAGCTTATCTGAAGGCTTTTGCGGCATTGTGTAGCCATTTCCCAGCGGAAGTATCGTGTTGATTACATCGCCCGGATTTATCTCTGCCAGGCGCTTTGTTCCGTCTCCAACCATTTGGATCAGAAACCATACTTCATTTCGTTGTTTATCTACAAAATTAATAGAAATAGGGCGACGCAGGAAAGTAGTAAGCGAACCGTCCACCCGGAGTTCAGCAAACTGCCCGGGCAACATTTCGGGCAGTAACGACGAAGAAGTCAGTTTTAGCAATACATAATTAGCATGCAGTTTGATATTCTCCGTAACCGTCAGATCTAAAATAAATTTCTTCATGTATGGATATAAAAAGTATAAATTCGTATTCCGGGTGCAAAGATACAGGAATTTGCTCAAACCAGCGATTTTACCTCTTATTTTTCAGGTCTAAACGTTTCATAGGTATTATCATCAAAGAAAATTCTTATTTCAGTGATTTTCCTGGCAGGCTTTTCTATATACCTAATCTCTTGTTTTACAATCTCTTTAGGTGTATTTTCGGTGCTTCTTAACGCCATTTCCCTGCGATTTTCCGGAGCAATCGTCTCTTTGGACGGATTTACAGGATTCTCGTCGAATAAAGAAGGCTGATAATCGCCATTAGGAGAAACTAGTGAAGAGCCTTCTGCAGAAGCCAGCATTTCGCCTTTCCCATATAGCAACCATTCAAGATTTACATAACTATAGGTTTGGTGAACTTTCATCACTACTTCCAGACTCGGCTTGTTTCTATCATTTAGAATATGAGAAAGAGTAGACTGTTGAACTCCGATTGTTTCAGCAAAAACTCTGGGGGGAACTTTTTCCCTTTCCATAATCATTCTAATTCTGTCTTTTATTTCCATACTGGGCCTTTATTGAATTACAATTGTAGTACTAAATGTTGGTTTCACAAAAATACATATAAAATCAATCACTATACAAAGGTAAATATTACATTTCACAAAAGCAAATTACAAATATAAAAATATCAATATTACAAACGTATTTAATTATTCACACTTAGAATATCACGTTTGTACAATAGATAATAAGCTATATTTTACTATCACACTTCTTGTTTAACCAACAGTCATTATCATTTGATAATAAATACTTTATGCATATACAATATAAACATAATTACGATATTCACAAAAATATATCGCCGATAAACCATTGATTTACAGCAACGAATCATATAATCACTATATATACATGATATTCAAGTATATAATATGTGCAAATATGAGTGTTAAACACTCTCCTACTACATTTATATAATGCAATTTAGTTTTGTAAATCAAGAAATATACATTTGTGACAACACCTAATTAAACACATATGTATATCATTCACAAATATACTAATTACAAATATACAAGCAGAAATACACAAACGTAAATACAAGAAGTTGCAGTTGCAATAAAATAAAGGATAAACACCATTATTTACGAATGTATTTTATGATTTCATCAAATCATCTTTTACATTCCACTCTTAAATGTCAAATCCTTGCGATATTTCCGTCCCATCTCCCAATTCATTGTATTTTTTCAATTCTAGAAAGGTGAAATTGCGCATAACATACTGTAATATAGATATTTAAGACACATTACTCAAGCTCTCTATTTAATTGAAATAGAAAAATAGCAGCAATTATCGACTAAAAACTATCGAACTATCAAAATGATATTTTGAAATCATTATCTAAAAAGGATTTTCCATCTTGTCATGGACTATAACAGTTTTAGACTGATCCTATTTTTGCTTCTACTATATTTCAATAGGGATCCAAATTTTTCAATGGGAGAAATCTCATTATCCAACTAAAGGATAATATCGGGAACGACTAAACGGAATTAAAATGAAGAAATTAAAAGTTCGCTAAAGACAGATTAGCAATCAAGAGAAGACAGGAAAATAGAGTGAATTTATTGTTCAATTTTTTACTCAAAATATAGAAGTTATACTATCAGAATAAAAACGTAATTTCGCGAATATAAAAAAGGCATATACTCTATTCTATATATAGTAAAAGTATATGCCTTCCTTTTATATCAAAATCCCGTTCTTCCTAATGCAAAATATTAAACACTAATTCGCGGAGAATATCCCCGTCTGTCATTGAGCTGTTCTTTACTCCTTTTGATTTTGCATCAGCATATCGTATTTCACCAACGATTTGCATCGTCTTTACTCCACTGTATTTTCGCATGGCAGCCAGATAATCTTTAGCTTGCCAAGGCGTCTTTAGCCCCAACATACCGGCAATTCCCTGCTCCGATTTATCAGGTGCGTAATATGCCAGCATAAGGTTGGAGTAAAAGCTAAAAAGCAGAGACAACGTCATCTGTATCGGATTAGTTTTCGGATTCTCCTCAAAATATTTTATTATCTTATTTGCCTTGAGAATATCCTTTTCCACAAGCGCACTCCTCAATTCGAAGTTATTATAATCCTTGCTTATACCAATATTCTTTTCTATTTGTTCAGGGGTCACACGTCTCTGACCAGTGGGCAAAGTAATAATCAACTTTTCCAATTCACCCGTCAAGCGGCTTAAATCAGAGCCAACAAAATCAGCCAACATGGCCGTCGCTTTAGGCTCCATATCCACACCTTTACGCTTCATATAAGAAGATATAAAGGCCGGTAGTTGTGCATCCTTTATCTTTTTCGATTCGAATAGTACGCCCACTTTATCTATTTCGGCAGCCAACTTTTTTCTTCGGTCTAATGTGCCGTGCTTGTGGCATATCACTAAAATAGTAGAGAGCAGCGGTTTTTGGAGATAGTAAGACAACTCTTCCATGTTACGGATTGCCTGTGCTTCCTTCACCACTACCACCTGATGTTCAGACATCATCGGATAACGTTTCGCGGCATTTATAACAGTAGCTATATCTACGTCGGCACCATACACAACCGTCAGGTTGAACTCCTTTTCCGTCTCATTCAACACATTATCCGTTATATAATCTGCGATCAGATCGATATAGTACGATTCTTCCCCCATCAGATAATAGATAGGACGATACTGCTTCGCCCTCAATTCCTTGAGAATATCATCGCACGTCAATTCTTGTTTTGCCATATATATCTTTCAAGACTGGGAGTTACCAGTCAAATTTCAAGTGTTTTACAGTTTTCTTTTCATCAATAATCATACGCAAAGAAGCGATGCCAATCTCCACATGTTCCTCTACGTAGTTTCTGGTGACAAGGTTGTCACTTTTATCCGTTTTCACTCCGTCGGGAGTCATCGGCTGGTCAGAAACTAAAAGTAATGCACCTGTGGGAATATGATTGGCAAAACCACAACTGAACAAAGTGGCTGTTTCCATATCAACCGCCATTGCACGGGTCTTTTTCAGATATTCCTTGAATGTTTCGTCATGCTCCCAAATGCGGCGGTTGGTGGTATATACAGTACCTGTCCAGTAGTCACGCCCTTTGTCACGGATAGATGAAGAAACGGCACGTTGCAACATAAATGCGGGTAACGCCGGAACTTCAGGCGGAAAATAGTCGTTGGAAGTTCCCTCACCACGGATAGCGGCAATAGGAAGAATCAAATCACCTAGCTGATTCTTTTTGTCGATACCTCCGCATTTACCAAGGAACAGACAAGCCTTCGGACGAATGGCACCCAATAAATCCATGATAATGGCGGCATTAGGGCTTCCCATACCGAAATTAATCATTGTTATGCCTTCAGCAGTAGCAGAGATCATGTTAGCATCCCTGCCTAATATCGGAACATCAAATTGATTGGCGAAAATCTCTACGTACTTGTTGAAGTTAGTCAACAGAATATACTCCCCAAAATCTTCCAGGTTACGTTTTGTGTAACGCGGTAGCCAATTAGCGACGATTTCTTCTTTTGTTTTCATAATTTCATTAAATTTGTGGCTCCAAATAAAGGAACCCGTTATTTAACTTACAAAAATAATAAATGTTATCGTTAAACCTACCAGTATTCGACACTAAAATAAACGTACGAAACGGAAAAAATGTAATTTTCGACGTGATTCGTAAACGATATGTCGCCCTTACCCCTGAAGAATGGGTACGGCAACACTTCGTTCACTTTCTTATTGCACACAAAGGATACCCGTCCGCACTTCTGGCCAATGAAGTGATGGTTAAGTTGAACGGTACCACAAAAAGATGTGATACGGTGCTCTACCGGAGAGATTTATCCGCCCGGATGATTGTAGAATATAAAGCTCCGCATATCGAAATCACGCAGACAGTATTTGATCAAATTACCCGATACAATATGGTACTGAAAGTAGATTATCTGATTGTCAGCAACGGGATGCAACATTACTGCTGCCGGATGGATTATGAAAATCAGAGCTATGCCTTTCTGAAAGATATTCCTGATTACAACTCCCTATAATCATCCGTTCATTCAATCCTCAAAAACACACTTTATCCATAGCATAAAAATAGCGTCACTATCCGCACAAGATAGTGACGCTATTTGCCTGTTATAGTGACGCCATCCCGAACGGATAGCGTCACTATAATAGCCACCGCTCCGGATAGCCCCCAAGGCACTTTTACTATTACGTTACGATGTCTTTCTTCCCATTATCATCCACTTTCTTCTTGCTGAATCTCTCCTGCAATTTTTGCATCAATTCATAGAAGTTAGGAACATAAACCGTTGCCAACAGCGTATTCATAGCCATACCGAATACCACTGCTGCACCCAATGCTATACGGCTCTCCGCACCTGCTCCAGTAGCGAATAATAATGGCATCACCCCTAAGACAAAAGCAAAAGACGTCATTAAAATCGGACGCAGACGAACGTGTCCTGCTTCAAATGCCGCTTCGCGGATAGAGTTTCCTTCGGCACGAAAATCACGGGCAAATTCCACAATCAGGATTCCGTTCTTTGCCGAAAGAGCAATCAACAGAATAATACCAATCTGTGTATAAATACTCACCGGAGTACCCATAACCAAACAGCCAATCATTGCTCCCAACAGTGCTACCGGCAATCCGATGACAGCCGCTACCGGGCTCGTCCAACTCTCATATTGGGCAGCCAACACCAGAAAGGCAACAATCAGAGCCATAATCAGAACGACAGTCGTCGTACTGCCCGCTTGCGTTTCCTGATAGGCAACAGACGTCCATTCGTAACCGAACTCATCTCCCAACTGTTCCTTGAACAGCGCTTCCACTTCCTGAATAGCCTGTCCGCTACTACTTCCGGGAGCTACATTGCAAGTCAAAGCCGCAGTAGAATACATATTATACCGATTGATTTGATCCTGTCCCAACTGCTCTTCCACTTTCGTAAAGGAAGAGAAAGGAACCATCTCTCCTGCCGAATTCGGCACACTCAACTTCAACACATCATCAATGACCCGTTGAGCCTGATCGCGTGCTTCAATTTTCACTTGATAAATACGTCCGAATTCTACAAAATCATTCACATAGGCCGCTCCCATATAATATCCCAATGTAGAAAATACATCATTCAAGGCAATTCCCATAAACTGCACTTTATCACGGTCTATATTAAGAAAATATTGTGGTACATTTGCCTGATACTGACTGGATATGGAAGCCAAAGCAGGTTTGGTGTGATAAGAAGCCAACAGTGCATTGATAGCCTGCTGCATCTCTGTCGGTCCCAGATTTTTCCGGTCTTCTATTTGAAGTTGCAAACCGCCCGAAGCTCCCAATCCGGGAATAGCCGGCGGCACCATCGCAAACACTTGTCCGGCTTGAATCGTCATATACGCTTCACCGTTGAAACGATTGACAACGGCAGCAGCCGTATGCTCCTTCCCTTTCCTCTGACTCCAGTTTTTCAATACGACAAAGTAAGTGGCCGAATTGCTCTGCTCTCCACCACCCATAACGGAGAAACCCGAGATACCGATATAATTCTGTACTTCAGGGTACGAATCAAGTATGGCATTTATCTTATCTCCAACCGCTTGCGTGCGTTCCAAACTGGCAGCCGGCGGCAACTGAACCACAGCTATAAAATACCCGTCATCTTCATCGGGAACAAACGTAGAAGGCCAATGCATAAAGAGCAAAACAGCAATCACCGTCAGAATGGCATAAGATATAAAACTGAATCCCGGACGTTTGAGCAACCATTTCACTATTCCGTCATACACACCTTGCGTTTTATCATAAGCTTTATTGAATCCTCTGTAAATGAAGAACTTGGATGGTTTACTCTTTTCAAGGAACAACGCACAAAGCGCAGGAGTCAATGTCAATGAATTAAAACCGCTCAACACCGTTGAAGCAGCGATAGTCAAAGCAAACTGTTTATACAACTGGCCGGAAATACCGCTAATCAGCATTGTAGGAATAAACACGGCGAGTAGCACAAGAACCACACCTACAATCGGGCCCGTAATCTCTCCCATTGCCCTCGTCACAGCCTCACGAGGTGAATATTGCCCGGTTTCCAACAACCTCGAAGCATTTTCCACCACCACTATCGCATCATCCACCACAATGGCAACGGCCAAAATCAATCCGAACAAAGTCAGCGTATTGATAGAGAAACCAAATGCCGCCATCACAGCAAGCGTACCAATCAAAGAAACGGGAATAGTGAGACAAGGAATAATAACCGCCCTCCAATTCTGAAGGAACAGGAAAATAACAAGTACCACCAGCAAGGTTGTCTCAAAGAACGTCACCATTACTTCGTCAATAGAAGCATGAATCACATCCGTCGTGTCCAACGTGACATTATAAGAGACTCCTGACGGAAAATTGGCAGCCAATTCCTCCATTTTGGCTTTCACCCCCTTCGAAACATCCAATGAATTTGAACCCGGTTGCTGATAAATAGCGATGGCGGCCGTAGGTCTTCCATTCAGCCGGGACACTACACTGTAAGAAGCGGAACCCAAATCAATCCGGGCAATATCTTTCAGGCGAAGCATCGCTCCATCTTTCTCTGTCCGGATGATGATATCACCGAATTGCTCCGGCGAATTAAGCCTTCCCTGCACATTGAGAGTGTATTGAAACGCATTCTTGTTATCCTGTCCGATGGGCTGACCTATATATCCGGCAGAAACTTCCACATTCTGTGACTGTATGGCCTGATAGACCTGTTGCGGTGAAATATTACGAATCCGCATGGCTTCGGGATCCAGCCAGACACGCATGGAATAATCTCCCGCTCCCATAACGTTCACCGCACCGACTCCCGGCACACGTGTCAGTTGGTCGACAAGATTTAATTTAGCGTAGTTGGTCAGATACAAGCTATTGTAGACAGAATCCTGTGAAATCATCGTCAGGAACATAACAATATTCGAAGATTGTTTCTGTACTGTCACTCCCTGCACCACTACCGGTTCGGGAAGCGAAGATTGTGCAATACTTACCCTGTTTTGTACTTGCACGGTTGCCATATCAATATCCGTACCGACAGCAAAAGTGATAGTCAGCGAGTACGCTCCCGAAGAAGAGGAATTGGAAGACATATAGAGCATACCATCCACACCATTCACTTGCTGCTCAATAGGAATACCTACCGTTTGAGCCACCGTCTCGGCATTTGCTCCCGGATAAACGGCGGATACCTGTACCGTTGGCGGTGTAATCTCCGGGAACTGCGCAACAGGCAATATATTTAGTGTCACCAAACCGGCTACCACGATGAGCAGGGCAAGCACCGTAGCAAAGATCGGTCGGTTTATAAAAAATTTAGAAAACATAGATCTATGAGTTTAGGATTAATACTTAAAATGAAAGAACTTCCCTTTATGGTATGGGCTTCACCTTCATTCCGTCCCGGACTTTCATCAGAGCTTCCGTGACATACCGCTCTTGCGGAGAAATCCCGCTCATCACCTGGCGCAAGGTATCACCCATCAGTTGGCCGATCTCAATATGGCGGTAATGAACTATATCCGAGTCATTTACAACATACAGATATTTACCCAACTGATCGGTTCCGATAGAAGCTTCTTTCACTAATACCGCATTTTTGGCTTCCCGATAAGGAAGAGTAATACTCACGTACAACCCACTCTTCAGAACTCCTTTCGGATTATCAAAATTGGCACGCACCATCAATGTTCCCGTACTCATATCCACATTCGGAGACAGATAATCCAATACGGCAGGATAAGATTCCGTTCCGTCTTTGCCCAGTTGTACCATAATCTTCTGTGGCAGATTCTTTGCCGATTGCTCACTGTTGTTCATCGCCATTCCCAGCCATTGGTTATCCGCTACATTAAAATACGCATACATTTGGTCGTCCTTATAAATAGTAGCCAGTGTCACGGGCTGCAATGCTCCGCCTACATAGCTTCCTATATCCACTGTCGACTTCGTGATAGTCCCGTCAAAAGGAGCCCGGACATAGCAATATCCCAGATTCGTATGTGCCGTACTCAAAGCCGCTTCCGCATTATTCACGGCTGCAATGCCTTCTGTCACATTCGCTTCCGACTGAAGTAACTGTATCTGACTTACCGCATCACTCTTGATGGCTTCCTTCATACGGCTATAATTACTCCGTGCATATTCCAGTTGCGCCCGGGCAGTTTGCAAATCCGCTTTCGCCTGTTCCACTTTATCCTTATATAAGGTAGGTTCGATAACGAACAATAACTGCCCTTTCTTCACCCTTCCTCCCGGAGTGTAGGAAGTGGACTGCAATGTACCATTTACCCTTGCCACCAAGTTGACCGTTTGCTCCGTTGTCAGATAACCCGGGTAATCTTTCGTCAGGGTAATATCCTCCACTATGGGTTTGGTCACTCTAATTTCAGGAGTAGGCATCCCTCCCATCGCTCCTGCGCTCTTCTTCTCCTTGCAGCCTGTCAATATCGGCAGCGCAAGAAAGATATACATTAGTTTTTTCATATCCGTTAGGTTATATTTTATTTATAGATTCTATTTATTCTCGCCATCCACCGCCCAAGGCTTTGTAAAGGGCAATGAGTTGTAACAACGAACTTCCTTCCGCCTGTACCAACTGATTCTCATAAGATAATAGCGAACGCTGTGCGTCAAGCACATTCTGGAAAGGTGAAAGTCCCTGTTTATAAAGTTCTAAGGAAAGTTTCAATGTCTCAATGCCTTGATTGCGCACCTCTCTCAGTGCCACAATCTGCTTGATAGAATTTCGATAGGAATTCATGGCATTATCAGTTTCCTGTACGGCAGTCAGCACCGTTTGATTAAACTGGTTAATCGTTTCGTCCAGTTGGGCTTTCGCCAGTCTTGTGGCATTGACTAACTGTCCGCCACTGAAAATCGTCCAACTCAATGCCGGAGCAATCTCATAAGTCATACTTTTACTTTTCACCAAGTCTTTCAAATCACGTGCAGCATAACCAAACGAACCTTTCAGAAAAACTTTCGGCAACCAATCGGCTTTAGAAGCTCCGAGCAATGCCGCCTGTGCGTTTACGTTCCGTTCCGCGCTCCGCACATCGGGTCTTCTCAATAATAAATCGACAGGCATCCCCACTCCGATGGGTTCCATATAATCGGGCAGTGTTCCTACCGTTTCCAAGACAGGACGGATTTCCTGGGGATACATGCCTAGTAGAACAGCCAATGTTGTAATATACTGGTTGACGCCGGCTTCCAGTTGCGGAATGGAAGCTCTTGTACTATACAAAACAGACTTGGCCTGTGCGACATCCAATTTGGCAACAAGTCCGGTATTATAGCGTACTTCCGTGATTTTCAGCACCTCTTCCTGCGAAGCGGCATTCTTTTTCACCACTTCAAGTTGCTGCTGCAATTCCCGCAGGTTGATATAGGCTGAGGCTACTTCCGCTGCCATAGAAATCATCACTCCTGTATATTCCTCCTTGCTTGCGGCAAAATTCTCCTTTTGCGCTTTCACCCGTTTGCGGATACTTCCGAAGATGTCAATTTCCCAGCTCATGCTGAGCGAAGCGTCGTAATAATGTTCCGTAGATTGGGGCAAGGCACTTGTATTTCCGCTTGTTTCCTGGCGAGTCCATCCGGCATTCAGCCCGATGGAAGGAAAGAAATTGCTACGCTCCATCCAAAGATTGGCACGGGCGGCAGATATACGGTTGATGGCCATTGCGACAGAGAAATTGCGGTCTACGGCCAAAGCAATCAAAGAATCCAACTTGGTGTCCCGGAAAGATTTCCACCAATGATCGTCCACCGGAAGCGTTTGTTGAAATACCTCTCCACTCTCTTCCCATTCGCCGGGGAGAGGCGCTTTCAGATAGCGGTTTGCAGTTTGTCCAACCGCAGATACAGTCGAAAGAAACATAAGGAGCGATGTGCCCCACATTCGTATATTCATATCAGTTCAGGTTTTTATGAAATGATAAGATAACAACTAAAGGTTTGGTTTGTTTATTTCGGAAACGTTAAGAAAGAAGTATAAAAAAAGCCCCGCCATCAGGCGGAGCTTTGAAAAATATAGTGAAACAGCCAACTCTTATTCTGCTGTTTTTCTTCTGATTGCTCTTTTTGTAGTCGGTGCCGGAGCTTCCTCTACCTTGTGTTCGAGCTGTACACCAGCCAATTCCGGGTCAATCATGATACGTCCGCAGTATTCGCAAACGATCACTTTCTTACGGGAACGGATATCCAACTGTCTCTGAGGCGGAATCTTGTTAAAGCAACCACCACATGCATCACGCTGTACGTACACGATACCCAGTCCGTTGCGGGAGTTCTTACGGATACGTTTGAATGATTGCAACAGACGCGGCTCGATTTTAGTTTCCAAATCTTTGGCTTTGTCTCTCAGTTTCTCTTCTTCCTGCTTGGTTTCAGAGATAATTTCGTCCAGTTCGCTCTTCTTCTGTTCGAGGTCTTTTTTTCTTTCGTTCAGAATCTGTTCGTTCTTCTCTACTTCAATCTCTTTTTCTTCCCTGTCTGCAGAATATTCCCTGATTCTCTTCTCGCAAAGTTCGATTTCCAGTGTCTGGAACTCAATTTCTTTTGTCAGGAAGTCATATTCACGGTTGTTACGGACGTTGTCTTGTTGTGACTTATATTTTTCAACCGAAGCTTTAGCCGTTTCAATCTCTACCTTCTTACCGGAAATAGCAGTTCTCAGTTCGTCTACTTCAGCTTTAATCTTGTCGATACGGGTACTCAAACCGGCAATCTCATCTTCAAGGTCTTGTACTTCCAATGGAAGTTCACCTCTCAATGTCTTGATCTCGTCAATCTTAGACAACATAGTTTGCAGTTGGTACAGGGTCTTCACTTTCTGTTCCACCGTCAACTCATTCGGATCTTTTTTTGCTTCTCTAGCCATTTTACTTATAAATATTTTATGGGATTCGTATTTATTTTACTCAATTGGAGCGCAAAATTAGGAAATAAATCCCGGATTATAGAATAAAAAATCTCTTTTGTATATTGTTCGCTTTCGTAATGACCGATTTCCGCCATCAGAATATCACCTTCATGGCCGAAATAATCATGATACTTGATTTCTCCTGTAATAAAGACATCCGCACCCGTCCGGATTGCCTGCGGAAGCAGGAAAGCTCCGGCACCACCACATAATGCCACTTTCTGTATTTCTCTGCCTGTCAATTTGTTATGACGGACACAACCCACTTCAAAGGTTTTCTTGATGCGTTTCAGGAATTCGAGTTCCGTTTCCGGCTCATCCAATTCACCTACAATTCCCGAACCTGCCTGCTGCCAGTTATTCTGCAACGGATATAAGTCAAAAGCCGGTTCCTCATAAGGGTGGGCAGACAATAATGCCTTAACGACTTCCGCTTTCTTATATATAGGAAGAATGGTTTCAATTCTCACTTCATCCTCACGGTGTAGTTCTCCGATGGTTCCGCAAAAAGGGTGTGTTCCCTCGTTTGCCCGGAAGGTTCCCTCTCCTTTCAGATTATAACTGCATGAATCATAGTTACCTATATTTCCGCATCCGGCAGCAAACAGTGCTTCGCGTACACCATCGGCTTGTGCGTAAGGTACGAAAGTCACCAGCTTAACCAAGCTATTCTCTTTCGGCTCAAGCACTTTCAGATTCTTCAGTCCTATCTTCTCGGCTATCTTATAATTGACTCCACCTTGGGCATTATCAAGATTGGTGTGTGCCGAATAGATTACAATATCATTCTTTATTGCTTTCAATATGCAACGTTCCACATAATCCTTGCCTGTAATGGATTTATAACCTTTAAAGATGAGCGGATGATGCGATATAACGAGATTATACCCTAACGCGACAGCTTCATCCAACACAGCTTCGGTAACGTCAAGACACAACAAAGCCCCTGTTGCTTCCGCTTCTGTCAATCCTATTTGCAGGCCGGCATTATCAAATCCGTCTTGCAATGGCAGAGGCGCGAATCGTTCAAGGGCGCTTACTATTTCCTTAATTTTCATTATTTGGTAGAAAATTTGGTTGCAAAGATAAGAAAATAAAAGGAACAACCGCCCTTTGTTCTCATTTTTTTAGTAAATTTGGCGCATATCCTATAACAATTGAATACGATGAAAGCTATCCTGTCCTATTTTCTATTAGTTGCCCTGCTTGTTTCCTGCCAATTAAGGCAGAACGAAAATGCTGAAAAGCAAACTGCCAAAGACATAAGTGCTGATGATACGGAAGAATGTATTGCAGATACAGTAAAAGCCACCGCCATCTTCTGGATAGATAAAGCGGAAACGAAGCACTGCAAAGAATGGGGTTTCCGTACTATTAAAGCAAAAGTTTTTATCTATGAAAACGGAAAGGTTGATTTACAAGCTTTTGTCAAAAAGCAATCGCCGGATCTGGAGAAGTATATACGGCATCATCTCTCTAAATTCCAAGTATCGGAAAAAATGCTTGAAGGCGGATATGTGCAACCGGGAGAACAATTCGTCCAACTTCGCTGCTTATATGAGAAGCTCAAGGGGAAATAATTTGTTTCAAGCAGTACAACCATTTGTTTCAACACATGAAACTATTGGTTTCACGCCTTGAAACTGAAGTTTCGCCCGTGTGAAACAAAAGTTTCCAAGGCTTGAAACTAGAGTTTCATCGGTTGGAAACTATAGTTTCAGACTGTTGAAACCAAAGTTTCAGACCGTTGAAACTGTCGCTATCCCTACAGAACAAGACATGCTTCACCGGAAAAACAAAGCTACCCCATCCCTTCTTGTGACAGCAACATCTGCCATCACATTGCTGTCACAGCATGCTGTCACGCTCTAATCACTCATCAATCAATCATTTAAGCATAAAGATGTGACAGATGACAGCAAGTTTTATTTCTTTTTTATATAGAGAGAGGTTTTATTCTTCAAAGCATACCTTTCATCGACTACTTTGTCTGTAGGAAAAAAAGTAAAAATCAATCTCCATTCTTCTTCCCGATAGATGAATTTTCGACCATTTGCACCGTGAAGAATTGCGTTATACTTTTCCTGCAAGAAAGTTTCAATATGCTTGGGCACTTCGCTGCCCATAACCGCAAATTCCACCGTAATAAAGAAACAGGGAATAGAAATTTCAGCTACCTGATGGAATATCCGGTCAACAACAGTCATTTCTTCGGTTCTTTGGTTACTTCCAACAGTTTTCCGTATGCATCAAAAGAACGTCGTGATGCCAGCGAGATAGTAATCATCAGCGATAACATGGATGCCGTGAATGTGATTACCATTATCATCATCTGATACTTGATGGCAACGTTCGGACTACTCCCACCCAAAATCTGCCCGATCATCGTGCCTGGAAGGGCAACCAAGCCCATGACCGCGATATTTGCAATCAAAGGACTGAAAGACTTAATAATGGCTTGCCGGATAAATGGCGCCTGTGCTTCCTGCCTTGTAGCTCCATTGCCTAATAAATATCTGTATAATTGCTGTTCACGTTTCAATCCGCTATAATAGGTATTCAAGGCGATCACATTGCTGGAAAGCATATTACCCATCAGAATCCCGAATATAGGAATAAAATATTGAGCACTGAAAATATTATCCAGTTGAAGAACGACTCCGATAAAATATAAACCTACCAATACAACGCTGCAAAGAAATCCCACAGTAATCGGAATCAGGAGAATGCTACGTTTCAGTTGGGTACGTACCAATGCGGTCTGTCCGGCTACGAATATCATGATAATCACCCAAAGAAAATTAATCCAGGGATTATTCCACAGAAACAGATATTTCAGGTACATACCGATGAAAAATAATTGGATTATCATTCGTAACGTACCAATCACGGCAGGTTTCAGCAGTCCCGTCTTAAATTTCCATAGATAAAAGAACGGAATGGCAAGCAGAAGCAAGCCTATAAAAAGATTATAATATGAAATGTCAATCGTTCCCACAGTGTATATTCTTATAATTCTATCTGATTCGTGTTATAATTCTATTACATAATGACATCCCTGTGCAAAGTCCTTGTCATGAGACACTGCCAGCACAGCCGCCCCTTTTTCTGCCTGTCTCCGGAAAAAGGACAGTACTTTGTCAGTTGATCCGGCATCCAAGGCAGAAGTCGGTTCATCTATGATAATCAGAGGTTTGTTGAGCATGGCAGCTACGGCCAGTGTTATTCGTTGACGTTGGCCGCCCGATACTTCGTTCACTCTCTTTGCATATAATTCATGCTCCAGCCCCAATTCGTCAAAGCAAGCATAAAGCCTTTCCTCCGAGAATGGAATAGAACGATTCACTTTCAGTTCAAAAGGAAGGGCAACCATTTCTCTCACCCATTCAAACGGCAAGGCCAGTTCCTGCGGAATCCATGCTATCTGCCGGCGGACACTATCAATGGTCGATATGTCGAGCAGTGTCTCTCCTACTTGAATGGAGCCTTCTTTCAGCGGAACAAAGCCCATTACCGCATTCAGCAACGAAGTCTTTCCACAGCCGGACTGCCCTACGATACAGGCTGTTTCTCCCCGTTCCAGTTTCAGGTTAAAACCGGAGAAAAGCACTTCTGTTCCAAAAGCAATACAGGCATTATTGATATGTAACATGACGTTTTGAATTCTTTCTTTCCGGCAAAGGTACTATTTTCTTGAAAAACGTTATCTTTGCCTGACTAATTAATTCAAGAAAAGTTATGATACTGAACGAAAGAGACGCTCGTCATGAGCATATATTGCAGGTAGCACGTCAAATGATGACTGCCGCACGCACTGCTCCCAAGGGAAAAGGGATAGACATTATTGAAGTTGCTTTGATTACTAATGAAGAAATCAAGCAATTGTCGGACACTATGATAGCGATGGTGGAAGAGCATGGAATGAAGTTTTTTCTGCGTGATGCCGACAACATACTAAACGCCGAATGTGTTATATTAATAGGAACGCGCGAACAGGCGCAAGGATTGAATTGCGGTCATTGCGGATTTGCGACTTGTGCAGAACGCACAGAAGGTGTTCCTTGTGCACTGAACAGTATCGACGTTGGCATCGCAATAGGTTCAGCCTGTGCCACGGCAGCCGATTTGCGTGTAGACACACGCGTGATGTTCTCTGCCGGATTGGCGGCCCAACGCCTGAACTGGCTGAAAGACTGCAAAATGGTAATGGCGATTCCAGTCAGCGCATCTTCCAAAAATCCGTTCTTCGACCGGAAGCCGAAGCAGGAAAATAAAGATTAATACCGGTTGCCGGTAGATGAATAAACCGATTATATAAATAACTAAATAACATAAGTCTGATGGGAATTATGGTTGGACTGCCTAGTCCTAGTGGCTCGGAGAAAGATTTGCAATTGAACTTCGGTAAGAATATGACCGTACAAGTAGAAATGAGAGCCCCTCATTTACCTGCCGAGTGGCATATGCAAAGCGGTATACAACTGACGTGGCCGCATGTCGGCACAGACTGGGCATATATGCTGGAAGAGGTACAAGAATGTTTTGTCAAGATAGCCAAAGAGATAGCGGAACGCGAGTTACTATTAATTGTCACTCCCGAGCCTGAAGAAGTAAAGAAGCAGATAGGCACTGTTGTCAACATGGATAATGTCCGCTTTCTGAAATGCGCGACCAATGATACATGGGCACGCGACCACGGGGCTATCACCATGATAGATACCGGTAATCCTTCGCTACTTGATTTTACCTTCAACGGCTGGGGATTGAAATTTGCCGCCGAACTTGATAACCAAATCACTAAACAAGCCGTAGAAGCCGGAGCCTTGAAAGGACAGTACATAGACTGCCTGGACTTTGTTCTTGAAGGCGGCTCCATAGAAAGTGACGGAATGGGCACCTTGCTTACCACTTCCGAATGCCTGCTTTCTCCCCAACGGAACGGAAAACTGAACCAAGTAGAGATAGAAGAATATCTGAAATCAACCTTCCATCTGCAAAAGGTGCTTTGGTTGGATCATGGTTATCTAGCAGGGGATGATACAGATAGCCATATTGACACTTTAGCACGTTTTTGCTCTACTGACACCATTGCATATGTGAAGTGTACGGACGAAGCAGACGAACATTACGAAGCACTGCTTGCTATGGAAGAACAACTGAAAACATTCCGCACATTGGCAGGAGAGCCTTACCGGCTTTTGGCTTTACCCATGGCAGATAAGATAGAAGAAGATGGCGAACGACTGCCTGCCACATACGCCAATTTCCTGATTCTGAATGAAGCAGTCCTTTACCCGACTTATAACCAGCCGGAGAATGACAGGAAAGCCGGAGAAGTATTGCAACAAGCTTTTCCAAAGCATCAAATCATCGGAATAGATTGTCGTGCCTTAATCAAACAGCATGGTTCTCTGCACTGCGTTACCATGCAATATCCGATGGGAGTTCTAAAATAATTTGGTAGATTAAAATAGAATATACAAGTAGATTAAAATAAAAATTCATCATGAGAAAGATAAAAGTCGGACTTATCCAGCAATCCAACACTTCTGATATTCGGGTAAACCTGATGAACCTGGCCAAAAGCATTGAAGCATGTGCCGCACATGGCGCACAACTGATTGTGCTTCAAGAGTTGCACAACTCGCTTTATTTCTGCCAGACAGAAAATACAAACCTCTTCGATCTTGCCGAACCTATCCCCGGCCCTTCCACCGGATTCTATTCTGAACTGGCGGCAGCCAATAAAGTAGTTCTCGTGACTTCTCTTTTTGAGAAACGCGCACCGGGGCTTTATCATAATACTGCTGTTGTCTTCGACCGTGACGGGAGTATTGCCGGTAAATACCGGAAGATGCATATTCCTGATGATCCCGCTTATTATGAGAAGTTCTATTTTACTCCCGGAGATATAGGCTTCGAGCCTATTCAGACCTCTTTAGGAAAACTGGGCGTATTGGTATGCTGGGATCAATGGTATCCGGAAGCTGCCCGCTTAATGGCATTAAAAGGTGCGGAACTATTAATCTACCCCACTGCCATTGGTTGGGAAAGCAGCGACACGGACGATGAGAAAGCACGTCAGCTCAATGCCTGGATTATTTCACAACGTGCCCATGCTGTTGCGAACGGACTTCCAGTTATCTCAGTCAACCGTGTAGGACACGAACCTGACCCGTCAGGACAAACCAACGGTATTTTATTCTGGGGAAATAGTTTCGTAGCAGGGCCACAAGGAGAATTCCTGGCACAGGCCGGAAACCACCGACCGGAAAATATAGTAGTGGAGATTGATATGGAACGCTCGGAAAACGTACGCCGTTGGTGGCCGTTCCTGCGCGACCGTCGCATTGACGAATACGAAGGACTGACTAAACGCTTTTTAGATTAGACAAGAAAGCACGCGGATATAAACAACAGAAAGGGCACAGAGTAAACTATAAATTTAAACTCTGTACCCTTTCTATATACTTTATATATTCTTTCTTATTGAAATGTCAGTTTCTTATTAGCCAGGAAATTGGCACCTCCATAGATAAATAGACCCAGGAATTGCGCCAAATATTCATTGACATCCAATCCTTCCACTAATAAAATAAGAAATAAGAATTGTGCTGTATATGCCAATCCGAAAGCAGAACAAAAGAGCAGTATCTGTTTCCAGAGACTGTTCTTTCTATTTTCTACAGGGAATATCCAATATTTGCACCAGATAAAGTTATGAATCTGAGCTATCAGGTACGCTGTTATATTAGCCACCATATAGTCACCGTCGAATGATATTTCTCTCATCATCAACCATACAACCAATGCCATGATGATGGCATTCATCGTACCGATTACTATAAAACGGAATATGCGTACAGATTCTTTCACTCGCCTTCTTTGATATCAACAATCAAATTCAATTCATCAAGCTGAGTCTGATCAATTGTAGATGGCGCATCCAGCATCACGTCACGACCGGAGTTGTTCTTCGGGAATGCGATACAGTCACGGATAGAATCCAAACCGGCGAACAAAGATACCCAACGGTCAAGCCCGTATGCCAACCCACCGTGAGGCGGCGCACCATACTTAAATGCATTCATCAGGAAGCCGAACTGTGCCTCTGCCTTTTCAGGAGTAAATCCTAAAATCTCGAACATCTTCGCCTGCAACTGTGCATCGTGGATACGGATAGAACCGCCACCTACTTCGACACCGTTGACTACCATATCATAAGCGTCGGCACGTACCGCTGCGGGATTGGTATCCAACAATGGAATATCTTCATCTTTCGGATGGGTAAACGGATGGTGCATAGCCATCAGACGACCTTCTTCTTCGCTCCATTCAAACATCGGGAAGTCGATAACCCAAAGGCAAACGAACTTATTCTTGTCACGCAAACCTAGTTGAGAACCCATTTCCAAACGGAGTTCACAAAGCTGCTTACGTGTTTTCATCACATCATCACCAGACAAAATAAGAATCAAGTCACCCGGTTTAGCACCAAATGCTTCCTTCATTTGCTGAAGAACTTCCTGTGTATAGAATTTATCTACACTTGATTTTACTGTACCGTCTGCTTCTACACGGGCATAGACCATGCCTTTGGCGCCAATCTGAGGTTTCTTCACGAACTCGGTCAATGCATCTAGTTGCTTACGGGTATAAGTTGCAGCACCTTCTGCGCAGATACCACCGATATAAGCAGCATTATCAAATACAGAGAATCCGTGTCCTTTCATAATATCCATCAATTCCACAAACTTCATATCGAAACGCAAGTCCGGTTTGTCGCTACCATAATATTTCATAGCGTCAGCCCAAGCCATCCGCTGGAACGGTTCGGTCAGTTCTACACCGCGAAGAGTCTTGAACAGATGTTTAGCCATCCCTTCGAAGGTAGTGATAATATCTTCCTGTTCTACGAAACTCATCTCACAGTCAATCTGTGTAAATTCAGGCTGGCGGTCAGCACGCAAGTCCTCGTCACGGAAACATTTAGCAATCTGGAAGTAGCGGTCGAAGCCGGAAACCATCAACAATTGCTTTAAAGTCTGCGGGGATTGCGGGAGTGCATAGAACTGTCCCGGATTCATACGTGACGGAACGACAAAATCACGTGCACCTTCCGGAGTAGAGCCGATCAAAACAGGTGTTTCGACTTCGATAAAACCAAGGCTATCGAGATATTTGCGCACTTCGATTGTCATTTTGTGACGTAGTTCCAGATTAGAACGAACAGCGTTGCGACGCAAGTCCAAGTAGCGGTATTTCATACGAATATCGTCACCACCATCTGTATTGTCTTCAATGGTGAACGGCGGAGTCATGGCAGTGTTCAGTACATTCAGTTCGGAAACAATGATTTCAATGTCTCCGGTAGGAATGTTAGCGTTCTTACTGAAACGTTCGCTCACTGTTCCTGTGATTTGAATGACAAACTCACGTCCCAATTTATTGGCACGTTCACAAAGTTCTGCATTGATTTCTTCGTTAAAGACTAATTGAGTAATTCCGTAACGGTCGCGAAGGTCGATGAAGGTCATCCCTCCCATTTTACGACTGCGCTGTACCCAACCGGACAGCGTTACTTGCTTATTTGCATCAGAGATTCTCAGTTCTCCACATGTGTGTGTTCTGAACATATATTTTCTTATTTAAACGATTATCACTCGCGTTTTCATTTTGGCTGAACCAAAACTCCGCAAAAATACGCAATAATTTGTAATTCGTGATTAGTTATCCGTAATTTTATCAGACTTTCTTTGTCAGCTTTTTCAATATTTTCTTGTTTTTGTCTGTAATATTGTCAACGATGGCTTCATTCATCAATTTGATGCCGTTCATATATTCCTGTGCTCTTTGAAGCACGTTGGCGGCATCTTTTTCAGCTGCACGCGGAACGACTACACGCAATCCCTGCTGAATTAATTCAATATTTACATCAGCGTCTGTCTCCATGGGGTCGCCATCAAAATGAACCACTCCCGGAGTAGTCCGTCGAATACACAACTGCTTGCACCGGAAAGTCTTGATACGGCTATTCTGGTCAATCGTCTTATTAAATAACTGGAAAGCAAGGGAAGGTACGTCCAGGACGGTGAACGGTTCTAATATGGTGACGTCCAGCAAACCGTCCGTTAATGTGGCTTGCGGGGCGATATAGGCATTATTCCCATATTGTGACGCATTTCCGCAGGCAATAAGAAAAGCCTTATACTTGGACACTCCGTTTTCAGTCTCCAGTTCGTAGGTTTCCGGCTGATATTTAAGACTTTCCTGAAGCGTCTTTTCCAAATAGGTCAGCAAGCCGCGCTTGCCGGCATGCGCAAACTTCAGACTAACAAAAGCGTCAAATCCCACTCCGCAGGTGCAGAAGAAGTCTGTTCCGTTAATCTTACCATAATCTATTATATCCGTGCAACCCTCATTAAGCACTTCCAATGCTTTTTTCGGTTCCATAGGTATATGCAGATGCCGCGCCAGCCCATTGCCCGACCCGCAAGGGATAATCCCCAAAGCGGTATCAGTATGTACCAGCGAACGAGCTATTTCGTTGATTGTCCCGTCTCCACCGATAGCTACCACCACGTCCGTTTTTTCTTCCGCAGCTTTGGCAGCTATCTCTACTGCATGACCGGCTCTCTCCGTATATACTACTTCCCAAGAGTTTTTCGTCTTGTCTATTTTCTCATCCAGCAAGCTAAGAATCAATTCCTTACTTTGTGTTCCTGAAATAGGATTGACGACGAATTTTATTTTTCTCATACTTTCGTTCATGCTATTCTTGTCGATTGTAGACGACAAAAGTAATATAAATATCTTAAATTTTAATCTATTAGAGGTTTCTAATCTCAAGCGAGCAACTTTTTTCTCTTAAAAAGAACATATGAAAGCAAAATTTGTTATCTTTGCCCCCTGTTTTAAACACTTGTTAAGATAAAAGGATATTAGACCGTCAGCGAACGGTCTGAGTATGAGTATTATAAATTATAATTCATGGGATTATTACAAGAGAAGTTAGCAAAGTACGACCTGCCACAAAAGTTTATGGCACAGGGCGTTTACCCATATTTCCGTGAGATAGAAGGAAAACAGGGTACAGAGGTAGAGATGGGCGGACACGAAGTGTTGATGTTCGGTTCCAATGCATACACTGGCCTTACAGGAGATGAAAGAGTTATTGAAGCTGGCATTCAAGCCATGCATAAATATGGTTCCGGATGCGCAGGGTCGCGTTTCTTGAATGGTACGCTTGACCTGCATGTCCAACTGGAAAAAGAACTGGCAGCTTTCGTCGGTAAAGATGAAGCTCTCTGTTTTTCTACCGGTTTTACTGTGAATTCCGGTGTTATTCCTGCTTTGACAGACCGCAATGATTATATCATCTGTGATGACCGTGACCATGCATCTATCGTAGACGGCCGTCGTCTTTCTTTCTCCCAGCAATTGAAATACAAGCACAACGATATGGCTGATTTGGAGAAGCAACTTCAAAAGTGCAATCCGAGTTCAGTAAAACTAATCATAGTAGACGGTGTGTTCTCTATGGAAGGTGACTTGGCAAATCTGCCTGAAATCGTACGCTTGAAACATAAATACAATGCTACTATCATGGTAGATGAAGCTCATGGTTTGGGCGTATTCGGAAAGCAAGGACGTGGAGTTTGCGACCATTTCGGTCTGACTCACGAAGTTGACTTGATTATGGGTACTTTCAGCAAATCACTGGCTTCTATCGGCGGTTTTATTGCTGCTGATTCTTCAATCATCAACTGGCTGCGTCACAATGCACGTACTTATATATTCAGCGCATCCAATACTCCGGCTGCTACTGCATCTGCTTTGGAAGCTCTCCATATTATCCAGAACGAACCGGAAAGACTTGAAGCTCTGTGGGAAGCTACCAACTATGCATTGAAACGTTTCCGCGAAGCAGGTTTTGAGATTGGTGCAACAGAGTCACCTATCATTCCTCTTTATGTGCGTGATACGGAAAAGACTTTCATGGTTACGAAACTGGCTTTCGACGAAGGTGTATTCATCAATCCGGTTATTCCGCCGGCATGTGCTCCACAAGATACGTTGGTACGTGTGGCATTGATGGCTACTCATACAAAAGAACAGATTGACCGTGCTGTAGAAAAGTTGGTGAAGGCATTCAAGACTTTGGATATTTTATAATCAGTATTGATAACCCTATAAAAAAGCTACTTTCCTATATTGAATTGGGAAAGTAGCTTTTTTATTTATTAGATTAATTATTTATTCCGGATTTTCTTTCCTATCACAACTACCTTTTGGGCGGTCGGTATAGTACTCGAACCGGGTTCTTCCTCTTCTTCTATATAATTCACTCTCACCGTATCCCCCAACTCAAAACCTGTGACATCGTTCGGTTCCTGATCCATTGTACTGATAAAAAGCGTATCTCCTTTTGAGGTAATTAACGCGAAGTGATTCGTTGAAGCATCTCCTACAACTCCGGTTATTGTTTTCTCTTCTTCTGTTGGAGCTATTATTAAAGTATCCTCTCCCACTTCCTTCTCGATAGCCTGTTTTCCTTTCGATTGACACGCATTAAGACCAATCCAAACTGCAAACAATAAAAACACCTTTATTCTATTCATATACATTCTCTTATTTGAAATAAACTTGGAATTATGCAAAGATACTGTTTTTTCAAATGTCTTTTGATGTAAAATCTGTGAAATCATTCCATTTATTCCAATAGCCACTCCACCTTATGCAAGGCTCATTCATTCTTCATTATCAGTGCAGGGTTAATTCGGACAGCCTTACAAACCTGCCATAACAATGTCCCTAAAGAAATTACTAAGGTAAGAATAAAGCCTGCTATAAAAAGCTCTATTCCTATCGGAGCTTTCACTGCAAAATCCTTCGTATAATCCTGAATGATATAGTAGGCTAAAGGAATAGCAACCGCAAATGCCGCTCCTAAAATATAAAGATACTTGCGTACTAACAATAAAGCTATCTGTTTGCCAGTAGCGCCGTTTACCTTACGTAATGCGATCTCCCGGTATCGCTGACGAATGTCATACAGGGACAGCCCCAACAAGCCAAGACAAGATACACAAATAGCCAATCCGGCAAAAGTGACATAAATGCGAGTCGTCCTCTTATCATCATTATATAACTCTTTAACCTCATCTTCTACAAACTGGTAATCAAACTCTCCTTGTCCCAACACTTCATCGTGCAAATCTTTCAGGAAATCAACAGCTTCTTTACGCTTTCCCTCCGCAATCGTTGCCAACAGAGGGTCTGTCGGATTATCACTCTCATTATATAAAATTGCCAGCGGTGCATCTCCCTTGGACAAATGTCCGGTACGAAAATCCTCTATCACTCCTACCACCTGAAAGGGAGGGTTCTTCCCCTCATCCACTCCCATGCTCCACCATAAACGCGAGTTCGTTTGTAACAAAACCTCATCTATATTTTTTATTCGGAAAAGTTTTTTGGCAGTTTCATTAATAATCATTTTATACTGAGCAAACTGATCCTTATCATTCCACTCTCTTCCTTCCTTAAGCTTCAACCCGAACATATCCATGTATTTCTTATCGGCAAACATAAGAGCCATTTTATGCTTTTCTCCATTGTCCGCTTCCACATCTACTTGGGGTTCCAAATGAATCGGCATTTTACCATAATTCCATGAAACGAACAAAGGACAGGCATCCATTTTCTGTCTGATAACTTGTTCTTTATAACGTTTTGAATCACATTCCTTCTGCCACTCTTCATCGCTAAAGTACCTCCTATTTTGTGTATCATGCGATAAAAACTGGCAGGATATAATATTCTTCACCTGATAACCAAGATCTGCATGAAGCATAGTATATAACTGACGTACAAAAAACAATGAAACCACTATCAAACAGAAAGTGATGATATATTGAACAAATAGAAAAACAGCACGGGATACAATCGAATATCCTCCGACACTAACCGAGCGTAAAGAGGTAATCGGAGAAGAATAGTTATATCTCAAAAAAGGATATACAGAAGTAATAAACGGCAATCCGAACAATAGAATGAAAGATAATGAGATGTCGAATTTCAGATCCGGTTTCACTGGAATGGAATATACAGACGCAAACACGCCTGCCGTAACTTCAATTAGCGTCCAAATAAGCAACATCGAAACAGCAACCATACACACATTTTCCATGTATATCTGTGAGAATATCTGAATACCACTAGCACCATACACTTTTTTAACTCCAAACTCACGCGCCCGTTTCAAGATAATAACCGTATAGATATTGATAAAATTGAAGATTCCTACCAACAATAACATACATGCCACGATAGATAAGACTGTGATATGCTCTTTATTTCCCCTCAAGAAAAAACTGGATTCCGAACTTACCACTTTATCAAAGTATAACTCTTTCAAAGGCAAGAGCCTGAATTGTATAGGTGAATGACCAAAACAAATCAATGACTGCGGTTTTGATATTTTCTCATTAAAACTCTTTAGTTCCGTCCCTTTAGCCAAGCGTGCTATACAGAATCCCATCCGGCTCCAATCCATGTACTTTCCCTGATTCACAGGAGTTATCAAGTCAAATTGCAATGAAGACTTGGTATCTGGTTCATCTACAACTCCCCGTATGGTAAGCGTATAACCTGCCGAAGAGACAAACTGCCTTCCGAGTGGCTCCTCATCTCCCCAAAGATGTTTGGCATACTGTCGGGTAATGATTGCATCATCCGGACGTTGAATAGTCTTAATGCCCGATATGACCGGATAGTCCATTAATTGCAGAAACAAACTGTCTGTCACTAGGACATTGACTCGATAGCGATGTTCGTCGTATATGATATAATCATCTTTATAAGAAATACCATACGAATACCCCTCTACTTCGGGATTCTTCATCGGATCAATAAAATTGGGATCATTATTCCTGTCTGTATTGTCAATAATGGAAATGCTACCATTACTTCTTTGAGCCGTCAATATATATAATTGATCCAAGTTCTTACAGAAATGGTCAACTGTTAATTCCTGATGAATATAGCGCACTATGATTAACGTTGCCGCTACACTCACCGCCAATCCAATAATATTGATTATCGTATAAATCCTGAAACGAAATAATGCTTTTATTGATGATAGTTGATTTTTCATATCCATCTTATATGTTATACGATTCTATTACTCACTCTTAATCACTTCTGCCGGATTTTGAATGGCAGCTTTCCATACTCTCCATACAATGCTTGAGAAAATAACAAGAAGCATTCCTGCAAATATTCCTATATATATCCACAAGTTTACCGGAGTCTGTTTTACATAGTTTTCAAGCCAACGTTTCATAATGACATATCCTAATGGAAAAGCAATGCATGATGCCATAACAAGTAATAGCAAGTATTCTTTAAAGAATAAGTTCAGAATCAGCCTTGCGCTGGCACCATTTACTTTACGGATGGCTATTTCTTTACGACGTTGCTGACAGGATAAAGTTACTAACGAAAATATACCGAATACTGCAATTATTATACAAATAGCGGAAACTACACTTAACAGCTTACACAATGTTCTCTCTGATTTCATATAAGCGTCATAAACTTCTTCCATATTAGACAACATCAATTCTGCATTCGGATTAACTTTATTCACTTCTGCTTTTATCTTTTCAGAAACAATGTCCCAAGTTCCTTCCTTCACTTTGAAAATAATACCTCCTCTGTCTCTACTATCCGGTAAATGAAACATGGCAGGAGCTACCGGATGTATTGGAGCGTTATATGAAATATTTTTAATGACACCTTTCACTATATATTGCTTTCCTAATTTACCTATTTTCTTTCCTATCGGTTGTGTCCATCCTAAAGCTTTCACAGCAGCCTCATTTATAACAACCATATCTTTTCCATCCTTTTCATCCAACATATTTCCGTCCAATACCTCAACTCCAAAGAAATCGGCATACTCCTGATTAATCGTTTCATCTTCCAGTTCAATATATTGTTCACTATCAGTATTTTTTCCGTCCCATTCTTTTAATCTATATGTTGAATAGTACATCTTGGGAATAGGTGTATGAAAACCATTCAAACATTCTGCTATTTCAGGTATCTGATTCACTACTTCTTTGAAAGGGATATTTTCAGAGCAATAAACTACTGCCCCCACATTATGCCGCTCTATTCCAAGCTCCCTAGTATTCAATAGAAAATGAAGTTGCATCATCATTACCAAAGTACAAAACACAAAGCCCAAGCTGATAAATAGCTGAAAAAAAATACTGATTTTATAAAACCATCCTGAGAGATGTGTATTTGACTTCTTGCTTATATTATTAAGTAGAGTTCGTCTACTGATATATTGTATAAGCAGAGATGCAAAACCAACTGTCACGGCAACCAATGATAAGATATAAACAAATACTTCAATATAAAAGAATGAAGTGCTTTCATCAATTTGTGACAAACGTTTGAAAGTGGGCAAAATTAACTCTATCAACACCAAACCTACTCCTGAAGATAGAAGCAGTAATAAGACTAGTTCTATGAGAAGTAGGGTAAGTAAACCTCTATTTGATGAACCATTAACCTTTCTCAACGCCAACTCACGTCTACGCATCCGGATACGAGTCACCAGCATTGTTAAATAATTGCATATTCCACAAATGATGACCAAACCACTAATACAAGCAAAAAGACGAATATGATCCAACTTCACATTTACATCTTCTCTTGGATGAGTACTCCGCAGTGTCGATAATAGGGCAATAGGCGTAGAGATTGGATATTTATGGCCTTCTTGTTGCACTTCATGTTCTGATAATCTTTGTTGTAATGCTTTCATATCACAGTTGGGATAAGTGCGAAAAAGCGTTTGACATCGTTGGCGTCCCCAATTAGGGCTTGCATCATAAAATGGTAACAATATATCAAAAGAAAACAAAGAATGCCCTTCCCATGACTTTACAATTGCGACAATTGTTTTTTCTTCATTATTTTCTTCGAAAATCAAGTGTTTACCTATCGGAGATTCTTTTCCAAATATTCGTTCTGCCGCATTTTCAGTTATAGCAATTTCATCCTTTTTTAGCTGTAAATGATTATCTCCGTCCAATACCTTAATATTGAACATTGAAATGAAACTTGAATCTACTTCTATCCGCCGTACCGAAAACTCGGTATCCTCATTCTTAATCTTTTTTTCATCCCAATCGTAATAGATACAACATACTTTCTCCACCTCAGGACAGTTCTTTGCCAAATAATCAGCTAAAAAGCTAGATGAATTATAGTTAAATCCGTCTCCATAAAGACGAAAGCTACTGCCTGCCAAATAAATACGATCGGCCCCCTCATGAAAATCGTCATAAGTCATTTCATAACGAATCCACAAAGCAGACAGCGCAAAACAAGTAAATCCGACTGCCAATCCGATGATACTGACAAGGCTTTGTGTCTTATACTTCATCAGATTGCGAAAGGCTACTTTAAGATAGTGTTTTATCATGATACCTCATTTATAGTTGCTTGATGCAACGTACTTACATGCTTACTTCCGTTACCACCTGACCGTCAAACAAGTTGATGATGCGATTGGCATAGCCGGCGTCATGTTGCGAATGGGTTACCATGACAATTGTTGTCCCCTCTCTATTCAGTTCACTCAACAACCCCATGACTTCCTTACCATTTTTGGAGTCCAAATTACCAGTCGGTTCATCGGCAAGAATCAGTTTAGGATTGGCGACTACTGCACGGGCAATAGCAACACGTTGTTGCTGACCTCCGGAAAGTTGTTGAGGAAAATGCTTACTACGATGAGTAATAGCCATTCTCTCCATAGCTGTCTCAACCCTTTTTTTCCGTTCGGATGCCGAGATTCCCATATAAAGTAAAGGCAGTTCAATGTTTTCATACACGTTCAGTTCATCTATCAGATTGAAACTCTGAAATACAAAACCAATGACTCCTTTACGGAGATTTGTACGCTGCGATTCCGTATATTTCGAAACTTCCGTACCATTCAGATAATACTCCCCTCCCGTCGGGTTATCCAAAAGCCCTAAAATATTAAGCAATGTGGATTTTCCACAACCGGAAGGCCCCATAATGGCTACAAACTCACCTTGCTTCACCTCGATGCTGACATTATTCAGCGCCCAAGTTTCCACTTCTTCTGTCTTGAAAATCTTCTGTAAGTTTACTGTCTTAATCATGATCGTAAATTTATATTGTTCGTAAATTATATCATTCTTTTATTCATTCTTGATAGACTCCACCGGATTGATTCTTGCAATCCTCATGATACGAAACCAGATAGTCAATGCCGTTACCATGGCAACAGACAGAAAAATTCCTGTCCAAAACCAGCATCCGCAGTTAAAGAATACTGTATATATTTGTTTCCACCACTGTAACACCATGTACACCAACGGAAAGGATATAATGGCAGTAACCACCAACAAAGCTATATACAAACGGGCAAATAACCAGATTATATGCCTGATTCCGGCTCCATTTACCTTACGGACAGCAACTTCTTTCTGCCTGCGTTCGGTGTCGAGAGTAACGCTGGAATATACGCCCAATAATGTAATAATGATACTGACCATTGCGAAAAACAAAATAATATCTTTCAGGATATATTCCATAGCCTGCATCTCATAAAGGTCATCCTGAAATGTGCGTACCTGACAAGGAATATTTTCCGGCAACATCTCCTGACGGATCCTTTCAATCCACTTCACTACTTCCTTTTGTTGCTGAGGATAGCATTTCACATAACAATGTCCTACATATACGGATGGATCATAGAGTATAAAAGCGTAACCGCCGCTATGATTATGAATATCGGTCTGAAAAGGGGCACAAACTCCGCATACAGTATAATCATTGTTCTGGTCATAGAAATTCATCCCGATCACATTCTTCTTTTGCTTGTTCTGCCATACCTCATCCATGACAAGATCCTGTTTTGTCAGGATAGTCCTACCTTCCTTTACCGGAATATTCATAAAAGTAAAGAAGTTCAGCGGCACACACATAATATCAATATCAGTCCAGGAGTTATCATTCCCTTTTTCGGTCATCAGCAGATTGCCGGACACTCCCTGCGTATAAGCAATATCTGACAACAGAATATCCTTCACCCCTGCATGTTGTTTGAAACGTTCTACCATGTCCAGCTTTTCTTCGTTTTTCATGAACGGATAATCTAGCGGGATACTCAGAATTGCCTCTTTCTCTTTCTGGCTTAATGTATGGAACAGTGTTTTGGTTGTTGTTTCCGATTGCAAGAATAACGCAACGGTGAATGATACAAATATCCAGCAGATAAAGAACTGAATACCTAACATAAAGTTACGTCCCCATTGTTTTCCGCAACGCTTGTTGCCCCCATGCATTCCGTCCTGTATTGAAATCCTGCGGATACGGACAGATACAAACATACAGATGACAGCACAAAGCAGAATGAGAAAAATGATATATTGCAAAGCGTGTTTCAAAAGGACAGCAGGAGGAAAAGTCATCGTAATACCCGACAGGGAAAAATCCATCCTGTCGCCAATCAACTCTATTCCCCATACAACCAGAAAGGAAGAAGCAACTATGACAATCAGTGACTGTACAAACAGCAGACAGAATTGTTGACTCCAATTACATCCGGCCATTTTCATAATACTGTATTCCTTAGTGCGATTGAGAAAAGAACCGATAAGAAAATGGAAGAAATTGACAAGTCCGACCAGCAGTATTAATGTACCGACTATTCCGGTCGCCCACCCCAGGACAAAAGCGCCTTTTTTTTGACTCCGGTCGCCAATGTAATTCGCTACAACCGAATATGCCTGATTATACATGGTATAACTATAATTGCGCTTCGAAAATTGTTGTTCCAGTGCGGCTATATCCGCATGAGGAGAAAGCAGGACATACGTTAAGGCTCCTGTCATGTCATGACGCTTCGGGCTTTGAAAAAGTCCTTCGCTATCATTTAACACCATAGCATCAGTATGTGTCATAAAGCTGAAACCATTGTTCAACGGAATATCCTCCATTACTGCCTGGACAGTGTACACAATACCTCCTGTTTTCGGAGTACTTTCAGGCGAAGTGTGGAGCCGTCTCATCAACGTCAGATGTTTGCCGATAGCAGTTTCAATCTTACCGAATATCTTTATGGCGGTAGACTCACTCAAAATAACAGCATTAGGCGTCCGGCTGGCCGTCTCCCAATTTCCCGCCAGTATCCGGGGAGTGAATACCTTATTATATAACGTATCTATCTCTATCGTCTCAAGTTCATAAGGCAGTGATTTCTCTTCTGAAATCCCGGCAAGAAAAGAACGTTCACGGGAATATGCCATACAGGAGATTGCTTCTACCTCTCCCATTCCCCATGTACGGAGTTCTTCGGACAAGGCTACCTGTGTACCGGAAAAATAAGTATCGGTCTGGTAATCATAAAGACTCAGTTCCGCAATGCGGGTGTAATTACTGAAACAATGGTTGGTCGTTTCAACAAAACGGCTGCAATACATACATATGCAGAAACATAGCAATCCTACCGCAAGACCGATGATAGAGATTATATTTTGTGTCTTGTATTTCAACAGGTTTCTGAATGCAACTTTCAAATAATGTTTTATCATAATGTTTTTACTGTTAACTCTTTAATCCAATATCAATTCTTCCGCATCGCCAAAGGTATCATATCCCGTCGTAATTACCCAATCTCCGGGCTGCAAACCTTCTGTAATTTCATACTGCTGCGGATTTTGGCGGCCGATAGATAAAGGAATGCGGACAGCTTTTGTTTTTGAAGCATTCACCTTATAAATCCATTGTCCTCCCGTAGCCTGATAGAAATTACCGCGTGGGATAACAAGCGCCTGTTCCGGTTGCCCCAATTCTATCTGCACACGAAAACTCTTGCCCACTCTTACGTTATCAGGCATATCACCTGTAAAAACAAGATCGACATCAAACATACGGTCATTCACTTCGGGGACTACTTTCGTTATTTTCAACGGGTATTTCTTTCCCTGATAATTGATAGTGGCAGGCAATCCGGTGGTAATCCGGTCAATATAATATTCACTGAGCGAAGTATGGATCTTATATTGGTCAAGCACCTTTATTTCAGCTATGCTTTCACCGGAAGAGACTTGTTGCCCGGGAGTAACCTTTACAAAGCTAAGCTGTCCTTTTATCGGAGCTGTTACCACCAAATTATTCAAGCGTTCATGAGCGCGTTCATATTTCTTCCGTTCCCTTTCCCGGTCGTTACGAATCAACTCTTTACGAATCATTGTTACAGCAGAATCATGCCGCAGGCTCTCTTGTTGCAAAGCAGCATTTTTCTGTTTGTAATTATACTCATCTTCAGCCACTTGCAGTTGAGCCTTGCTCTTTACCCCCATCTGATACTCTTCACGGTCAAGGGCAATGCTTTTTTTCAGACGTTCAAGCTCATAATTATTTGTCAGAGCCTGCTGTTTCAGATTCAGACTCTTTTGCTCCATTTCAATCTCCTGCTCCTGATAGGTAATCATTTGCTTTTCCCATTCGTCACGCTGGTCTTCGATGTTACGAAGCAAGTCCGGATTGGAAAGAACAAGAATCGTATCACCTTGCTGAAGCAAACTGCCTTCTTCCCCCACTATCTTTTCTACACTTCCCGCTTCGCGGGTATTGACCTTGATAGTCAATATGGGTTGAACCAATCCTTCCACATCTACATATTCCATGAAGTCAGCATCTACCACTTCCGCTATCTGGATATTCCCGACATCAACACGTAGTTTTCTGGGACCTGATGAAAGGATGATTACATAAATCAGAAAGGAGAGAAACAAAAGTCCCCCTATCAGATAATATCTATAACGAATGTACCACGGCTTCTTTTCTAATTTTATATCCATGAGGTCATATAGTTTTTTATATTCATATCAATTACAAGAAAATCATTCAACCCTATTCGACGAGAAGATTATAATCCTCCGTCAGCAACCTGTTTCTCTCAAAATCATATAGCGTCATACTACGAAGTGTATAATATAAACTCCAATAGTTATATAAAGCCGATACGTAATTACGGCGTGCGCTATCTTTTTCTGAAATAGAAGCGTTCAAATCAAGAATGGTCGATTTTCCCAATATATAAAGTTTACGGGCAACTTCATTCCTCCGTCGGGCAGTTTCATCTGTGCGGGCAGCGATACGGACACGTTGCGTTTGCAGATTAAACTGCTTCACCAGTTTGCGGACATTCAGTTCAAAATCCGTCCTGCTTTGTTCCACCTGCGTATAAACCAGATCACGGTTAGAACGGGCTACCCGTACCTGACCTTTTCCCCGTCCCCAGTCTAAAATCGGCAGGGAGATACTTAAACTTACATATTGCTGGTCTAAAAGGTTCCGATAGGCTTCCGGTAATTTGTCCGCCGTCTGTGTCAGTCCGAAACGGAGATAAATATCCGCCTTCAAACCGGCATTGGCACGGGCTCTCGCAACAGCGCTTTCACTTTCCAGCTTTCGTCGCTTCATCGTCTGTATGTCAGGACTATTTTCATACGCCAGTGCCAGCGCCTCATTCAGATTGATGCTGAAATCCGGCACCCGGGAACTGACACGTACACGAATTTCCTTGTCTTCCTGAATACCCAGATATGAACGAAGCTCCTGCATACAGTTATCCATTTCAATGCGGGCATTCATACGGTTCGTTTCTTCTGTCAGACGATTAAGTTCCAGTTGCAGCATCTCATTTTCTGTTATCGTACCTATATTATAGCGCCCTTGGGCATAGTGGTAAAGTGTATCTGCATTCGCATAATTGAACGACGCTATGTCGTAATTGCTTTGGGCGGTAGCTAAAGCAAAGAATTTATTAATCGCACTGGCTGAAACAAGTTCCAACGTCTCCACATAACTTTTCTTAGCCTCCTGATAACGTACGGGTTCTATACGTTTATCCCATTTCAGACTATTATAGCCAAAAAGTGACTGCCGATAGCCTATCATAACAGGTGAAGTCTGCCATGAATATTTATGCTCGCTGAACAAGTCCATACGTTGGGCAGATGTTTCGAGAAACAAGGAACCTCCTGTCCAGGATACGTTTTGTGAAAGATTCAAAGTCAGGTCAGTATTCAATAAGTTCTGCTCGACAAACTTAACCGAACCGTCACCCATTGTTATCTTATTAATGGCACGGTTCAAATTAGGATCGGATGTCAAACTCAAAGTCGGTAAATAATTGGCACGATAATATTTATAATTCCAATAAGCAGAACGAAAACTATGGCGTGCCGTTTGCGCGTCGGGAGATTCCAAGCGCGCTATTCTTACGGTCTGCTCCAGTGACAGCTCCATTGTCTGATTTTGGGCAGACGATAATTCCGTTGACAGGATTCCAATGCTTATGCAGATTAATTTCAGGTTCATCCTTCGTTATATTTATTAATTTATTATTCAAAACCTGTGCCATTTATATAAATTACTATACTTCAAACAGATACGTTTATCCCTCTTCTATTATCAGCGTGCAAATACGCACAAAACTAGTGCGCAATCGCACATACAACACATGATTATTATCCATATCTTTGCCGATGTAATAAAGAAAAGCAATAAATCTATTCAGCAAAAGAAATGAAAGAAGCAAGTAAACTGGGGAAAATACTTATAGTAGACGATAACGAAGATGTCCTTTTCGCCCTCAACCTGTTATTGGAACCTTATGCGGAGAAAATAAAGGTAGCCACCACTCCTGACCGAATCGAACATTTCATGACTACTTTTCAACCCGATCTTATCTTATTGGATATGAATTTCAGCCGTGACGCTATTAGTGGTCAGGAAGGATTTGAGAGCTTGGAGCAAATACTGCAAATTGACCCGCAGGCTATTGTTATCTTTATGACCGCCTATGCAGATACAGACAAAGCAGTGCGGGCTATCAAAGCCGGCGCAACAGATTTTATTCCCAAACCGTGGAAAAAAGAAAAACTACTGGCCACACTCACTTCCGGAATGCGGTTGCGCCAGTCACAACGAGAAGTGAATATCTTAAAAGAGCAGATAGAAGTACTTAGCGGTCAAAACACATCGGAAGGAGACATTATCGGAGAATCTCCTGCCATGCAGGAAGTTTTCACTACAATAAACAAACTAAGTTGTACAGATGCCAATATCCTGATTCTAGGAGAAAACGGAACAGGAAAAGACGTGATTGCTCATTTCTTATATCGCTGTTCCCCCCGATACGGCAAGCCTTTTGTCACCATTGACTTGGGAAGTATCCCCGAACAATTGTTCGAAAGCGAACTATTCGGATTTGAAAAAGGGGCTTTCACCGACGCTAAAAAATCAAAAGCCGGGCGAATGGAAGTTGCCACCAACGGAACTCTGTTTTTGGATGAAATCGGCAATCTTTCACTTCCCATGCAATCGAAACTATTGACTGCTATCGAAAAGCGACAAATCAACCGTTTAGGCAGTACACAAGCCGTTCCTATTGACGTCCGCCTGATTTGTGCCACAAATGCGGATATTCGCCAATTAGTGGATGAAGGAAACTTCCGGCAGGACTTGCTCTATCGTATCAATACCATTGAAATACATATCCCGCCGCTCCGCGAACGTGGTAATGATATTATTCTACTGGCCGAACACTTCCTGCAACGGTATGCACGTAAATACAAAAAGGATATGCGCGGCCTGACCCGGGAAGCCAAAAACAAACTATTAAAGTATGCCTGGCCCGGAAATGTGCGGGAATTGCAGCATACGATAGAACGCGCTGTCATATTAGGAGACGGCTCTTTATTAAAACCTGAAAACTTTCTGTTCCATGCCGCTCCTAAACAAAGGAAGGAAGAAGAAACGATATTAAATTTGGAACAACTGGAACGCCAGACCATTGAAAAAGCAATGAAACTTAGCGAGGGAAATATTTCCCGTGCCGCCGAATATTTGGGCATAACCCGCTTTGCCTTATATCGTAAACTTGAAAAACTAGGCTTATGAAACGATATGCAATCAGAGTGTTCTTACACATCTTATTTATAATGCTGCTTTCTATCGGAAGCTGCCTGCTGTTTCAAAAACAGTTATGGTTCAGCACCACTATCTGCATCCTACTGTTGATAACTACCGGTGTACACCTCTATCGTATGCAGTTTAAACAAATTAATTTGTTGCGACGGCTGACAGACGGACTCCGGTATAATGACATGACGCAAGCCTTCCACCCGCCTTTCAAGAATAAAATAATGAATGAGTGGACAGAAGAACTTTCGGAAAGCCTGAAAGACTTTCGGGGAAAACTGTTGGCTGAGGAAATAAAGCACCAATATTACGAAAACTTATTGAACAAGGTAGACACAGCCGTACTTGTTGCCGACAGATCCGGACATGTAGAATGGATGAATCAGGCGGCCGTCACCCATTTAGGACAAATCTCACAATTACCGGAAGCATTACTAATCGCTTCTGCGACTAATAATATTCCAATTATCCGTATCGAACAAAACAGCACTGTCCTGGAAATGGCCATTTCTTGCACCAAGTTTGCGACACAAGGAAAAGAGCAACAAATAATCAGCCTGAAAAATATCCATTCCGTACTGGAACGAAATGAAATGGAAGCCTGGCAAAAGCTGATACGTGTACTGACTCATGAAATCATGAATTCCATCACACCGATTATTTCTCTTTCCGAAACACTAAGTGAAAGAGGAATACCCGAACAGCTTGGAGAAAAAGAATACTCCATTATCCTGCAAGCCATGCAAACTATTCACAGAAGAAGCAAAGGGTTATTAGAATTTGTAGAAAACTACCGTCGCCTGACACGAATCCCCGCTCCTGTCCGCACCAAAGTTTCTATTGCAGAACTATTCATGGATTTAAAGAAGTTATTCCCGGAAGAATACATTCATTTTGAAACTCCTTTATCAGAACTAAACTTGTATATAGACCGGGCACAAATAGAACAAGTCCTCATTAATTTATTGAAAAATGCCCGCGAGGCGTGTGGAAAGCAAGCAGATAAAAACATTCGGATAACAATAATCACTTCACCTGCCAACAATAAGATTATGACAGTATCCGACAATGGAGAAGGCATTTTACCGGATGTTCTGGACAAGATATTTGTACCTTTCTTTAGTACCAAAACAACCGGTTCGGGTATCGGACTCAGCTTATGCAAGCAAATTATGACTTTGCATGAAGGAAGCATCAATGTAAAATCAGAATCAGGCAAAGGGAGTAGATTCATTCTCACCTTTCCTAAATAATGGGTTATTGCAATTTTGCAACTGTTTTGTATAAATTGCGATTCTTCATTAAGATAGAGAGAGTTAACGCACCTGCCTTGGGAGCAGGGGGCTAGCTCTCTTAAAATATACAAATAAAAAAAGCTGGTACAAACTGTATCAGCTCAAAATTACTTACTTTATCTTTTTCGTCGGGGTAGCGGGATTCGAACCCACGACCCCCTGCTCCCAAAGCAGGTGCGCTAACCGGACTGCGCTACACCCCGAAAAACTTTTAACTGAACTCCTTCTTTCTTTGTAGTCGGGGTAGCGGGATTCGAACCCACGACCCCCTGCTCCCAAAGCAGGTGCGCTAACCGGACTGCGCTACACCCCGCTACTTTTTGAAGGGTTGTTCTTTTCAAAAGCGGTGCAAAGATAGGGAGTATTTTTTAATTAACAATAGCTAAACGAATGTTTTTTATTTATTATTTCCCAATAGTCTGAATTTCATCTGTTTGCATTTCAACTTTTTTCCTGACAGAAACCAGAAGTCCTTCTGCAAAGTACTGGTCTACCAGTCAAAGTATAGATACTATGGCGTTTATTGAGATGAATTAACTGAAAATATATTTTGGTAGAATGAACCAACTTTCACTGTTTTCTGTTTTCAAAGTAGAAACTAAAAAAGAAAAGTCATATGAAAACAAAAAAACAAAAAGAAACCAATGAAAAAGAAGTTCATTTGTTAGAACAAAAAGGATATGAAAGAATGGTGAATGAGATTGTACCAGTACAACAGGTAGAAACTAATCGTAATCCAACTAATAAAGAAGTAAAAGAGGCTGTAAGGGAATTAAACCCTGATATAAACAGCTTGGATAGTAGAGGATGAATTCATCCTCTACTCCTTTATATTTACATATTCAAATAATACTCCCGCGTCAATGCTATATATTCCTCACTATATTGATGGCGGGCTAATTCCGTCAACAATTCTTCGACAACACATTCCTGATTAGAAAAAGTAAAAGTAATCAGGGTACGTTTAGGAATGCCGCCAGGCTTAGTTATCACATTTAGCTGCCGGACTGCATATAAATTCTTCGCTGTAGCTATCATCTTCACCCTATCAGCTACATCTGTCGGAATTACAATCGTAAAAGCCCCATCTTCCGCCAATAATCCGGCCACCCCTTCCAATAATTCTTCATAGGTCAGAGAATCATTATGCCGGGCTGCATTCCTCTGCTGATCCAGACACTCCAATGAATCAACGAAATACGGGGGATTAGAAACAATCACGTCAAACTTGTCCGAAGATTGATAGTTCCTGAAATCAGCCTGCACTACCTCTATCCGCTCCTTCCAAGGAGAGCGGGCTACATTCTCCCCGGCCTGTCCGGCAGCGGCTTTATCTATTTCCAATGCTATAATATCCGCATCCGGCAGACTACGTTGAGCCAACATCAATGCAACCAATCCCGTCCCTGTCCCGACATCCAGAATCTTATGTGCGTTCCGCACAGAAGTCCATGCCCCCAAAAGCACCCCATCCGTGCCCACCTTCATAGCACACTTATCATGCCACACTGTAAACTGCTTAAATTGAAAATAAGGATTCGACATTTTATCCGCTTATTTTTAAACCTGTTTTATTCTACTATTTTATTGGAAACCGCCAAAAATAAATAATTATTATGGAATACTTCTTCAATCGTCCCATATTTTGGCATTGTTTTTGTGTTTTTATTCCAAGCTGTGCTTTATTATTAGAGAGAATCAATTAACTTTGCAAACGATTTATGCATATTTGTATGACATAAACTAAATTAAAACGAAAAGATGAAAGAAAGATACTTATTGGAAGATGTAGGTGATAACAACGGTTTCTCGTTAATTACTGACTATGATGGTAACGATGAGAATGCATTCGATGTAAATATTAAATCTGGTGAAATTCTTCCGGTTCTTCCCCTTCGTAATATGGTGTTGTTTCCCGGAGTATTCCTGCCTGTCACAGTGGGGCGCAAGTCCTCTCTGAAGCTCATACGTGACGCCGAGAAAAAACATAAAGATATTGCAGTAGTATGCCAGAGATCAGCGCATACGGAAGATCCTAAACTGGAAGATTTACATAATATCGGTACTGTAGGGCGTATTGTGCGGGTATTGGAAATGCCGGATCAGACAACCACTGTCATTCTTCAGGGAATGAAGCGTTTGAGACTGAAAAGTATTACCGATACGCATCCATATTTGAAAGGCGAAATAGAACTTCTGGAAGAAGAAATTCCGAATAACACTGATAAAGAATTCCAGGCACTGGTAGAAACATGCAAGGACTTGACGATGCGTTATATCAAATCATCGGATGCAATGCATCAGGATTCGGCATTTGCTATTAAAAATATTAATAGCTCGATGTTTCTGATTAACTTCATCTGCTCGAATCTACCATTCAAGAAAGATGAGAAGATTGATTTATTAAGCATCAATTCATTACGCGAACGTACTTATCACTTATTGGAAATCCTGAATCGTGAAGTACAGTTGGCTGAAATCAAGGCATCCATCCAGATGCGTGCCCGTGAAGACATTGACCAGCAACAACGTGAATATTTCCTGCAACAGCAAATAAAAACTATCCAGGATGAATTGGGTGGTGGCGGCCAGGAGCAGGAAATAGAAGAAATGCGCCAAAAAGCAGAAAGAATGCGCTGGAATGCGGAAGTCAGAGAAACTTTCATGAAGGAACTGGCGAAACTGGAACGCACCCATCCGCAATCGCCGGATTACAGCGTACAGCTTAATTATCTGCAAACAATGCTCAACCTTCCGTGGGGCGTTTACACAACCGACAATCTGAACCTCAAAAATGCAGAAAAGACGTTGAATAAAGACCACTATGGACTGGAAAAGGTGAAAGAACGCATTCTGGAACATTTGGCTGTACTGAAATTGAAGGATGATATGAAATCACCTATTATCTGCTTGTACGGCCCTCCCGGAGTCGGTAAAACATCTCTCGGAAAGTCTATCGCGTCCGCACTCAAACGTAAATATGTACGTATGTCTTTAGGTGGCGTACATGATGAAGCTGAGATCCGTGGTCACCGCAAAACATATATAGGTGCTATGCCGGGACGAATTATCAAGAGCCTGATAAAAGCAGGCGCTTCCAATCCGGTATTTATTCTGGATGAGATAGACAAAGTCAGCGCCGACCGTCAAGGAGATCCTTCTTCTGCATTATTGGAAGTTCTTGATCCGGAACAGAATACATCTTTCCATGATAATTTTCTGGATGTAGACTATGATCTTTCAAAAGTACTATTTATTGCAACAGCCAACAATCTGAATACAATCCCCGGCCCGTTGCTCGACCGTATGGAATTGATTGAAGTAAGCGGTTATATCACGGAAGAAAAGATCGAGATTGCCCGCAAGCATCTGGTACCCAAAGAACTGGAAGCCAACGGACTCAAAAAGACAGACATCAAACTTCCTAAAGACACGCTGGAAGCTATCATTGAATCATATACCCGCGAAAGCGGCGTCCGTGAACTGGAAAAGAAAATCGGTAAGATTCTCCGTAAATCGGCTCGTCAATACGCAACCGACGGCTATTTCGCCAAGACGGAAATCAAACCTGCCGACTTGTACGATTTCTTGGGAGCACCGGAATATACACGTGACAAGTATCAGGGAAATGAATATGCCGGTGTAGTTACCGGATTGGCATGGACAGCCGTAGGTGGTGAAATTCTTTTCGTAGAAACGAGTTTGAGCCGTGGCAAAGGCGGACGCCTTACATTGACCGGTAATCTGGGAGATGTCATGAAAGAATCTGCCATGCTGGCACTTGAGTATATCAAGGCGCATGCTTCTATCCTGAACCTGGATGAAGAAATCTTTGACAACTGGAATATCCATATTCACGTACCCGAAGGAGCAATTCCTAAGGACGGCCCATCCGCAGGTATCACTATGGCTACTTCTTTGGCTTCTGCCCTGACACAACGGAAAGTGAAAGCTAATCTTGCCATGACAGGAGAAATCACGCTTCGTGGCAAAGTGCTTCCGGTCGGGGGTATCAAGGAGAAGATTCTGGCTGCCAAACGTGCCGGAATCAAGGAAATCATCATGAGTGCCGAGAATAAAAAGAACATAGACGAAATTCAGGTTCTCTATTTGAAAGGACTGACTTTCCACTATGTAAACGACATTAAAGAAGTATTCGCCATCGCACTGACAAATGAAAAGGTTGCGGATGCCATTGATTTATCTGTAAAGAAAGCTAGCCGGGAATGACATTTGACTTACAATATACAGACACCAAAAGTAATGCCCGTGCCGGTCTGATAACCACTGACCACGGGCAGATACAGACACCTATATTCATGCCGGTAGGCACACTGGGCACTGTCAAGGGAGTACATATGACAGAGCTGAAAGAAGATATTCAGGCACAGATTATTCTGGGCAATACCTATCATCTTTATTTGCGCCCGGGACTGGAAGTGATTGAGAAGGCAGGCGGACTGCATCGCTTCAACGGTTTCGACCGTCCTATGCTGACCGACAGTGGCGGGTTCCAGGTATTCTCATTAGCCGGAATCCGAAAGCTCCGTGAAGAAGGTGCCGAGTTCCGTTCACACATTGATGGCAGTAAACACATCTTTACTCCGGAAAAAGTGATGGACATCGAACGTACGATTGGCGCCGACATCATGATGGCTTTCGACGAGTGTCCTCCGGGAGACTCGGACTATGCATATGCCAAAAAGTCATTGGGATTGACACACAGGTGGCTCGACCGTTGTATAAAACGTTTTAATGAAACGGAACCTAAATATGGCTACAATCAGTCGCTTTTCCCCATCGTTCAAGGATGCGTATATCCCGATTTACGCAAGCAATCGGCTGAGTTTGTCGCTTCCAAAGGAGCAGATGGCAATGCTATCGGCGGTTTGGCGGTAGGTGAACCGGTAGACAAAATGTATGAAATGATCGAGATTGTCAATGAGATTCTTCCCAAAGACAAGCCTCGCTATCTAATGGGAGTAGGCACTCCCGTCAATATTCTTGAAGGAATCGAGCGTGGAGTGGATATGTTCGACTGCGTAATGCCTACACGAAACGGACGAAATGGCATGTTGTTCACCAAAGACGGTATCATCAACATGCGAAACAAGAAATGGGAAATGGACTTCTCTCCCATCGAAGCAGATGGAGCTTCCTGCGTAGACACATTATACAGCAAAGCCTATTTGCGCCATCTTTTCCATGCACAAGAATTATTGGCAATGCAAATCGCTTCTATACATAATCTTGCCTTTTATCTATGGCTGGCAGGTGAAGCACGAAAACATATCATTGCAGGAGATTTCTCAACCTGGAAGCCGATGATGGTCAAAAGAGTATCAACTAGATTATAAAGAATGAAAAGCAATCGATTTATAAAACGCCTGGATTGGTATATCATCAAGAAATTCTTGGGGACATACGTATTTGCTATTGCACTAATCATTTCTATCGCAGTGGTATTCGACTTCAATGAGAAGATGGACAAGCTGATGGAGCATGAAGCCCCATGGAGTAAAATCATTCTTGAATACTACATGAACTTTATTCCCTATTTCTCCAACCTGTTCAGTCCGTTGTTTGTATTCATTGCTGTTATTTTCTTCACTTCCAAACTTGCAGAGAACTCTGAAATCATTGCCATGTTCTCTACCGGTATGAGCTTCAAGAGAATGATGCGCCCTTATATGATTTCTGCCGCCATCATTGCATTGACTACCTTTATGCTTAGCTCATACGTAATCCCGAAAGGAAGTGTGACACGTTTGAACTTTGAAGACCGGTATATCAAGCCCAAAAAGCAGAATACTGCACGCAATGTCCAGTTAGAGGTTGATAGCGGTGTCATTGCGTACATTGACAATTATAATAATGCCATGAAAACCGGAAACCGCTTTTCACTGGATAAATTTGTCGATAAGAAACTGGTTTCGCATCTAACCGCACGCCGTATTACTTACGATACGACTACCGTTCATAAATGGACTATCCACGACTATATGGTGCGTGAACTGGATGGACTGAAAGAAAAGATCACCAAAGGTGACCGGATTGACTCTATCATCAATATGGAACCTTCCGACTTCCTTATTATGAAGAACCAGCAGGAAATGTTGACCAGCCCCGAATTAAGTGATTATATTGCAAAACAGAAACGAAGAGGATTCGCTAACATCAAAGAGTTTGAAATTGAATATCACAAGCGGATCGCCATGTCATTCGCCTCTTTCATCCTGACAATTATCGGCGTATCTCTTTCATCACGAAAAACAAAAGGTGGCATGGGACTTCATCTGGGTATAGGCCTTGGATTAAGTTTCTCGTATATCCTGTTCCAAACGATTACTTCAACCTTTGCCGTCAACGGAAACGTGCCACCCGCCATCGCGGTCTGGATTCCGAATATCCTCTATGCAGGCATTGCTTTCTTCTTATATCAAAAAGCGCCTAAATAAAAATAAGGATATAGATAAAATAGAAATTCCGTCTATTCTTGCCCAAAGCAAGTATAGGCGGAACTTTTTTGTTGTATCCATTTCCTCTTTTGTCTATTCTCCGTCATTCACCAAATGGTACTTTATTCGGAAAATACCTCTTTCTCCTTACATTCTCAAGATTGTCAACCAATCTTTTCCATATAAGCAGAAAGATCTGCAGCAGAGATGTTTTTGGCTATAATTACACCATTTCCATCCAATAAATAGTTAGTGAATCCCCGGTTCAAACGGTATTTCTTAAATAATCCGGAGCCCTCGCCTTCTGTTTCCACGAAACAAGTGGGCGTAACTATTTGGTCCTTACGAACGGTTTCCTTAAAAATTGACTGATATTCGTCAAATGAAATGGAAACCATTTCCACATTATGAGAAGAACGAAGCGCATTGCTCAAACTTACGTTTTGCATCCGGGACTGCGCGTCATAACTTGCCCAAAAACTCAGCAACACATATCGCCCTTTCAAATTTCCCAATTTAAAGGCGGGTTGCCCGTCTGATGTAGATTCGATTTTAAAATCCGGGGCTACATCACCCTCACTCAAACCTCCGGTAGGTTTGTCTTTCTCAACGAAAGCGGTCAAGGAACAAATCAGTAATACAACAAAAATCCACTTTACATGCTTCATGTAATTCGGTTTTAGTTAATACTATCCGGGACTGTCCTTAAACAGTGGTTTCTTCCCGAAACGTTGTCTTTTCAGGCATCAGGCGAAGAGGAATCCGCTGATTATCAGAGCCTTTATTTTTGAAACCGGGTGCAAAGGTAAGTAATTATTAAAATAACTTCCAAGCAAATAAGCAAAAATCTCACTTTTCGGGTATAACTTTTTATGTTATTTAGCATAAAAACGAACTTTTTTCTCTACTTTTGCAGGATAAAAGTCTATTTCTTATGCAACCATCAAATACTGAATTGATTCTGATTCGAGTTACCGGCGAAGATCGTCCGGGACTTACCTCATCCGTGACTGAAATACTCGCCAAATACGATGCTACCATCCTTGATATCGGTCAGGCGGATATTCATAATACATTGTCATTAGGTATCCTATTCAAGAGTGAAGAAAGACATTCCGGTTTTATAATGAAGGAGTTGTTGTTCAAAGCATCTTCGTTGGGAGTTACCATCCGCTTTGAGCCGATTACAACAGAACAATACGAGAATTGGGTGGGTATGCAAGGAAAAAACCGCTATATCCTGACGGTACTTGGCCGTAAACTTTCCGCACGCCAGATATCAGCAGCAACAAGGGTATTGGCAGAACAAGGCATGAATATCGACGCAATCAAACGTCTGACAGGCCGTATTCCATTGGATGAATGCAATACAGACGCACGTACACGTGCCTGCATCGAATTTTCAGTGAGAGGTACTCCCAAAGACCGCATTGCCATGCAGGAAAGCCTGATGAAGCTGGCCAGCGAACTGGATATGGATTTCTCTTTCCAACTGGATAATATGTACCGTCGCATGCGCCGTCTGATCTGTTTCGATATGGACTCTACATTGATCGAGACTGAGGTTATTGACGAACTGGCCATCCGTGCCGGTGTGGGTGATGAAGTGAAAGCGATCACGGAAAGTGCCATGCGCGGTGAAATAGACTTCACAGAAAGTTTTACCCGCCGCGTAGCCTTACTGAAAGGTCTGGACGAATCTGTCATGCAGGAAATCGCTGAAAGCCTGCCTATCACAGAAGGAGTTGACAGATTGATGTATGTATTGAAAAAGTATGGTTATAAGATAGCGATCCTTTCCGGCGGATTTACTTACTTCGGCCAGTATCTGCAAAAGAAATATGGCATAGACTACGTATATGCGAACGAACTGGAAATTATAGATGGAAAGCTGACCGGACGCTACCTGGGAGATGTCGTAGACGGCAAACGAAAGGCTGAACTACTACGCCTGATCGCCCAAGTGGAAAAAGTCGATATCGCACAGACCATTGCCGTAGGAGATGGCGCTAATGACCTCCCCATGCTGGGAGTTGCCGGATTGGGAATCGCATTTCATGCCAAGCCTAAAGTAGTGGCAAATGCCAAACAATCCATCAATACCATCGGGCTTGACGGAGTGCTCTATTTCCTCGGATTCAAAGATTCTTATTTGAATATGTAATTAGACCGAAAAATAAATTATCTTTGCTGACAAATTAATAAAAGAATGAAGTTTTCCGAACTACAATTAAACGAAAATGTGCTTGAGGCGCTCGATGCCATGCGATTTGACGAATGCACGCCTATTCAGGAGCAGGCAATCCCGCTCATACTTGAAGGGAAAGATTTGATAGCCGTAGCACAGACCGGTACAGGCAAAACAGCAGCATTCCTGCTTCCTGTATTGAATAAATTATCTGAAGGAAAACATCCTGAAGATGCAATCAATTGTGTCATTATGTCTCCTACCCGGGAATTGGCCCAACAGATAGACCAGCAAATGGAAGGATTTTCCTATTTTATGCCGGCATCGAGTGTTGCCGTATATGGCGGAAATGATGGCATCTTGTTTGAGCAACAGAAAAAAGGGCTCACATTAGGAGCAGATGTTGTTATTGCCACTCCCGGACGTCTGCTCGCCCATCTAAGCCTTGGATATGTAGACCTTTCCAAGGTTTCTTATTTTATTCTGGACGAAGCAGACCGGATGTTGGACATGGGATTCTACGAGGATATCATGCAGATCGTGAAGTATTTGCCGAAAGAACGGCAGACTATCATGTTCTCTGCAACCATGCCTGCCAAAATACAACAACTGGCAAATACGATCCTGAATAATCCGGCAGAAATAAAACTGGCCGTTTCAAAACCTGCTGATAAGATTATACAGGCTGCATACGTTTGTTATGAAAATCAAAAGTTGGGAATTATTCGCAGCCTCTTTGTGGACGAAGTTCCCGAACGTGTCATCGTCTTTGCATCTTCCAAGATCAAAGTAAAAGAGGTGGCTAAAGCTTTGAAATCAATGAAATTGAATGTAGGAGAAATGCATTCGGATCTCGAACAAGCTCAACGGGAAGCAGTGATGCACGAATTCAAAGCCGGCCGGATCAATATATTAGTAGCCACAGATATCGTTGCCCGTGGTATTGACATTGATGATATCCGTTTGGTAATCAACTTTGATGTTCCCCATGACAGCGAAGACTATGTACATCGTATCGGACGTACGGCACGTGCCAATAATGACGGAGTAGCGCTTACGTTTGTCAACGAAAAGGAACAGAGCAACTTTAAAAGTATTGAGAATTTTCTGGAAAAAGAAATCTATAAGATACCTATTCCCGCAGAGTTGGGGGAAGCACCGGAATACAAGCCGCGTTCTTTCAATAAAGGCAAGTATGGCAACAACCCTAAAAGAAGGAACTTCCGTGGAAAAAACAATGGTGGAAAAGGCAACAACCGCCCCTCTCCCAGACAGAATTAATACGAAATCCGTTATTTCGTTGAAGTAATGGTCAAGTTTCCTTCAAAACTTACTTCCATATCTGCAATGCTATATATAGAACTTTCCGGAATGGCTAAAACAGCTTGATAATGAAAACCATTCCGGTCTACTTTTACAAACTTCGTATCAGATAAAATAGCTTGCATCAAAAAATCTCCGGGAACCACCTGGTCAAACATCTGTTTAGTAATATCACTGGCAAACAGACTCTTTTTGCCCTCATAAACGCAGATGTGCATCACATTATCGTAATATACATTATCCATACTAATCCCGTCTTCGGAATAGGTAGTTTTTATAACCCTCATTTTAGAAGGGTTGATATAGACATAAGCACGATAGCGGGTGCCATTATAGGTCACCACGCTATCGCGTTGAGTTACTTCATTATAAGTCGGAATCACCAATTCCTGACGGGCAAATGACAATGAATCATTAGGATCCTCTGATTTATGCAGCTTGATGATGTTGTCTGTTATGGCATGAAACCAGAATATATGTTCCGCCTGCTTGTCAATCTTGTAATAAGTCGTGTCATTGCCATAAGTATAAAGAGTATCCCGCATGATTTTAAATGCAATCGGAGCACTTTGCGCATCGGCATAGTAGATGGTATCCCCTTCCACGCGCATCAACGGGCTTTCAGTCTCATCGTCCAGCCAAATTCCCTGCAACAGCTCCTTGGCATTCGTATCCTCTTTCCTCTGTTCGGGAGAATCCGGATTCTTATTGCCGCTACATGCCGCAGAAAAAAACACCATTAACGATATAGCCACATATTTCATCATCTGTCTTAGTTTTGCCTAAAGATACTCTTATTTTTTCATTTACCAATACAATGATAAACGAATCCGAGTTCTTCCATCTCTTTTTTGTCGTATATATTACGTCCGTCCAACACAATCTGCCGTGCCATTGTTTTTTTGATGACAGCCCATGAAGGCAAACGGAATTCCTTCCATTCGGTAACCAACATCAATGCATCAGCATCAAGTACCGCATCATACATATCGCAAGCATAATAGATTGTATCTCCAATACGACGTCTGCATTCTTGTACAGCAGCCGGATCATACGCACGTACCTGACAGCCGGCTTTCAGCAGCTTATCAATCAGGACCAGTGCCGGAGCTTCGCGCATATCATCTGTTTCCGGTTTGAATGCCAAGCCCCAAAGAGCGATGGTCTTACCTTTCAAATCACCATTAAAATGCTTCACTAGCTTTTCGAACAAAACACTTTTCTGCTGTTCGTTCACCTCTTCCACAGCGCTAAGTACCCGCATTGTATACCCATTCTGCTCTGCGGTTTTAATAAGGGCTTTCACATCTTTAGGAAAACATGAACCGCCATATCCAATGCCCGGATATAAGAATTTACGTCCGATACGCGTATCCGAACCAATTCCGCTACGTACCATATTTACATCCGCGCCGACTATCTCGCAAAGGTTTGCAATGTCATTCATAAAGCTGATACGGGTTGCCAACATTGAATTTGCCGCATATTTGGTCATTTCAGCAGACGGAATATCCATGAAAATCACACGGAAGTTATTTAATAAGAATGGCTTATACAACTTGGACATCAGTTTCTCTGCACGTGCCGACTCTACTCCTACTACCACGCGATCCGGACTCATAAAGTCACTGATTGCATTTCCTTCTTTCAGAAATTCCGGGTTAGAAGCAACATCGAAGTCTACCTTCACTCCTCTTTTATCCAATTCTTCCTGAATGGCTGCACGAACTTTGCCGGCAGTACCTACGGGAACCGTACTCTTGGTAACCACCAGTTTATACTGCTTCATATTGCGACCGATAGTACGGGCTACCTCCAACACATATTTCAAGTCAGCACTGCCATCTTCGTCCGGCGGTGTACCCACAGCACTAAATATCACTTCCACATCATCCAGACAACTCTCTAATGACGTGGTAAACTTCAATCTCTTTGCTTTCATATTACGGAGCACCATCTCTTCCAATCCATTCTCATAAATCGGAATGATTCCCTTCTGCAAAGATTCTATTTTCTCACTGTTAGTATCCACACAAGTTACATTCACGCCGATTTCAGCGAAACATGTACCTGACACCAGACCTACATATCCGGTTCCTACAATCGCAATTTTCATACTTTATATTTTATTGTTTGTTTAGAAGTTATTCAAAATATGCAGCATTCTTGAAAGCCGTGGCCTCTCTGTCCTTGGAAGACAATAACATCTGCGAATCAGTCAGCGGCCAATCTATTCCCAATGTTTCATCATTATATAAAATAGAGGCTTCTGCCTGTGGAGTATACTTGTTGTCTACCTTATACGTAAAAACGGCTTCTTCACTTAATACAGCAAAACCATGCGCAAAACCGCGTGGAATAAAAAACTGTCTTTTATTCTCCTCACTAAGTAATACGGACACATGTTTTCCGAATGTGGGTGATGATTTACGCAAATCAACGGCAACGTCCAGCACTTCTCCTTTAATGACGCGAACCAATTTAGCCTGACTATATTCACCTTTCTGATAATGTAATCCGCGCAATACGCCAAAAGAAGATTTCGACTCATTATCCTGTATAAAATTTACAGGCCCGATATTGGCTTCAAACTCTTCTTGCTTAAAGGCTTCCATAAAATAGCCACGTTCGTCGGAGAACACTTTCGGCTCTATCAGCCACACTCCGTCTATTTCCGTCTGTATATAGTTCATCGTTATAGTAATAAATAAAACGATGCAAAAGTAGTGAATTTTTCGCAGTTTTCTGGGATATATTCAATTTATCTCTTAATTTTGCAGACATGATTGAATTGGCACAACATATAGAGGTTTTACTACTGGAAAACGACTGCGTTATCGTTCCGGGATTTGGTGGATTCGTAGCACATTACGCTCCTGCAACTCATGTAAAAGAAGAGAATCTTTTTTTGCCCCCTACCCGCACTATCGGCTTTAATCCTCAATTAAAGCTGAACGACGGAGTATTAGTACAATCTTATATGTCAGCATACGACACGAGTTTTGCTGATGCCAACCGCATCGTAGAAAAGGAAGTAAGCGAGTTTATCGGGCTTCTTCATGAGGAAGGTAAAGCGCATTTGGAGAATATAGGTGAAATTCATTATAACATTTATGGAAATTATGAATTTATCCCTTATGATTATAAGATAACGACTCCTTCACTCTATGGACTGGACTCTTTTGAAATGCACGAACTATCCACGTTGCAACAAAGAGAAAAGGTATTAGTGCCTGCCAATCTGGAAAAAGAGAAGAAAACTTATGAAATTAGCATCAATCGTGCATTCCTTCGTAATGCAGCCGCTATGATTGCCGCTATCGTATTGTTCTTTGCTTTTTCAACTCCGGTAGAGAATACCGATGTTCAGAAGAACAATTATGCACAGTTATTGCCTGGTGAGCTTTTTGAGCAGATCGAGAAGCAATCGGTTGCAGTAACTCCCGTTCTTGTAAAAAATGATATTGCTATTGCACAAAAAACTAAAAAGTCTTCTGCTTCAGGCAAGGCTTCGTCTACTCCAAAGCCAACAGCTAATAAAGTACAAACATCAAGACCTATTGCTGTAAAAGAGGTAAAAGTTACCAAACAGGAAGCGACTCCTACCCGTACATCTGTTAAACCGCAAGCAAACGTGAATAATCATCCTTACCATATTATAGTAGCAGGCGGAATCAGTTTTAAAGATGCGGAAGCCATGGCAAATCAATTGAATGCAAAAGGATTTGCAGAAGCGAAAGCCCTGAATACTGATGGCAAAATACGTGTCAGCATCCGTTCATTCGACAATCGCGAAGAAGCTACCAAACAATTATTGGAGCTCAGAAAAAATGAAAACTACAAGAATGCCTGGTTACTGGCTAAATAAAATCCCTTTTTAAAAGCATGAAACGAGTTCTTTGTCCCAAATGTGAGAATTACCTTTATTTTGATGAAACCAAGTATGAAGAAGGTCAATCGCTGGTATTTGTTTGCGAACATTGTGGCAAACAATTCAGTATCCGGTTAGGAAAAAGTAAAGTTAAGGCTCTTAGAAAGGAGGAAAATCTGGAAGAAGAAGCTGAATCTCATAAAGAAGAATTCGGATATATCACTGTAATCGAAAATGTATTTGGTTTTAAACAGTTACTTCCCTTGCAGGAAGGTGACAATGTCATAGGCCGCCGTTGTGTAGGAACAAACATTAATACTCCCATTGAAAGCGGTGATATGAGTATGGATCGACGCCATTGCATCATCAATATAAAGCGTAATAAGCAAGGAAAGCTAGTCTACACATTACGAGATGCTCCTAGTCTCACAGGTACTTTCCTTATGAATGAAATTCTGGGAGATAAAGACCGTGTACGCATTGAAGATGGCGCTATTGTGACAATTGGAGCTACTACATTTATTTTGCATACGGCTGAATGAACTTATAACTTATTTTGATACTCTCGCATGAATTCATCAGCGATATAGAGATTACCATAGAGATAAAGCCCTGTTTCCTTGTCATGCAAGTCAGCGCAAGTCTTGCTTTCATAAAACAATTGCAATGCTCTGACTGGAGCAATTTCCAAGCGTTTTGAAAGTTCGGCAGCAATGACACCGATACGATTACTTAATATTATCTCTTGAATTTCAGGAGACTTTACAGGATCATTCTGCCAGTTCTGTTCCATCATAAATAAGGTATTTATCCGTAATATTTTGGTTTAACAAACAAATCTGATTATTTGGTTGGTGTTGAGCAAGACGCTGTAATGCCACATCAGCACTCATCAAACCAGACATATATAAATTTACCGTATCAATTACCCGGTCATTCGCGACACCTCCCTCTATATAATCATAATTTGCCGCTGGATTCAGTCCACGACGACTGGCTACAATAAATTCCAACCATTCCGAATCGTAAGCTTTGAACACCTTACAACGAGCCTTTTCCAAAACAAGTTCTCTATCAAGTTGATAAATATTAATAATGGCTTGGGTATTGCGTCGCTTAGCCGTTGCAATAGCCCAACGACAAGCCTGCTCTTTGATATCTGTAACATAAAATCCACGACCAAAATCAAGATTCTCCCTTCCTAAACGACAAATAGGAACATCAACTCGTTCCGTTCCTCCATGATATACTGTTATTTTCATCGTTTTGCCTCCCAAGTTGTCAGACATTCTATCATATTATCAGTCACATGCTCGCGACTCTCAGTATGTAATACATCATAGCAAGGCAAGATGTAATTCTCAATCATACCTACACGCTTCATGCGGGTAAAAACTTCTTGATATGATTTACCTAATCGGCGTGCCGTACTTTCAATGCAGGACGCTACAAATGCTAATGTCACTTCAGTATATGATAATTCAATCAGATTTTCCATATTAAATTCTGTATAAAGCTAATTTGAGCTAATTACAAAGTTAATGAATATATCTGGAAACAGATAAAGTTTAATCTTCTTTTTATTGTTTTTGAATCATTCGATCCGTAGGAAGCACAATTCTAGTTCATATTAAATAGCATTACTAATATGAACAGAAATAAAAAAGGATAGGAATCTATATATTGAAAATATTCCTATCCTTTTTTCATTGTTTTATGTTCAAGCTATATCCAGATGTTCCGAAGAATACAATTTATGAGCTTTCCCATAAAGACAATATCCAATTATAGCCGTAAGAAGTGAATAACCAAAAGAGGGAATCCACCAATAATAGTCTACAAATCTCCAAAGAAAAACAGAGCTTGCTATCCACATTAAAATAACACTCCATACAAACCATTGAGTTACTTTTTGAGTTGAGATAAACTTAGGCAGCATATTATTAGGTACACTTCTATCCGGTTCTCTCATTACTTTTCCATATACAAATATTTCAGATGAAACCGGTGAGATATTGGATGATTGACTTGAAGTTGTTTCAAAGAAATCGACCTCTCTCATTTTCACGATTCGTATCCAACTCTTCATCCATTCATAATGTCCGATAATACTAGCCAGCCAACACATAGAAGCAAACCATCCTAAAGTAATAATCAAAAGTGGTAGCCATATACTATCTAAAAATGAAAAAATAGTTCCACTGCAAGGACTGCATTGAACATTTTCTGATTGCGGTATAATGGTATAAAATGCCACAAACAAAGCGCCAACAAAAATGGCGTAATAGTTAACCCATGTATGATAACGCTGTACATGGAACTGATAGGCTTCAACGACCTTGCCGTATGCGACTTGTTTTTTACAGATTTGGTCGCAAGGATTTGAACTTAAATTTGAGTTACACATAATTATATAGTTTAAAATTCGATTTCTTCAATTAAAGTAAAATATTTCCATTGTGGATTAGTTGAGTACTTGGCTTTCAAGCCTATCGAAACTCCTAAATAACGAGGATACCGTGTCTCACCTGAGTAATAATCAGAGTACCTACCAAAAGCCGTCGCAAAATAATGATTCTTAATCTCATATCCTCTCAACAATGGACAGGTCAAAGCTTTACAAAAGACTTTCGAAAATCTTAATATGTCTCGTGGAAAATTGTCAGATGTCATATAATCCGTAAATGCAAAATAACCTAATTCTTTCACATCTGTTCCAATTGTTAAATATCCGGTAAATCCGATACATCCATTAAAAGCCCAATTGCCAATAGTCTCTACCTTGTCAGGAATAATTAAATTACCAGTAAATCCCGTACATCCTTCAAAAGCATGATCGCCAATACTCTTAACATTTTCTCCAATAGTAATTTTCCCTTTAAAAGAGCTACAACCATGAAAAGCGTAAGTCGGAATATCTGTTAACCCATTTCCTATACTCAATGAACCTGTAAAAGTAGAAGATTGAAATGCAGACCCTTTCATACTTGTTACACTATTCGGTATTACTAAATCTCCTGTTGCTTTGCTACAACCAGCAAAAGCAGCTGTTCCAATACTCTGCACTCCCTCTTCTAACGTCAAAGTCCCGTCAAAAGCAGAATATTCAAAAGCGCGTACTCCAATTGTTACAGTTTTTTGAGGAATTACAATATTCCCTGTTAATTTAGAAGTATTTGCAAAAGCATATTGTCCAATACTTTCTACTGTTTGAGGAATATAAAGAGAAGTTATAGAACTATTATAAAACGCTCTATCTGAAATTGTTTTCAAGTTCAAAGGTAACATCACTGTAGAAACTTTAGAGCCACTAAAAGCACTAGCCGGTATGACAGTATCACTCAATTCTGAAAGATCTACTGTTTTCAAGTTAGACATGGTCTTTAAAAACTCGTAGTCAAAAGTATTCAAATGCCCTGTAATTTTCAATTCTTCTATAATTTTAGCGTCTTCACTATCAATCTGTTGTTCCAAAGTACCTGCCGTAGCCACGTAGATATCTTGGGAACTTCCCCCACGTTGAGTAATCTGTATTGTTTCAGATGTAACTCCCAATTTATCAACCAATTTAATAATCGAGTAACGCAATTGAGTGTTATTATTTTGCTGTACATTGAATATTATCGTTTCATCCCGCATTACTGCACGCGATGTCGGAGCAATAGAAATCCATGTTTTATTTGCTTCTGGAATTTCTATGGTATAATCGATATTAGTGGAAAGTTGTACATTCACTGCACCACCAGTATAAGGAACCGTATAAGAACGGTCGGTGATATTAATCACTCCCTCCACAAAATTGATGGAACGCATGATAGTACGCTCCTCGCCATCGGAAACGAAAACCAATACCTCACTGCTAAGTATCGTTCCCGGTGTAGTCACTTCAATTACTCCGGAAGCATTACCCGAAGATTTTACCACAGCACGGAAACCATCTTGCGCCAAGGCTTTCACTACAGTCTTATCAGTAACACCCGTAATGGTATATTGGATAGGATAAGTCTGATTGGCTAATACCCGTATATCCTCCGTTTCATTGAAAGTGATAGACAGCTTTTTGTGTTTGAGTACGGAGATAATGTTTCCGGCTTGCATCTCCAAATAAACATAATCATCATCTTCCGTCACATTCTTGAAGAAAGCGTCTCCACTTGTTCCATCCGCACCGGTTGCTTTTCCAAGTTTTGTCCAGTTCGAACCATTGTCATAAGATATATACCAATAGCCGTCTTCTTCTATCTTCAATTGCGGAGTAACACCGTCTGTACCATCTTGTCCATCATTTCCATTCGATCCGTCAACACCTTGTGCCTTTATCTTATTACTATTATCATCTTTCATCCAATCCCCATTCAACGTCCAATAATAGATACCGTCGGTATCTTGCTTCACTCCGACAACAGGTGTCACCCCATCCTTGCCATCCAAACCGTCTTGACCATCATTACCGTCTGCCCCATCTTTACCATGATATATAGTTATCGGTTCACGTTTTTCAAAATAAAGTTTATAACCAATCACCTTACCATTTTCATTCAAAGGTACTACATTGGTTATACCATCTTTCTGTTGTAGCACTTCAATGATTGATTGCATAGACGAAATATCAGTATTCATCTGTTCACACAAGCTTTGCAGTTCGCCAAAAGCATACCAAGTCGGCAGTTTTATAACAGTTCCATCCGACAGAGTAAAAGTAACAAAGTCCTGACTGGAAGTGTAATCTATATCACTAAACATACCGTCACCATCCACTCCGTCCTTACCATTTGTTCCGTCTTGACCGTCTTTTCCCGCATCTCCTGTCGCCTGTCCTATATCAGACCATGTGCCACCACCATCAGTTGACAACCACCAACGTCCCTTCTCTATTTTCAATTGAGGAGCTATACCATCTTTCCCATCCGTACCAGAACTACCATCATCTCCATCTTTACCATCAGTACCTACTGCCTTTACTTTATTTCCCGTCTCATCAGTTAACCATTCTCCGTTCAATGTCCAATAGTAAATACCATCAGTATCCATTTTTACGCCGACCACAGGAGTAGAGCCGTCTTCACCGGCAATACCGGCGTCACCCTTATCTCCTTTTTCCCCATGATAAATGGTGATAGGATCTCCCTTTGAGAAAGTAATAGTGTAACCAACCGTCTTGCCACCTTCTGTAACAGGATTTACTTTTGTGATACTTACATTACTTTGCAAAGCTTGTAGTAACGTTTGCAATGCCCCAATGTTTCCATTCATCTGTTTACAGAGTTCTTCAAGTGAAGTTACCCTACCATCCAATTGATGAATACTATCCCATAAATCATCAGTGTTTGTTTTGCAACTATAGAATGAAGTACTTAAAGCTGCAATCATTAAGAAAAAGAATACTGCCTTTTTCATCATAATTATTAGTGTTTTTGTCGCCACCTCAACTCCTTAGCAGTGGTAAGTCTATAAAAAAGTGTGGAGTCGTTAGTTTATCTGTTAGGAGGTTCTGGTAAAACCTTGACATAAATAAACAATACCCCACACTCGTATATATGCAATATAAAATTACACACGACTATACAAGTAATGAGTGTTATTGCTATCCTTATGTCAATTGAAATTTACCAGATTTACACATCATATGCACAGAATGAAAATAACATCCAATAAAGTGATAATATATATGTTGTAAATCAGTATTTTATAAACGTCTTTTTATTTTCGGTTGTTTTCAGAACTTTCAGTAGATTGGTTCTTATTTGGTGCAATTTTGTTTCTCATTTGTTTCTCAAATTCGATACTTATCCGTATATTTGCAGTAGAAAAAATGAGAAAGGAATCCCTATGGCACGAGTTAAGAATCATACAAAAGTCAAAGAGCCGATTCGTCTTCGGATGAAGTCGCTGAGCAATGGCAGCAAGAGCCTGTATCTGGATATATACCGCGACGGAAAGCGGACATATGAATACCTCAAGATGTATATTATCCCGGAAACGGATAGCAACTCCCGCAGGCAGAATCAGGCGACAATGGACGCCGCCAATGCCATCAAGTCGAAGCGTATTATCGAACTGACCAGTAATGAGGCTGGGATTGTGTTCCGTAAGGACAAGACTTTCCTGCTGGATTGGATGCAGGTTTATATGGAGGCTCAAGAGAGTGCCGGTAAGAAAGATGGCAGTCAGATCAAGATTGCCATGCGCATACTGAAAGACTATGCCGGAGAAATGGTCACACTGGATCAGATTGACGGGGACTTCTGTCGTGGCTACATCACTTATCTGCTGACGGAATATCATCCGAAAGGCAAGGACATATCGAACTACACGCTTCACAATTATTACCGTGCGTTGAACGGTGCGTTGAACTCTGCCGTCAGGAAGAAAAAGATGAAGGCCAACCCTTTCAACGAACTTGAGAAGTCGGAGAAAATCCGCAAGCCGGAGAGTATGCGGTCGTACATGACCATCGAAGAGGTACAGGCGTTAATTGATACTCCTATGCCCCACGAGGAATACGAGATCGTAAAATGCGCATATCTGTTCTCCTGCTTCTGCGGATTACGCATCAGCGATATAATCAAGCTGAAATGGAGTGACGTGTTCGTTGACCGGGGACAGTACCGTTTGGCCGTGTCCATGAAAAAGACCAAAGAGCCTATTTACCTGCCCCTCTCTCCTGAAGCATTGAAGTGGATGCCGGAACGTGGGGGCAAATCATCAGAAGATAATGTGTTCGACCTGCCGTCCGCCAATACAATCAGGATGCAGCTCAAACCTTGGGCGAAAGCAGCCGGAATCTCTAAGCGGTTCTCCTATCACACCAGCCGGCATACGTTTGCCACCATGATGCTGACGCTCGGAGCGGACTTATATACCGTCTCGAAGCTGCTCGGTCATGCCGATGTGAAAATGACACAGGTGTATGCCAAGATTATCAATAAGAAAAAGGACGAGGCTGTGAATCTTGTAAACGGTTTGTTTCACTAATTGAAGGCATTATGTGGTCCATGTCTAATTTACAAACATCTATTTACGGCATTTCTTCGGTTGTAAATGCAACCGAAGTTAATGCTTTCATCACATATTATAAACTCAAAAAGGTAAATCGACATGAAAAGACCTGAAGACGGCCTTCTCTCTTTTTGGAGGAAGCCAACACCTGCAGCACTTCGCTGCGGACAAGGATGTGGCGAATGAACTTTTCGCCCTGCTTACCGAAGCAAAAACAGTTTATCTCCACGATGTTGTGTTGGGTGGTAAACAGTACCACCGCTATGTGGACGATTTCGTAAACGGACACCGGTACATAGACTGTGACCATGCGGCCTGCCGGAACTGCCACGAAATGAACATCCACATTGTCAAGGGGCTGCTGACCGAGTGCGCCAGTTCCGTCCAGCCCTGCTTTGCCGCACCGGATTTCACGTTTAATGAGTGCATGAAGTTGAAACGGATGTATGACACCTCGGAATCGTTGTCTCCGCTTGGTCCACCCCGTATCAACCGACCTGCGGCTCTCTCTCTTTCTTTTGGTTGTGATTTTACCCCGGAACAGATGGAAGGTATAGTGGCTTGCGCCAATACTTATCATCTGTTCTGTGTTTCTGTACGCATTGAAGACATGGAGGCTCTCTTCGCCTGCAAGAAGGGTTTTTCCATCCGCGTGAACAATATCCGCCGTGTGGTAATCCTGTTCGATGCGCTTCTTGAAAACTCGTTCATCCAATCTCGGTGGCAGAATGTTCTCGGCAAGGGTGCATTCCTGCAGTCCAAGGACGGGACACGCTCCGTTTCGGTGTCAACCCTGTCTTCCGCGCTGTCATCCATCAAGAACAACATGACATCGGTCGCATACAGCATCCGAAAGGTCATTGATCGGCTGAAAGAATGACAGAAAGTGACAAGAAGCGAAGTATGTGAAAGGTAAAAGCATGAGAGTTACAATGACACGTGCATAGTATCATTCCCCAAATCACGACATCTTCGTTTACAGGACATACCTTTGACCTCCGTTAGCGCGCTGCATAACGGAGGTTTCATCTCCATTGTCAAAAATCAAACTGTGTTATTATGCCGAATAGAATGACATTCATGGAGCGGATGAGCGGACGGCTCGCCGCCATTGAATCGGTACTGAAGAAATTGGAACCGGTCGAAAGTCTCTTGGAGCGTATTACGCTGCTGGAAAATACCATCTTCACGACCAAGAGAGTTTTCACATTTCAGGAAGCCTGCATGTATATCGGGGTTTCTGAAAGTATGCTGTACAAGCTCACATCGAGCAAGGAGATACCGCACTACAAACCGCGCGGTAAAATGGTCTATTTCGCCAAGGAGGAATTGGACGAATGGCTGTTGCAGAATTATGAACCTACCATGAACGAGGCTGTGCGCAGGGTGACGGAAGCCGCTGCCACAGAACCGTTCCTTAACAAGAGACGCTATGGAAAACGAAAGAAGGATTGACCGCACAACCAGCATGGGGATGGATGAACACCGCCTGTCGGACATCCTCCATGCCTCGCAAATCAAGGCGACGGACATTTATGAGACCCCTCCGCAAATCATCTGGATAGATAACTCAACGATTGCCACGCTCGGCAATTTCAGTGCATCGACCGGCAAGGCGAAATCGAAAAAGACGTTCAACGTCTCTGCGCTTGTCGCCGCATCATTGGCGGGGAAACAAGTATTGAATTACCGTGCACATCTGCCCGAAGGCAAACAGCGTATTCTGTACGTCGATACGGAACAGAGCCGTTTCCATTGCCGCTCGGTATTGGAGCGTATATTGCGGCTGGCCGGGTTGCCCACGACGACCGATCCGGAGAATCTCGATTTTTTCTGCCTGCGTGAATATTCGCCGTCAGTGCGTATCGAGGTCATCGACTATGCGCTGCGCCAACAGAAAGGCTACGGACTGGTCATCATCGACGGCATTCGCGACCTGATGCTCGACATCAATAATGCCGGTGAATCGGTGGAAGTCATCAACCGGATGATGGAATGGTCTTCGAAATACGACCTGCACATCCACTGTGTGCTTCATTTGAACAAAGGGGACAACAACGTGCGCGGACATATCGGAACGGAAATGAGCAACAAGGCGGAGACCGTGCTGGTCATCAGCAAGAGCAACGAGAATCCCGGCATCAGCGAAGTCCATGCGCTCCATATCCGGGAAAAAGAGTTCAAGCCGTTTGCATTTACCATCAATGAAACAGGACTGCCCGTCATTGCGGAAGTACACTCGTTTGGCGAGCCCCCGAAGCCCAAAGCAAGAACGGGGTTTACGGAGCTGAGCATCGAACAGCACCGCGAAGCTCTCTCCGCCGCATTCGGGGAAAAGCCCATCCGGGGATTCGACAACCTGCTGCAGAGCCTGATGGTCTCCTACGAGGCAATCGGGTTCAAACGCGGCCGGAGTGTCATGATAAAACTGATGCAATACCTGATAGACAACCTCAAGCTCATCATCAAACGGGACAAGTTGTTCTATTACGACATGACGCCTACCGAGGCCATGCTTTTTAATGAAGAATGAAGTCGTGCGCGGGCTTATATCATTTAGTTTACTTTAGTATTTATATATATAGGGGAAAAACTAAACTAAACCTTTTTTTGAAATCAAGAGAAAGAAAAATAGATGACCATAGCAGAAGCAAAACAAGTACGCATCGTGGATTTTCTGGCACAGCTCGGCCACCATGCACAGCATATAAAATCGGAACAATACTGGTACTTCTCACCGTTACGGAACGAGCGTACCCCGTCGTTCAAGGTAAATGACCGAATCAATGAATGGTACGATTTCGGCGAGGCGACCGGTGGCGACTTGGTGGAACTGACAAAAAACATTTGCCGGACGGACAGCGTGAGCGAGGCATTGGCGTATATCGAGAGGCTTGTGAATGGCGCATCTCTACCGAGAACCCGTATGCCGACCGCTCCACCCCGACCGGTGGAGGCTGAAATGAAAGACGTGATCGTGATTCCACTCCGCCATCACGCCCTGTTCTCTTACCTCCAATCCCGGCTTATCGACGCGGACATCGGCCGTATGTATTGCAAGGAGGTGCATTATGAGCTGCGAGGCCGTCATTACTTCGCTCTCGCATTCGGCAATATATCCGGTGGTTACGAGGTGCGCAACGCCTATTACAAGGGATGCCTGAACAACAAGGACATCTCATTGATAAGACATCTGACAGAAGAGACACAGGAAAATGTCTGTGTTTTCGAGGGCTTCATGGATTTCCTTTCCTATATGACACTGAAACTGGCAGGCGACCGGACGGTCTGTCTTGCCATACCATGCGACTACCTCGTGATGAACTCGGTAAACAACTTGAAAAAGACGCTGGCACGTTTACAGGAATATTCGGTCATCCACTGTTATCTCGACAATGACCTTGCCGGGCAGAGAACCACAGAGACCATTGCCGGGATGTATGATGGACGTGTCAGCGATGAATCCTGCCACTATGCGGAATACAAAGACCTGAACGATTACCTGCGCGGAAAGAAACGCTGATATTCTGTGTTCTCCTTTGCCACCTAAAGCTCTCCACCACGAGAGCTTTTTTTATGCCCCGATTTCTCCATTTCCCTCCATAGAGACTGCAATATAGTACGATTTAATAGTTCGATTTTTGGAAATTACATAAATCTCATTAACGAAATAGATGTTTAATGCTCAATTATTTTATGGTTTTATATTTCGTGCGTTTCTTTGCAAAATCATACTAATACAAATTTTAATATTCATACTAAATACATGAACTCATATTTCATTTTTGCCATCGTCCTGACGGTTGCCTACATCATTTACTACGCCGTCATCATAGCGCATGACATCTACGGGAAAAAGGGGACGGACAAACCGAACGAGGAAGTTTTCGACCTCGGCGCACCGGAAGAGGAAGAGAGTGTGGCTGTCACGGAAAGCGAGACCGGCTTCAGTATCGGTAGCGAGAACTACGAGACGGAAAGTACGGCTACCTCTTCCGAAACATCCCTTGAGGATGTCAAGGACAAACCGGGAACGGCGCAGGAGAAACTGGAACGGCTGAAGGCCGAGGCGGAGGAACAGATGGAAGAGACCACGCCTTACCTGTCGGACGCACGCACGTCGGAGGAGATGTACAAGGCTATGATTTCCAAGGGACGGTTAGACAACCGACCGGAAATAAAGTGGAACCCAATTCAAGACCGGTTGTGAGATGTCGAAAGCTAAAAAGATTCTATGTGCGCTGTGCCTCCCGTTCCCCTACACGACTTTTGCCAAAAGCGGCAGCGTGAACTATAGCTGGGGAGCGGATGCGTTGGCCACGATGCACGACTTCGTGGTGACGATGATGCTCTATGTCCAGTATATCTGTTGCGCTATCGCCGGAGTTTACGTCATCGTGTCCGTCTGTCAGATATACATCAAGATGAACACGGGCGAGGACGGCATCACCAAGTCGATAATGACGCTTGTAGGTGCGTGCCTGTTCCTGATCGGGGCATTCTATGTTTTCCCGGTTTTCTTCGGCTACCGCATATAACCTTACTTGTATCAGGTCGCAGACAAATAAAGTATTCACTAAAAAAGTAAACGTATGTTTCAGAAAACCAAACAACTGTGCCGCAAGGCATTCGGATTCGTCAACGGAATCCCTACCAAAGTAATGATGTTCTCCTTCATGCTGCTGTCCGGCATGGTGGCGAAAGCGCAGAACTCCGCAGGCGACTATTCCGCCGGTACGAGCGCATTATCCACTGTCGCGGAGGAGATTGCCAAGTATGTGCCTATTATGGTGAAATTGTGCTACGCCATTGCCGGCGTTGTGGCCATCGTGGGTGCAATCTCGGTATATATCGCCATGAACAACGAGGAGCAGGACGTCAAGAAGAAGATCATGATGGTCGTGGGAGCCTGTATCTTCCTCATTGCGGCGGCCAAGGCGTTGCCTCTGTTCTTCGGTATTGCCGCTTAAACATCAAGGATAAGTATGAAAGGCAAGGACGAACGCTATCCGGACTACCCGCTGTTCAAGGGACTGCAACGGCCTCTTGAGTTTTTGGGCATCCAAGGCCGGTATATATATTGGGCGGCGGTGACGACGTGCGGAGCCATTGTCGGCTTTGTCGCCGCCTACTGCCTACTCGGTTTCATTGCCGGGCTTGTCGTGCTGGCAGCCACCGTAGCAGTTGGTATCGTGCTCATCCTCCTCAAACAGCGGAAAGGACTGCATAGCAAGAAGGTCGCTCCGGGTGTGTATGTGTATGCCCACTCGCGCAAGATCTGACGAAAGAAAAACCATCACGGCAATGTGCATGGCTTTATTGATTGTTGAACGCGGGCGGGTTTGTCTTGAAGCAAGGCGAACCTGCCCCTATTTAATTACACGTATATCGAAATGACCCTATACATCATTTTATGTTTTGTCGCTTTGTGCGCTGGTATGGCCTTGTCGGTTTATGCGTTCGGTACGGGCGGCAAGCGCAAGAGAATCTTTCAGGACATCTATTTCTCGGCGGAGGAAACGGACGGTGTGGGTGTGCTGTATACCAAGACCGGCGAATACTCCGCCGTACTTAAGATAGAGAATCCGGTACAGAAATATTCGGCGGACATTGACAGTTACTACGACTTCACGCACCTGTTCACCGCCCTTGCGCAGACGTTGGGCGAAGGGTACGCCATCCACAAGCAAGACATCTTCGTCCGGAAACAGTTTGCAAGCGAACCGGCTGACGGACAGGAGTTCCTGTCTTCATCCTATTTCCGTTATTTCAAGGGACGTCCCTACACGGACAGCCTTTGCTACCTGACCATCACGCAAGAGGCGAAGAAAAGCCGTCTGTTCTCGTTCGATAGCAAAAAGTGGCGCGACTTCCTTGTGAAAATCCGCAAAGTACACGACCAGTTGCGTGACGGCGGCGTACAGGCCAGATTCCTGAACAAAGCCGAAGCGAGCGAGTACGTCGATCGTTACTTCGCCATGAACTTCAAAGACCGCACCGTGTCGATGACGAACTTCAAGGCGGACGATGAAACCGTGTCGATGGGCGACAAACGCTGCAAGGTGTATAGCCTCGTGGACGTGGACTGTGCAGCACTGCCCTCACTGGTACGTCCGTACACGAATATCGAGGTCAACAACACGGAAATGCCTGTCGATTTGGTGTCGGTGGTGGACAGCATCCCGAACGCCGAGACGGTAGTCTATAACCAAATCATCTTCCTGCCCAACCAGAAGCGTGAGTTGTCGCTGCTCGACAAAAAGAAGAACCGCCACGCGAGCATTCCCAATCCGAACAACCAGATGGCTGTCGAGGACATCAAGCGTGTACAAGAAGTCATCGCCCGTGAGAGCAAGCAACTGGTATATACACACTTCAACATGGTGGTGGCCGTGTCTGCCGGTGCAGACCTGCAAAAGTGTACGAACCATCTGGAAAACGCATTCGGACGCATGGGCATCCATATCAGCAAGCGGGCGTACAACCAACTGGAGCTGTTCGTCGGTTCGTTTCCGGGCAACTGCTACACGCTCAATGAGGAATACGACCGTTTCCTGACCCTTTCCGATGCGGCGATGTGCCTGATGTACAAGGAGCGTGTGCTGCACAGTGAGGAAACACCGCTGAAGATTTACTACACCGACCGTCAGGGCGTGCCGGTGGCTATCGACATCACGGGAAAAGAGGGAAAGAATAAACTGACTGATAATTCCAATTTTTTCTGTTTGGGGCCATCGGGTAGTGGCAAGAGCTTTCATATCAACTCGGTCGTGCGCCAGCTCCATGAGCAGGGAACGGATGTGGTCATGGTCGATACGGGAAACTCATACGAGGGACTGTGCGAGTATCTGGGCGGCAAGTATATCTCCTATACCGAGGAACGGCCTATCACGATGAATCCGTTTCGCATCAACCGGGAGGAATACAACATCGAGAAGATAGACTTCCTCAAGAACCTTATCCTGATGATTTGGAAAGGGGCGGACAGCCAGATTCCCGAAATCGAGTTCCGCATTGTCGAGCAGATAATCATAGACTACTATGATGCCTATTTCAACGGATTTACAAGATACACCGACGAGCAACGGGAGGTACTGCTGAAAAACCTGTTTGCGGCGGCCAGCCGAAAGAACCCAAACAAACCACCCAGAGAGGTGGATGAGATGGTGCGCAAACAGATAGAGGTGCTTGAGGCACGGCGGGCGGCTCTCAAAGTGTCGGAACTGAACTTCAACTCATTCTTTGACTACTCATTCGACCGTCTGGAGCAGATCTGCACCGAAAATGACATCACGACAATCAGCTACTCGACCTATTCGACCATGCTGCAGCCGTTCTACAAGGGAGGCGCATATGAGAAGATTCTCAATGAGAATGTGGATTCGGCACTGTTTGACGAGACATTCATCGTCTTTGAAGTGGATGCAATCAAGGAAAACAAGAAACTGTTTCCCATTGTCACACTGATTATCATGGACGTGTTCCTGCAGAAAATGCGCATCAAGAAGACCCGTAAAGTCCTTGTCATCGAAGAGGCGTGGAAGGCCATTGCCAGCCCGCTCATGGCGGAATACATCAAGTTCATGTACAAGACCGCCCGTAAGTTTTGGGCTTCTGTCGGCGTGGTGACGCAGGAGATACAGGACATCATCGGCAGCGAAATCGTGAAGGAGGCCATCATCAACAACTCGGACGTGGTGATGCTGCTTGACCAGAGCAAGTTCAAGGAACGCTTTGACGAAATCCGAAAGATTCTTGGTCTGACCGAGGTGGATTGCAAGAAGATATTTACCATCAACCGCTTGGAGAACAAGGATGGGCGCAGCTTCTTCCGCGAAGTGTTTATCCGTCGGGGGACGACCAGCGGCGTGTACGGCGTGGAAGAGCCGCACGAGTGCTACATGACCTACACGACCGAACGGGCGGAAAAGGAGGCACTGAAGCTTTACAAGAAGGAACTTCGGTGCAGCCATCAGGAAGCTATCGAGGCATATTGCCGGGACTGGGATGCCAGCGGTATCGGGAAGGCCCTGCCTTTTGCACAAAAAGTAAACGAGACGGGGCGTGTGCTCAACCTCCGTCCCGTGCATGAATCCAAATAAACATTGCAGCCATGAAACGACTACTCCTTATCCTGACCATCGCCTCGGTCACACTCTGCCAGACGGTTCACGCCCAGTATTACAGCGTGAACTACGACACCCGTACCGTTGCGGCGATGGTGGCTGCCTTCGGTACGGAAGCGGTCGCCGAAGGGTACTACCGGGAGCAGGTCGATGACGTCCTCAAGCACTACACGGCAGCGGAGGTCGCTACCGCCGGGATATTCGCGGCCAAGTTCTTGGAGCATAAAGCCCTGAGCGACCTCGGCATCTGGAACAGCCGTACGGAAAACTACTACTACCGGCGCATCTACCGGATGGTGGCGGAGAAAATCATGCCCAAGATATGGGTGGTGGCGAAGCAGATGCTCCATTCGCCGCAAACGGCTATCTATTGGGGCAGTTACCTGATGAAAGTCTGCGATGATACCAAAAGTCTGTGTATGCAGTTCGAGAGCGTGGTGACCAACAGCACGCTGACCTTTTCGGACATCGCCTTTCTCGAAATCAATCCGGAAATTGCCCCCTTGCTGAAACTCTCCGAAACGGGAAACATCGACTGGCAGCGGATGATGGACAACTTCGCCCGCATACCGGGCAACTTCACCCACGAGAACCTGAAAAGCGACCTCGACAACCTTTATAACACGGGGGTCGGCCTTGCAACGGCAGGCATTGCCAATCTTGGTGACGCCCTGTTGCAAAGCAGCTCGTTCCATGACCTGCTGGGTGGAAAGGTTGAAGAAATCGGCAACCTGTATGAACACTACGGGAGTCTATTCGAGCAGGCGGAACATGACATCAGCGGCTTGCTGATTGACATGGTGGGTGGTCCGGACAACGTGGCCGGTCTGTTCAACTTCAGCAACTACAACCTCACGGCATGGATGACCGACTACCTGGACGAAGCGATGGGGAACTATTACACGCAGCGGTGGTACATTGCCCGGCGTGACCAAGGGAGCGTATCGCTGTGCGACTACTATCCTCCGACGGACGACAACAGCATCCTGAACGGGGGCGCATGGGTGCGGTTCAACACGAGCGACCCGAATTTCTATCCTGATGCCTCGCAACGGGAACAGGTACTTGCCAACTCGGAAGGATATGCCGGTTGGTCAAGAAACCGCGTGCAGCAGTTGAACAACCAGAACGACGGGTTCAGCTACAGCATCAACTATTGGATGAGTGCCTATATCATCAGCAAGAAAAACAAGCAGACCAAAAAGGCATACGCATACGAAATCCATGTGAGCAAAAACTGGAACAAAGAAGAGGTCGTCTATGAGGAAGTCTTCGATTCCTACTCGATGGACTTGAACACGTTTCGGGCGCAACTGAATGTCCGGCTTGCGGAGTTCAACGAGAACGAGGACGGCTACACCTATTATATATCTTCCGGTGCGCGGAACTATTACCAAGCAACGGACGCAGCCAAATTGAAGGGATGCGAGAGCGTGACCATCAGCGTGACCTGTTCCGACGGGGTTACGCTCGGACAAGGCTCGACACAGTACAAGTGCCGCAAGTGCGGCAGCTCGTTGAATGCCCACACCAAGGAGTGCGCCATGCAGACCTCGGTGACGGAAAACGACCTCGACCTTTCGGAACTGGACGCGCTATTGAACGAGGCGAACAGCCAAGCGGCCAATATTGAAGCGCAAATCGGGGCATTGGAAAACGAGAACGCTGTCCTGCTGAAGAAAATCAGTACGGCGAGCATTGAGGATGCGGCGAATTACCGGCAGCAGTACAACGCGAACAAGACACGGATAGACCGTCTGAAAGGAGAACTCGCGGAATGGAAGAAGAAACAGTCCGACTATGCCCAAGCAAAGTCGGATGCCGCAGACGACAACAGCGTGGCGACGGATGACTATTACCGCATCCCTGCCATCATGCAGGACTGCAAGGCGGCATACGGTCTTACTTGGCAGGACGGCGGAGCATGGAACGGCTACTCGTATGTACGCAAGGCGACCATGCCGAATATCAACGGTATCATCACATTCAGGGCTACGGTCTCCATTGCCCGCAAGCCGAAATATTTTCTCGGCATAAAAATACACCGTACCATTATCCAAATCAAGTGGGAACTCACTTCGGAATATACGGACACACACGTCGCTGACGTGCTGACCCTTGATCCGGGACTTTCGGATGCGGAAAAGGCTAAACTGGTAAACGACCGGATAGCCGAAATCGCCCGTGAACATCCGTCCTGTAAAATCACGACGGAATACGCCCGCAGCGCACCGACGGAAGAAACGCCATCAGGCGACGTGTACCATCTGCTGTGGTCAAGCGACCGCCTTGAGATAGCGCGAGAGGTGGACAGCAGAATCACCAAGATATATGCCGACTTGGTATCGCTGGAAAAGATGATGCACTACAAGCGGAGCATCCTTGACGTGATGAAGGATGTGCAGCTCGGACTGGACACGGACGAAGGCCGTAGGCTGACACTCGTGGAGGAATGCCATGACCGCTGGGTGGAGAATGCACGGACGCTTCGGAGCGGCAACAGCAGGAATAGCAGAAAGGAGGTACGGCCATGAAACGTACCATACAGATTGCCGTCGTGCTGTTCGCCCTGCTGCCCGGTATCGCCAAGGCGCAGTGGACTTTCGATATAGTCTCCGTCGAAGCCTACATCAACGACCACAAGAAGCAGCGCAGCCTGCTGTTGGCTCGTAGCACCTTGGAGTACAGCAACAAGCTGTTGCACGAGTACAGCTGTAAAGAAATTGGGGACTATAAAGAGTTGAATATTGACCTTGACAAATACACCCGTGCGTTCGATGCCATCGACGTCATGTACCAGTCGTTGCGCACGGTGTTGAACGTCAAGAATACCTATACATCGGTCAGCGACCGTATCGGCGACTATAAATCGTTGTTGGAGGATTTCAATGCGAAGATCTTGAAACGTGGACGCATCGAATCCGCAGATACCCTGATTATCTCCATCAATGCGAGGGGGCTGAGGGCGATTGCCCGTGAGGGGGAACAGCTCTACAAGTCCGTGAGCGACCTCGTGCTGTATGCCACCGGAGCGGCAGCCTGCTCGACCTCCGACCTGCTGATGGTGTTGGAGGCCATCAACCGCTCATTGGACAACATCGAGCGGCATCTGAACCGGGCCTATTTCGAGACATGGCGGTACATTCAAGTGCGCATCGGCTATTGGAAAGCAAAGGTATATCGCTCCCGCACCATGCGGGAGATTCTCGATGACGCCTTCGGGCGTTGGCGCGGAGCCGGAAGACTGGATTATTAACGACAAAAAGAGAAGAATATGAACAGAAAACTATTACTCATGGCAGTGGCGGTCACCGTAACGACAGCCGTACACGCACAGTATGTAACGTACAACCATGATTCGCCGAAGCAGAATCAGGTAACGGTCATGGAAACCGGTACGGGCGCACTCTCGCCCGACCTCTATTATTCCGTGCTGCACAACAAATACAAGAAGTCGGCGGCGGCCAAAAACAAGCTCTCGTTCCGCACACTTGCCGGTATCAATCTCTACAACCAGGTGGACGAAGCGGAAGCCATTGATTCGGCTTTGGTCAAGCGGGCGAAGGTCGAGGCGTTGAACGTTGCCGACCGGCAGGCGGACATCGCGTGGCTTGCCGAGGGCGATAAGGTCAGCAGACAGATGGACCGGTTCCGGCGCAACATCGACCGTATTCTCCTGTCCGGCGGTACTCCGGCCGACAAGGAACGGTGGACGGAATACTACCACGTCTATCAGTGCGCCATCAACGCCACGAAAGACGCCTATATGCCAAACGCCCAGCGAAAGAAGGAGTATCTGCGCATCTACGAGGATGTGGCACGGCAGAACGAGATTTTAGTGAGCTACCTCGCCAAGCGTCAGAACGCAACGGCAACAAGCACACTGCTGAACGCAACGGACAACCGTACCCTGCATAAGGGCGGCATTGTCCGCAATGCCATGAGCCGGTGGCAGGAATCACGCCTTGCGGTGCGTGGCTCGCAATCGGGCGGCAACGGAAACGGCGAAGATGACAACGAGAGTGTAAACAGAGGGAAATAAAAAGACAGGGCTATGGCAAACGGAGATATACTTTCGGATTTCGGCATCAACCTGTTGGAGGAGGAAATAGATGATGTCATCTTTCAGACCAACGAGTTTCTGACGGACGCGACTTTTACCGGTGCGCAGGGTCCTTTTTGGTGGATATTGCAGATGTGCATGGCACTCGCGGCACTGTTCTCCATCGTCATGGCGGCAGGTATCGCCTACAAGATGATGGTAAAGCACGAGCCGTTGGACGTTATGAAGCTGTTTAGGCCGCTTGCCGTGTCGATTATCATCTGCTGGTGGTATCCGCCTGCGGACACGGGTATGGCGGGGAGCCGGAACAACTGGTGTTTTCTGGACTTTCTGTCCTACATCCCGAATTGCATCGGGTCGTACACCCATGACCTGTACGAAGCTGAAGCTTCACAGATATCGGACAGGTTCGAGGAAGTTCAACAGCTCATCCATGTGCGTGACACGATGTACACGAACCTGCAGGCGCAGGCGGATGTCGCCCACACGGGCACATCCGATCCCAACCTGATAGAGGCGACAATGGAGCAGACCGGCGTGGACGAAGTGACGAGCATGGAAAAGGATGCGGCGAAGTTGTGGTTCACGTCTTTGACGGCAGGAGTCATCGTGGGGATAGACAAAATCATCATGTTGATTGCTCTCGTGGTGTTCCGAATCGGTTGGTGGGCAACGATTTACTGCCAACAAATCCTGTTGGGAATGCTGACGATTTTCGGACCGATACAGTGGGCGTTCAGCATCCTGCCGAAATGGGAAGGTGCTTGGGCGAAGTGGCTGACACGCTATCTGACGGTGCATTTCTACGGGGCGATGCTCTACTTCGTGGGCTTCTATGTGCTGCTGCTCTTTGACATTGTATTGTGCATCCAAATCGAGAACCTGACGGCGATAACCGCCAGCGAGCAGACGATGGCTGCCTACCTGCAAAACTCGTTCTTCTCGGCAGGCTACCTGATGGCGGCTTCGATTGTAGCCCTCAAGTGCCTGAACCTTGTTCCGGACTTGGCGGCATGGATGATACCGGAGGGCGACACGGCATTCTCTACCCGAAACTTCGGCGAGGGCGTGGCACAGCAGGCGAAGATGACGGCAACCGGAGGGTTGGGCGGCATCATGAGATAATCCGCAAAAGATAATATAAACCCAATAAAAATCATAACAACATGAAATTGCAAGAGAAAATCAAAAGTTGGTGCAAGGATGAGAAATTCATGTCCTTTGCACAGGAACGAGCGAGAAAAGAGGTTTGCGAGGTGACGGAAAACCACCGCATCGACCCGCAGTATGAAGAACTGGACGAAGCCTTCGAGTACGACGACCGGTACATCGCCCCCTTGGTGACGTACCTGACGTACAAGCTGCGTCTTGCCCTGCTGCAGCGGAACGCAGGTAAGCGCAAAAGAGGAATCTGGTGGGTGCTTGTCCACGTGGAGATGCAGGGCTATTACGTGGAGATATTCTCGGCGGAGTTCGAGAATCTTTTGACGGAACTTCGGGATGCGGTCATACCCATGCTGCACACGGAATATGTACAGATGTTGAACGGTAAAAGGGAATAACCGATGGTCATCAAGAATTTGGAAAACAAAATAAGACTGGTGGGCATCATCTGTACCGCTTTTCTCGTGGGATGTGTCATCATCAGCTTGTCAAGTATCTGGACAGCCCGGACGATGGTCTCGGATGCGCAGAAGAAGGTGTATGTGCTGGACGGCAACGTGCCTATCCTCGTGAACCGCACGACAATGGACGAAACGCTTGACATGGAAGCTAAAAGCCATGTGGAAATGTTCCACCATTATTTTTTCACGTTACCGCCAGATGACAAATACATCCGCTATACGATGGAAAAAGCGATGTATCTGGTGGATGAGACGGGGTTGGCACAATACAACACGCTCAAGGAAAAGGGTTTCTACTCCAACATTTTGGGTACGAGTTCGGTGTTCTCCATCTATTGTGACAGCGTGGCTTTCAACAAGGAGAAGATGGAGTTCACTTACTACGGACGGCAACGCATTGAGCGGCGGAGCAACATCCTCATGCGGGAACTGGTCACGGCGGGGCAACTTAAGCGTGTGCCCCGAACAGAAAACAACCCGCACGGATTGCTTATCGTGAACTGGCGAACCCTGCTGAACAAGGACATCGAACAGAAAACGAAGATCAACTACTAAACAACGGAGTTTATGAATATCAAGGGATTCAGGCGGATGCTCTTCGGTGAAAAGATGCCGGACAAGAACGATCCGAAATACAAAGACCGTTACGAGCGGGAGGTGTCCGCTGGACGAAAGTTCGCCCAAGCGACACGCATTGACAAGGCTGCCGCCAAGGTGCAGGGATTCGCCAACGCACACCGGATACTTTTTCTGGTCATCGTCTTTGGTTTCGCTATCGGAGGGTTCACTTGGAACATCTATCGCATTACAATGGCATACCGCAACAGCCGGCCGACACGCACGGCGACGGAAATGCAGGATTCGGTGCTACGGGAAAGACACAAGAGGCTGCAAGGGGGTGAAATAAGGGAAAATCGGAACGAGAACAAGAAATATGAACCGCAATAAAGGAGTGCTTATGAATACACGATTTGAAAAATCAGTCCGCTCGTCGGACGAATGGTACACCCCGAAGGAAGTGTTGAAAGCGTTAGGCAGGTTCGACCTTGACCCTTGCGCCCCTGTCCGTCCGTTGTGGCCGACCGCCGAAGTCATGTATGACCGGAACATGAACGGATTGTCCCTGAAATGGGAAGGGCGTGTATGGCTCAATCCTCCGTACTCGCGTCCCCTTATCGAACAGTTTGTCCGAAAGCTGGCGGAACACGGCAACGGAATCGCGCTGTTGTTCAACCGTTGCGATTCCAAAATGTTTCAGGACGTCATTTTCGAGAAAGCGACGGGCATGAAATTCCTGCGCCACCGCATCCGGTTTTACCGCCCGGACGGAACACGCGGCGATTCTCCCGGTTGCGGCAGCATCCTGATCGCATTCGGAGTGGAAAACGCAGAAGTGCTGAAAAACTGCAGCATTGAAGGCAAGTATGTACAACTCAATTAAAAGATGTATGATGAAGATATTTGATAAAATCAATTTCAGGGAGCCGAAGTATATGCTTCCGGCTGTCCTGTATATCCCGCTTCTGGTTGCATCGTACTTCATCTTCGACCTGTTTCATACCGAAACGGCGGAGATTCCGGACAAGACGCTGCAGACAACGGAGTTTTTGAACCCCGATTTGCCGGATGCCCGGCTTAAAGGCGGTGACGGCATAGGCAGCAAGTACGAGAACATGGCCAAATCATGGGGTAAGATACAGGATTATTCCGCAGTGGATAACATAGAACGAGATGAACCCGATGACAACAAGGAAGAATATGAATCGCAATACACGGTGGACGACATCGCCTTGCTCGATGAGCAACAGCAGGAAAAGGCTGCGGCAGCGCAAATTGCCGATGCCAAGACACGCGAGCAAGAAGCTCTCGCGGAACTGGAGAAAGCCCTTGCCGAAGCAAGGTTGAGAGGACGCAATGAGGTATTACCGGCGACCGATACGGACAGTACCGCATCGGCGCAACCCACGACGGCAACCATAGAGGTCAAGGGAAAAATAGAGGAAGAGAGCCGTTCGGTAAAAGCCCCGTCAGAGAACGAACCGCCCAGCGAAGTGGTACGCAAGGTAAAGACGGCTTCGGATTACTTCAATACGCTTGCGGTCAATGCCCGTGAACCGAAACTGATAAAGGCCATTATCGACGAGGACATCAAGGCGATGGACGGCTCGCGTGTGCGGTTGCGTCTGCTCGACGACGTGGAGATCAACGAGTGCGTGGTCAAACGAGGGTCGTATCTGTATGCCACCATGAGCGGCTTCTCGTCGGGGCGTGTGAAGGGGAACATCACCAGCATTCTCATCGAGGACGAACTGGTGAAGGTCAGCCTGTCCCTTTACGATACGGACGGCATGGAAGGGCTTTATGTACCGAACAGCCAGTTCCGGGAAACGAGCAAGGATGTGGCAAGCGGTGCGGTGTCGGGGAATCTGAACATGAATACCGGCAGTTACGGCAACAGTCTCTCGCAATGGGGAATGCAAGCTGCTACGAATGCCTACCAGAAAACGAGCAACGCCATCGGCAAGGCTATCAAAAAGAATAAGGTAAAGCTGAAATACGGCACTTTCGTCTATCTGGTGAACGGACGTGAGAAACAGTAAAAACGGAAAACATGATAGAGATTGACAACATATATAATATGGACTGTATCGAGGGCATGAAGCTCATGGCGAACGGCAGTGTCGATGCCGTGATAGCGGATTTGCCTTACGGCGTGTTGAACCGTAGCAACAAGGCGGCACACTGGGACAGGCAGATACCGCTCGAAGCGTTGTGGGAACAGTACCGCAGGATTACCAAGCCGGGAAGCCCCGTTATCCTCTTTGCGCAGGGCATCTTCTCGGCGCGGCTCATGCTCTCGCAACCCCGGATGTGGCGGTATAACCTCGTGTGGCGGAAAGACCGGGTAACGGGTCACCTGAATGCCAACCGGATGCCGCTACGCCAGCATGAGGATATCATCGTGTTCTACGACCGTCAGCCGGTATATCATCCTCAGATGATGCCGTGTCCACCGGAACGGAAAAATCATGGACGGCGCAAGACGGACGGTTTCACGAACCGCTGTTACGGTGAAATGAAACTGGCTCCGGTACGTGTTGCCGAAGACAAGTACCCGACCTCTGTCATTTCCATACCCAAGGAACACAAGACAGGAGCATTCTATCATCCGACACAGAAGCCGGTAGCCTTGATAGAGTACCTGATACGCACCTATACCAACGAGGGCGATGTGGTGCTTGACAACTGCATCGGTTCGGGTACGACCGCCATTGCCGCCATCCGCACGGGACGGCATTACATCGGATTCGAGATTGAGCCGACGTATTGCGAAATTGCCGGACGACGGATTCGGGAGGAACTGGAACGTGGTCATGGGATTAAAGAAAGCGAAATAAGGGAAATAAAGAAATAAAAAATATCAACAGAAACGATATGAACAGGAAAATAATTGTAACGGCATTTCTTCTGGCGGCTGGACTTTTTGCCGCACGGGACGCACAGGCTCAGCGTACATACGAAGAGATGGAACGGCTGACGGTCAATGAACAGGTAACGACCGTCATCACAGCATCGGAGCCGGTCCGCTTCGTGGACATTTCCACCGACAAGGTGGCGGGCGACCAACCCATTGAAAACATCATCCGGTTGAAGCCCAAAGAGACGGGACACGAGGACGGTGAAGTGCTGGCCATCGTCACCATCGTAACGGAACGCTATCGCACGCAGTATGCACTCATCTACACCACGCGGATAAGCGAGGCGGTGGCAGACAAGGAAATTCAGCTACAGGAACGGGATGCCTACAACAATCCTACGGTCTCGATGTCCACAGCCGACATGGTGCGTTTTGCAAGACGGGTGTGGAACTCGCCCGCGAAAATCCGCAACGTGGCGACCAAGGCGCACCGAATGGTAATGCGCCTGAACAACATTTACTCGGTGGGCGACTACTTCTTCATCGACTTTTCCATCGAGAACAAAACGAACATCCGTTTCGACATCGACGAGATACGGGTGAAACTGTCGGACAAGAAACTTTCGAAGGCAACTAACGCGCAGACCATCGAGCTGACGCCTGCCCTGGTATTGGAACATGGCAAGACGTTCAAGCACGGCTACCGGAATGTGATTGTCGTGAAAAAGATGACCTTTCCGAACGACAAGCTGCTGACCATCGAAATGACGGAACAACAAATCAGCGGGCGCAATATCAGCCTTAACATCGACTACGAGGATGTGCTGTCGGCTGATTCATTTAACACAGCTTTATTGGAGGAGGAATGACGATGAAAAAGACGTTGAAAATAGTTTTGTTACTGATGCTTGTCTGCATAGGGTTTGCCACCAATGCCCATGCGCAACGCAACGGCGGCCGCCTCTCGCTCGGCGTGGGATTGCTGTATGAGAACGGCATGGACGTAACGCTTGCTTACGAGCATGAAATGAACTACCGTCATGCGTGGGAGTTCTTCGCCAACGGCTATCTGAAATGGACGGAATGTAAATCTTGCGGTCATATTTGTCCGGAATCCTTCTGGCGCAACTACCGCACTTATGGTTTCGGTGTGGCGTACAAACCTTGTGTGGTGCGTGGACGCAACCATTACGGCAACTTGCGTATCGGAGCTTCGGCAGGAAGCGACACGAACAAGTTTCTTGCCGGAATCCATGTGGGTTACGAGCACAATTATGTACTGCGGTCGGGATGCACACTGTTCTGGCAGGTCAAGAGTGACATGATGATAAAAGGGGCGGATTTGCTGCGGACAGGTATCGTGCTGGGTGTAAAACTGCCGATAAAATAAAGGAAAAACAAAAAACGGAAATGACATGATACGAAAGATTCAATGGTTTGCAATGGCAGTGGCGGCGGTATTGTGCGCTGCCTGTGACGCTCATATCGACGTACCCGATACGGCGGTACGTCCGGGGCATATTCTCTGCGAGGACGGCACGGCATTGTCCTATGCGCAGTATGAACAATCGGGGAAGCGGGCAATAGCGGTTGTCTTTGATACCGAACGCCGTGAAGGTACGGAAGGGAACGGCTATGCGGTTTACCTGTGGGACATCGCTCCGGTGGCATTCGCCGACAGCCTCGGTGTCGCACAAGGGACGTCGGCCGACATCGGGGCATTGGACGGGAACATGAACACCTTTTCGCTGTACGACACAAGGGAGACGGCTTCGCCTATGGCGGAAGCGGTCTTCGACCTGTGGCGGTACGGACAGAGTGCCTATATCCCGTCGGTGGCACAAATGCGGCTGCTGTATGCCGTCCGGGAAACCGTCAATCCTGTCATCGAACGGTGTGGCGGCCATCCGCTGCCGTTGGATGAAAACGACTGCTGGTACTGGACATCGACGGAAGTGTCCGGACAAGAGACGGCGAAAGCATGGCTTTACTCCACAGGAAGCGGTGCGATGCAGGAGACCCCGAAGATACAGGCACACAAGGTGAGGCCGATTATCACACTGAACAGGTAGGAACGAAAAGAGGGAAAGTACAAAGACAATGGAAGAAAGCAAAGAATTACAAGGGTTCTACAAGATATTCCGTGCGGTCATCTATATCTCCGTGCTGATGGAGTTCTTCGAGTATGCCATCGACCCTGCCATGCTCGACCACTGGGGTGGCATACTGATTGATATTCACGGGCGCATCAAGCGGTGGATGATTTACAATGACGGTAATCTTGTGTACAGCAAGATTGCGACGTTCCTGCTTATCTGCATCACCTGTATCGGCACGAGGAACAAGAAGCATCTGGAGTTCGATGCCCGGAGACAGGTGTTATATCCGCTAATCAGCGGACTGTTCCTGATTGTGTTCTCCGTGTGGTTGTACCATCATCCGATGGAAACGAGGCTCTACACGTTGCCACTAAATATCATCTTCTACATGGCGACCACGCTTGTCGGTGTGATATTGGTACATATCGCACTGGATAACATCTCGAAGTTCATAAAGGAGGGACTGGGTAAAGACCGGTTCAACTTCGAGAATGAAAGTTTCGAGCAGAGCGAAGAGAAGGTTGAGAACCAGTATAGCGTGAATATACCGATGCGGTACTATTACAAAGGTAAATTTCGCAAGGGATGGGTGTCGATAAGCAACTGTTTCAGAGGAACATGGGTAGTCGGAACTCCGGGCAGCGGTAAGACGTTCAGCATCATAGAACCGTTCATCCGCCAACATAGTGCCAAGGGCTTTGCGATGGTGGTCTATGACTACAAATTTCCGACACTTGCCACTAAACTTTACTATCATTACAAGAAAAACCAGAAGCTCGGCAAAGTGCCAAAAGGATGTAAGTTCAACATCATCAACTTCGTGGATGTGGAGTACAGCAAACGGGTGAACCCCATTCAGGCAAAGTACATCAATAATCTTGCGGCGGCAAGCGAAACGGCGGAAACCCTGTTGGAATCCCTGCAGAAAGGCAAGAAAGAGGGAGGCGGAGGCAGTGACCAGTTCTTTCAGACTTCTGCCGTGAACTTTCTTGCCGCCTGTATCTACTTTTTCGTGAACTACGAGCGGGAACCCTACGATGCAAACGGAAAGAAACTGTATGCGGAGAAACGGCAAGATCCGCAGACGAAGTTCTGGAAGCCGACGGGTGTCGTTCGTGACCGTGAGGGTGGCAGCATCGTGGAGCCTGCCTATTGGCTGGGAAAATACTCGGATATGCCGCATATCCTTTCATTTCTCAATGAGAGCTACCAGACTATTTTTGAGGTACTGGAGACGGACAACGAGGTCGCGCCGTTGCTCGGCCCGTTCCAGACGGCCTTCAAGAACAAGGCGATGGAGCAGTTGGAAGGTATGATAGGTACGCTGCGTGTCTATACCAGCCGTTTGGCCACCAAAGAATCCTACTGGATATTCCACAAGGATGGGGACGACTTCGACCTGAAAGTTAGTGACCCCAAGTCACCCAGTTATCTGCTGATAGCCAACGATCCGGAAATGGAAAGTATCATCGGAGCGTTGAACGCTCTGATATTGAACCGTCTCGTTACCCGTGTGAACACCGGGCAGGGGAAGAATATTCCGGTCAGCATCATCGTGGATGAGCTGCCGACACTGTATTTCCACAAGATAGACCGACTGATAGGTACGGCGAGAAGCAACAAGGTAAGCGTGACATTGGGTTTTCAGGAGTTGCCGCAGTTGGAGGCTGACTACGGAAAAGTGGGAATGCAAAAAATCATCACGACGGTGGGTAACGTGGTGAGCGGTTCGGCTCGCTCGAAAGAGACATTGGAATGGCTGTCGAATGACATTTTCGGTAAAGTGGTACAAGTTAAGAAAGGTGTAACCATCGACCGGGACAAAACGAGTATCAATCTCAATGAGAACATGGACAGCCTTGTACCCGCCTCGAAAATTTCGGATATGGCGACGGGATGGATTTGCGGACAGACGGCCAGGGATTTCGTGAAGACGAAAACCGGTACGGGAGGCTCGATGAACATTCAGGAATCGGAAGAGTTCAAGACTACAAAGTTCTTCTGCAAGACGGATTTCGATATGAGGGAGATAAAAGCGGAGGAAGCGGCCTATGTACCTCTACCGAAGTTCTACACTTTCAAGTCGAGGGAGGAACGGGAACGCATCTTGTATAAAAATTTCATACAAGTCGGACAGGACGTAAAAGACATGATAGCGGATGTACTGAACAAGCGTGGGGCGAAATAAATCAAAATCCCTGCAATAATTTCGTGGTTATTGCAGGGATTTTTATATTCAATTTCAGTTACCCAAAATCTTGTGGGCATAAAGCCGGTTTTGCGGACGTAAATGAATCATCTGACAGTTTCCGATTTGGAATCGTTTTCCGACAGCAGATTTTGTAATTTGTCGATGTCCGGTAGAGTCTTGCGCAAATTTTCCGGCATTTCTTGGGCTGTGCGGTATGTCGCCACGCCCATAGGCTTATCATAGTCGCGCACCATGATTTCGACAAATTGGCGGTTGGCATCCTGACATAGGACAATACCGATTGAAGGGTTCTCGTGCGGTTTCTTGTCGGTCATATCATATACAGTCAGATAACCGCTAAGCTGTCCGAGATAATTCGGGCGGAACTTGCCCCGTTTCAATTCCACGATTACGCTGGCATTCAGTTCTCTGTTGAAGAATACAAGGTCAGCAAACATTTCCTCTCCGGCAACTATCAGGCGATGCTGACTGTCGATAAAAGTGAAGTCGTTTCCAAAACGGAGAATGAACTGCTTGATATTGGTTACGATTTGGTTTTCGATGACCTTTTCGTTCCAGTCCTGTTCGCGTTCTCCCACATTCTCCAGATTAACCATTTCGAGCATATACTCATCCTTGAACGCCAATGTCGCTTTTACGGCATAAATGGCTTCGGGCAGCACTTGAAGGAAGTTGCTCGGCAAAGATCCGCGATTTGAATAGATGTCTTCTTTCAAGTAATTTTTGAGAGAGGATAGCGACCACGCATTTTGAGCGGCACAATGGATATAGAACAATCGTTCTGCGATGTCTTTTGAACGAGTCAGGATTTCAATATGATGTGAAAAGCTAATCTTGACAAAATCGTCCCAGGTAAATTCGGTATTGACCGGTTGCCCGATAAGTTGCAGCAGTAGATGCTCGTCAATATCCAATTCGCCCAACGCTGTTGGATGAATTAAAGCCGTACCCTTTTCCGACGAATGGTTTTCCAATTCGCCCAACACTGTTGGACGAATTAAAAACGTCCTCCATTCCTCATAGAATGAGCGCATCCGTTTCAACCCCGATTCAGAAAAGCCGTGCAGACCGGGCAACTCCCGTTGAAGGAGCTTTGATATGGTAGGCAATGCTTTAGTACCCCAACAGCCGATGCGGGAATTTTCAGACACGAATTTCCCCACTCCAAAATACAACGAGAGAGTTTCTTTGTTGACCGCAGCCGCACTTCTATACCGGCAGCGTTCGATGGCATGTTTGATTATCTCTACTGCCTCTGCATATTGTGTATAATCCGATGGGATAACTTGTTGTTCCATATACATACGTTTTTGTGCCGCAAAGGTACGAAAAATACGGGATATACAGGGCAGAATGCCAACATATTATAGTGCCGTGTGGGTCTTATTCGGTATTTTTAGCGTTCCGGTTTCCTGCACTCGCTTTGCTGCCAATCTACTCACTTAGATGTTCATGTGTCTGGGGCGTGCCGAGAAAGCCGGTAGCGGTGTGGATAAGATTGTGAGCGGTTGGCAGTCTTTGGGTTGGCCGCTTCCTACTGTAGCCGAGGAAACACGTCCGGACTATGTTGTGCTGACCTTGCAGTTAGGGATGAAAACCCGACAAGAAAACCTCGCAAGCAGGATTTGAGAAAAGAGCAAATCTTGGAGTTCTGTGTTGAGCCGCAATCCCTATCTGATATTTTGCAACATTTAGGATTGAAAGATAGGGAAAATCTTATGGAGGTCTATATCAATCCGATGATTGGTGCAGGGGTATTGGAAATGACGGAGCCGGACAATCCCACAAGCCGTAACCAGATGTATGTAACGGTAAAAGTGGAACAAGAATTTCAAAAGTAAGTTTATAATAGGATATTGCGGCTTGGACGCATCCAACCTCATACAAATAACACTGCCCGCGTGAAAATGGGGGCAGTGTTATTTATATGGTAGTTCGCTTATTTAAGCTCGTGTACCGCTTAAAAGTTCGGCAAGTTGCCGGTCGCAGAATTTATCGTATTCCTCCTTGTCTGTACCGCTTTCGATAGCCCGGTCGATAACATCGCCCAGTTCGTCGAAGCAGACTTCTTCATTGACACACTTTGCATTGCTATCATCTTCTTTCAGTAGATAGACCTCGTAGTAATCAGAGCCGTTGAGAGCGATAACGACATATCCGGCGTGTAACCGTCCGTTTACTTTCAGCCGCAGTGCCGGTAATTCTTGGAATACCGTAGCGACAAATTCGCTGACTCCCCACGACATAAAGACGGGTATGGGGGTAAATGACAGTAATTGTTCTTTGATGGTCTGTGCGATGTGCATTACATACTCTTTATCCATAACTTTGATTTTTAATATGATTATTGATTTATGTTAGTTGAACCATTCGGGGTTATCCTCTTTTAATTCCGTGATGAGTTCATCGTCCGGTAATTTGAGGGTCTTCGCATCGGCGAAAAAGAAAACCTCGTCATATATTTGTTCGGCTTCCTTACTTGCAAAACCTTCGCTCTCGTCCTCGAAACTGCCCGGATGAAGTGCATCGAGCAGAGCGGTAGAGCCGATAAGTAGTTCTTCACCTTCGTTGGATTTCACGATACGGCAGATGTAGATATTGCCGTCAAATTGTAGTTCTTTCGTTTTCATACGCCTGTTATCTTAATGGGATATGTCTCCCGTTTGCCTTGAGGTATTCCATGATACACTTCGCTTCTTCGTGCGATGCACGGTTGCGGTCATCGTAATTGCGTGTCTCGTCTGCCATGACCACGATACACTCCTTTACCAACCTGTAAAGGCTTTGCTGCAGCGTGGGGTGCATTTCGGGGATAGCGGCTGCAAACCGTTTGGGATTGAAGCCGTAATCGTTCACTGCTCTTTCCCAGTCTTTGGCGAGCTGGTACTCCTTGCTTTCCTTGATGTTGTCCATAATCTTGAATTTTAATGATTTGTTTTTTATTCCCTCCGTTCGATTCCTTTCTGTCGGAACCGCTTTGGGATTTTATAGATGCGGTAAACGGTTGTCGGTACAGCTTCATACGGGAGGCTTTTCCTGCCAATTACTCTTTCTGAGGGAAGGAAGAATTTGCAGGAAATACATTTCAAGCCGCCGGATCAAGCGCGACGGCCGACCTTTGCATCTGATAAAACCAAACCGGGGCTGACAGGGAATGAAGCTGGGGAAACGCTATAAAAGGGAAGTTGAAAATGGTAAAAAAAAGAGGAAACGAAAGCTATGAATGGAGGAAGGGTGGGTGGTGACGGGTTCGTCAGAAAGTTAAAAGAGGTACTTGGGTCCTTTGTCCGGAGCATACAAAAATGAATAGAGGGCGGATTTCCCCCCCCCCTATTCGTTATGACAACAACATTTGTCAGGCAGCTATTTCTTCCGTTTGCGGTTCGGTCTGTGCTTCCGCTTCGGGTTGCGGTTCATCGGGTTGTTCCGCTTCCTGCGTGGCTTGTTCCTGCAAAGCGGCTTTTTTTTCCTTAATGCGTTGGTGCCGCTTTTCGTACACTTCATTATATCCGTCTTGGATATTGGCAAGTTCTTCGGGCATATGCTTTTGGGCGAAGCCAAGCAACAGGGAGGCTGTGGCGTTGTTACCGAATGCGTCCTTGAAATTGGCAATCAGATAATCCCTGCGGATAACGGCTTTCTGCTTGGCGGTAAGGTTCTCGATGATGCGCATTTTGTCCTCGCTCGTAAGGTAGTAATAAGAACCTTTATCTTCAATTCCCACCTCATTGAAATGCTCTTTGCGGAGTGAGGAGAGCAGGAAGAAATACACCATTTTCTCCTCGTCCTGTCCAAATTTGCGCTCTGACATATCGACCTCTAAAATCCGCTTTTTGGTGTCTTCAACGGTCTTTTCGAGGGCAATCTCCTTGTTGCGTTTGTCCTGCTTTTCCAACTTCTCGATAGGTGAAAGCGGCATTTCGGTTGCTGTACCGTTTACGGTGGTAGCGGTATTTGCAACATAGCACAGTGTAATGTCGTTGCTCTCAATACGGAGATAGAGGGAGATTTCTCCTGCTTCGCTTCGGGTGCGGATTGCTTCGCATTTTTCGGTGTAACCGTTCAATTCCTGCCCGTAATCCTTTTCTGCATCCTCGTATTCCTCGGTGGTATCATAATCCTCTTTTTGAGGTGCTTGGGGGCTTTCGGGGTATTTCGTTGCATAGGTTTTAAGGCTTTCCACTTCGTAGCCCATAGCGGTAAGTCGGTCGATGACAGCTTCATTGTAATTGTAGCTTTCGTGGCAGAGGGGAACGGCAGGGTGCTGTTCCATGAGCCGCATAGCCTTTTCGGTAAGGTGCGATGTGTTCATTTCCACCAAGCAAGCACGGTTGGCGCAATTTCCGCAACTACCCTCACAGAATAACATCATGTTATTGGTATTGTGGGGACATGAAAGACAAAGGGTTTTGTCAAATGAATAGCGATTGAGGTCTGCGGTATATTGCCGTTCGATGCTCTGTGCCACCTCGGAGGCTTTCATGCCTCGCCAACTATTGTACTGCACTCCCTCTTTCAGATGTTGGTCGTACACCTCACGCTGTATCTCTTCCCCATAACGGCAGATTTCACTTGCCACACTGATTGTGATTTCGTCCTGCTCCAACAGCAAGGCGATTTCGGGTATCAAGGAAACGAATTTAAGTCGTGTACGGATATACGCTTCCGTCTTGCCGAACTGCACGGTCAAGGATTGGACATCGTGGCGACCGCTGTCTATGAGTTTTTGGTAGGCGTTGGCTTCCTCAATCGGGGTAACATCCTTGCGATGCAGGTTCTCGGTGATTGCCATTTCCTCGGCTGTCTCGTCGGAAATTTCCATGACGGTAGCCGGAATTTCCGTCAATTCAGCCATGAGGGAAGCACGGTATCTGCGTTCTCCAAAGACAATCTCGAAACGGTTGTCCGCAATGGGGCGCACACCGATAGGCTGAAGCACTCCCTGCTGACGGATACTCTCGGCAAGTTCCGCAAGGCTTGTCTCGTCAAAGTTCTTGCGTGGGTTGTAGTTACTTGGCTGAATGTTTGCCAATGCTACCGATGTGATGTTCTTCTCTACTGCTTGGGCTGCTGCTGTTGTTGCCATAATCATAAAATTTAATTGTTATTGAATTGATTTTCTTTTTTATCCCTCTTTTCGGTTCTTTTTTCTGCCTGAACCGCTTGGGATTTACAGATGCTTCAAGGGACTGACGAACAAGCTATTTTCAACGCTTTTTCCGGAAAATTACTCTTTCAAGGAAAGGAAGAATTTTACGAGAAATGCACTTCAAAGCGGTGAAATCAAGCGCGGCAGTCCAAATTTGCGTCTGGAAAACCAACCGGCGATGGCAGGAACGAGACCGGACAAGCGGTAAGCGGAATGGATAGAAAGGGAAATGCAGCCTTGCAGCTATAAGAGGCGAATAGAACAGGTAAACTGTCAGGGGATATAAATGGGAAAACCGCTACCTTGTGGACGTGTGTCATAAGATAGCGGTATTTGGTATAAAAGTCGATTGGGCGGCAAGCCGCCCTGGTTATTTCTCGTGCTTCTCCAGATATTCCTTCATCGCCTCGTTCACAATATTTCGGAGCGACATATTCTTTTCGATAGCGAGGTATTTCATCCGGGTATGGATGCTTTTGTCGATAACAAAATTGCAATGCACAGCAGGCTCTTTTTCCGTTTTGACCGGTGCAGGTTCTTTCTTTTGCGTGGACTTCCCGGTGGATGACAGCAAGCCGTCCAGTCCGCTTCTCATGCCGTTTTTCAATGAATCACTTTTGCTCATATCGTTTTTACTTTAATTTCAACACTTCTTTTGCTAACTCCATGTAGTCCTTTGCCCCGTTGCTGTTCTTGTTGTATTCAAAGATGTTCAGACCCTTTATCGGAGCTTCGGCCAATGCCACATTGTCCCGGATGACGGTCTTGAACACTTTGTCGCAGAACGATTCGCTGATGAGTTCCGCTACACTCTTGTTGAGCGTCTTGCGCTTGTCAAACTGTGTGATGACAATTCCGCCGATGTTCAGATTCGGGTTCAAACGGGTTTTGACAATCTCGATCACATTTGTAATCTTCGCCATTCCGCGCATGGCGAGGAACTGTGCTTGTACCGGAATAATCAGAAAGTCCGCCGATGTGAGGGCGTTCAGCGTCAGCAAACCCAGCGAGGGCGGACAGTCAATCAGGATATAGTCGAATTTCCGGCTCTCAAGCAATTTTGCAATCAGGCCTTTCAGTATCAGTTCCCGTCCCGGCTCGTTGATAAGCTCGGATTCCGCCGCTGACAAATCAAGGCAGGACGGAACAACGGAAAGACCATTTCCCAGCTCGAATGCCGGTAAGGGATATTCGCCTTTCATCGCTCCGTACACCGTCTGTTCCTCTTCGATGGAGAGACCGCAGGATTCCGTGAGGTTCGCCTGACCGTCCATGTCGATGAGCAACACTCGCTTTTTTTTCTGCTGCAATGCGGCAGCAAGATTGATGGTAGTAGTCGTTTTTCCGACACCACCCTTGTGGTTCAAAACTGCGATTATTTTTGTCATAATTTCATATCTTTATATCTGATACAAAGATACTACTATTTTTAGTATTTACTACGATTAGTGCATACTATTTTACTACTTATTTATATTTTAGTATTGTAGTATCTACTACTATACTAAAATACTGATTGACTAAATGTAGTTGCATTCTATCATTTCCGATGTGATATTTCCTAATATCCTACTTTACTAACCTTAGTATATACTACATTTAGTATCGGTTGTATAACAGTAAAGTAGCCTCTTGGAGCATATAAACGGATATTGCCGCTGTCAGATCGGGGAACACAAGAAAAATCCCTCTGCCGGGTTCTCACAACCAAACAGAGGGAAAAGGCTAAGATATGAGTATGGTTTAAGCGGCTTTGGTTGTAGGTTCGTATTCGGTAGCCGGTGTTTCGGGTGGGGTTAGAGAGCGTTCCGCATCCTTGAGACTTTCGTCAATCTTCCGCTGCAGCTCCTTGCACTCCAGTTTGAGTTTTACCAATTCATCGGCTTTGCTCCACTGGCGGTCAACGATGTCCTGCAATATGGGGATTTCGCTTTCAATCCGCTCCACCGCCTTTTGTTGCTTCTCAATAAGTGAGGGCAATTTGTTTAGTGTAGCCTGCGGATATTGAGCAGATTCCACGAAGCCAAGCGGTAACGCACCTGTCAGTCCACAACGGTATTTAAGCCCGCTTGTCCCCTCGACAAAGAACGTGTTGCGGTCAAATACCCCTGTTATACTGTACTCGCTGCGTACCAACAGGTTCAGTCCTGCAAACGTACCAATCGTGCCATACGCTCCGCTACGGTAGGTTTTAGCGATGCGGTGTAATTCCCGGCCTGTTTCCTCGGTTGTGGCTTGTGGCAGGTTGAGAAGCTGCGTTACCTTTGTGCCCTCGTAAGAGTTGAAGTATTCCCAATCATTGATGAAACCGGCCTTTGTACGCCGTGCCTTTTCAACCTCTTCACGATTGGAAGCTATTTTGCGCTCGGCACGGACGCGTTCTTTCTTGAAAATGGCCTGTTCCTTTTCCAACTGCATAATCTTGTTGTCAAGTTTTGCCTTGTTCAGCAAATCTGTATTGCCGGAAAGGACAGCCACGAACTCGGCGAAGTTCATGCCGTTGTCCTCGTCCATGCCGCCCTCGTCGATACGGCGCACGGCTATTGTGCCGTTATTGATTTGGTTGATGAACATCTGCTTGTTTTTCAGCAAATTGAATTTGTAGGCGTCAAGTGTCTTTTCCGTGCCGTATATCACCACATCCACCACATTGCCGCCCCACAGCTTCACGGTGTTGCCCTTGCGTACCGCCCTGCCGTTGCGCTGCTCCATGTCGGCCGGTCGCCAGGGAATCTCCAAATGATGCACCGCTACCGCCCGCTGTTGGGCGTTTACCCCTGTGCCTAACATGGTGGTACTGCCGAAAAGCACACGCACCTTGCCGTTGTTCATGTCCTCGAACAGGCGTTTTCTTGCCCTTTCGGTGGTGGCGCACTGGATAAACTGCACTTCATCGGCCGGAATGCCGAGGTTCACCAACTTCTTTTTAATGTCAGTATATACGTTCCACTCATTCGGCTTGTATGTGCCGAGGTCGCTGAACACGAACTGCGTACCCCGGTTGGCGTTCGATTTCACATAATAGTCATAGATTGTTCTTGCGCAGATTGAAGCCTTGTTGTCGGCATCGTCGCTGAACTTGTCGCCCAACAAACGCATATCGAGAGCCATTTTCCGTGCCACGTTGGTAGCGACCAACATTTTAGCCTTATCGAGATTGTCGGGTTCGGGCGTATCAAGTCCCAAATCCTCCCACTGTCCGCTGTGTGCAAAGGAAACCAGACGGCCTATCATTTCCTCCTGCTGGATAGTGGGCGCATGAGAAAGAAAGCGCACGTTTTTATCCGGTACATCGAGGTTTATCATGTCGGCGGTGCGGTAGTCGGTAATCTCACGCAGGAACATTGCCAGTTCCGGCACTTTGATGTAGGTGCGGAAACGCTCTTTACGCTTGATTGCACCTGTCACGTTCAGTTCATAGTCGGCTGTCTTCTGCGTAAATATCGCCGCCCACGCATCGAAGCAAGAAATCTGTTGACGTTGCAATTCTCTTGGTCTAAGATACTTGAACATCACATATAGCTCGGTGAGTGCGTTAACTACTACCGTGCCCGAAAGGAATGTTGCGCCGAGGTCACGTCCTGTCCGGTGCTGAATGTCACGGATGGCAAACAGCAGGTTCATCGCCCTTTGCGAGCCTTTGGTATTGCCTATACCGGCAACCCTCGTGTGGCGTGTCTGAAACATTAAGTTCTTGAAAATGTGGCATTCATCGACAAATATGTGGTCTATGCCCATCGAGTGAAAATCGACTGTATCGTCTTTCCGGTCGTTGATTTTCATTCGCAACTCCTTAAGTTTGGCCGTGAGGTTCTGTTTGCGCTTCTCCAGACCGTCCTGCATCTTTCCGCTGCGGTAGCGCATGGTGGATTGTTCCAATACTTCCAAATTGCGCTCCACATCGGCCAGTTCTTCCGTGAATATATCTATCATGGTCTGTTCCGACTGCGGTATTTTGGCGAACTGGTCGTGCGTCAGAATGATACAGTCCCAGTTGTTGTTCTTGATTTTCGAGAATACCTCTTTGCGGTTGGCAGGGGTGAAATCCTCCTTGCCCGGATAAAGCACCTTTGCCGAGGGGTAAGCCTTGCGGAACGTGTCGGCAATCTCGTGAACATTGGCTTTCAAGCCGATAATGAGTGGTTTCTGCACTAATCCGAGGCGTTTCATTTCGTAAGCTGAAACGCACATTATCATCGTCTTGCCTGTGCCTACCTCGTGCCAACAGATACCGCCGCCGTTCTGCTTAATCATACAGATAGCGTCTTTCTGTGAGGGATAGAGGCTGTCGTATGGGAAATTCTCGAAAGAGAGCTGCGGAAAGGTCTGTGCCGAGCCGTCATAATGCGGACGGACATAGCAGTTAAACCGCTCGTTGTACACCCTTACCAATTCGTCCCTTACCTCTATCGGTTGACAGTCGAGCCACTGGTTGAAACGGTTTCTTATCTCCTGTATCTTGGTGGCCGCTTCCTGTATGGCTTCCTCGTCCGGCACTCGTACCGTTTCGCCGTTCCGCTCTATCTCTTTGGTTATTTCGGGAACGGTGTCCTGCAATGCGTGTACAAACAAGTCCTCTCCGTTGTAATTCTTTACGGAATAGGTGTTATAGACTATAGGGGAATATCCTTGCAGACGTACCAGATAGGTGTCGTTCACGTCAAAATACATCACATCGGTTTCCGTTCCGAAAAGCTCTGTGGCAAAATCGGCGTACAGCTTCGTGTCAATCCAACGCTCGCCCATGTTGATGTCGAGTTCCTCGTAAGGTATCGCTTCGGGCATGGCTTCCTCCAATGCCTTTACAGCGGTTTCCGCCCAGTCCTTTTCCTTGCCTGTGAGGTCGGGAAGATAAGAGCCTGTTTCCTTGCTTTTGGCAATGACGTTTCTGGCTATGAACTTGCCTTTGTGTTCCCATTCTCCGGTGGCTGGGTTGTAGAATATCTCGCCTTTGAGGTCGTCGATAACTTCGTCCTCGTCTTTGCCTGTGGTCTGTGTCAGATAGCCCATATCCACACAGCCGTAAAAGTTCAGACTGCTTGCCAACGCTTCGGCCGGTGTGAGTTGCACGGTCGTGTCTATCTTTTTGAACGCTACAGGCTCACGCATGATGTCGGCTTTGAATATGTTGCCCTTGACCTGCATTTCTATTGTAAAGACTTCCACGCCAAGGCTGTCAAGCATGATAAATTCCTTGTTGTCGTTCTCGTGGAAAAAGCCCCATTTGGCGACAAAAGCATCATAGCAAGCGTTCAGTCGTTCACGCAGTTGCGGCTGTTCCATCTGTTTCTCCTGCTCTTTGATTGCAAGTTCAAAGTATGCCTTGCGGATAGCGAAATAGTCGTTTGCCCTGTCGGTGTTCACCTTGCCCTCGTCCACCGGGACAAAATCGGTGGCCGTCTCTTGGTAGAGGTCGGATTTGCGGTATTGGATAACGCCCACCTGCCCCTCGAACAGTACCATTGCGCCCTCTTTCATCCACGCTTCCGGCTCGTCCGTATAGGCTCGTCTGCCTTTTGGTGGTTGCTTAACGGCCACACTACCGAAAAGGGACATTTGCGTGTGTATGCCGTCCTGTCCCTCACTTGTGAAAAGGCTTTTGCGGAAATAGCGGCCAAAGTCGAGTTTGAGCAATGCGGCGAGGTACTGCGACATGGCGTTTTCATCACCCTGCCACTGGTATTTGCGTACATACTTGCCGTACTGGTTCATCGCAATGCGGCTGCCTGTTGCAAGGGTGGTTTTCGACAATGTGAAAAGTTTGTTGGCGTATTCGGTCATTGTGCCTGTCGTATCTGCCTTTTCCCTGCCGACCTGCAAAAAGAGCTGTTCCCTTTGTGAAAGTGATGCCTTGTGTGTATGTTTTTGAAATACAAGTAAGTCACTGCCTACCTCGATACCGCTTGTTTGCATGAAAAGCATGTCGGGCAGACGAATGGCACTTATCAAATCAGCATGGCTCACAAGGTAATCACGCACGAATTTGTTGCTTGGTGTGTCGGCCACGCCCCTTGATGTGACGAAAGCCAACAGACCGCCCTCGTTCAAAAGTTCCATAGCCTTGACGAAAAAGTAATTGTGTATGGTCTTGGTAGCCTGCTCGTATATGCCGCCTTTCTTCCAGAGTTCCGCATCGAACACACGGAAGTTACCGAAAGGTATGTTGGAGGCTATGACATCGAATTTCGTATGTTTAAAACCCTGTTCGTCTATCGTTTCAAACCCGGCTGTCCGTGTAATCGTGTTGTCATTCAGCAGGGAGAGTATCAGACCCGAAACCGGGTCTTTTTCAATAGCATAGCCGCAGGTGTCGGACATGGCTACCGGGAGGAAACCGCCAATGCCTGCACTCGGTTCGAGGAATAAGCGCATTTGCAGTCCGTTATCCTTGAATGTAGTGTGTATTTGTTTTGTTACCGCTTGAACAAGGAATTTCGGGGTGTAGAACGCTGTCAGGACGGAGGCTTTGATACCCTCCATGACGTTGTGGCGCATGGGTTCTGTGAAATGTGGGTAGGTGTCGATAAGCTCCTGCAATCTTTGTATCGGTTCTACCATGTCGCCACTTACAGGCTTTTCCGTGCCGATGTTCAATACTTCTTTGATACCGCCAAACCCCGAATATAGGGATAAAATCTCTTTTTCCTCTGTTGTGGCTTGTCTGCCTTGAATGTGGATTTGTAACGCTGTCTTTATCGCTTCCACGTTTGCCACCAATGATTTCAATTTGTTGTAACTCATATTTAACCTTTCTTTTTATTTCCCTTTGTTCGGTCTGTTTGCGACCGCCGGGAAGATTTTTCTGCTTTCAGAAGGTGGTGAGGGACAATCGGACAAGGCTGATCCGAAAAAATACGCTCGACAGACGGAGAGGAAGATTTTTACGTGTCACTCGCAGCGGCACGCCGGCCTTGGCAAGATTGGAGCGGCCGGTTACCTTTGCGGAAAATTCTATCCCGTAGGTCGCACGGCAGCGGACTTGGGTTTAATGGGAATCCGTTAGAAAAAGGAAAGATTATGGGTAAAAGAATAAGGCGGCCAGCCGGGACGGACTTTTCGACGGACTGTCTTGGGACTACAGAGGGCAGGATTTATCCCGCCCCCTGTAATGCCAAGTCTGTCCGTGTCCGTCCTTTTGCAAAAAGGGGCTTCACGCACTTTATGTAAGGTGTTACACAAAATGCGTGAGGCTGCTTGAAGCAAACTGGCCGCAGGATGTAAGGCTATAAGAGGGAGAACAGGAGTTCTATAAAAGGTCGTTGGCGGACGGGAACATCAGACCGTACCGAGACTTTGCCCGATACGGTCTGTCCTTACCCTGCATATAACTCAGTCTATGTCATAGCCTATCATGTATTCATCGTTGATAAGCAGATAATAGTAGCCGTTACCGCAATTCCGGTATTCTTTGCTGAATCCAGCCGCCATATCGCCGTTTTCGCGCGGCTCACACCATAACGTACCGTCATAGCCACAAAAGTCGAAACGTCCGGTGGAAAACTTTTCGCCTTGCTTCAGTGCCGTTCTGAAACGAGCCATATCCCAACTGCCGCAATACTTCTCGATGGTGGCAAGTCCGATACACTTGCCGTCGATGCGTGTGCCGGTCGTGATGCGGTTCTCGTAAAGGGATTTATCCAAATCGGCATTAGCGATTTTGCGAAGCCAGTCGTTTGTATGCGTGGCAAGCCGGGCAAGTTTCTGGTATTTCAAGACCAGTTTCTTTTCTATGTCCGCTGCATCTTCGGGAGAGGATGACGGATAGTATATCTTCTCAATGCTTGCCCAATCTGTGAAGATGTACCCGCTTTTTCGTTTTTTGGGCGCAATAATGCCGATAACATTTTCATTGCGGTTGATGAATAATCGCCTGCGTTGGCCTGCAATCCTTACATATAAAGAGGCGGGATTCTGCTCGTTTCGGAGATAGGCTTCTGCCGGATGGATAGTTGTTGTTTCCATATCTATATGAATTTTGATTTTTGCTGTTCCTATTTGGGTTTACCTGTTCAAAGTTCCGGGATTGTGCCGTTCTTATATAGAACACCGTCCCGATAATGGGACACGATGCCCGGCTTAAGTCCCATTTCCTCAAAGGCTATATGCCTGATATAGTCCTTGTATTCTTTGCCAATGAAATTCTTTCCACAAAGGTTGTTGAAAATCATAGGGACGGAAAAAACGTCTTCGCTCGACAATATCACTTTGCCGTCTTGTCTAATTTCTTCTACCATACTTGTTTACTTTTAATTGGTTGAACTTTTCTGCTGATTTTTTCTTTTTCCCTGCTTTCGTTTGCCGTGCAGGTTTGTTTTCAGCTTTTTGAGGCAGCCAGAGGATGAAGCTGTGGCATCATAAGCCAAACCCGGATAGAAAACCGACCGTGCAACAGTCTGTTTTCGTCATCCGAATGCAATGCGGCTTGGCGATTATGCGCTTCGTCCTACATTCGCCGACGAAAAGAGTAAAGAATGACCTGCCGATAAACGAGATGTGACAACAATAAAACAGGAAAATACGATTTGGTAAATTGTCATTGTACAATATTGAACAACCACTAAATATCGGCACAATTTTAATTTAGTGCCGATATTTAGTAGATGATGACAAAAGGTTATTTACATATAGATTGTTTTAAATAAATACAAATTTTCGGCACTATTCAGAAATAGTGCCGAAAATTTGCTATATTTGCAGGCAAAAACAGGATATAATATGAGTAATAAAACAACGACATCCATACTTGAATACGCTGAAGTACACCGTGATTTCAGCATGGATGACTTGTTTGCCTATCTTCACGAAAAGGTTGGTATAAGCAAGTCTTCCTTGTCATGGTATCTGTTCAAGCTCGTGAATGAAAATGCACTGGTCAGAACCGGACGCGGAATGTATGCTAAAGTCATGAAACAGCCCTTTGTTCCTAAACTCATAGGTGAAGTAAGAGAAATTTACGATTCGTTGCTGGTCAATTTCCCATTTGCGAAGTTCTGCGTCTATCAGGGGGATATTATCGCACCCTTGCAGCATCACCTTTCTTCCAACCGTGTTGTCTATGTGGAAACAGACAGGGATTCGGCAGAAACGGTTTTCAACTTTTTGAAAGACGGGAACCGTGACGTCTATCTGCGACCGGACAAAGATATGATTTACCGATATGTAGATATGGACAGCCGTGTCTTTTTTGTGAAAAATTTGGTCTCGGAAGCTCCTTTGCAGAAAGTATCAGATGTACCGATGCCTACACTGGAAAAGCTGTTGGTGGATATATTGAGGGATGCGGATTTCTTCTACCTACAAGGTAGTGAAAGCGAGCATATCTTTGAAAATGCCTTTAACCTGTACGCTGTCAATCGAAATCGGCTATTCAGGTATGCCGGCAGACGTAAGGCAAAAGAAGAAATATTGTCCATATTAGAAAATCTGAACATAAAATGATAAAGAAGGAGTGTTTTACGGCAGAATGGATCGAACAGGTTTCATCCGAATTGCACTATAATGATAAAAATCTGATAGAGAAAGTAATCCGTGCCCTGTCCCTGCTTGAAATGCTGGTTAAAGCCGGGTGTCCACTGGTTTTTAAGGGAGGAACGGCACTTATGCTCATACTTGGGAAATCTGCTCATCGTCTGTCAATCGACATTGATGTTATCTGTCCCCCTGGAACCAACATTGAAGACTATCTGAAATCATTTGCCGATTTCGGCTTCATCAATCTGGAACTTGTGGAACGCAAGCAACGGGATGATGCGGATATTCCCAAGAGCCATTCCAAGTTTTTCTATCAGATTGCCTACCGAAATGACACCGATGCACAATCCTATATCCTGCTGGATGTACTCTACGAGGACATTCATTATTTCCGTACCCAACAAATAGCTATCGACTGCCCGTTCATACGGTTGGAAGGAAAACCATTGATGGTAACAGTCCCGTCCGCAGAAGATATTTTGGGCGATAAACTGACGGCTTTCGCTCCCAACACAACTGGAATACCTTATTACAAGAATGGAAGGTCCTGTTCGATGGAGATAGCCAAACAGCTTTATGATGTGGGGCGGCTGTTTGAAAATGTTTCAGACTTGCAGATTACCAAAGAAGCGTTCCGTAAGATTGCGGTGGTCGAACTTTCATACCGGTCTTTCGGAACGGACATAGGGCAAGTTTTCAATGACATCCGCCAAACGGCACTTTGTATCTCCACACGGGGAAAAGCCGGAGAAGGAGACTTCGACCTGATACAAGACGGAATCATCCGTGTCAAATCATTCATGTACAATCAGCGTTATCTGATAGACCATGCCATTATTGATGCAGCAAGGGCGGCTTATTTAGCCACGTTAATTGAAAAGGGAATCAATGAAATAGAATCTTATTCCAACAACCCTGCCGATATAAAGGATATGGTCATCCGACCTTCGCTGCCCAACAAACTGAATAAGCTGAGAAGCAACCTACCGGAAGCCTACTATTATTGGGCAAAAACGAGTGAGTTATTGGAAGCATGAAGTTTTACGAACATCGAATGGAAAAGATAAAAGCCGTATTCAACTGGAGCGGGGGAAAAGACTCCGCGCATGCCCTTTGGCGAGCTCGTCAATCGGAGCTATACGACATCGTTGCCCTGCTCACCACAATCAATCGTGACTCGCAACGCTCCACCATGCACGGTATCCCACTCCCCTTGCTTCAGGCACAAGCAGACAGTATCGGTATTCCCCTGCATATCGTGAATCTCACACCCCAGGGGAACCTTGAAAATTACGCAGAGGCCATGACTTGCGCAGCCCTACATTTCAAGGAGCAAGGAGTAACCCATTTTATTTTCGGGGATATTTACTTGCACGATGTCCGTGCCTACCGGGAGCGACAACTCGCTCCACTCGGAATAGAGGTTGTGGAGCCGTTATGGGGAGTAGTCTCCTCGGAAATCGTCATGCAGCAATACCTCGCTTCCGGACTGAAGACGGTCATCGTGACCACGCAAGCCGATGGCTTGGGAATGGATGCCATCGGTCGCGAGGTAGATGCCGACTTTATTGCCTCTCTCCCCAAGGAAATGGACCCCAACGGAGAAAACGGAGAATACCACACGTTCTGCTACGACGGACCGATATTCTCTTCACCCGTACTTTTCCGACTGGGAACTCCCTTTAGCCAAAGTTATGACATCCGGCTTGAGGATGGCACGATTCAAACCTATACTTATTGTTTTGCCCATCTTTCCGCCGAACCATAACACGGATTACATTTGCAATCATAAATCAACAATATGGAAAACAAAGGATATATACATGTCTATACTGGCAACGGGAAAGGAAAGACAACGGCCGCATTTGGGCTTGCCATTCGAGTTTTGTGTGCCGGAGGAAGCGTCTTCATCGGACAATTCGTAAAGAACATGAAATATAATGAAACCAAGATCGAACATCTGTTTAACAACGTCCGCATCCAGCAATTCGGTCGGGGGTGCTTTATTGAAAAGAAGCCGGCACAAGAAGATATTGACGCAGCTTATGCGGGATTGGAAAGCTGCAAACAAATTCTCGCTTCGGGAGAGTATAATCTGGTCGTGCTCGATGAACTAACCATTGCCCTGTATTACGAGTTGCTTTCTATTGAGGAGGTATTGACGGCGATTTCTCGACGACATTCCGGGACAGAGTTGGTAATCACGGGACGGTACGCTCCGGCAGAATTGATCGACATAGCCGACTTGGTCACGGAGATGCGAGAAGTCAAACATTATTACACGGAAGGCGTCCTCTCCCGCAACGGGATAGACCGTTAGAGTCCGATCTCCCTACTCGGTCTTGGTTTCACAATCATTCAAATAAAAAATTACGATAAGTTCCAAAATGAAAAGTCCCCTGTTTTAATCGAAAACCACATCACCTAATGACACTCTTTTCGATTAGCGTTTGGCGACATAAACACTCTTACAACAGTCTGCTCAAAGCTGAAATGCACTCCTGCTGTGTAGTCCTGATGTAATCGAAAACGACCGACGGATCGACACTCTTGCCATTTAGCTTGCAGGTTATGTGCAGGTGTTCGCCTGTACTTCGTCCAGTCGAGCCGGTTATACCGACGGCATCACGGGGACGGACTACCGTACCCTTGGCGGCCAGCACCCGTGAAAGGTGGCAATAGCTGACGGTGTAATTTCCGTGCCGCAGGGTCACATACTTGCCGGAAGTCTTGTCCTGTCCCACTTTGATGACCACCCCCTCCATCATGGCCAATACCTGCTCGCCCCGTGCGTGCAGGTCGATACCGCCGTGAAACTTCCTCTTCCCGGTAAACGGGTCTTTCCGGTAGCCGTATGGCGATGTAATTCTGATGCGCTGCAATGGATAAGACACGCTGAGATAACGGTCAATCCACAACTTCTTACTTTCATCGGCAGGTTTTGTCGAAGTCTCCTGTGCAGGAGCCATGCTTTCGGGTGTCGGCTCCGGCTTTTTCATACCCTCCTGCAAGGCTTCTACCTTGTATCTTTCTGGTGTCTTGGCAATCGTGTTGAACTGCGCCTGAACGGGCATCGTGCAGAATGAAATACCCGATATTGCTATCAGTAGAATTTTTCTCATTCGGCAAAGTTATAACGGGAATTTTCATGTCGGAAACAAACTACCGTCATTTCTTGTATTGGTTTGATATTTTGCGTCTATTAGTACGATTTTGATTAGATAATTGTACTAATGAAGATAAAAACAGCATATTACAACCGTTTATATAGCTGTATTTTTGTTCGTCACAATAAGATGTCTCTATCTTTGTATAGTACAATTTTATAATATAAATATAGTATGAAAAAAGTTCAGATTGAATTTGATGAATTACCCTTCCCGGCACTGGAACGATTCGGTCTCACACGGGAGATGATCGAGGATTTGCCGATGCGTGTGTTGGACGACATCTGCAATGGTCGGCATTCTCCCGTGCTTCCCGTGCGTGTTACGGACGAGCATGGCGGGCAAATAGAGAGCCGTAGCCGCTTTGCCTTTATCCGCATGGACAACGGTCAGGTGGATGTGGTCTTCTATCCGGCACTGAAATCCTCTCCGTTGGAACGGTATGACGAAGCGCAGCAGAAACAGTTGCTCGACGGCAAGGCGATTGTCGCCGACGTGGAAATGGCGGACGGCCGGAACAGCAAGGCTTTCGTGCAGATTGACACCGAGACGAAACAGGTGATGTATGTCCCCACGCCCATCATCGCACGCAACCTGAAAGTGCTGGCCGAGGTCATGCGCCTCGGTGCAGTGGAGGTAAACGGGATGCAGCACGGCGAGCCGCTGACGGTCGTCGTGGACGGCGAGCCTGCCACAGTGGGCATAGACCTTCATGCCAAGACCGGCATCCGCATCTGTTCGGGCGACGCGCAGCAATGGCGCAACCAACCCAAGCGAGAGTGGGACAAATACACCTTCGGGTGCTACGGTTGCTGGGTCATGGACGATGACGGCAACCTTGACTACGTTTCGGAAGAGGACTACACCGAGGAGTTGTGGAACGAACAGAAGAAGAGCGGCGAGCGCAACCGTGCGGCAGCCCTTCACAAGTAAAAACAATCAATCCGTAGATTATGGCACAAAACGAATATTATCCCGAAGAGGTGCTTGTCGGGAAGATGCAGAGCGGCGAATACGGCTGGCTCGATTACGTCAATCATTTCTCCGCCGACTGGCAGGAGGAATACGCCCGTTACTGCGAGGAAAAGGGGCTTGCTGTCGGCAACGAATCCGCTGCCGAGTTTGTCCGCTTCAAGGACGAACAGTTGGAGGCGGCAATGGAACGCGGCGACGCATAACGAAAACAATCCGACTATGGCGATACGAACGAATACCAATCCCCGGCAGATGGACTTGCAGCCCGAAATGCGCAATATGCTGATGCGTAACGGCCTGCAAGCCCATGTTGCGCTTGATGGTTCAGGGTATCGGCTGATTGTGCAGGGGCATGATTCTCCGCTGCTGGTCTATCCGATAAGCGAACGTCAGATGTTGGCACTCACGGACTGGGGAACCAATACGGCCAACAAGAAAGCCTACAACGTGCTCACGAGCATCGTGGGCAAAGACTTCTACATGCCCAAGAACTTCGTCCATGCCCGCAATGCCAACGGGCGTGTGGCTATGGGGCTGCACGGCTACCGCATCGGCATCGGCGAGTACGGTCGCATGGGACGGATGGGAATGCCCCCGCCGTTCCTCGGCTGGACGCCACGCAACCAGTGGGGCTTCCACCTGCGCAGGGTCGGCGGCCAACTGTTCTTTCCGGGGCCGTCCATCGTACCCGAACGTCCCGACGGGCGCATGAAGCCCGGCGAGTTGCAATCGGGCGGTTACGGATTCTATTACAAGGGGCATCAACAAGCGCAACCCGTACAGCAACGGGACGTTCTGCAGGACTTGCAGGCGGTCATCACGCCGATTGTCAGCCGTCCGCGCAGCGGAGAACCGGCACGGCCGTACAAGGAGCTTATAGCCTCTCCGGTCTATTTTTCCAACGAGAAATGGGCGGAGTGCCTTGCCTCGCACGGTCTTGTCGTGGATGCGGAAAGGCGGACGCTAACCGTGCAGTCGGAAAGCGTCCAAGCCGATATGGTCTATGACCTGACGGAAGAGGAAGTGAGGACACTGGTTGCCACACCCATCGAGGAACAACCCGTAGAAAAACGTCTGGAACTGCTGAACGGCATTATCGGGGCTGACTTTTCCGACAAAGTGACGATGGAGGCTCTCAACAGCGATCAACGCATCGCTATCGGTCTGCATCCCGAAGTACAGCAGGATTTGGAACAACGCCAACGGCAGGAGCAGGAGGCTTTCATGCCGGTGGAAACCTCGCTGCAACAGCAAGAGGAATCCATACAGGGAGAGATCGGTGCGTCAGTGGACGGGCGTGACCTCCAGTTTCTGAATGAAAACAAGGGATGGTATCGGGAAGAGAAGCACGGACGGGAAGTCGAAGTGAGCCAGATAGCCGTTCAACCGGCACAGACCGAGGGGAAATACAGGATGACCGCCGTTATCGACGGTCAGGCTATCAGCCACGAAATCACTCAACGGGACTACGACAAGTTCCTTGCTGTGGATGATTATCACCGGATGAAGCTCTTTTCCAAGATTTTCAGCGAAGTGGACATGAAAACACGCCCGGAAGCACAACGGGCGCTCGGTACGAAAATCTTTGCCGCCCTCACCGCAGGTACGGTAGTCGCGGCGGGTGTCGCGCACGGCATCCACCATCACTGCCATGCCCCGGAGTTCTACGGCGAGCGTTTCGGCGGTCCGCCACGCCCGTACTTCAAGCCGGGTGTCGATACGCCGAGGGATGTGGCCATCCGTTGTTTCGAGGCAGAGATGAACCGTGAAATCAATGATATGAGAATGGGGAGGTAAACCATGAGAGAGGGCGAACTGACTTATGACGATTTTCTGCGCAGGCTGAACATTCAGGACGTGCTTATCGATGCGGGCTATCACCTGAACCGGCGCGACGGCCTGCGCTATCCCTCGTATGTCCGGTTGGACAGCGAGGGGCGGCGCATCCGCAACGACAAGTTCATTGTCACGCAGCAAGGGAAATGCTGTTTCAAACCGCAACAGCAGAAGTCGTATAACATCATTTCCTTTATCAAGGAGCATCCGCATTTTTTTGCGGAATACCGTGCAGGCGTGTCTTCCGACCGACTGGTAAACCTTGTCTGCAACCGGTTGCTGAACCAACCCGTCGCTGACCGGGATACCCGGATTATCCAGCCTAAACGGGAGGTGAAGCCGTTTGATATGGCGGATTACGACATTCACCAGTTCAATCCGCAGGATCGGGCGACACAAAAGAAGTTCTATCCGTTTTTCAAGCATCGTGGAATCGACCTTTACACGCAATACGCCTTCCACCGGAATTTCTGTCTGGCGACAAAGCATCGTGAGGACGGCATGAAATACACCAACCTCGCCTTTCCGCTGACCGTTCCGAAAGATACGGGGCAGGTTGTCGGTCTGGAAGAGCGAGGCCGCCCCCGCATGGACGGCAGCGGCAGTTATAAAGGAAAGGCGGAAGGGAGCAATTCGAGCCAAGGGCTATGGATTGCCAGCCCAGCCCAAACGCCTCTTGCGAATGCCAGGCATATCTACTGGTTCGAGAGTGCCTACGATGCGATGGCCTATTACCAGCTTCATCAGGTAAACAACAAGGATTTGCGGAAAGCGGTCTTCGTATCTACCGGCGGCAACCCGACGGTGGAACAGATGCGGGGTGTTCTCGCACTTACACTTCCTGCCCGGCAGCATATCTGTTTTGATACCGACCTTGCGGGAATCGAGTTTGCCAAGAATCTGCAACAGGAGATGTACCGGGTTGTCCGCTCCACCATCGAGCAGACGCCGGAGCGGAAGGCATATCTGGATTCCGTCGCTGACGGCAAGAATCTCGATGAAGGCGACATTGAACTGTTGCCCGACGCTTTGCGGTCGAGTTACGGCAAATATGAATCCGCGTGGGAAGAAGCCATGTCGATGCGGTCGAGCGGTTTGTGCCACCCGGACGACATACGGGAGCAGACGGATATCATGAACGGTCATTACCGGGAATTTCGGGAAGGGCTGCGGGAGTTCCTCGGCTTGGACAGGGAAAACGATACCTCTTTTGTCCGTGAACAGCCGACCTATCCCAGCAAGGACTGGAACGAACAGCTTTTGGCCGAGCTGAAACGGGAAGAGACGGTCGATGAGACACAGGCGAGAGAACAGTCACCGGAAGAGGAACAACAAACACACTTTCGCCGATGATGACCGATGCACCTACAGGACATTTCCAAAGTATCGTGCTGCAACCGCACGCCGGACAGTTCTTTATCGACGAGCTGCCCGCAATCGTGCTGTGTTGTGCGGCATGGGTGTACGGAGGTATGGAGGGGCTGCCTCTGACGGCTCTTGCCGTACCGGTCGCCACCTTGCTCTCTTTGGCATTGCTGTACCGTTTCATCTATCTGCGCCGGACACGCTACCATATCGGTTGCGAGCAGCTTATCAGCCAGCATGGGGTGCTGTCCCGGAAGACGGACTACATGGAGCAATACCGCATCGTGGACTTTGTGGAACACCAAAGCCTCATGCAACAGCTTTGCGGATTGAAGACGGTACGCATCTTCTCGACGGACAGGAATACACCCCGGCTTGATTTGGTAGGTATTGAATACGACTTCGATGCGGTAACGCTTATCCGGGAACGGGTCGAGTATAACAAACGAAAAAAGGGAATATATGAAATCACGAATCATTAGTCTGGTCATTTTTGCCGTCTGCATGATGCCACACTGGGCGAAAGCACAAATCACGGCATCCAATCCGTTGGAATGGATGGCGTTGGCCGAGGGCAACGAAGTCATCAATGACCAGATAGAGAAACAGATAAACGGCCAAACGAAGACAGCGATGCTGCAGAACAGCATCGCCGCCGAGTTCAACCGCATTCACAAATGGGAGAAGCAATATAACAGCTATCTCAAGACGGCAAGCGGCTATGCTTCATCACTGAAAGCCTGCACCCACCTCTATAACGACGGGGTGAGAATCTTCCTTACGTTGGGGAAATTAGGCAAGGCTATCAGGAACAATCCGCAGGGCATCGTCGCCTCCATGAGCATGAACAACCTGTATATCGAGACGGCAACGGAACTGGTATCGGTCTTCACGCTCCTGAATGACGCGGTAGCCAAGGGCGGCCATGAGAATATGCTCACGGGAGCGGAACGCAGCAAGACCCTGTGGGCATTGAACGACAAACTTTCGGCTTTCAGCCGGAAGCTGCACCTGCTCTACCTGAGCATACGGTACTATACCCTCAATGATGTGTGGAACAATGTGACGGCCGGGATGCTCGACCGCAACAACGGGGAGGCGGCACGGATGGCCATGACCCGTTGGCGCAGGGCTGCCGTCCTCGCACGATAAAAACGGAACTGACAATGAAACGGACGATTTGGATAGGCATCTTATTGTTGTGCATCGGTATTAACAAGACATGGGCGCAGAACGACCCCGTGCTTGCCGGGATGATTCTGCTCTATACCGACAAGGCGGAAAAGGAGCTGAAGAACCAGGAGAAGGTCATGCTGCTGCAGACCACCGGACACCTGTGGACGAAAGAGGAAGTGAAAGCCACGACCGACCTGCAACGGGAGTTCAACAACTATCTGGACTCTTTCCGGTCGATAGTCTGCTACGCGGCGCAGATATACGGTTTCTACCACGAAATATCGAAGCTGACTGACAATATGGGTGACTTTACCAGACAGGTGAGCCGTAACAGTCCCAATGCGCTGGCCGTCGCCCTCTCCACGCAACGGAACCGGATTTACCGGGAACTGATCATGAACAGCGTGGAGATTGTGAATGACATCCGCATGGCGTGCCTTTCGGACAACAAGATGACGGAGAAGGAGCGCATGGAAATCGTCTTCGGCATCCGTCCGAAGCTCAAGCTGATGAACAAGAAGCTGCAACGGCTGACCAAGGCGGTGAAGTACACGACGATGGGCGACATCTGGCGTGAAATCAACGAAGGGGCACGTCCGACGGCCGACAAGCGGGACATCGTGGAAGCTGCCAAGCGACGCTGGCGGCAGATAGGAAAAAATGTAAGACCTTAAAAACAGATAACGTATGGGAGTTTGGGATTCAATATTGAAATATGGCGGCAAGGCCATGAAAGGTGTCGGGACGGCTACGGCGGCTACCGGCAAGAAAATGGGCAATGCGGCTTTGCACCCCTCGCAAACCTTGCGTGGTGCGGGTCAGGCCGTCAAGACGGCGACTGTCGGCGGCGCAGTCGGTTATGTGGGCTGGGAGAAGCTGACCACCGACAAAAGCGTGGTGCGCATCGTGAGCGATGCGGTCATCGGCGAACTGGCGACGAATACCCTCGCGGAGACGGCTGACGGTGTGCGTGAACTGACGGGCAAGGCCGGGGAAGCCATCGGCTCGGTCAGCGGTGCGGTGACCGGTATCGACAACAAGCTGAACGGCGTGTCGAACTTTCTGCGCCAAGCCTCTGGTGGCGGTGTCATGGATATGTTCGGCAACTTTTTCCGCAACCTCGGCAGCGGCAACGTGTCGGGGTTGGGCATCGCCGGACTGGTCGCGGCGGCGTTCCTCATATTCGGACGCTTCGGCTGGTTAGGAAAAATCGCGGGGGCGTTCCTCGGCATGATGCTTATCGGTAATAACGCGGGTGTCCTCCGAACGCAGGAAACGGGAAACGTGCAGCGTAGCCGGACACCTGACCTTCCGGCCGAGAAACAGACGCACAGCGGAGGGATGAGAAGATAGGAATATGAATCAAAATGGAAACAGCATGAAATATACAGAAGAAATGATCCTGCAATCCGAGAGCGGCTATTGTATGCCTTTCGAGGAACAGCAGGGCAAGGATGTGGAGCTGTCGCTCGGCTACGGCGAACAGACCGACCCGGCGACGGGCGAGAAATTCTTTCATCACGGCATCGACTTCAACGTGCGGTGCTATACGCTTTCCGCCCTTGCCAGCGGCATCGTGTCGGGCGTGGGCAACGATAGCGGACACGGCATCTGCCAGACCATCCGCTACGGGGAGTATGAGGTGACCTACGGAAACCTGTCCAATGTGTTCGCCCAATTCGGCCAGCGTGTCAAGGCCGGGCAGACGGTAGCCCTGAGCGGCGACAAGCTGCATATCGCCGTCCGCTTCAAGGGAGAGGAACTGAACCCGCTGGAGTTCCTGACGATGCTGTACGGGAATATTCAGGCGATGCGTCAGGCTGGCGGACACGAGACTGACTATTTCTCCGGTCTGGAACTGAAAACCGATTACGAACACGACAAGAGGGAGATAGAGGAACTGATGCTGCGCTTCCTGCCGCATTACATGGAGGATTTGCGGCATGGGACATACACCTTGCCCCGAAATACGGAGCAGTCGCTACGCCACATCTTCACGGTGGGCGCGATGAAGGAGTATTTCTACGAGAATATGCCGAGCATGGCCAATCCGCTCGGACTGGGACACAAAGCCCTGCCGCTGGCCTGCAAGGTACAGAACCTCCTGATTGCGGATTTCCTGCATTACCTCGCCCTGCGGCATGACGTGTACCTCTCCACAGCGGACGGCGACGTAAAAAAAAACTCCATGACGAAGCCCTGACATATAACGGTGTCATCGACCCGTTGGCGGAACTGGACATCGACATCCAGAGCTTCGACATACCGAGGCTTGTCACGGTCTATCCCGACCGGGCGGGTGTGCGCTGGTGGACGAAGGCATGGTTCAACAACCGGGAAGAGGGCGAGACATCCGTCGAAATCGAACGGGAGCAGGCGATACGGTTCATGCAGGACAACATCGAGAAGGACGCATGGCTGGAAGAGTTCTTTCCCCGGCAGATGGAGGTTTACCACAACGCCATCGAGCAGACGAAAGAACAGTTATTGAAACAGATAAATATATAGTACACAATATGGATGGAATCAAACATAGCCGGCAATTCGCGGAAATGGAACGCCTCGTGAGCGACTATTTCCATTGCCACCTTGCGCCCGTCATGTCAAAAACGCAGGCTTACCTCACGAAGAAACAGGGCGAGGAAATGAGGGAATATTCCACCTCCTTGGGCGGCATACTCAGCGCGATGGCGTCTGCGGCACAACCGATGGGCGACCCATACCAGGTACTCAAGGTCACGGGCGAATGGAACTCGAAGACAACGGAGGACTATATCGGAATGTGCAAGGCGGAGATTACCGGCTCCAAGGAGATACAGCAAGACCTTGCATACATGGCCGGGCAGTGGCGTGATACCGTCGTGCAGGAAATCGGACGCAAGCGTTACGATGAACTGTCGGAACAATTAGGCGGTGACCTTGCCTATGCCTATATGGACTACCGGGTGGAGGAACTGATGATTGACCGGCTGGTCAAGGAGCGTATGCCGAAATCGTCAGCCGACTACATCATCCGCAAGGCCGCCGAATCGAGCCTGCTCGGACTCTCGCAGACCTTGAACCGCTCGCCGCTTGCCGAGGAAATCGAGGCACGGGGCGAAGCGGCCTACCGTCCGAAAGGATGGGAAAAAGGCGCGGGTCGGGTACTGGGCGCAACGGCAGATACCGTGATGATGGGCGGCGTGGGTTCGTGGGCAACACTGGCGAAGTTTGTCGGGGCAGATGTGGCTATCTCGGCAGTCGCCTCCCGTTTCGAGCCGAAAAAGCCTGATACGCTTTCTGTGGAACAGTGCATCAGCAAAGGGGTGTTCGGCAGCGAACGGAACGTGTTTGCGGACTTCCGCAAAGAGGCTGCAACGGTACAGACCGGCGAGAGTCCGCTTATCATGGCGGCCAACGAGCGATTGAAAAAGAAAATACCGGTGATGGACTTTAATTTTTTGAAGTGGATGCAGACGCCGAAGTTTACCCCTTTCCAAATGCCCGAACTGCCCGGACACCCTGAAAAGAAGAATGAACGTGCCGAACGGTACAAGGATGTGCCGCTGGTCGTCGCTCCCGGACAGGAAGAAGCCTATCTGAAGCATTTGGAGAAATATAAGAATGCAACGGCTGTAACTGCCAAAAAGGAGTCAGCGCAGCCGGAGACGGAACAGAGGGAAAAAGAAGAAAAAGAGGAACGGCAGGCGGTTGTTCCCCACAAGGAAGAAATGCAAGAGGAACAGGCCGTACAGAACAACACGAACGGTTGGAACGGATTGCTCGGTATGCTGGGGCTGGACGGTATGGGAGACGTCACGGGCAACCTCGGATATGTCATGGCCATGCTGCCCGACATCCTGCTGGGGGCGTTTACCGGCAAGACACAATCGTTGCGCCTGGGGGACAACCTGCTGCCGATAGCGAGTATCGTGGCCGGTCTGTTCGTGCGTAACCCGTTGCTGAAGATGCTCCTTGTCGGTCTGGGCGGCGCGAACCTGCTGAACAAGGCTGGACACGAGGCTTTGGGGCGACCCATGCCGTCCGCTGCCGAACAGACGGAGAAACAGTACCGCCGTTATCCCGACGAGCCGCTCAATCCCCGTATCGTGAACCCGGTACTGCAAGGCAGCACGCTCATCGCCACGATAGACCGTGTTCCCTGTACTATCCAGCTCACGCCGACTGTCGGAGAGGCTTACCGTGCAGGGGCATTGCCGCTGAACACGCTGGCGAACGCCGTGCTTGCCAAAAGCGACCAGTTGCGCCATATCGCCTCGCAGAATTACGACGACGGACAGCGGGAGACGGTCGTGCGCACACGGGGCATCCAATAATTCCATGAACAATAAAAGCATGATGATATGAAAGAAAAGTCGCAAATCGAAAAGAAAGCCGAAGCAAGGCAGGCGGAGCTGCTGTCTGCCGCACTGGGCGGGGCATCGAACGCCGGCGGCCATTGGCTCAACGTATCGGGCAAGGGATTTCCCCGGCTCTATCCGCAGGGTGTCTCGGCCAGTCCGTTCAATGCCCTCTTTATGGCCTTGCATTCGGACAATAACGGATGCAAGACCAACCTGTTCACGCTTTACAGCGAGACCAAGGCACGGGGTGCTGCGGTACGGGAGCATGAGCAGGGCGTACCGTTCCTGTTCTATAACTGGAACAAGTATGTCAACCGGAACAACCCGAATGAAACCATCGACCGCACCGCCTATCTCCAGTTGGACGAAGGGCAGAAGGCACAGTTCAAGGGTGTCCACAACCGGGAGATACGCACTATCTTCAACATCGACCAGACGACGCTGCCCTACGTGGACAAGCCGGCTTACGAGGATGCGGTAAGACAGGACGGCGGTGTTCAGGAGAAAGGATATACCGAAGCGGACAACCGCAAGTTGCGCACCCGGTTCAACGATTTCCTGCTGAAAATGCGGGACAACCTCGTCCCCGTGCGTTCGGACGGCTGCGGATTACCCCATTACGAGACGGACAAGGATGCGGTCTATATGCCGCGTCAAAAGGACTTTGAGCATTACCACGACTATGTGCAGGAAACCTTGCGGCAGATTGTGAGTGCCACAGGACACCAACAGCGGCTTGCCCGTGAGGGCATGGTCATGAAGAACGGCGTGGCCCCGTCGGAGGATGCGGTAAAATATGAACGGCTGATTGTGGAACTGGCTTCGGGAATCAAGATGCTGGAACTGGGGCTGCCTGCGCGTCTGTCCGATGAAAGTCTGAAGACGGTGGATTACTGGTGTCGGGAGTTCAAGGAGAATCCTTGCATGATGGATGCACTCGAAAGCGACGTGAACAATGCGCTTGACGTTATCCGCAAGGCGGAACGGGGCGAGAAAATAGAGTACGCCACCCTGCGCAACAGGCGGCAGACCACGACCATGCAGGAGCAGATGCCCAAGCATTACTTCGTGGCGAACGAAATCCGCCAACACCCGGACAAGGCGGCGAAAAGTATTGTCCTCGTTATTGACCGGGAAGCGAAATCGGCGGATGTCATTTTGCCGGCTGGGGCTTCGACCGAAGTGAACAACGAGATTCCCGGCATGAACAAGGGGCGTATCGAACGTGCCTTGAATAAGGAGGGCATCGAACAGGTACGCTTCTATAATACCGACGGTGCGCTGGGCTACAGACCTGACGACAGCTATTTCAACGAGAAACTGGTGACATTGGCCAGGCTAAGGAACTACACATTGGAAAGGCTTTCCACACTGGACGTGTCGGATGCGGTCAGGCGGGCGAACGAGGTCGGGTTCGATGCCGTACAGATGATTCAGGATGACAAGAACCGATGGGCACTCTATATCAAGCCGGAGAACAAGGAGGGGTACAGTGTCTATCCCGACAAGGAGGATGTGAACCGCTTTTTCTCCACGCTCAAGCAGGCGATGGACAACATCGACAAGGTACGCATGGAGCTGGCGCACAAATATTATACACTGGCGGAAGTCAAGCCTGACCTGAAAGTGGATTTGTTCAGCAGCGAGACGCCGGAGATTGACCTGAACCGTATTCAGCGTGTGTCTGTCTTCAAGACCAGGCAGGACGGCATTCAGTGCGTGGCGACCATCGACGGGCAAAAATTGCAGCCCCGGAGCGTCACGCCGCAACAATGGCAACGGATGTGGGTGGCGGAAGACCGTGAAGGCTACAAGCGGCATCTGGCGGCCACGCTGTTTGCCGATGTGCTGCAAAAGGGGCAATCCGTCGGGGAACAGAAGCAGGAAGAACAGGTGCGGCAACAGAACGAGGCGGTGGCAAAGAACCGGCCGGAAGCGAAAAATGATGAAAATGTTTCCCCACAACGGCAGTTTTGGGACAAGGTCAAGGAAAAGTACCCCGATGCCTTGCACCTGATCCGTACCGGAGAGGTGTATCGGCTCTATGACGAGGACGCCGTAAAGAGTGCGAAAATACTGGGTATCGGACTGAATGAGTATGCGGGGAACCGGGAACGGGGCTTCACATCTTATGCGGAGTTCCCGATGAATCAGCTTGACAGCTACCTGCCGAAACTTGTCCGTGCCGGTGAGCGGGTTGCTATCAGTGACATGGAGGCGCAAGAGAAGCAGCAGGCCGAACAGGAAACGCACAGTGGTATTCACAGATAAGGAGGAAGATTATGGGCAAGAATCAGGAATATGCACAACAGTACGCGGAGTATGCGATGGAACAGATGCGCAGGTATGGCATTCCGGCTTCCGTCACATTGGCGCAAGGCATACTGGAAAGCAGCAACGGACAAAGCCGTCTGGCAAGAAACGAGAACAACCATTTCGGTATCAAGGCAACCCCCTCGTGGATTGCCGGGGGCGGCAGGTACGGAACCTATACGGACGACAAGCCGAATGAAAAGTTCTGCAGCTATGACAGCGTGGGTGATTCATACGAGCATCACTCCCGCTTTTTGAAGGAGAACAGCCGCTATGCCAGTTGCTTCAAGCTCTCCCCGGACGATTACAAGGGCTGGGCACAAAGTATTGAGAAAGCCGGTTACGCCACAGGAGGCAAGTATGCCGAGAACCTGCAAAGAATCATCGAACAGAACGGCTTGCAGCAGTATGACAGGCAGGTGATGCAGGAGATGGCGGCACAGGGCAGGCAGTTCGGGGTGGAACACAATCCGCTCCAAACATCCGAGGGTGCGGAACATGGAACGGGGTATTCGTTTCCGGTGGAACGGGAGGAATTTCTATTCGTCACCTCGCCGTTCGGAACACGGCAAGACCCGATGGACGGCACAAAGCAGCAGATGCACAAGGGGGTGGATATCCGTTGTAAAGGCGACGCGGTACTGGCTACGGAAAACGGCGGCAAGGTCGTGGCGGTAAACCAAAACAGGAACACGCCCGGCGGCAGGTCGCTGACGGTGGAATATGCCCGGACGGACGGCAGCAAGGTACAATGTACCTATATGCACCTCAAGGAGATTTCCGTCAAGGTCGGCGATACGGTACAGGCCGGCGGACGGCTCGGCACATCGGGCAATACGGGGACACGGACGACCGGGGAGCATCTGCATTTCGGTGTGAAGAATATCTATGCCGACGGAACGATGCGGGACATAGACCCTGCGGCGTATCTGGCTGAAATCGCACAGAAAGGACATATCAAGCTGCAAATGCTGCACAACGGTAATGACCTGCTCGCCAAATACAAGGTGGCGGAAGAGACCGTGCCTGAAAAGAACCTTTCGCCTGACGGATGGATGAAGAAGCTCCTTTCGTCGGAGGACAGCGGTGTGGGAATGTCGGGTTGCAACGACCCGATTGTGGAGATGGCGATGACCGCTTTCGCCTCCCTGATGCTGCTGGCCACACAGATTGACAACCGGAACGAAGAGGAACAGAAGGCGGCCATATCTGCTATGATGGATCTTCGTGCCATTGACCTGAAGCCGTTGTTGCCGAATATGAAGAACTGCGACCTGACTATCGGCGAGAACGGCAAGGCTGTCTTGAATGCGGACAATGGCGAACTGCGTGTCTCACGGGAGCTGACCGCTTCCGAGCTGAGCCGGTTGTCTGCCACGTTGAACAACGGCACACTCACGGAAGAGGCCAAGCGGATGCGTGTAACCGGTATGCTGAATACGGTTATCCTGTCGGAAGCGGCCTCTCAGAATTTCGAGCAAGGGATGTCCCGGCAACAGGGACAGACGGAAAACCTGCGAAGATAAAAGCATGGCGATATGATAAAATGCGTGATGATACAGCTATGCAAGTGTCTGGCGGGAGTTTCCATCCTTGCTTTGCACGTCCGGTTCTGCTACCTGCTGTTGGGGTGGATCGGGACGTTCGTTGTCGTGGGCGTGCAATTAGTCATCGCCGGATGGATTGTCTGGGCGATGATACGCGCACCTGACTGACTGTACCCTCCAACAGTTCAACATCAATCAACCCATGTATCACTTGTCGGATGATCCATGTATCATTAAAGACAGAAAAACAAATGATTAAATGTAATGTTACGGTATGCGGCGTTATCGGCCGCGATGCGTCGGTTCGCAAGAACAAAGAAGATAAAGAGTTTCTGGCATTTCCACTCCGGGTACAGATTCCGGCGACTGGTGGCCAGCACACTATCGAGGTGGATGTCCGCAGGGAGGGCAACCAGGAAGAAGCCGCCGGTTATCGGAACGGCTCCCGTGTGGAAGTGAGGGGTACGATGTATCTCAAACGTCGGGGCGACAAGCTCTATTTCAACCTGTTCGCCGATGAAATCTGCCATGCCGCTACGGATAATGCGGATTCCGTCAAGGGCGAACTGGTGTTTCGTGGCAAGACCGGCCAGAACATCGAAGAAAAAAGGGATAAGAAAGACCAGCCGTACACGGTATTCTCGGCGTTCAGCGCGGAGAAGGTCGATGACGGCTTCGAGTACCAGTGGGTGCGCTTCTTCTGTTTCGGCAAGGAGCGCGATGAGTGGCTGCAGCCGGGTGTAAAGGTGGATGCCAGAGGTGAAATGAACCTGTCGGCGCACAACGGGAAGGTCAACCTCTCCTGCAAGGTGGAGGAACTGGCGCAATATGTGGCGGATTCGTCTAACTATAATCAGTAAGGGTTATGGCCGGTTACAGAAAAAGAAATGCCGACGGGCCGAACAGCGAGGACAAGGCACTCGACCTGTTCGCCGAAATGATGATCGAGAAAATCGAGGGCATCCACAAGGACTGGAAAAAGCCTTGGTTTACGGAGGGTGCGTTGCAGTGGCCCCGCAACCTTCACGGGCGCGAGTACAACGGGATGAATGCCTTTATGTTGCTCCTTCACTGTGAGAAAGAGGGGTACAAGATTCCCCGTTTCTGTACGTTCGACTGTGTGCAGCGGCTCAACAAGCCCGGCAAGGATGGGGAGGAACTGCCCCGTGTCTCCGTGCTTCGTGGCGAGAAGTCCTTTCCGGTCATGCTCACCACGTTCACTTGCATCCATAAGGAAACCAGGGAGAAAATCAAGTATGACGATTACAAGAAGTTGTCCGATGAAGAAAAGAATCAGTACAATGTCTATCCGAAGATGCAGGTGTTCCGTGTCTTCAATGTCGCGCAGACCAATTTGCAGGAAGCGAGGCCGGAGCTATGGGAAAAGCTGGAGCGGGAAAACTCGCGTCCGGCCATTGAGAACGGCGAGCATTTCAGTTTCGCACCTGTCGATACGATGATACGGGACAATCTGTGGATTTGCCCGATTACACCGCAATATCAGGATAAAGCCTACTATTCAATCTCGAACAATGAAATCATCGTGCCGGAAAAGGAACAATTCAAATCGGGAGAGTCGTTCTATGGGACGCTGTTCCACGAAATGACACACTCGACCGGTGCGGAGGGTGTTCTCGACCGATTCAAGCCGACTGCCTTCGGTTCCCCGGAGTATGCCCGTGAGGAACTGGTGGCGGAATTGGGCAGCGCATTGGTCGCACAGCGTTATGGCATGACCAAGCATATCAAGGAGGACAGTTGCGCGTATCTCAAAAGTTGGCTTGATGAGCTGAAGGAATCGCCGCAGTTCATTAAGACGACGCTTCTGGATGTAAAGAAAGCGACTTCAATGATTACCCAAAGGGTGGATAAGATAGCGCAGGAGTTGGAACAGAATGTCGGTGAGAAGCAGGAGAATGGAGTGGCGGCAAAGGAGAAGATTTATTATTCCTCTGTCGTTTATCTCCAGTCCTCGGATGATACGAGGCAGCTTGACGAACTTAGGGACAAAGGTGATTATGAGGGGTTGCTTACGCTTGCCAAGGAGTATTATGACGGCAACGGTATCAACGAGAAATATACTTATCCGTCGGCTACGAACAACAAGGGTGACAGCCTTATTGTCGATGACGGGAATTTTGCTGTCGTGTACAACGGGAGTGTCGGGGGAACCTACGAGGTGATGTTGAAATTCACGGAGCAGGAAATCCGAGACCATATCCGGCGTTACGGTGTCGATATTGCCGGAGAGACGATAAAAGAGGTTGCCAGGGAGATGGCGGTGGAACAGTTCTCCGCTTTGGCGCATCAAAAGATTCCGACCTTCGAGATGCCGAACGGCGACGTGCTGTATGTCGAATATAACAAGGAATCCGATACGCTTGATGTCGGGCAGCCCACCAATGCCGGGCTGGTCGCGCAGCATCGTTTCCCTTACGACCACAATATCGGGTTGGATGCTAACTTGCAAGCCGTGAACGAGAAGCTGAACGAACTGGAAGAGTATCGGGCAGAACTACAAGAGGCTGAATACGGTGGCGGTATGCGCCGGTAAGGAAAACAAGAAAAGATGCGGAACCGGTTGGCTCCGCATCTTTTCTTGTTTTCGTTTTTTTATTCTTTCAGTAAATCATCCATCATGGACTGCAAATTTGCCATGTCACAATATTGGTTATATCCTCCTCTGTAGTCTTTTGCGTGTTGGGCTGTCCGTATCAGAAACGAATCAAGTTCAACTCTTACGCCGCCGCCCATTCGGGCCAACGTGGAAGAGTGCCTGATGTAAACGAACTTGCCGTTGCGCTCGATGAAACATGAGGTATCATAATGTCCTTTTAAGTTGGATGCCACCTGTGCACCGACCGCCGTTGCATATTTGGAAATCTCACGTACCAATGCTGTCTGGAAACTGCGATACTCTTTTGAAACATAGCCTCCTGCATCTGCAAGGATAGCGTTCTGCCATTTGGTATAAAAATTCTGTGCCATATTGATATTTATTATTATTCGTTCCACAAATAACTTTTCCACTTCTCGCCGTCAATGGTCAGTTTGCCCATTTCCCAATCGTATTCCACTTCCGGTATATTGGTATAAGGGAAATTAACGGTATAGCCTATCTGTCCGTATGAGCAATGCAGAGGGGTAACACAAATCTCCCACCCGAAGTAAAGTTGTGGCGTGCAGTATTTTTGCCAGTTGAAACGACCTGCGGCAATATTGCCGCAAAGTCGTTTGAGTATGCCGGTTGTTGTCATTCCGCACCTCCTTTGCTTAGGATAGTAAGCTGTCCGGGACGGTCTGGAAACCAATAGGCATCACTGTCGATATATACGCATCTACCGCCATTCCACGGCTTTCTGAAAGCTAATACTTCTTTGGGGCCAAACACCACCCCATAGTCGTTTGTAAACGCCACCATATCGCCTACAGCCAAACCGCTGTCTGTTTCCATGACTTCGGACAACCGGCTGAAAAACTCCATGCCCTCGGCTTCACGCTCTTTCTTCCAGCGCAGAAATTCCTCTTTGTGGCTTCTCGATGAGCCAATGGGTGATAGCTCCGATGCCAAAACTTCAATCTCAGAAGAACCTGTTGCGACTAAAATAATACTGTCGCTATCCACTTTTTCGGGAGTTGAGATAATTCGACATTCTACATCGTTATCGGCAGTGTGCCGATAAAGGAGGTTGCCTTGCTTGATGAAATCGTACTTGTTCATTGTCTTTTGATTTAGTGATTTTTTTTATTTCCCTTTTCTTGAAGTCTTCTGACTTCGCCCAAAGAGGTTGTTTTCATGTGCGTTCCAAACGGGGGATACAAGAACGACGGACAAGGAACCTGCGATGAAATTTTATGAAATACCGTTATCTCCGATTACGGAAAGTTGTCGTCAAATTTTATTTCAGGTAGCGATAGCGGTACTTGAACCATGTTCGTCCACCGTACCTTTGCACACGAAAACAGATCTGCGGCGTATGTCGGGGCTGTGAAGGGATTATACCCTTAAAACAGGAATATACCGGCAGGGAAGCCGATGGCGGAAACTCGGCAGAGTATGTTATAAAAGTAATCGGGGAGCCTGTGCAAAAAAGAGAGCAACCACCCGCTTTTGAGGCGGGTGATTGCCAATGTTTCGGACAATCATCAGAAGTGATAATCAACAACTCCTCCGATGTAGAGTATCGTTCCCGGTTCAAGCCTACAAACAAACTCCATAAACGCAAAGGACTGTTCGGCAAAAGACTGGCAGCCGTCGCCATCCAAATAGAAATGATAGGCGACATCCAACGGATTTTCTACTGCCTGTTTGAGATAATAGGTCGAACCCCATTCCAACATATTATCTACCGTAAGAGCATCCGCTCTCTTTTTGATATTGGCGACATACTCCTCTTTCCATTGCTCTATTCCACCATTATAGCGCATGGTGTCATCGGATATAAGCTCGAACATTCCGTTGGGTAAGGCATGATTGACCAAATTGGCAATATCCTCTTTACGGTTTTCCTCGTCTATTTCTGAACAATAGTCATAGAAGCTCCCGTCTCCTTGCTGGAGTGTGTCCTCATTCAGATAGTTTTCTTTGTCTATCGGCTCCGTTGAAATTTGAAAAATCCTGCTGTGCATAATTGTAAATTTTAGATTGTCAAACATTTTCTTGTTTCCCTTTTCTTGAAGCTCTTCGGCTTCTCGTCGGGGAATGATTTTTATGCAGGACTGACAGCGGAAAAAGGACGGATAAGGCAAGTAAACAGTGTACGGGATGGAACGGAATACCCAACCGCCGAGTGCAAGGGCAAAACCCGGCTCGACCGGCTTTGTTCTGCAACGAGACGGGGGCTAAAAGCCCATCTTCGATTTGCGGAAGGCTGCCGTGAAGAATATCCGGGAACCGTTAGCGAAAGCGGTACTTGACGACCGGACGCACGCTGTACCTTTGCATAGAAAACCTCTCCGAAGAGAATTGCTGACGTGAGATGAGAAAAAGCCATAATTGAGAAATGTTATTATTCATAAAGGGGAAGGACTATTCATAGTTGTTTTCCTGTTACAATCCAAATAAAATTGGATCAAAGTTTTCGGTTAAATTTGTTTTTATCTTATTTACAGCGTATTGCATTTCTTGGTGAACTTCTCGGCCAAAGGTCAAGGCACGAGAGCCTCCGCCGGCCTTTGATCGAGCCGGTGCGGAGGCACATCGTGCTTAACACCTTTGGCTCTCTCGAAAGCCGAGATTTCAGAACCCGAAAAAATCCTTCGATAAACAGATTTTCCTTAGCGGTCAGCTCTCTGCCGCATATCCCTTATTAGTTTACAAAGGCCAGAGGAGCAGATTATTTTAAGCGGACGTTAACGCCGCAACAACTATGTAGTATTCTCTCTGGGAAAATCCGTTTACCGGAAGGGTTTCTCTATGACACGATACTATTGACATATTCGGTCTGATGTTTCAGCACAAAGAATAGACGGTTTACCAGTTTGCGGGCGACCTTTACGATAGCTTTGCTCTTGGGCATCCGTTTGCATTGTTCCGTATAGAACAGGTTCATCGCAGGGTCTTGACGTACCGCCACCCATGCCGCTTCTATCAGGTTACAGCGCATAACGGCGTGTTTTCGTATGGTAATATCCCCCGTCCCATCTTTCTCTCCGCTGGAGTGGCACATCGGGATCATTCCGATATAGGCAGCCAGTTGTTCGGCATTGCGGAAGCGGGTTATGTCGCATATCTCGGAGAGGAACGCCATTCCCGTAGCCTGCCCGAACCCCGGAACGCTCATAATCAACCGCAGCGGTTCGCGGAATCGATCCGTCTTGGCCAATGTCCGTAAAGCCCGTGTCATCTCCAGTTTCTGACGGCGTAACTCTTCCAGATGCCGGATATGAATGTCGAGGGCCTGACGGCCGCTCGGGGTGAGCGTCTCTATCTCCTTCAACCAGGCGAAAAAGCGCTTCGACCAGTTGGAAAACGGAGTGAGAAACTCCTGCGGAATCTCGATGCCTAAATACCGAAGTTGAGACTTGAGCCGATTCTTCTGACGGGTCGTGTCTTTGGTTATCGAGTTCTTCAATCTTATCAAGGAACGCATCTCCAACGATACGCTGTCCGGCGTATAAATGCCTTTCAGCTCGTTGGCTCTTAAACTCCGCGCCAGCTTACCGCTGTCCACGGTGTCGGTCTTACGCAGCTTTTCGCTGCTCTTGGTCGGCACGTCGGCCGGATTGACCACGATGTTGTCGATCCCTAAGGCCGTCAGACGCTCGTGTATCCAAAATCCGCAGAAGCCCGCTTCGTACACCGAGTGATACTCGGCGCCCGGATAACTCCGAGTTAAAAATCCGTACAACGCTTCTGGGCTCGGATGCTGGCTAAACTTCTTCAATACGGAGGTTTCGGACAAGACCGTAACCGACCAACTCTTCAAATGGACGTCGATTCCTACATAAATCTTTTGTCCTCTGAAACTAATTTTGTTTCTTTGCTCTCTCATGGCTATCGTCGTTTTAGTTAGTAAAGGTTTTGCAGCTTTAATCTAACCAAAATCTCGATAGCTTTTTCATTTATCCGCTATCATCGCGGCTTACCCTGATTGTAAACATAGGGATTATAAATGTTTAGTTGGCATGAAAATACAATTCGCACTATAAAATAATCTTTTCTTGAAATAAAAATTAGGGAAAAAGAAACGAGATTAAAAAATAACCATTAACTTTGCACCAGTCAAGTTTCCAATCGAAGCGTCGAATGGAATTAAAAGGGAATCCCGGTGAAAATCCGGAGCTGTACTCGCAGCTGTAAGTCCTATTAAAGTTTATCGCACTCTTTGCCACTGGTGAAAGCTGGGAAGGCGCGATAAGCGGGATGAGCCAGAAGACCTGCTTGATGAGATATGATTTAGTGACCACGGGATAATTGGCATTAGATTAAAATGAACAGAGGCTCGTCCAAAGACACCTAATATTCTTTTTGATAACCGATTTCTCATTCGTTGCAAATCTATCGCAAGGAAAACGAATGTGTAATTAAACTTTTTTGTTTAACTTTTAATAATTGAGTTATGAAAAAGAATCTTAAATTCTTGGCAATGGCTGTTGTAGCAATGGCCGCCGCAGTGTTCACAGGATGTTCGTCCGATGATGACTTCCTTGCTCCGTATGAGGAGAGTGCGATTCAAACCCGCGCGATAAGTTCTACCAATGCGCTTATCAATTTTGATAACGTACCTTCCAGCGTAATGGCTTCTGACCAGTATGGAAACAATCTCTATTCTGCCACGGCCAACGGCAAGCAGGTAACGACCGGCTACATCACTCAAATCGGGCAAACCGGTACGTACATTCAGTTCCCGATTAACTATTTGGAACAAGAATGGGTAAGCGGACAGCCTTGGGAATATGAGTTTTGGAATGGTGGTTTTGCCATCTCTAATTTCCATAATCTGACACAGGGTGATTATGAGAATCAATGTAGCGTTTATGATAAGAATGGCGGTCATAGCGGTAAAAATTTTGCCGTTGCTTTCGGTTATAGCGATTCATACAATGATGCGGGAGCAACCTATGACAAGTGCGCCAAGATTTACTTGACCAATGCAACCGGATATAAAGTCGAAATTCCAAAGAAGCCAGTTAAGGGTACACCGAAATATGGCAAATTCAACAGTGTATGGGTCTGCAATACAACTTATACCTACTTGGTCATGAAGGATGGCAACTCGTTTACACAAGGCTCTTTGTCGGCACAAAAAGGATGGTTTAAGGTGGTATTTGTTGCGTTGGATGCGACGGGTAAACCTACAGGTAAGGAAGTAGAATACTATTTGGCAAACTTCGATTCCAGTAAGGATGCAGAATCAGGCTTGGCCAATCAAATCCGTACTGGTTGGAGCCAAGTGGACTTAAGCGGTTTAGGTGACAGCGTATGTACTGTAGCTATCAATTTTAAAGGAAGCGATTCAAGCGCATACGGATTGAACACTCCTGCTTACGTTGCCATAGACGATATTGATGTAACCGTAAACGAATAACATGAATTTGGGGCAAATGCTTTTTAACGACAAATGCTAAGTATTTGCCCCTTTTTATTATATCCCAATGGAGATTGAAATTAAATACTTTCTTCAAGGGAATTTCAGCGTTAAAATTATAAATATAATGAAGAAGTATTTGCTTTTATTCTCCTTGACGATATTTCTATTTGCATGCAACAAAGACGAAGAAATATCGCAGGACGTGACCGTGCCTCCTGTCATTGAATTGGACAGCGAAGACGGAATCTATGTTGTAAAGATAGGAAAAGAGGTCGTTATTGAGCCGACCTATCAGAATGTCGATTACGCCGTTTATTCATGGAAATGCAACGGTCGTATCATTTCCGATGAGCCTCAATTGAAATACATTTTCAACGAATGCGGTTCGTATTACGTTACCCTGCGTGTGGATACGAGGGATGCCAGCACAGAGGAAGAAATTCGTGTGGATGTCAATGAATTGGCTCCGCCCGTCATTTCATTGGTAACCCCCTCTATAGGGCTTAAAGTTGTCGCAGGACGTGAATATATCCTTACTCCCGACATTCAAAATGCAGAAGGAGCTACTTATTTGTGGACTCTTAACGGGAACGAAGTCGGAACTGAAAATACTTATACATTCAAGCAAGATGAGTTGGGAACTTATGAACTGACTTTAACTGTAGCGAATGAAGACGGACAATCAGAGAAGACAGTTTCTATTGAGGTTGTCGATAAACTTCCAATTGAAATCGTAGTTCCGTCATCTTTATATTTCACCGAGGATAATACCAAATACGTAGAATTAGGACGTACTTTGTTTGTCCGCCCCTTTGTATCAATAAGTGCCGAGCCTTCTTATCAATGGATTTTGGACGGGCAACCGATTGAGGGAGCCAATTCCTTGGTTTACGGTTTCAAACCCTCTAAAACCGGAGAACACACGCTTACTTTTACCGTGAAATACGATAATCAAATAACAAAAGCAACCCTCACTCGTAATATTGCTGTTTCCGGTGTCGATGAAGTCAGTGTCAATATTCCGGTGAAATGTTGTGAAGCGGCCGGAAAAAGACCTTTTGCTGCCGGAAATTCCATTTACAGCAATAAAGTATATGAATTTGTTCCGGCTCCGGGACAATTCGTAAACGAAACGAATACAGCAGGTTTCAATGGGGAAAGCACGCACGAAGCAGCCTGTGCTTACGCACAAAAACGTCTTGATAATGAACAATATGTTTCTCTTGGAGGTTGGGGAGGATATATCGTAGTAGGATTCGACCACAGTATCGAAAACAAAGGCGGTTATGATTTTTCCATCAAAGGAAATGCCTTTGATTCGTCAAATGAACCGGGCATTGTATGGGTAATGCAAGATGTCAATGGAGACGGCTTGCCCAACGATGAATGGTATGAACTGAAGGGTTCTGAATATGGAAAACCCGAAACCATTCAGGACTATGCCGTAACTTATTTCCGTCCCGGTCCCAACATGGATACTCAATGGCAGGACAACAAGGGAAATAAAGGAGCGATTGACCGTCTCGGCAACTATCACCCGCAAGAGTTTTATTATCCTTTGTGGATTGAAGCGGATTCCTATACGTTATACGGCACATGCCTGAAAGCACGTACCGAACAAAGCCCGTCGACAGGCATGTGGTCCAATAATCCGTTCGGATGGGGATATGCCGATAATATTGGTGATGATATGCCCAATAAAGACAATCCTAACGCGGGAGCACTTGGAAACTATTTTAAGATTTCCGATGCAGTCAATATCGACGGTACACCTGCAAACCTTTCCCATATCGACTTTATCAAGGTGCAGACCGGAGTCAATGTAAAAGCCGGATGGTTAGGGGAAAATTCCACGGAAGTTTTCAAGTTCTGTGATGAAAACAACAATAACGACAAATAAAATTCATTATGAACAAAATATATCATTTCATCCTATTCTGTTTCGCTACGCTCTGCCTTGCTGCATGTAGTGATGACGACCCTGAAGTAAGCGGAATAGACGGCAAGGATCACTTCATCTCCGAGTTTGCTCTAACTGTAGATGGCATTACCTATCAAGCCATGATAGTCGGGGACAAGATTACAGTTGAGATACCTTATAATACCAGTCTGAAAGGGGCTACCGTAGAGTATGCCCTTTGCGAGGGAGCCTCTATTAACCCGAATCCATCAACCATAGAGGATTGGGAAAATGAATGGAAATTCGTAGTCACCTCCAGAATGCAGGAGAGCAAAGTATATTCCTATACTTATCAATATGCAGACATCGAACAGAGCGGCAGCGTGGTACTTGCCACGCAATCCGAGGTGGATAATTTTGCCAAGACAGGAATAAACAAAATCGAAGGCAGCCTGACCATCGGAACGGCAGACGGAGAAGAAATCACCAATCTGGACGGACTTGCCAACCTGAAACAAATCAGTAACTCTCTTGTTATCAATCCGTCTTACAAAGGAGCGGATTTGACGGGGTTGGATAATCTGGAACAACTCGGAAGTTTCAAATTAGGATCGACAACTTCTACCAGTAAAAACATAACGCTCAAAACGGTTAATCTGCCCTCTTTGCTTGGAGTGACCGGCGATTTTGTCGTTAACAGTTCTGTCATTGAAAAAATATCCATACCCAAAGTCGAGTTCATTGGTGAGGATATGTATATAACCTCCGATGCTTTGCTTGATTTGGATGCAAATGCCGTTGAATCTGTCGGAGCTTCCTTAATTGTCAAAGGTTCGGTAGCACAAAAAGAATCAGCGACAACCGAAGCCATTGTTTTCTCAGCGCTCAAACGGGTCGGGAATGAACTTACAGTCCAATATTTTCCCAAACTGCAAGGAATTTATCTACCGGCATTGGAAAGTGTGGCCGGTACTGCCTCATTCTCCGATATGTCCTCCATCGGAAGTCTTGCAATGACCGAATTACATTCGGTTGGAGGACTGACTATAAAAAATTGCAAAGAGATTTCCATTGTTGAACTTCCCGGTCTTATTTCCTGCGGAGAGACCAGTGTGGATGCGAATAAAGTCAATAAGTTTAATATATCTTCTTTGAAAGATGTACTCGGTGATATGACTTTAAGTAATCTGCTCATAGAAGAACTGGATTTGTCCCAGATAAATTTTAACGGGAATACACTTACCCTACAATGTAAGCAACTAAATAAAATCGTAGGTTCGGAAACATTTAACGGTAGCCTTCTTCTGCTTCCTAAAAATTCTCGATTGACCGAATTGACTCTTGAGGGAATCTCAAATATAGAGGGCGACTTCCAATGCAAAGATTATTTTTATGTAAAAGAATTTGTTATGCCATTTATTCGTGTGGCAGGAAATATGACTATTGCATTGAATTCGGGAAGTGTTGATACGGGTGCGGAAATTGAATTTCCTAAATTGCAGGAAATAGGAGGTACTTTAACATTAGAAAATAATACGAATGCAAATAATATTACCTTCCCGTCATTGAAAAAAATTCTCGGTTCATGTTCGGTTACGACTGATTTTCTTAAGAATGATATTGAGTTTACCAGTTTGGAAAGCATTGGGACGGATGGAGCAAATACACAAATTGAGTTTAAGATTGATGTTACTAATATTTTATGTCCCAAATTAAAAACGATAAACGGACTGTTTAATATTGTAACATCTACTGTTGTATGGGGTATGACGGCTGATGAGGTGTCTTATCCTACCGTTGAATCAATATCCGAAAATCTTTCAATAACATGCCCGTATTCTGATTTTGGTTCTAATGGTATTTTGTCCATTGATTTTTCAGGTCTCAAATCAGTAAAAGGGATTAGTATAAGCGGGCAAGGAGATGTTAGCGATTTCAGTTCTTTCAAATACCTGTTTGAAAACAATGTTCTAACAGGAGAATCTCAATGGTCTGTCAGAGAATGTGCTTATAACCCCACATACCAAGATATGAAAGACGGGAAGTACAAGCCTGCCGAATAGATAACCAAACAATAAGTTTTCTGCCAATCCTCGGTATGCTTACCGTAAGGTAAGACTACCGGGGATTAACTATAAAAATAACGGTATGACCTATCACCAATTGAAATATCTGCTATGGAGCGTAGTTGTCGGAGTGACACTATCCTTGACATCCTGCATGAAGTGGGACTACGGCGATGCCGTAGAAGACTTCAATGCCACGGGAGCCGGACTGTTCATCACCAACGAGGGCAACTTCCAGTACGGCAATGCTACCTTGTCCTATTACGACCCTGCGACCAAACAGGTACAGAACGAAATCTTCTTCCGTGCCAACGGCATGAAACTCGGCGACGTGGCGCAGTCGATGACCATCTACGACAACAAGGGCTGGGTCGTGGTGAACAACTCCCACGTGATTTTCGCCATCGACCTGAACACCTTCAAGGAGGTGGGACGCATCGAGAACCTGACCTCGCCGCGCTACATTCATTTCCTAAGCGACGAAAAAGCCTACGTCACCCAACTGTGGGACAACCGCATCTTCATCATCAACCCGAAGAAATATGAAATTACCGGCTACATTCAAGTGCCGGACATGACGATGGAAAGCGGCTCGACGGAGCAGATGGTGCAGTACGGCAAATACGTCTATTGCAACTGCTGGTCGTATCAGAACCGCATCATCAAAATCGACACCGAAACCGACCAAGTGGTCGATGAACTGAAGGTCGGCATACAACCGACATCGCTGGTCATGGACAAGTACAACAAGATGTGGACGGTGACCGACGGCGGTTACGAAGGCAGCCCCTACGGTTACGAAGCCCCGTCGCTCTACCGCATCGACGCCGAGACATTCACGGTGGAGAAGCAGTTCAAGTTCAAGTTGGGCGACTGGCCCTCGGAGGTACAGCTCAATGGCGACAGGGACAAACTCTACTGGATCAACAAGGCCATTTGGAGCATGGACGTGACAGCCAGCCATGTGCCGGTGCGTCCGTTCCTCGAATACAGCGGCACGATTTATTACGGACTGACGGTAAACCCCGCCAACGGGGAAGTATACATCGCCGATGCCATCGACTACCAGCAGCAGGGCATGATTTACCGCTACTCGCCCGAAGGGAAATTGATAGATGAATTTTATGTCGGGATTATCCCCGGTGCATTTTGTTGGAAATAAGAAAGGAGGCAATATGAAAAGACTATATCTGTTCTTCGCTTTGGCAGCATGTCTCCCCACGACACTCTTCGCGCAGCAGACGGAAAGCAAAAAGCGGTCGGACTGGCATCTTACCATACCGGAAGTCACGGTCATCGGACATCGGCCGATGAAAGAAATCGGTGTGCAGAAGACGAAGTTCGATTCACTCGCACTGAAAGAGAACATCGCCCTCTCGATGGCCGACATCCTGACGTTCAACTCGTCCGTATTCGTCAAGAGCTACGGACGCGCCACGCTCTCGACCGTCGCGTTCCGAGGAACGTCGCCTTCACACACGCAAGTGACATGGAACGGCATGCGCATCAACAACCCCATGCTCGGCATGACAGACTTCTCCACCATTCCGTCCTACTTCATAGACAACGCATCGCTGCTGCACGGTACTTCATCGGTGAACGAGACTGGCGGTGGACTGGGCGGTCTGGTTAAGCTTGGTACCACCCCCACCGTTGCCGAAGGGTTCAACGCCCAGTACGTGCAGGGCATCGGATCGTTCCGGACATTCGACGAGTTCGCCCGCTTCACCTACGGAAGCGAGCGGTGGCACATCTCCACCCGTGCGGTCTATTCTTCCTCGCCCAACGATTACAAGTACACCAACCACGACAAGAAGATAAACATCTACGACGAGGACAAGAACATCATCGGGCAGTATCACCCTAAAGAGCGCAACCGCTCCGGGGCGTTCAAGGACCTGCACCTGCTTCAAGAGGTCTATTACAACACCCGCAAAGGCGACAAATTAGGCCTGAACGCATGGTATATCAACTCCAACCGGGAACTTCCGATGTTGACGACCGACTACGGAGATGCAACCGACTTCGAGAACCGCCAGCGGGAACAGACTTTCCGCAGTGTCCTTTCGTGGGATCATATCAAAAGCAACTGGAAACTCGGCGTGAAAGGCGGTTACATACACACATGGATGGCCTACGACTACAAGCGTGAGGTCGCACCTGATAACTGGGCGTCGATGACCCGTTCCCGTAGCAAGGTAAATACGTTCTACGGGCAGGCTGAAGGTGAATACAGTCCGACAAAACGTTGGTTTTTCACCGCTAACGTATCGGCTCACCAGCATTTGGTACGCAGTGAGGACAAGAATATCATCTTGCAGGACGGAGGCAAAGCCATCGTGGGCTATGACAAAGGACGCGTGGAACTTTCCGGCTCCGTATCTGCCAAGTGGCAACCGATAGACCGGCTTGGCATGTCGGTTGTGTTGCGAGAAGAAATGTACGGTTCCGAGTGGGCTCCGCTTATACCGGCTTTTTTTATTGACGGCATCATTTCTCCGAAAGGGAATGTGATGCTCAAAGCTTCTGTTTCACGCAATTACCGTTTCCCGACGCTGAATGACCTCTATTTTCTGCCCGGTGGCAATCCCAATCTGAGAAACGAGCATGGTTTCAGCTACGATGCAGGTGTAAGTTTCGAGGTCGGCAAAGAAAATGTCTATAAGTTGAGCGGCGGCGTGAACTGGTTCGATTCCTACATCGACGATTGGATTATCTGGCTGCCCACCACCAAAGGCTTCTTTTCGCCCCGCAACGTGAAGAAGGTACACGCCTACGGCATCGAGGTCAAGGCGAACCTGGCCGTGCAGCCGGCAAAGGATTGGCTCATTGACCTGAACGGTTCCTATTCGTGGACACCCTCTATCAACGAGGGCGAGAAAATGTCACCTGCTGACCAGTCGGTGGGCAAACAGTTACCCTACGTGCCGGAGCATTCCGCCTCGCTGACAGGACGGTTGTCGTGGCGGTCGTGGGCGTTCCTTTACAAGTGGGCGTTCTACTCGGAGCGTTTCACCATGTCGAGCAACGACTATACGCTGACAGGACACCTGCCCGAATATTTCATGAGCAACGTCTCCTTGGAGAAAAACCTCTTTTTCAAACCGGTGGACGTGCAGTTGAAATTCGCCGTCAACAACCTTTTCAATGAAGATTACCTCTCGGTACTCTCGCGCCCCATGCCCGGCATCAACTTCGAGCTGTTCATCGGTATCACCCCGAAGTTCGGGAAAAACAAGAAAAAGTCCGTAAACACAAATTTGTAACGATATGAAAGCATTGAAAAATCTGAGCCTGATATTGCTGCTTGTACTGACATTCACAGGCTGCCATGATAAGAGTTCCAAACTTGCCGATTTCAACCGAGCGGTCTATACACCCGAATACGCTTCGGGGTTTGACATAAAAGGTGCAGACGGCAAAAAGAGCGTATTGGTTACCGTCACGAACCCTTGGCAGGGAGCTGACAGCATTACCACATACCTGTTCATCGCCCGTGACGGAGAAAGCGTACCCGAAGATTTCACCGGTCAGGTGCTCGGAAAAGATGCCGAGCGCATCATCTGCATGTCCTCTACCCATATCGCCATGCTCGACGCAATCGGTGAAACGGGACGCGTAGTCGGCGTGTCAGGCATCGACTACATCTCCAATCCCGACATTCAGGCACGGCGGGACAGCGTTGGAGATGTAGGCTACGAAGGGAATATCAACTACGAATTGCTGCTCTCGCTCGACCCTGACCTCGTGCTGCTCTACGGCGTGAACGGGGCAAGCTCGATGGAGGGCAAGCTCAAAGAACTGGATATTCCGTTCATGTACGTCGGCGATTACCTCGAAGAATCGCCGCTGGGCAAAGCCGAATGGCTGTTGGCACTTTCGGAGATCATCGGAAAACGGGCGGAGGGCGAAAAAGTATTCGCGGAAATCCCCGTCAGATACAATGTCCTGAGAAAGAAAGTAGCGGACAATGTTCTCGATGCCCCGTCGGTGATGCTCAACACCCCTTACGGCGACAGCTGGTTCATGCCCTCGACCGAAAGCTATGTCGCCCGAATGGTCAAAGATGCCGGAGGCGATTACATCTACAAAAAGAACACGGGCAATGCCTCGGTGCCCATAGACCTGGAGGAAGCCTACCTGCTGGCCTCGCAAGCCGATATGTGGCTGCATGTGGGTATGGCGAACACGCTCGACGAGCTGCGAGCCGCCTGCCCGAAGTTCATCGACACCCGCTGTTTCCGTGGTGGACAGGTCTATAACAACAACGCCCGCACCAATGCTGCTGGCGGCAACGACTACTATGAGTCTGCAGTCGTAAATCCCGACCTCGTGCTGCGAGACCTCGTGAAGATATTCCACCCCGAACTGGTCGAGGAAGATTTCGTCTATTACAAGCAACTGAAATAGATGCGCTCCCGTTCCGTCCTATTGTTTACCGCACTGGCTGCCCTCACCCTTTTCCTGTTTTTGCTGGATTTGGCGGTGGGGGCTGTCGCCGTACCGCTCGGTGATGTTTGGGCGGCCCTGACGGGCGGCGATTGTCCGCGAGCGACGGCGAAAATCATACTGAATATCCGACTGATTAAGGCGGTGGTCGCGTTGCTGGCCGGAGCCGCCCTGTCGGTCAGCGGACTCCAGATGCAAACCCTCTTCCGCAATCCGCTTGCCGGCCCCTACGTGCTCGGCATCAGTTCGGGCGCGAGCCTCGGCGTGGCACTCGTCGTACTCGCCGGTGTCGGCTCGTCGATAGGCATCGCTGGGGCGGCATGGCTCGGAGCGGCAATCGTGCTGGTCGTCATCGCCGCCGTCGGACACCGCATCAAGGATATCATGGTAATTCTGATTCTCGGCATGATGTTCTCGTCGGGAATCGGTGCGATTGTCCAAATATTGCAGTATGTTGCCAACGATGAATCCTTGAAAATGTTCGTCGTCTGGACGATGGGGTCGCTCGGCGATGTGACCTTCAACCAGCTTGCAGTGCTTATCCCGTCGATTGCCACCGGACTGTTGTTGGCGGTGGTGACGATCAAGCCGCTCAACCTGTTGCTGTTCGGCGAGGAGTATGCCGTGACGATGGGGCTGAACGTTCGTCGCTCACGCGGACTGCTGTTCCTCTCCACGACGTTGCTGGCCGGCACTGTGACCGCCTTTTGCGGTCCGATAGGTTTCATCGGGCTGGCCATGCCCCACGTCACGCGGATGCTGTTCCGCAACAGTGACCATCGGGTGCTCGTGCCGGGAACCGTTCTTTCGGGTGCTTCCGTGCTGCTGCTTTGCGACCTTGTTTCCAAACTGTTCACCCTGCCGATCAACGCCATCACCGCATTGCTGGGAATCCCCATTGTGGTGTGGGTGGTCTTGCGCAACAAATCCGTTACAGCATGATAGAGTTACACGATTTTTCCATAGGCTACGGCGAGCGAACTTTGCTCTGCGAGGTGGAAGCCACCATAGAAAAAGGCAAACTGACAGCCCTTATCGGGCGCAACGGCACGGGCAAATCGACGCTGCTCCGCGCCATCGCCGGACTGAACCGCCGTTATGCCGGTCGAATCCTGCTCGACGGGCATAACGCCGCCGATATGCGGGTTGCAGAGAGGGCAAGAACACTGGCATTCGTCACGACCGAGCGCACACGCATCGCCAACCTCAAATGCGAGGACGTCGTGGCTATCGGCCGCGCACCCTATACCAATTGGATAGGAAGGATGCAGAAGGCCGACACGGAGATCGTTATGCGGTCGCTCGCCTCGGTAGGCATGGAGGACTATGCGGAACGCACGATGGACAGGATGTCGGACGGCGAGTGCCAGCGCATCATGATTGCACGGGCATTGGCGCAGGATACGCCGATTATCCTACTTGACGAACCCACCTCGTTTCTCGATATGCCCAACCGCTACGAATTGTGTACGCTACTGGCACGGCTGGCGCATGAAGAAAACAAGTGCATCCTTTTTTCCACTCACGAGCTGGATATCGCCCTGTCGCTCACCGATGCGATAGCCCTTATCGACCCGCCCTGCCTGTCGTGCCTGCCGACCGAAGAGATGCGCCGGAGCGGTTGCATCGAACGGCTGTTCCGTAATAATTCCGTGACGTTCGATACCGCGACAGGTATGGTAAAAGCCCGATAAATAATGATCCGCATATGAAAACGCAGCAGGAACTTTGCGATATACTCGGTTTCATCGCCGAATATGCGACCTATCAACTCGGTTCGGGTGTGCACACCTCTCGGGTAATACGCAATGCGCAACGGATCGGCGAGGCGCTGGGTGTGGACGTTCAGTTATCGAGTTTCCAAAAGAGTACTGACGGTGCTCGACACCGTAAGCGGCGAGTCCGCAACCCGTGTTGTGGCAATCCCGTCGCTCCCCATCAGTTTCGAGCGTAACTCCGATCTGAGTGCCCTGAGCTGGGACGCATTGGACGAGGGCCTCTCGCTCGACGAGATCCGCAGCCGTTACCGGACGCTGGTTGACAAACCGCGCATGGACCCAATCTTCACGCTCGTGGTCGTCGGGCTGGCCAACGCCTCATTCTGCAAGCTCTTCGGCGGCGACTGGACGGCCGTGGGCATCGTCTTCACGGCGACACTCGTGGGCTTCGCCGTCAAACAGCGCATGCAGGCCCACGCTGTCAATCACTTCCTCGTCTTCGCCTGCTCGGCTTTCGTCGCCTCGCTCTGCGCCACGGCAGCCTTGCGGTTCGACTGCACGGCCGAGATAGCGCTGGCAACAAGTCCGCTCTTCCTCGTGCCGGGCGTGCCGCTCATCAACGGGGTCATCGACATCATGGAAGGACACGTCCTCATGGGGGGCAGCCGGCTGGTTAACGCTCTGCTGCAGATTGTCTGCATCGCCGTCGGTTTGTCGGCCACTTTGTTAATGGTTAAAGATTCGCTGCTATGATCGTGACGGATATTCTGCTCGACGGCCTCTTCGCCGCTGTCGCCGCCATCGGATTCGGGGCCATCTCCGACCCGCCGATGCGGGCCTTTCCACGCATCGCCCTGCTTGCCGCCATAGGCCACGCCTTGCGTTTCACGCTGATACACTGTGCCGCACTGGATATCGCCACCGCATCGCTTTTCGCGGCCTTTGCAATCGGCATGGGCAGCCTGTGGCTCGGCCGCGGCGTCCGCTGCCCGATGACCTGCCTCTACATTCCGGCTCTGCTGCCGATGGTGCCGGGCATCTACGCCTACAAGACGGTCTTCTCGCTCATCATGTTCCTCCAGTCGCTCGATCGGGCCGACGAGGGTATGCGCTACATGCAACAGTTCTTTCTCAATGCCACCGTATCGCTGAGTGTCATTGCGCTGCTTGCCGCCGGTGCCACGCTGCCGATATTCATCTTCAAACGCCGGGCTTTCTCGATGACCCGACGCACACGAAAAAATAGTTAGGTTATGGAAATCTTTTGGAACACGATCGCGGCCTACAATGCCGCAACCTGGCCTGCGCAGATCGGTTTCACGCTCGTGGCGGCCATGCTGCTTGTGCTACTCTACCTCCGTCCGACGCCCGCAGTACGGATCGCCATGAAACTCTTCATGGCGTTTCTCAACTTCTGGATCGCCGGAGTCTATTACATGATCTATTGCCGTCCGCGCGAATATCACGGCATGCTGGCGCTTTTCTGGGCCATAATGGGTGGAATATGGATCTATGAGCTGCTGGTGAAGCACGCCTCGCTCGAACGCACCGGCCAGCACAACGCATTCGCTGTCCTGCTCCTTGTCATGCCGTTGATATATCCACTCTGCTCGCTGGCGCTGGGCCACGAATTCCCCATAATGACCTCGCCCGTCATGCCCTGTTCGGTGGCGGTCTTCACCATCGGACTGATGCTCGCCTTCTCGGAGCGGGTCAATATCGTGCTGGCGATGTTCCTCTGCCACTGGGCACTCATCGGTCTGTCGAAAGTCTACTTCTTCGGCATCCCCGAAGACTACCTGCTGGCGTGCAGCACCATACCTGCACTCTACATCTTCTTTCGGGAGTATGTCCGAAGCAACGCCGACCGGCCGATGAAACCCTCGGCCCATGTGCTCGATGCGTTGCTCATTACGCTGTGCCTGGTCATCGGCATCTTCTTTACTTTCACGTTATTGCACCAGCTTGACCTATTCACTCGAATCATCTGATTTATATGCGCATGCTCAAACAAATATTTTACCGTTGCAATGGACTCGAGCCGATAAACCGGCACATCACTCGATATAGCCTTTATAGTCCTTTTCCCGGACAACCGGTTCTGTTGACCGAGGAGATGCGTCGGAGCGACTGCATTGAACGGCTCTTCCGAAATAATTGCGTGACGTTCGATATCATAACAGGTTTCATTAAAGTAAAGCAATGAAAAAAGGATATGTAACAGAGAATTTCACGGCAAATATAAGCGTGGACGAATACATTTCACGCTTCCGAGACGAAAAACGTTTTGTCGAATTTTGCAAACAATGGAGGTTGTGTCAAAACGTTGGCGCAACCTCTTTTATATTTTACAGTTCTGCTATATTTTCTTTTGGCTATGCTGCTTTTTCCTCATGCATTTGGCAACAA
>NZ_JBCOWR010000002.1:426728-465289 GCF_040918965.1 Bacteroides sp. RTP21281st1_H5_RTP21281_210402 | reverse complement strand
TGTATGACTGGCGATAATAGCCCTCTGCTTCCGATGCCGGTATTCCCAACAAGCCATCCAATTGCACAGTACCGAATTGCGCAATACTTCCGGCATATAGAGCCGCGCGGCTTATCAGTGCCAATGCCACATATTTAGTGGGACGTCCTGATTTTGAATCCGCTACATCGGGCAAATGACCCTTTTCAACGACGTCTGTCATTTCAGAGAGTATGAAATCATATACCGCCTTTTCTGAAGTACGTTTAGCATACAATTCTTCCTCCGGGTCATCCAACTTCTGAGGGACTGTAATCAATGGAACCGCACCATATCGTTTGACCATTGCAAAATAATTGAATGCTCTCAAAAAACGTGCTTCCGCCATCCGCTGATCTTTTAAATTTTCATCAATCGGGGATGAAGGTAGCCGTTGCAGGAATTCATTCAATTTACGGATAATGACATAAGCATGGTCCCACCATTCTAACAGACCGCCTCCTATACTCAATCCGCCGGCTTTATAAATGGCCGCATCACCTGTGTTATATCCCCAGTTTACCTTGGCTTCATCGGCTATTTCATTAATCCAGTGCATTCCCATTCCGGCTTCGCTTTGCCAAAAGCTATTAAAGTGTTCGGAAAAATAGGTAGGCGTTTCGTTGACGAATACGGAAGTCTGATAATAGCATTCCGAAAGATAACTTTCTATCAATACGGGATCACTCCAGACTGTTTTGTCTGAAATTATATCCAACGGTTCCTTGTCGAGCACATCCAAACAAGATGTCATTGTTGTGAGTGTTGCTGCAAACAACCCTAACAGTAGATTTCTTTTATATTTTTTCATTGCATTCTACTTTTATTGTTCTAAAATGAAACATTTAATCCAAGACTGATGGTACGTTGTTGCGGATAATAGCAACCGACGTTCGGTGCTTCGGGGTCAATTCCATATTTGCCAAGTTTGTTGAATGTCAACAGGTTTGTTCCCGACAAATAGACTCTTACGTTACTTAACTTGCACTTTTCTATAAGATATTTTGATAAATTATATCCTAAAGATGCTACCTTCAAACGAAGATAACCCGCCTTCTTGTAAAGGAAATCAGAGGCCCAATTATTACTTGCAGCTCCTCCTAAACGGTAGAACAAAGCATTAGGATTGTTTTCAGCCGAAGTCCATCTTTCCTCATAGAGTAAAGTGGAAAACATATCGCTTGTTACATGCTGGTTATAACCGAAAGCTCCTTGGAAAAGTGCACTCAAATCAAATCCTTTATAGGCTAATGCTATATTGATTCCATACATCCAATGCGGAGTCTTCCCTTTTCCTATTTCAGTCTGGTCTTTCCAGTTGATAATGTTATCACCATTCAAGTCTTTATACTTCACATCTCCCGGTCGGAGGGTAGCATTACCGCCCAAATCTTGATAATGTGGTGCTTCCATGATTTCTTCCTGGCTGGTAAATAGTCCTTCGGAGATATATCCATAATCGCAATCTGTCCATTTTCCGCTTTTCAAGTAAATTCTTGCTTGATCGGGGTCGGTTATATTGGCTTCTTCAACATATTTCCATTTCGCACGCGACCAAGAAATGTTTCCGCTTATATCATAAACGAGATCATTCCACCGTCCGGAGGTTCCTAATTTTATCTCAAACCCTCTATCGGTTAGGCTATTCAAATTTTCTGGCGGCAGAGCAGCACCGAAGGTGGACGGTAAAGAGCCGATCCGATCGGCCGGAATACCCGTACGTTCGCGATAGAACACATCCATTTCTCCATATAAGTTCCGGTTAAAGAATGAAAAATCAATACCGACATTGCTTATTTCCACTTTTTCCCATGTCAAGTTAGGATTGGCAAGCCCTGTAGGAGTAATACCTTGCACCGCGTCATTACCAAACAAATAGGAATGCCCGTAATTATAACCCGACAAATATTGGAAATTTCCTACACCGTCATTTCCCGACTGACCATAGCTAAGACGCAACTTCAGATTATCGATAAACTTGATATCAGACATGAATTTTTCCTTGGAAACCACCCAACCTAAAGAGACGCTGGGAAAATATCCCCATCGTTTCTCGGGGGGGAATTTGGCAGAAGCATCAGCGCGAAGAATAGCCTCCAGCAAGTACTTATCCATATAACTGTAATTGATTCTTCCGACAACGCTCATTCTCCCCATTTCCGAAGCATATCCGTTATTGGTCATACCTTCTGCGCTTCCGGCAAACATTTGGTCAATGGCTGTACTCATGAAGTTTTTTCTTCCTGCAAGTAAGGTATTGCTTGAATAATCAATGCATTCCAACAAAGCCATTGCCGACACATGATGGTCTTTGAAATAATTGTCGTAATTGAAAGAATATTGCTGGGTAAACGTGGCATCCCGCAACACCGATTGGTTTAAAGAAGCTTTGCTGCCACCGAATGTTCCTGCCAATGTGTACGTTTCGCTGGTAGGATCATATGTGTAAAGAGTCACCGGTTTGGAAAATGTTTTGTTAAATACACCAAGCTTTCTGTAACTTTCAAATAATTTGAACGATAACCCTTTCACAAATTTGAACTTGTATTCCAACGAAGCAGAAGCACGCAAATCCTCATTTCTGGTATCTGAGTATCCGGTCAGATCTCTATTTGAGCTGACATGTAAACCTCCTGTACCTGCTCCATTCGCATAAGATATTTTGTTCGGATCGGGCAGAGTGGCGGGATAATAAGGTAATGTATTCCAATAATCCTGCCAGATGTTGGACGTCCCCGGAGACATGTCGCGTGTTGGGAAATTACGATCTTCCTGACTGTATCCGATGTTTACTTGCAGGGTCAGATTATCCAATATTTTAGCATCGATATTGGATTGGTAATTGAATCGCTCATATTTACCCCCATTTTTCTTAATCATCGTCTGTTGATTCAGATAGCCGACGAACCCGTAATATTTAATCTTGTCACTACCACCACGAATTGATACATTATGCTGTTGTTCGGGTGCCCAATCTCTCATTATCACTTTATACCAGTCAGTATTGGGAAAGAGAGGGTCTGTACCTTCATAATATTTCCGTACGGCTTCTTCCGTAAAAGGAGCGTCAGCTTCAGGCTTTCCGGACTGAAGGTGTTTTTCTCTTTCCATTTCAGCTCTTTGTCCGGCATTGGCAGGCTTCAACATGTTCGTTGCGCCCTGCCAGGTAAACGTACTGTTGACCGTGATTGTCGGCTTCTGATTGATACCCCTCTTTGTGGTAACCAATATTACACCATTACCGGCCCTGGCACCATAAATTGAGGCTGCTCCATCTTTTAGTATAGATACGGACTCTATCTGATTGGTATCAATATTATCAAGAGATGCTTCAACGCCGTCGACAATGACCAACGCATTGCCAAATCCACGAATGTTTAATGCAGCAGAATTAGCACCAGGCTGACCGCTGGATTGGGTAGCAATCAATCCGGGCAATCGTCCTGCCAATGAGTTGGAAACCGTAGCTATAGGAGCTATTGTCAAGTCTTCCGACTTTACGCTGGATATAGAACCAGTCAGAGTACCTTTCTTTTGGGTTCCGTAGCCCACAACCACCACTTCATTCAGCAATGCATTGTCCGATTGCATTTTAACATTCAATACTTGTTGATTGCCTGCTTGTAAGAGCTGTTTTTTATATCCGATGTATGAAAACTGTAATTTTGTATCGTTATATACCTCTATTGAAAAACTTCCATCTATTCCTGTAACGATTCCTCTATTTTCTCCTTGGGCCATAATACTGACTCCTACCAAAGGTTCGTTGGTATCTTCGTCTAATACCCATCCTGTCAATGTACGTTTTTTCCGTTTCTTGTTATCCTTCGAAGATTGTTGTGTTTCCTCTTTTTTGAGGGAAATCTGCCTGTCTTTTATCTCATACCGTACATCTGTACCTTCAAATAATTGGTTCAAGATGACAGTGATAGGTTTATCCTTTACAGACAAACTGACATTACGTTTCGTATCAATCGCTTTATTATAGTAGAAAAAAATGAATTCGCTATTCTTTTCTATATAGTCAAGCACTTCTTTAACTGTTTTGTTCTGTATTTCCACTGTTAGTGTTTTCTCCTGAGCATATCTGTCCGCATTTACTGCGTAAGAATGCAAAGAAAGAAAACAAAAACTAAAAAGAAATAATATGCGAGTAACTCTCGTTCCCGCAGAAAATATACTACTAGTATTTTTCATATATTAGCAACGAATTTTATAAAATTAAATAATTGAATGTTGTTTAATTTTGGGGCTGAATGATAATTGCAGTATCATTCAGCCTTTTCTCAAGGACTTTTATTTCTCATAGAATTATATATTGAAGGGATAGCAATACTATTTCTGATAGGATCCCGGGATCAAATTACCTTCAGCAGGAAAGGCTTTAATGCTTTCCAACCAGCCTAAGAACTCTTTGCCTAAACTCTGTTCTATTTTGGCGGGACGAGAATCCGGATCAAACTCATTAATGACACTCTTCACGGCACTCAAAGTTGTTGGAGTAAAGCCAAGGGCGGCAATATTTTCATCCCATTCACTAATCTCTTTCTGTTCGTTATAATTGAATCCCAATTTGTGTCCATTAGTGTCCCATTCCGTACAGCCGTATAGGTCGGTATTTGAAGGAATGAACCCGCTGTTATTCGGAGCAATACCTCCAAACAGGTTATAGCCTTTGGAAGTCAGGCGACATTTATCAGGATCGCTTACATTTACAATTGGATAGTCAACGACACCACCAGTAATAATGATATTGTTCATCAAGCATGATTGTTGGGAAGGAGTCGATTCGCAACGCAAGCGAAGTCCATCACACCCCTCTATCATCGTATTGTTGACAAGCAGCATTGCAGCGGCTCCATTTATAGAACCTTCACTACCCCAATTTGCGATTAAGAACGTGTTGTTCATACACAAATTTCCGGCAGACATTTGAATGGCATAACCATATTCTCTACCTGTATTAAAATTGATGCGGCTACCGTTGATGAAAAGAACCACATCATTGTTTTTTGAACGGATAGTTCCCAGCGAACCACCATCACCTGTGGCATTATCTCTCACCAATACATCATTCAACTTGACGATACCATGATCAATGAAAATGGCAGAACCACCCGCACCCTCCGTTTCAGTTCTGTGATTCCGGCACTTTCTGATGCTACAATGGTTCAATTGCAAAGTTGCCTCCGCGTGTGCTACATAAAAACCGCTACCGTAGCTATTGTCTGAATTGTTAGCATGAAAACCTTGAGAAAAGGTAAAGCCATCGAATGTAACGTCTGTATAAGCGCCTAATGTGAACAATGAATAATCGCCGTCATCAGCTTCACCATTTCCATTCACATCTCCTGTAAAGATGGTCGGATTGGCTATGTCGCGCTTGTCCAAATTCGTTCCGGTACTTGCCGGATCGTATCCACCCCAGAATTTGATTACAACTTGCTTCTCAAGTCCTTTGTATGCAATCGTCACACCTTCGGGTTTGTCTCCAATAAGATAGGTACCTTGTGCGACGTGGAAAGTCATATTTTCGACATCTCCGGTTGCTTCCGCACTACTATTCAGCAGGTCGCGCAATTCTGCTGTGCCCATTGCGTTGTCCCAGTCTTCACCGGAACCCGATCCCGCTTTCTCTTGCTTGACAAAGTAGGCTTTCGACGGTACTTCCGGAATGTCGGGAACATCCGGAACATCGGGAACATCCGGAACGTTGGGCTCGTCCGGTGGAAGCACCTCTTTTGTGTCATCGTCCGAACATGCGTTTCCCATCAAAATAGCTAAAGAAAAAAAAGCAATCTTTGAAATCGCTAAAAGTCTGTTTTTAATCATGATATTTTTCATATATCAGTAATAAATTTTATAAAGTTAATAATTGAATGTTGTTTAATCTTTTGGTTGAATGATAATTGCAGTATCATCCAACCTTTTTTTAAGGACTTTTGTTTCTCATAAAATTATACATTAAAGGGTTAACTATAAATGATCCATACCTATTCTTTTCTTACAAATATTCTCCCTTCTATTTCTTCGCAATATATAGGAGCAGAAAAAGAAATAGTATGTAAAACGTCTTCTAATTTTTCTTTCAAATCCAGTTTTCCGGAAACTTGCAGCTCTGCCACGCCGGATTCCAAGATAAATTCTTTGCCGTAATACAAATTTAATTTTCTAAATACCTTATCCAAAGGTTCATCTACATACATCAGCATATTCTTCACCCAGCATACATATGGCTCAACATCTACATTGCGGGGAGAATGCAACCGTCCCGTTTCTATATCAACCAGTTGCCCTGGAGCAAGTATCACTTGTTCTTTCTGCTGATTCTTTACATTCACGCTTCCCTCAACCAACACGACAGATGAAACGCCCTCCGACGGATATGCAGAGACATTAAAAGATGTCCCCAAGACCTGTATCTGAAAATCTTTAGTCCGGACGATGAAAGGAGCATTCTCATTACGAAACACGTCAAGATAGACTTCTCCTTCTACATAAATCTCACGGCGATTTTTTTCAAAATGACCGGGATAAACGACGCGTGTCCCTGAATTTGCCCATAAACGTGTTCCGTCTGCCAAGGTCAATCGGGTTCTTTTTCCTTTCGGTATTATCAATTGATTGAACTCTCTTTCTTTCTCCTGTGTTTCTCGCTGAGTAATTGTATCAGAATTGACTACCACCGTTCCATTTTGCGAATAGATGATATTTGCATCTGTTTCTTTCACTTCTACTTCCTTCTTGCCTGGTATCAGTAATCGAATATCCTTGTTGGTTGCTTCTTCGGCTTGTGCATATTGGGCAAAATCAACAATTGAATCATCATCCGCATAATAAGCAATGAATTGTTTGCCTAACCAGAACATGCAGAAGAAGATAACCGCAGCCGATAAAGCCATGGTGACATACAGGATACGGCGTCGTGAGTTCTTTCTTTTCTCTATGAATACTTGTTCTTCTACACGTTTCCACAAGTCGTCCAGTTCTTCAGGAGTGACATGTCTCTCCTGTTCTCTGGCGTGCTCGATCAATTTTCGTGCAACATGGTGGCGTATTTTAAACTTTCTTTTCTCCATTTTTCATCGTCTTTATCTTTAAAACGATGATAATACAAATGTCTACTCACTTTTTCCGAAAAAAAATAGAGTATTTATAAAAAAAGAGTAATATAGTCAGGAAAAGAATAAAATAATAAATAGTAAATACTCATCCAAAGTCATTTTTGACCGTAAATTGGTTAATGCACGAGAAACCAAATTCATGGAAGACTGGGGATTTATGTTCAAGACAGCTGCCATTTCTTTATAGGACAATCCTTTGACATAACGAAGATAGATTGCCACCCGCTGGTTCTCAGGCAGACTTTTGTAGGCGTTTACCAATTTTTTGCTTAATTGAAGTTCTTCATCATTACCATTAAAAAGGGATTCTAAAGCAGCATCTTCTATTTTCAGTTCAAAGAAATGCTCATTCAAATCTTCCGTCAGTCTCAATGATGACAATTTATCAGATATAACATTTTTCAAAGAAGTTAAAAGATAAGAACGTACATACTCCGTCGATGATAATCGCTTACTTGTACAAAGTTTCACAAAAACATCCTGAATGCAATCCTTTACGAATTCTTCGTCTGAAGTATATTTCAGACCAAAGTTAAGTAATAATTCGTAATGTTTCTTATACAATAAAGACATAGCTTTCATATCGCCCTTCAATACAAGGTTCCATAAAGCCACATCTTTCATATTTTGATATAAGGTATATTGCATCAGAAAAGCAGAAGATATTGTGTTTATAAATTAGTAATTCGTTGCAAATATAATTAAATCTTCAAGAAAAAAATAATTTCCTCTCCATCTGTTACTATCAATATGCATTTTGCTATTTATCAAGTTACAAATTGATAGGGACAGGATAGTTTAACCTTCGAAAATAAAGGATACTTACGATGTACCTCTTTTAGCTTATTTCAAATACTAATATCTAAACTGTATTGGTGGTTGTTCGTCACAACTCAAAGAACGGGTATCTGCTGATGTGTATTCCTTTACCCCGGGAATAAGAGGGCTGTAAGATAATACGTGGCGGATACGTTTGCGTTGCTGGAATGTAAATTGGTCTGAATAACAAAAAGCATAGTCCATGATATTGTGAGAAATAAAGGTGTCGCCCTCACAGTTCGTTCTTGTACACAATTCATCGAATGAATACTTGTTCAAATCGTCTATGTCGTTAACCCATTCTGTATATTCAGTAATGTTGTAAGTAGGGGTGTCGGTGCAATAATCGGTATCTTTACACAAATCAGTATTATCTCCATCTTCGGAAAAGGCATGATGTAATCTAAGATAGTGTCCTAGTTCATGTGCAAGAGTATTGTAGACATCAGTCGTATAGTAGGAACTATTGTCACCGTTTACATAAATATAGTTGCTATTGATAGACACACAATGAGGGTATTCTACCTCATGGCTTAAGAAATAATTTCCATTGTTTAAACCATCTAACGGATATGATGATAAACAGTAAGGTAAATGTGCAATTCCTAAAATGTTGTTTTCGCTAAATGGATATACAAAAATATTGATATATACTTTAGGATTCCAGAGCATTTCCGCATATTTCTTAGCTTGGTTTTTATCTTTTCCATCCATAAATTGTTCGCAAGACATCGGAACTTCATCCCATTCTATTCGTTCAACTCCTGCTTCTTCCAAAGTTGTTCCGTCCGGCTTTTCTGTAGCCATGACAAATTCAAGATTCATATCTTGGCTGATGTTATATTTTGAATTTTGATATATCTTGTTCTTATATGTCAAGTTACAAGCGTTAATGATTTGGGCGAGACGGCCTTTGTCTACATATTGCTTTCTATCATTGCGGTTTTTATAAAGTACATGGAATATAACGGGCAATTTATAATGATGTTCATTGGCTGTACTTGTAGAAGGGGATTGAGTTATTTTTATAGTCTTGTTCGTTTTCTTTGCCATGATGGTGACTGTCGCATTCCTTTCCTCTGACGTATTGTTGGCATGTATAGTCAAGACGAGTTCTCCATCATTACTACCATTTTGTAAATTTGGAATACACCAATTTTGGTTACTGCTTGTTCTCCAAGTAGAACTGCATGTGATGGATACTTTTATGGTAGCTCCTTCCGGACTGACATCATCAAATGTAGATTGGGAAATTTCTAAAGTTGCTGAATCAGAGTCTGAATCACTACAACCTATTAGCATCCATAATAACGGAAGCAGGAAAATTAATCTTGTTTTCATAAATGCGAGAGTTTTTTATATAAAACATTGGCTTCAAAGATAATGTTTTAATCAGTCAGTCAATTATTTATTTCAATAAATATTCCACTTCTTTAAACATATAACCTCTTTTTATCTGTCTCTCATCTTCTAAAATCAATCTTCCTTCGGGCTCTACATATACAATCCGTGCAAGAAATTCACCGTTGGCATCTTTGTATCGATGCATCCCTTCCTTTCTGAAAAGCGACTTTTCATATTGGGTGACAATTGATGAAGTATCATTCTTTTTAAGTTGGTAATAATAAGACTGAACGCGCAGCATAATATTCCTCAATACTTCAAAAATATCATATTGTTTACCTGTAATTTGGTACAATGAAACAGGATTGGGAGCAGGGCTGTGAAACTCTTCCTGATTGATATTGATTCCGATTCCCGCAATACTCCGGCTGATATTCCGCCCTATCAAATCATTCTCTATCAATATGCCACATATTTTTTTCTCTTTCCAGTAAATATCATTCGGCCATTTGATAGAAACATCATCGGTATATGTATCCAATTCTTCTTTGATAGCTAAAGACACAATTTGGGAAATAAGAAACTGGCGGCGTGCTTCCAGAAACTCAGGAAAAAGCACAAAGCTGAAAAGGAGATTTTTGTGCGGCTCCGATTCCCATGAATTTCCACGCTGTCCCCGTCCGGAAGTTTGGTAGTCGGCAGCTACGGTTGTAAACTCTTCTGTTTTTTCTTTGGCACAAAAGGTTTGTAAATAGCTATTGGTAGAATTTGTTTCGCTGATATGAATCAATGGAACCGGAAATAAATCAGGGGAGAGCATCATATTCTGCACGTAATTTTTTAGTAAATTTCTTGATTACTTCATCGTAAGAGTGGTCTATGAGTTCTTTCATAAGCCTGTCATCTACATCACTGTCAAGGTGGACGCTATTCCAATACTTCTTGTTGAAATGGTATGCTCCTTCGATTCCGGAATAACGTTCGCGTAGTTCAATCGCTTTTTCCGGATCACATTTCAATGCAATGTGGTTTGCTTCTTCCAGATCAATAAGGGCAAACATTTTGTTCATTACCTTTATTACAAGTGATACCTCGTCAAAAGGAAAAGATTCAGTGGTTCCTTTCTTGCTCAAGCAATATTCTCTGACTGTTTCTACGTTCATAATAACTCAATTATAAATAAATCTGTGTACTTTGCACTCCTTAGCCTGAACTTTAGAATAAAGGAGGATAAAATGCTTCCTTTATATGCTCAATCTTGAAATCTCCATCATCACCTACTACAGTGATAATATCGAAACGCACAGGGCTGTCAATCTGAAACAGTTTCAAATAGGTATCCGCAGCACGTACTGTACGTCTTATTTTGGGCAGGTCAACGGCATCTTCCGGTTCTGTAAACAGAGTGTTGCTGCGGGTTTTCACCTCAATTACAATCAACTCATTCTCTTTTGCAGCCACAATATCCAGTTCAAAATGCCCTTTTCTCCAATTCCGGTCACGGATGATATAACCATGCTGTTCAAGATAGGTTACAGCGGCATCTTCTCCGGCTTTACCCAATTCATTATGTTTAGCCATCTTTTTTTGCAAATTTACTGCTTTTATTCTTTGAATTTACAGAAGTAAAAGTAATTTTGCAGAAGATATGAGAAAAAGGAGTAAGAAGTGCCTGAAAATGCACGTCGAGTGTACCAAAAGAGAACGACGGATGAGCATTTTGTTGAGCGATGAAGAGCAACTGATAGTGGATCGTTATCTTGAGAAATACAAGATATCGAATAAGTCACGTTGGCTTCGCGAAACTATTCTCATGTTTATCCATAAGAATATGGAAGAGGATTATCCGACCCTTTTCGGTGAACACGATATGAGACGATAGGGGATAGTTTATGATTAAAAATTAAGGAGAGTGCTGGACGATACTTACTTCATGAAACAGGCTTTGATAGAGGCGCGTAAAGCTGCCGACCGGGGAGAAGTTCCTGTGGGAGCTATTGTGGTTTGTAAAGAGCGGATTATCGCACGTGCTCACAACCTCACGGAAACATTGAACGATGTGACGGCCCACGCCGAAATGCAGGCTATTACTGCTGCTGCCAATGTACTTGGTGGTAAATATCTCAATGAATGTACACTATATGTTACCGTTGAACCTTGTGTGATGTGTGCCGGAGCCATTGCCTGGGCACAGACAGGAAAACTTGTATTTGGTGCCGAAGATGAGAAACGTGGCTATCAGAAATATGCCGGTTCGGCTCTGCATCCTAAAACTGTTGTCGTTAAAGGACTGATGGCTGATGAATGTGCCACGCTTATGAAAGAGTTCTTTGCTGCGAAACGGAGATAAGTGATAATAGGGTAGTGGATTGACACTATGTAGCGCAGCAATAAATCATTATTCCTTAATTTCCTCGAAATCTACATATTCACCATCATCCTGCGTGAATATTTTCTTATGCCTTCTTCCCGTTACATTCTCCGAGTATATCTCCTCTTCATTATCTGCCGGGGTTTGTGTCCCCTGATTGTAACTCTGTTGTCCCGTAGCACTACGTCCTGATTCAGTTTGGTTCGGACGTGACGACGACGAGGAACGGCGTCCTATCCCGAAAATGGCTCTTAGCAGGAATCCGACAATAGAGAGACCAAATACGACAATGGCAATAATAAAGATAAGTATGAATAAAAGTATATGCATCGGGCTATGATTTTTATATTGTAACTTTGATAAAACTCATAGTACAACAAACGTGCCAAGAGATTGTTTATTTACTTTTTCTTGTAAAAAGTGAAAGTAAAATATACCATACAATAATAGCTGCAAAGCTACTGATTCCCAGAAAAATAAGTAAAGGAATACAAATAATCAAGAAAATAAAACTGACTTTATTGTCACCCCATGACAGGCTTTTGAATTTCAGGGAAAACATCGGTATTTCGGATACCAGTAGCCATGAGGACAGGCAAACGAGTATAAAAAGATAGACAGGATGGCAGCTTTCGGAAATCAGCAAGTCATGTGCGCCTGCCACCAAAGAGCCCCAAAACAAAGCATTGGCAGGAACAGGAAGGCCGACAAAAGAGCTTGTCTGCCGGGTATCATTATTGAACTTTGCCAAACGCAAAGCAGAGAATACGGAAATCAGAAAAGCGGCATAAGGCAAGTAAGGAGCTATAAATTCCATGCTTGCCGGATAGTACATCTCTTTAAACAAAGAGAATACAATCACTGAAGGTGCAAAGCCGAAGCTGACATCGTCAGCCAATGAGTCCAAGTCTTTTCCAATGATAGAATGAGCATTGAGCACGCGTGCCAACAGTCCGTCGAAGAAATCGAAGATAGAACTTAAAGCGATAAAAAGCAGTGCCAGTTCGTATTTTGCTTCAAAAGCCATGACGCAGGCAATACAACCGGAGAAAAGGTTCAGGCAGGTTACAGTATTCGGGATACTGTTTTTAATAACGTTTGTCATTGTGACAGAATTATTTAAGTTTAGCGATAACCGTTTGGTTACCGGTCGTTAATTGACCCATGCTGACACAGACTTCTGTACCAATGGGCAAATATACATCCACACGAGAACCGAATTTGATGAATCCCATGTGTTCGTCGATATAACATTCTTCGCCTACTTCCGCATAGGTGACGATACGGCGTGCCACAGCACCGGCTATTTGGCGTGTGAGAACTTCCACTCCTTCAGGAGTTTCAATCACTACCGTAGAACGTTCGTTCTCTGTACTGGCTTTCGGCAGCCAGGCTTTCATAAAGTTACCATTGTGATGAGCCACCTTCTTGATAGTGCCGTCCACCGGATACCAGTTGGCATGAACATTCACAATGCTCATAAATATAGAAATCATCAGACGACGATCATGGAAATACTCGTTTTCATCGACTTCCTCGATTACGACGATTTTCCCGTCGGCAGGCGCAACGACTATTTTCTCAGTGTCCTGCCCGAAGAGACGGATCGGACAACGGAAGAAATTCACCATTAGCAGATAGACTGCGATACTCGCCACTGCTACCACATAAAATGGAATTTTGCAATCGATTCCCCAATAAAGAGCGGCATTAATCAATAGCAATAGCAAGAAGCTAGCCCATAATATATGTGTTCCTTCACGGTGAATACGTATTTTCTTCAATTTCTTTAGTCGGCTCATGAATGCTGTTTAATGATATTGTCTGCAAAAATATACTTAATTTAAAAAATCAGCAAGTAAATGGGCATAGAAATGTGAATGTTGATAACTTTTTGAGGATTATTTTTGTTTATAACCCCAGAGGTAGTAATTTTATGCCTTCAATTTAACTACTTATCATTATGCAGGATTTCGTTCATTTACATGTCCATACCCAATATTCTCTCTTGGATGGTCAGGCAAGCGTCGCTCGTCTGGTCGATAAAGCAATGAAGAATGGAATGAAGGGTATTGCTGTGACCGACCATGGAAATATGTTCGGTATCAAGGAATTTACGAACTACGTCAATAAAAAGAATAGCGGCCCGAAAGGTGAAATCAAAGACCTGAAGAAGCGGATAGCAGGAATCGAAGCCGGTACGATAGAATGTGAAGATAAAGAAGCGGAGATTGCCGCTTGCAAAGCCGGGATAGTAGAAGCGGAAAACAAACTCTTCAAACCCATCATCGGTTGTGAAATGTATGTGGCGCGCCGCACGATGGATCTGAAAGAAGGAAAACCCGACCAAAGCGGTTATCACCTGATCGTATTGGCAAAGAATGAGAAAGGTTATCATAACCTTATTAAATTAGTATCGCACGCATGGACGCGGGGGTACTATATGCGTCCGCGTACAGACCGTAGCGAACTTGAGAAGTATCATGAAGGACTGATTATCTGTTCGGCTTGTCTTGGTGGTGAAATACCAAAACGGATTACTGCCGGACAATTTGCGGAAGCCGAAGAAGCCATACAGTGGTATAAGAACTTGTTTGGTGACGATTTCTATCTTGAGATGCAACGTCATAAAGCGACTGTTCCCCGTGCCAATCACGAATGTTACCCATTGCAGGTGAATGTGAACAAACACTTGATGGAGTATGCGCAGAAGTTCAACATCAAGCTGATTTGTACGAACGACGTCCATTTCGTGGATGAAGAAAATGCCGAAGCGCACGACCGGCTGATTTGTTTGAGTACCGGCAAGGACTTGGACGATCCAAGTCGTATGCTTTATACCAAGCAGGAGTGGATGAAGACACGTGAAGAGATGAATGAACTCTTTGCAGACGTGCCCGAAGCGCTGAGTAATACATTGGAAATTCTTGACAAAGTAGAATACTATTCCATTGACCATGCTCCCATTATGCCTACTTTCGCTATTCCCGAAGACTTCGGAACGGAAGAAGGATACAGGGCAAAGCTAACGGAGAAAGACTTGTTTGATGAATTTACGCAGGACGAAAATGGAAATGTCGTTTTGAGTGAGGAGGATGCGAAAAATAAAATAAAACGTTTGGGCGGTTATGACAAACTCTATCGTATCAAACTCGAGGGAGACTATCTTGTCAAGTTAGCTTTCGACGGAGCGAAGCGGATATATGGTGAACCGCTGTCCGAAGAAGTCAAGGAACGTCTGAACTTCGAGTTGTACATCATGAAAACGATGGGTTTTCCCGGATACTTCTTGATTGTGCAGGACTTTATCAATGCGGCTCGTACAGAGTTAGGAGTGTCAGTAGGACCGGGGCGTGGTTCGGCTGCCGGTTCGGCAGTGGCCTACTGTCTGGGTATTACGAAAATCGACCCTATCCAGTACGACTTGCTGTTCGAGCGTTTCCTGAATCCTGACCGTATCTCATTGCCCGATATTGATGTGGACTTCGATGATGACGGTCGTGGTGAAGTACTCCGTTGGGTAACTAATAAATATGGACAGGAAAAAGTAGCCCATATCATCACTTATGGTACAATGGCTACGAAACTGGCGATTAAGGACGTTGCCCGTGTACAGAAACTTCCTCTTTCCGAATCAGACCGCCTGGCAAAATTAGTGCCGGATAAGATTCCTGACAAGAAGCTGAACTTGCGCAACGCCATCGAATATGTTCCCGAATTGCAGGCGGCGGAAGTATCGCCGGATCCATTGGTGCGGGATACGCTCAAGTATGCCAAGATGCTCGAGGGTAATGTCCGTGGTACGGGTGTGCACGCCTGTGGTACGATTATCTGTCGTGATGATATTACCGACTGGGTGCCTGTCAGTACTGCCGATGACAAGGAGACGGGTGAAAAGATGCTCGTCACCCAATATGAAGGCTCGGTAATCGAGGATACCGGATTGATTAAGATGGACTTCTTAGGACTGAAAACTTTGTCCATTATCAAGGAAGCCGTCGAAAATATCCGCCTGAGCCGTAGTATCGAAGTAGATGTAGATATGATAGATATCAACGACCCTGCTACCTATAAGTTATACAGTGATGGTCGTACGATTGGTACATTTCAGTTTGAATCTGCCGGTATGCAGAAGTACTTGCGCGAATTGCAGCCTTCTACATTCGAGGATTTGATTGCCATGAATGCCCTCTATCGTCCGGGACCGATGGATTATATTCCTGACTTTATTGACCGTAAGCACGGACGCAAGCCGATTGAGTATGATATTCCGGTCATGGAGAAATATTTGAAAGATACGTATGGTATTACGGTCTATCAGGAACAGGTGATGCTTTTATCACGCTTGTTGGCGGATTTTACCCGTGGTGAATCCGATGCCCTTCGTAAAGCAATGGGTAAGAAGTTGCGTGACAAGCTGGATCATATGAAACCTAAATTCGTCGAGGGCGGCCGAAAGAATGGACACGACCCCAAAGTCCTTGAAAAAATTTGGACGGACTGGGAAAAGTTTGCGTCTTATGCGTTCAATAAATCGCACGCTACCTGTTACTCTTGGGTAGCTTATCAGACAGCTTATCTGAAAGCGAACTATCCTGCTGAATATATGGCGGCTGTCATGAGCCGAAGTTTGTCTAACATTACCGATATCACGAAACTGATGGACGAATGTAAGGCGATGGGTATCCAGACACTCGGACCGGATGTAAATGAGAGTAACTTGAAATTTACCGTCAACCATGACGGTAATATCCGTTTCGGGCTCGGGGCAGTGAAAGGGGTAGGCGAAGCCGCTGTGCAAAGTATTATGGAAGAGCGTGCCAAGAATGGTCCTTTCACCGGAATTTTTGATTTTGTACAACGTGTCAACCTGAATGCCTGCAACAAGAAGAATATGGAATGTCTTGCATTGGCCGGTGGTTTCGATAGTTTCCCGGAACTGAAACGCGAACAATACTTTGCAGTCAATTCCAAAGGGGAAGTCTTCCTTGAAACCTTGATGCGTTATGGTAACCGTTATCAGGCGGATAAGGCGGCTGCGGTCAACTCTCTGTTTGGCGGTGATAACGTAATTGATGTGGCAACTCCTGAAATACCGCAAGGAGTGGAACGTTGGAGTGATCTTGACCGTCTGAACCGTGAACGTGATTTGGTAGGTATCTATTTGTCCGCTCACCCGTTGGATGAATTTTCGATTGTACTGGATCATGTCTGCAACACGCGTATGGCGGATTTGGAAGATAAGGCTGCGCTTGTCGGTCGTGAAATAACGATGGGCGGAATTGTGACCAGTGTCCGTCGTGGAATCAGCAAGAACGGTAACCCTTATGGCATTGCCAAGATAGAGGATTATTCCGGTTCTACCGAAATCCCATTTTGGGGAAATGACTGGGTGACTTATCAAGGGTATCTCAACGAAGGAACTTTCCTGTATATCAAAGCCCGTTGCCAGGCAAAACAATGGCGGCAGGATGAACTGGAAGTGAAAATTACTTCTATGGAACTTCTTCCGGACGTAAAGGATGAACTCGTGCAGAAAATAACGATCATGATACCTCTGTCGGTATTAAACTCCGCTTTAATCAAGGAGCTTGCGTCGCTGACCAAAGAGCATCCGGGCAATACGGAACTCTATTTCAAGGTGACGGACGATGTCGATGTGAATCGTGTGTCGGTCGATTTGATTTCCCGTCCGATCAAGCTTTCGGTAGGCCGTGAATTAATTACTTATTTAAAAGACCGTCCCGAACTTGGATTCCATATAAATTGATTATATTTGTGGCGTAAATGCCTCGTGAAATAATTTTTAATAATTAATACTTAATACTTAAAGAAAATGGCTTTAGAAATTACAGACAGCAACTATAAGGAAATCCTTGCAGAAGGCAAGCCGGTTGTTGTAGATTTTTGGGCTCCCTGGTGTGGCCCTTGTAAAATGGTGGCTCCTATTATTGAAGAATTGGCTACGGAGTTTGAAGGACAGGTTATTATCGGTAAATGTGATGTGGACGAAAACAGTGATTTGCCTGCAGAATATGGTATCCGTAACATTCCTACCGTACTGTTTTTCAAAAATGGTGAAATTGTAGACAAGCAGGTAGGTGCCGTAGGCAAACCTGTATTTGTAGAAAAAGTGAAGAAACTGCTCTAAGCGGTAATACTTGAAACTTATCACTTAATACTTAAATAATCATGGGACTGGAAGAAGATTTTTTTATAGCAGATGCTGACGACGAAAAGACTGTTGAGTTTATTAAGAGCTATCTGCCTCAGGAACTGAAAGAGAAATTCGTGGACGACGAGTTGTACTACTTCATCGACTTGATCGACGAATATTATGCTGAAAGTGGTGTTCTCGATTCTAATCCCGATGCTGACGGTTATGTTGTTATTGATCTGGAAGCGATTGTGGATTACATTGTGAAAGAAGCTAAGAGTGACGGACAAGGAGAATACGATCCTGAGGAGATTCTTTTCGTGGTTCAGGGAGAGATGGAATACGGAAACTCTCTGGGGCAGGTGGATTAGACAGGAGCCAGTCTCACTAGTATAACAAACGGATGAAAGCTCGGAAGATGCAAATTTTCCGGGCTTTCATCCGTTTGTTACACTTCCCAGCATTTATAACCTTTATTCCCGCATATATATACGACGTAGGTTCTGACCTTATAATTCGGAAATTTCCTTTTTGTGTCCGCTGCATATCCTTTTACCTGCTCCACGTGTTGCGGAAGCGGTTCGGTGAGTGCCAGCATCTTTTCGGCATCTTTATTGTGATAGTACTTGAACTCTACTACACGGTCGTCTGTGTAATAATCTGTGCCGGGGATGCCTGTCATTTCAAAGTCTGACCGGCCTGCAGCATTGTTCTGTTCGATAGCGAATGTGTAGCAACTGCTTAGGTAGCGGGAGATAAGTTCATAGAAGGAGCATCGGATAAAGTTCTCGTTTATTTTATCAAATACCTGTGCGGGGAATTGTCCCAGATATTGTTCAAAATAGTTTTCTATCAATGGTTCAAGGCGGCGGTCACTGTCATAGCGTTCATAAACCGGCACATATCGTTGGGCATTTCCCTCAATATGGTTGATTTGATTGTAGTAATCCATATAAACACTGCGCATAGTCATGTTGGGAAGTACCATACGGTAACTGTTTTTCAGTGTTGTCATGCCTAAATAAAACAAACTGATAGGGTAGAATTCTTTATTGAAGAATTTCTTTTTATTGAACTTGCTCGAAAGGTCGGCAACGTTATAAGACAGTTCATCATCAATCACCAGTGCGTCCAGCATGGTCTTTGCGTTATCCAGTGAGAGTGTGAGCCGACGTATCCAGTTAATATCTGTGCGCAGGTTCTCATCGACCAGTTCATCGGGGATGCTACCGGCATTAACAGCAAATTTCTTGAAGAAATAAGTCAGAATGGTAGAATTGAAAAGACGTTCTCCGTTGGGACGGAACCGGTAACCGTCATAGTTGTTCACAATCAGTTGCCAGATTTCATCAAAACGGTCTTGCCCGGATGCATATTTGTCGAGGACGTAGCGCAAATAGGTTTCTGTTTCCTGATAGGTAAAGCCCAGCATATTCAGGAAGGTAGGCTCCAAAGTCAGTATTTCGGCAATGTTGTATCCGCTGGTCAAATCGTCCATGGTGACCGGCAATACACCTGTGCAGAAACAAGTACGAATGCTTCCTTCTCCTATACCTTTCTTTATCACTTTGAAGAAAGTACGCAGGAAACTGTCATTAGTGGTTACTTCTTCATAAAGCGGATCGTTGTACGCAGTGAGCAGTTGGTTGGTGAAGTTGTCATATTCGTCAATCAGGATATAGACTTTAGGCAGTTCATGAGAACGGGCATACATCAGGACTTCTTCGAGCATTTTCGAAGCGTCTCCTTTATTTGTAAATTGGAAATTTCCGAATAGGTCACGATTATGTTCTACCATTACTTCTACAGGAGCGCAATTCAAATCATTGAAGTTCTGGGCTAAGTTCTGCATATTGTTTGCCATAACCATTGCCGAGAAGTCGTAGCGGATAATCATGTAGCGATTATGCTCGGGCGTGGGGTGGCTGCCAATCCATGTACCGGCGAATAACTCCTCGAAACGGTGTGCCTTCGTACGGTCGTAATAGCAGGCTAAGGTTGATATTAACAAACTCTTCCCGAAACGGCGGGGACGTATAAATATCGGAGCGTTATAATTTTCAAGGTTCTCAATATAGTTAGTTTTATCGACATAATAGAAATCTTGTTCACGCATTTCTACAAAGTCGGCTATTCCATAAGGAATGGTTATTCTAGTCATATTCGTTCTGCTTTTATTCTATACGAACAAAGGTAAGGATAAAAAACGAATTATATTTCTTCCAGTGCATAATATTGGTAATCCCTCAGCACTGTCTGAAGAAACTTCTCCTGATTGCCCTCTCGCGGAGTGATAGAAAGGAGTGATTGTACTTTCTTTGCGAGTGCCGTAATTCGGCGTGCCCGGTCTTTCTCACCTGATTCCAAAGTCCGGGTAATCACATTTACTTGTTCCAGTGATAAATCCGCAGATTGCGGATAGACCGGATGATAATTTTTAGTCAGGTAATCGAATTCGTCAAGACTGACGTGTATCTTGCGATAGTTCTTTTCTTTAATCACCATAGTGCCCGCGGCAAGATCACCCAGTCGTTGATTATTTTTGGTAAGCAGGACAACAAAAATTCCTAAACCACTTGTCAATGGCCCGTCAATAATGAAAAGGAGCCAGCGTAGCAGATAAGAACTGACGGTAGGAGTAGAGCCGTCTACCTTGACAACACGAATATTCATTAACTTCTTACCGAAGCTCTGTCCATGATTGAATGTCTCGCAAAGAAAAGAATAGCCAAGTATCGGTAAATAGATGATACACAGGAAAAAGAATGTTTTGAATCCCGATGATAACCGAAGCTCCATTAAAAGGGCAATTGTAGAATATACATAAACCACGATCAGGAAATAATCGATGACTAATGCCAGAAATCGCTCGCCGATACTGGCGGGTGTCTGGCTGATACGGACGAATTGTCCGGTGATTATCGTAGATTCTGCCATTTATGGTTAAACATTTTTAGGATTCCGTTGCAAATATAATCTAATTCTCTTACTTTTGCTTCTGCTTTCGGACAAAACTTATCCGAAAACGCTTGAAAAGCATGAAAGAAGTTACGTTTATCCGTCGGAACATTGAAAAATGGAAAGAGACTGAAAAGGTAGTGGAACGGGCGGGAAGCCTGTCCCCCGACCAACTTGCCGACGTCTATACGGATCTGACTGCTGACCTGGCATTTGCCCAGACACACTTCCCGGCATCCCGCATTACGATTTATTTGAATAACCTGGCTTCAGCATTGCACAACGAAATCTATCGGAACAAGCGCGAGAAGTGGGGGCGAATTATTACCTTCTGGACACGGGAAGTTCCGCAAACAATGTATGACGCACGCCGTGAACTGATGACTTCCTTTCTTATTTTTATAGCCAGTGTCTTGATTGGCGTTTTATCTGCCGCGAATGATCCTGATTTTGTCCGTTTGATTTTGGGAAACGGCTATGTGGATATGACGTTGGAGAATATTGCCAATGGGGAACCGATGGCGGTATATGGCGGCTCTTCAGAAGTTCCTATGTTTTTGGGAATTACGCTCAATAATGTGATGGTGTCTTTCAACTGTTTTGTAATGGGACTGTTTACCAGTTTCGGTACAGGATATATGCTTCTGTCCAATGGAATTATGGTGGGAGCTTTTCAGACCTTCTTTCATCAACACGATTTGCTTTGGGAATCCAGCCTTGCTATCTGGCTGCACGGAACGCTTGAGATTTGGGCGATTATCGTAGCCGGTGCTGCCGGATTGGCCTTAGGCAACGGATGGCTGTTTCCTGGAACTTATTCAAGACTGGAATCTTTCCGGAGAGGGGCGAAGCGGGGACTGAAAATCGTTATCGGTACTGTCCCTGTATTTATCATGGCAGGTTTTATCGAAGGCTTCATCACCCGTCACACCGAACTTCCTGATATGTTGAGGCTGGGTGTGATCCTCACTTCTTTAGCATTTATCATTTTCTACTATATTTATTTACCAAATAGAAAAAAACATGGAATCACAGAAACCTAAGATTGCAATGTACGTAAAACGCCCCTTTGGCGAAAAGTTGAACGCTTCTTTTGACTTTATAAAAGAGAATTGGAAACAGTTGTTCAAGTATTCAACGTATCTGATGCTCCCTATCTGCTTGATTCAAGCTGCCAATTTCAGCGGGTTGATGGGAAGTATGATAGATATGAGCGCCATGCAGTCAGCAGGAAGAGTGGGCGACAATCCTTTCGCTATGCTGGGACCTGCATTTGCATTGAATTATGCGGGAGTAATCTTCTTTTCATGTTTGGGTGCTTTATTGTTGACCTCCTTGATTTATGCAATGGTTCGATTGTATAATGAGCGTGAAGAACGATTGAACGGCATTGCATTCAGTGACATAAAGCCGTTGTTGCTTCACAATGTCAAGAGATTGTTTATCATGGGGGTAGTTATCAGTTTCTTATTCCTGTTTGTCATTGTTGTCATGGTGCTGTTGGCTGTGTTGACTCCTTTTACGCTACTGCTCACTTTCCCGTTGTTGTTTGCATTCATGATACCTTTAGCTCTGATGGCCCCTATCTATTTGTTTGAGGATATTTCATTGGGCGAGGCATTCAAGAAAACATTCCGGTTGGGATTTGCCACTTGGGGGGGAGTCTTTTTGATTTTGATTGTGATGGGAATCATTGCCAGTGTGCTACAAGGAATTGTTTCTATTCCGTGGTACGTTATCTATATTGTGAAAATGATTTTTGCCATGAGTGACGGTGGCGAAGTTACTTCATCCGTCGGACTGAACTTTGCGCAATATCTGTTCTCTATTCTGATGTTGTATGGTTCTTATCTATCAGCCATATTCAGCATTGTCGGACTGGTTTATCAGTATGGCCATGCATCCGAAGTAGTAGACAGCATCACAGTAGAAAGCGATATTGACAATTTCGATAAACTCTGAAACAACTCCCGAAGAGATGAATATCACTTCCCCGGCTGATACATTGGTCTGTGATACGGCGCAGATTGCCCTTTGGCAGTCTGATCCGGCATACAACTATAACCGTGAGCTGATTACTCCCGAACTTAACCTGTTCGAGTGGATCAGTAAACAGTTCGGGGAATTTATGCGCAAAATATTCGGCAGCCGTTTTGCTGAAGAATATTCAGGGCTTATCCTGATATGTATTGCTATTATTATCCTGCTCCTGATTATTTGGTTCGTCTATAGAAAACGTCCCGAACTGTTCATGCGTTCACGTAAGAACGCATTGCCTTATACAGTAGGGGAAGATACGATTTATGGCGTAGATTTTCCGGGAGGGATTACCGATGCGCTTTCCCGTCAGGACTACCGCGAAGCGGTGCGTTTACTTTACTTGCAGACATTGAAACAGCTAAGTGATGCGGAATGTATCGACTGGCAACCTTACAAAACGCCTACACAATATCTTACTGAAGTCCGGCTACCGGCTTTCCGTCAGCTTACCAATCATTTCTTAAGGGTGCGTTACGGAAATTTTGAGGCAACGGAAGAACTTTTCCGCACCATGCAGACCTTGCAGGAAGAAATAAGGAAAGGAGGCGTCTCATGAAAGCGAGTCGCTGGTTTATCGTCTTTATTGTAGCTTTCCTGCTGATAATGTTTGCGATAGAGTATAGTCTGCCGAAGAAGTTTGTGTGGACACCTACTTTCAGCCACTATGACGAGCAACCTCTCGGTTGTGCGTTGTTCGACAGTCTGCTGTCTTCTTCTTTGCCGCATGGCTATTCCCTGTCCAAGGAAACCTTCTATCAGATGGAGGAAGATACGGTAGACAAGATGGGGATACTGGTGATTGCCAATAGCTTGTCTATGGTGAAAGCGGATGTAAATGCTTTATTGAAAATGGCGGAACGGGGGAATAAGATAATGTTGGTAAGTAATAACTATCCTAAATTACTGGAAGATACGTTGGGATTTTATTGTACATATTCTCATTTTAATGCGGCTGCTTTCAGGAAATACGCTTCTTCCATTTTCAGGAAAGACAGTATTTATTGGGTTGCCGATTCTGTTTATTCCCGTCAGCTATACCGTTGTTATCCGCAATTTTGTAATTCCAGTTTCAGGCGTTATGATTCGAAGGTGATACGGAAGTTGGCAGAAAAAGATATGACGGATGCTATCGGTGATGCGTTGGCTGATTCTGATTCGGTAAAAGTGTACAGTAATTATCATCCGTTGCTGGCTATGGCACGTCCGTGGGGTGAGGGAGAAATTATACTTGTATCTACTCCGTTGTTGTTTACGAACTATGGAGTATTGGACGGAAATAATGCGAATTATATATTCCGCCTGCTATCGCAGATGGGAGAACTTCCTATTGTCCGTAGTGAAGGATATATGAAGGCGACGGCACAGGTGCAACAGTCACCTTTGCGCTATCTGCTTGCGCACCAGCCGCTTCGCTGGGCTTTGTATCTGACGATGATTACCATCCTGCTCTTTATGATATTCACCGCGAAGAGACGGCAGCGGGCTATTCCTGTTGTCCGTGAACCGGCCAACAAATCGCTTGAATTTACAGAATTGATAGGTACTCTTTATTTTCAGAAGAAAGACCATGTTGACTTGGTTCGCAAGAAGTTTGCTTATTTGGCAGAAGAGTTGCGGAGGGAAATTCAGGTGGATATAGAGGAAGTGGCGGATGACAAACGCTCTTTCGAGCGGATTGCCCGGAAGACGGGGATGGATGCCGGAGAGATTGCGGAATTTGTCCATGAAGTCAGGCCGGTACTTTACGGTGGACGTGTCATTGATTCGGAGCAGATGAAAGTGTTTATTGATAAAATGAATGAAATAATCAATCATATCTAAAGAAGAAATTTATGGAAGAGAATACAGAACAGCGAGTGGATTTAACTCTCTTTTCCGAGAAGATACAGGAGTTGAAAGACAGGATTGCTTCCGTCATTGTCGGGCAGGAACAGACGGTGGATTTGGTGCTGACGGCAATTCTGGCTAACGGTCATGTACTGATAGAAGGAGTGCCGGGAGTTGCAAAGACACTGTTGGCACGTTTGACTGCCCGCCTGATTGATGCTGACTTCAGCCGTATCCAGTTTACACCGGACTTGATGCCAAGTGATGTATTGGGCACAACGGTATTCAACATGAAAACCAACGGCTTTGATTTCCATCAGGGGCCGATTTTTGCGGATATCGTATTGGTTGACGAAATCAACCGTGCCCCTGCCAAGACGCAGTCGGCTCTGTTTGAAGTAATGGAAGAACGTCAGATCAGTATCGACGGAACTACGCACCAGATGGGCGAACTATATACGATTCTTGCCACACAGAATCCTGTGGAGCAGGAAGGAACGTACAAACTTCCCGAAGCGCAACTCGACCGTTTCCTGATGAAGATTACGATGGATTATCCTTCCCTTGAAGAGGAAGTGAATATCCTTGAGCGTCATCATACCAATGCTGCATTGGTGAAACTGGACAACATCACGCCTTCCATCACAAAAGAAGAACTTCTGTCGCTCCGTGCTTTTATGAATCAGGTATTCGTAGACCGTACGCTGCTTCAATACATCGCCTTGATTGTGCAACAGACGCGTACCAGCAAAGCGGTATACTTGGGAGCTTCTCCACGTGCATCCGTAGCCATGCTGCAATCTTCGAAAGCATACGCTCTCTTGCAGGGACGGGACTTCGTAACGCCGGAAGATATTAAGTTTGTAGCTCCTTACGTGCTTCAGCACCGTCTTATCCTGACTGCGGAAGCGGAAATGGAAGGTTATTCTCCTGTGAAAGTGACGCAGAGATTGATTGATAAAGTCGAAGTCCCGAAATAATGGATAGTCGATTATTACCTAAATACGCTCTTTAGTTTTTAATCTTTAATATCTGATTGATAAATTGTACTTAACCCGTCGTTTCTATATTGCCCTCGTCGTAATTATCCTCTTGTTGGGTAGTGGATACGTCTTTGCCCCGCTTTTTGTCATCGGGCAATGGGTGCTTTTTGCCTTTTTCCTGACTGTGTTGGCGGATGGTTATCTGCTTTATAGTGTTCGTGGAATTCAGGCATTCCGTCACTGTGCCGACCGTTTCTCCAATGGAGACGAGAACGAAGTGAGCATTCGGGTGGAGAGCAGTTATCCGCGTCCTGTTTCTTTGGAAATCATTGATGAAATACCTTTTATATTTCAAAAACGAGATATTGACTTCCGTGTAGAACTCCGGGCAAACGAAGGAAAGACAGTCAGTTACCGGCTTCGGCCTACTCGCCGGGGTGTTTATCCTTTCGGGCATATCCGGATTTTTGTAACCGGACGGATAGGTTTGGTTTCCCGTCGGTACACTTGCGGCGAACCGATGGATATAAAAGTATATCCGTCTTATCTGATGCTTCATCAGTATGAATTGCTGGCTATCAGTGATAATCTTACCGAACTGGGAATAAAGCGTATTCGCCGGATAGGTCATCATACCGAATTCGAGCAGATAAAGGAATATGTGAAAGGCGATGATTACCGTACGATAAACTGGAAAGCGAGTGCCCGCCGGCATGAACTTATGGTGAATGTTTATCAGGATGAACGTTCACAGCAGATTTATAATGTGATAGACAAGGGTAGAGTGATGCAGCAGGCTTTTCGTGGAATGACTTTACTGGATTATGCGATAAACGCTTCGTTGGTACTTTCGTATGTGGCAATGCGGAAAGAGGATAAAGCGGGATTGGTGACTTTTGACGGGCATTTCGATACGTTTGTTCCTGCTTCCAGGCAACCGGGGCATATGCAGACATTACTTGAAAAACTTTACAGCCAGAAGACAACTTTCGGGGAAACGGATTTCTCGGCTCTTTGTGTTCATATGAACAAGCATGTCAGTAAGCGAAGCCTGTTGGTGTTATATACGAATTTTTCCGGTATATCCAGTATGAACAGACAGTTGGCTTATTTGAAACAACTGAACCGCCAACATCGTCTGCTCGTTGTCTTTTTCGAAGATGCCGAATTGAAGGAATACATTGCCACTCCTGCCAAAGATACGGAAGGCTATTACCGCCATGTGATTGCAGAAAAGTTCGCTTATGAAAAACGGCTGGTTGTCTCTACCTTGAAGCAGAATGGTATCTATTCCTTATTGACTACACCGGAGAATCTTTCGATTGATGTGATTAATAAGTATTTGGAGATGAAAGCACGGCAGTTGCTTTAGACATAAGAACAAAAGAGCATATTTTTGTAATCTTTTGCGCTTTTGTTCTTTTGTCTGAAAAAAAAGTAGCGTCAAAGAGTGATGGCTTTTCGAGTCTCTATAAAAAAGAATACAGCCATGCCAATGATGATAATCCCCAATATGCCATAAAAGAGTCGTGCGCGGTTTCGTCCTACGTTACGGATAATGGTCTGTGCATTGCGCGTTGTGAAGAACCAGTCCCAGTTGAGCAACGACGCCAGCAGGGAGACGGTTCCTGCCAGCGCAAAGATTCCTTGTACGATATATTGTCCGGTCATAGTCTGATAACTCTGCTTCCGTCTTCCAATTCTTCAATCGTCACTTTCACAGCGTCACCCGGCAGCAGTTCTTCTACAAGCTCCGGCCATTCGATGAAGCAAAGAGCGCCGCTGTAGAAATAATCTTCGTATCCCATGTCGTACACTTCGCTTAGTTTTTTGATACGGTAAAAGTCGAAGTGATAAATCAATTCCCCTGTCTCGTCCGAACGATATTCGTTGACGATGGCAAAGGTGGGGGAGCTGATAACGTCTTCCACGCCCAATTCTTCGCAGAGTGCTTTGACAAATGTCGTTTTGCCGGCACCCATCTTTCCGTATAAAGCAAATACAGTGTTGTCGCCCATAGCAGCGATGAATTCGCGGGCTGCTTCATGGATACTTTCCAGTGATTGAATTTTGATTTCCATATACTAATCTATTATAATGACTATTTCCTGCAACAACTCTTTCCTATTTTACAAACAGCATAAATCAGGATTGAGAAAAATATAATGGAAGCTCCCGAAGGGACTTTCCAATGATAAGAAATGAACAGTCCGCCCAGGCATCCCAAGAAGCCGATACCGATGGACAGCCAGATTATTTTTTTGAAACTATAAGTGAATAAGTTGGCAGTCATCTGCGGAATGGTGAGAAGGGAGATGGCCAGCACGATACCTACCATACGCAGACAGGCAACAATCGTCAGTGCGATAAACATCATCAGCACATATTCAAATATCTCTACCGGAATCTTCTGTGAACGCGCAAACTCACGGTCGAAAGCGATATATACAATAGGTCGGATAAACAGGTAAAAGAATCCTGTCAGTATCAGCGCCAGTATGCCGAGCATCCATAAGTCAGCCTGATTGATAGTCAGGATATTCCCGAAAAGATAGGCGGAGAGGTCGGGAGCGAATCCCGGCGACAGAAAGCTGAACATGATTCCTAATGCCATTCCCAACGTCCAGAATACGGCAATAGCGGAATCTTCGCGCATATCTTTCCGCCTGCTAAGCCATTCAACGCCAAAAGCGGATAATACGGAAAAGACAGCAGCGGAAAGTATCGGGGAAATTCCCGCAAACAACCCTAATCCTATCCCCCCAAAAGAAGCATGGGTAATTCCGCCACTGATAAATACCAGGCGGCGGGTGACGATGTATGTACCTATAATCCCGCAGGCAATGCTTGCCAGCAGACTCCCTAACAGGGCATGTTGAAAGAATGTATATTGTAGTAGATCCACTGATTTAATTTACTAATTATAAGTTCTGAATTACGACTCTGATAAACAAGGTCTGTGTTTGTCAGTCTTCTTTCTTCTCTACGATTCTTCTTTCTCCGATGATCAGGAACACTTCATCTTTAAGCTCGTCCGGCAATTCGATGCCACGAAGTTGTAGGCTGCGCACCCATCCGGCCACTTCATCATCTCTGGTGGTATACAGTACATCCCGAAACAGTTCTGTTTCTTCTTCCGTGTACGCATTCCCTTCGCGACCCATGAACTGATCCAGTTCTTCATCATCATAATATTCTATCTTCTTGCTGACAGCAGCCAACAGGCTGTCTTTTTCGCACACTTCATGTTGTCCGCAGCATTCGGTATCCACTTCCTTCACTTCCGGCATGCGATCCAGTTCGCCTCTCTCTATTTTCTTTTGCAGTCTCTTGTTGCGGATGATTCCGGCTATCAGTGCGATAACACCCAGCAATACCAGACCTATAATGAGTATCCACATAATCGTACTAAATCAAATTTCTGCAAAGTTACTTATAAATTTGCATTCTATCGGTGTATGATATCTATTTCTTTTCTTACTTTTGTGTGTTGCTAACTTAAATATAAAGCCATGAAATTTAATAAATTGCTCTCCGGTCTGGTAGGAATATGCTTATTTTTCGGATTCACATCTTGTGTGGAAGATAAAAGAATCTTTGGAGATGATATTGAAATTCCTGAATTGACGGACGATAATACGGTTCAGTTTACAGTAGAGGTTGCCAGTGACTGGAAGCAGATAGAAGTGATTGCCGGCGGTGGAAGAATGGCTATTGAATGGGGAGACGGGCGTCTGCAAAAGATAGAAGACCCGGGAACGACCGGACCTATAAATTATAAATATGGAAACAAGAAAATTTATCAGGTGAGGATATGGGCGGAAGAGTTAGACTTCCTTAGTATAAGCGGTCTACTTCTTCCTGCAACAAATCTCCGTATGGGATATTTGCCTGGAATAAGAAGTTTGAATCTAAATAGTTTTTCGGGCACTACGGAGCTTGACCTGAGCGGTTGTTGCCCTAATGTGGAAGATATAAATATCGGCAACTGGTCTGATTTGGAACGTCTTGATATAACCCAGTGTAAACAATTGGAAAGAGCGGACATCTATACAAATCCCCGGTTGACTTCCTTGAATATACTAAACCTGCCAAAACTGAAGGACTTGAATTGTGCCGGAAACGGGTTGACCACTCTTTCTTTGAAAGGAACGCCTGCGTTGCGGACTTTATATTGTAATAACAACCCTCTGACTGCCATTGACTTGGAAGAGGATATGGCTATTTCCGGGTTATTTATACAAAACTGCGCTTTTAGTTCATTAGACTTTTTAGATAGATTACCTGTGCTCTCGGAATTTAGCTGTCGCTCTAATAAACTGACAACGTTAGATTTATCAAATCATCGGTCGATTCGTTTTCTGGATTGTAGTTTCAACAGGAATCTGAACCACTTATCAATCCCTGCAAATAATTTGGTACAAATACTACGTTGTCATTCTTGTAACCTGAAAGCAAATACATTAAATGAAATATTTGATGCACTAGTTTCCCTTCCCAAACCATCCACCCCTGAACACGGAAAGGATTATCGAATATCTTTCTATGATAATTCAGGAGAGAAGGGCTGCGATATGAGCATACTTGAAAGTAAAAACTGGTATATAGACACGAATAAAAACTGATTGTTAACATGAACTCAAATCTAATGAAAAGAAGATTTTATTTACTTATTTCTTTTTTATTGGGCGGAACGATATTTGTCTCTGCCCAGTCTCCCGTGGACAAAGGCCTGAATACTATCAACCGCTCTTCTGCCGAATCCACTATCGGCTTTCTAGCGGCAGACGAACTTCAAGGGCGTGAAGCGGGATTTCATGGTTCGTATGTATCCTCGGAATACATTGCTTCTTTATTGCAATGGATGGGCGTACAACCTTTGGCCGACAGTTATTTTCAACCTTTTGATGCCTATCGCAAAGAGCGTCAGAAGAAAGGACGCCTGGAAGTCCATCCTGATTCTATTGCCAAACTAAAGCAGGAAGTGCACCAAAAGCTCTCCATGAGGAATGTATTAGGTATGGTTCCCGGTAAAAATAACAAGGAATATGTGATTGTAGGCGCGCATTTCGACCACTTAGGGATAGACCCTGCACTCGATGGTGACCAAATTTATAATGGCGCCGATGATAATGCATCCGGTGTATCGGCTGTGTTGCAAATAGCCCGTGCTTTTGTAGCTAGCGGACAGCAACCGGAAAGAAATGTCATCTTCGCTTTTTGGGATGGAGAAGAAAAAGGACTGTTAGGCTCGAAATACTTTGTGCAGACTTGTCCTTTTCTGTCTCAAATCAAGGGTTATCTGAACTTTGATATGATTGGCCGTAATAACAAACCCGAACACCCCCGTCATGTAGTCTATTTTTATACGGCTGCTCATCCTGCTTTCGGTGATTGGCTGAAAGAAGATATTATGAAATACGGTTTGCAGTTAGAACCGGACTATCGTGCGTGGGATAATCCGATAGGCGGCAGTGATAACGGGACATTTGCCAAGGTGGGTATTCCTATCATATGGTATCATACGGATGGACATCCCGATTATCATCAACCATCCGATCACGCCGACCGGTTGAACTGGGATAAAATTGTGGAAATCACCAAGGCATCTTTCCTGAATATGTGGAAAATGGCGAATGAAAAGTCATTTTAAAAGTCTGTCATCCGGAGCGTAGTGAAGAACTCCTTTTTATTTGTTCAGGAGTGGGGATTCTTCGCTACGCTCTGAATGACAGACAGTTCAGATAAAGGCTGATCATATAATGGTAAGGTCGATTTATTTATGAAATCAATGAGTGTAGCCTTTATCTTTTTTATTGCTATTCTACTGGTTGTGCACCAGTATCTCCCTCAATTTTCCAACCGGGATTCTGATAAACCACTGAGCTTGTAAAGTCATTTTTATCCGAAGCTGTCTGGCGGAATACTGCCATACCTATCGGATTCAAATAGTGAGCCGGTGTGAAGAGGAAACCTTTCTGCCCTGCAATCAGATTATTCTTCGTAATCTTCTCATACGGAAGGATATATTTACTTAAATTGGATGAGGACATATTGCCTTCGGCCGGATCTACTTTACATAAGTCTTTCAGTTGCTCTTCATAGTCACTCCCCCAGTATAACATACCTTCCACACGGTAAGGTTTGGATATTAGCTGGTCGCATGCACGCCAGCGCTTCAGGTCTTCCCAACGCAAAGCTTCTGCACAAAGTTCGTTGCGGCGTTCACGGCGAATATTATATAATGTCGCATCTATCAGTTGTCCGTGAGAATAAGCACCGAAATCACCTTTGGCTTCTTCGCTCATTTGTGTCGCGGTAATTGTCTTGTTATAGTCTTCATCCACTTTGGCACGCCGGCGTAAAGCTTTCCAATATCCGTCGGCTGTCGCGTCAATTCTGCCGTTCTTTTCGTAGGAAGCTTCCATGTAGATCAACATGGCTTCCGCGGCACGGAAAACAATACCGCCTGACGTTCCTGCACTGTGGTCATTGGCCATATGACTGGAATAATGTTTGCCTTTCTTGATGATGAAACCTGTTGTCGCCAGACTTCCCTTGTCTCCATAAATGAAGCGGATAGAGCAATAGCTGGGAGTACCGTCATTGCCGTAATAATTCACATCACCCTCATCTTCCGTATTCGCATCACCCGGCTTTTTGGTAAAGATAACAATACGTGAATCCCTGTTTTGCAAGGTGGAGTTGACTCCTTTCTTTTCCCAATTGCGGTCATAACCCGAACCGTCCGCATAGATCGGAAGCCCATTGCGCATCAGGAAAGAGTTGACCATGCCGCGAGTCCATCCGGAACCGCCGCCGTTGCGTTCCAGTTCCATTTGCAGGTTACTTGTCACCAACCCCTCCTTGAATTGTTTCCACATCAGAATTTCATCGTATCCTTCCATATTCTCATCACAGAACATAGTGTAATAAGGGTTGATGGAAGCCAGACTGGCATTCATTCCCTCGGGAGTATCGGTGTTCTCTGCCAGTTTTCCGACAATATAGTCTCCCACTACTTTGGACGATTTCATGGCTTCGTCAAGAAAATAAGCTATTTCTGTGTCAATGTTGAAACCGCTCACGTCTGCGGGATTTCCCGGCCATCCTTTTCCACCGGGTACGAATGCCGTCCCTTTATGGTACTTTTCCCAGGTTGCTTCGAAGAGGGCGACACGCGCGCGTAGCAAATGTGCTACATTTCTGCTGATACGGTTCTTTTTACCGGGGCTATTATCAAGCAATAATTCTGTCGCTTTCTGCAAATCATCCAAAATGAAACGTGCCACCTTATTACGTGGTTGACGTTTGCTGGATTCCACCAAAGTCTCTTCTACGTCGGGCAATGCTGTGGTGATGATGGGCAAATCTCCTAAAGAAACCAGCAATTTATAGTAATTATATGCACGTATCACATACATCTCTCCGATGTAATGTTTTACATTATCCTGATTGCCGGTGATGGTACCCGCTTCGAATTTAGGTAAAGTGTTGTCGAAGAAATAGTTGCAGGCACGTATCTTCTTCCACTCCCAGTCGCCTTCGCCCGACGGAACTTTCTTCTGACCGGGTATCCAGAATGCCGGGGAGTCACCGCTGGCTTGGTTATCAGTATCGTTATCTTTGCCGAAGAAGTTAATGCCATACGCGTCCGTCACAGTTTCGAACGGATAAGCATTGATAGTGTAAGCAGCCAAATCACTTTCGGATGCGAAATATTTTTCGGGAATAACTTTGTCCAGAGGTTCCCTGTCCAGAAAATCATTGCAACCGGTCAGTCCGCTCAACAGCAATGTTCCTATTGTCAAAAGTTTGATATGTTTTTTCATAATCGTCTGTCATTTAAAAAGTTGCACTTAAACCGAATGATACAGTCTTGGATAATGGATAGGTACATCCGTCCCAGTTGCCGATACCGACAGTTTCGGGATCGAATGTGTCAGCCAGATTGGTAATGGTGAATAAGTTTTCTGCCGAAACAAAGAAGCGAAGGTTGTTCACACAGAACTTTTCTGTCAGTGATTTGGGTAATGTATAGCCTAAAGTCACGTTCTTCAGTCGGCAATAAGCTGCATTCTGCAAGTAGCGGGTCTGCGGATTGCGGTTTCTGTCGTTCTCAAGAGGACGAGGATAATAACCGCCCAGATTGGGGCCTAACGGATTGGTCGTATCTGCTCCACGGAAATAGTCCAGATGTTGCTTGAAGAAGTTAGTCTGCCAGTAACCTACTGCTCCCCAGAACATGGTAGAGCCACTTCCCGGCATATAGTCACGTTTCATAGTTCCCTGGAAGAACAGCTTCAGATCGAAGCCTTTCCATGCGGCATCCAGATTCAAGCCAAAGTTATAGCGTGGTGTACTGTTACCGATCTTTTTCAAATCGCCATGGTCTGCAAGGGTCTTGTTTCCTCTGCTTATCTGACCGTCGCCATTCAAGTCGGCATACATGACATCACCGGCTCCCCAACCTGAACCCAGTACGTCTTGTGCACCATTAGGCATACTGGCAAGATGATCTTTCATTTCCTGATCGGTTTTTGCGATGCCGACTGTCTGGAATCCCCATATGTCGCCTACATGAGCACCTGCGTAATATGTATTATTATTGTCCTTATCGAGAATTGTGTTTGACGGGTTGGGATATCTGTCGATGACTACCTGATTGTCCGACAAGGATAAGGTAACTCCATATTTGAAATCACGGATTTGGTCGCGCCAGTTCACCTGTATTTCCCAACCTTTGGAAGTCATGTCGAGGTTATTTACTTTGGGGACATCGATACCCAGTAGGTTGGGGAGTTCGGGCGCAGGGCCTACCATATCTTTGGATTTCCGTTGGAAGTAGTCGAATGTTACATTCAGGCGGTTGTTGAGCATCGACAGGTCGAAACCCAGATCCAGTGTCTGTGTCTTTTCCCAAGTCAGTAAGGAAGATACTAGGGCGGATTCCTTGGAAATGTTCGGTTTTGCACCGTTTACCAGCCAGCCGCCCAATGCGTAATTGCCCCATTGGTCTTTGTTAATGTCGATGGTGCGATAGAACGGATACCAGTTGTCTGTATTCTGGTTACCTAGTTCACCCCACGAGCCTCGTATTTTGAATGTACTGATTAAGTCGGTAAAATCCTCGAAAAATGCTTCACGGGCAATGTTCCATCCAAGAGAGAAGGACGGGAACAGATTCCAGCGGTTGTCCCGGAGGAAACGTGATGTTCCGTCATAACGCATATTGACTTCTGCTAGATAACGTCCTTTATAATCGTAGTTGAGACGCCCGAAAAATCCGGCAGTTGCCCATTCGCTATATCCACCCCTGTTCTGTGCATTCGTCTGGGTAGTGTTTAATGTGGCAACTCCCGACATGATACCATCTTGTGAAGCAGTAATGTCCCGTTGTTTGAACAACTCGCTTTGGAAACCCAGCATCACTTTAAAGTTGTGTCCGCTTTCCAGCGATTTGTTATATTCGGTAAATATATTCGGATTGAAGAAATTGCTCTTATAAGCATATTCCGTAACACTGGAAGTTTGGTTGGCTATTATATAAGGGTCTTTGTTTACATCATATCCATAAACGGTTTGATAATCGGTGTGATTGAAATCATAGTTGGAGCGGTAGTTTAGCTCTACATTGATTTTCCAGTCTTTGATAGGTTCCATGATGAAAGCGAGCTGATGTGCCATTACGTCTTTTTGCGATTTGTAGCGTCCACCTTCTGTTAATTGGTAAATCTTGGATTCAACAGTGTAAAAACCGTTCGGGTCTACTACCGGGATGACAGGCCAATAGCGGCATACGTCGAAATAAAATACATTACTCTTGATATCTCCGCCGGCAAATGAAGGAGCTTCATAGTCTGTGCGGTTGAAACGCATACTATAATTTATCTTTAACCATTTAGTAAGGTCGGCATTGATTTTTGCTGTAAAAGCGTATCGTTGCTTGTTGTCATCACCAAATTTCAACAGACCGCCTTGGTCGAGATAGTTGGCTGAAAGATAATATTGTATCTTATCCGTACCACCGTTCACGCTCAATGAATGTTCGTGAGTGAAACTGTTGCCGAACAATGTTTTCAGCCAGTCGGTGTTGCCGGCAGGCATCACGTCCTTGCGTTGGGGATCATCGAATGAGTTCCATCTTCCTGCATCGGTAGGCCACATATACTGTGTACCTTTTCCTGCCTGGAAATCCAGAATTTGTTGAAGTTTTGTGGCACTGTACATAGGAGTTTGCCCGCCATTGGTCAACTGGTCGTTGATAGCCAGTGCAAAGTTATAGGAATCAGCCATTTCCGGCATATTCAATGGAGATACGAAACGGAAGTTGTTGTTATAGTTGACTACCGTCTTTCCCGATTTACCTTTCTTTGTCGTAATCAGGATAACTCCACCCGGTGCACGGGAACCATAAATGGAAGAAGCAGCCGCATCTTTCAGTACGGAAATATTTTCAATGTCCTGTGGATTGATCGCGTTCATGTCCCCTTCCATGCCGTCAATGAGTACCAATGGTTCTACCTTCGAGCCGGCACCAATCGTACCGACGCCACGAATGTTGAATTTTTTATCCGAACCGAGGGAGCCGCCGCCATCACCGGTAGAGATGTTCATACCCGGAACTACACCTTGCAAGGCTTCGATAGTGGAATTGACGGGACGTGCTGCAATTTCTTTCGCTCCCACAGTGGATACGGCTCCTGTCACATTCACTTTCTTTTGTGTACCGAAGGCGACGACAACGACTTCATCCAACTTTTGGGTATCATCTTTCAAGATGATATTCAATGATTGTCCTGTGAATTTGACTTCCTGGGTTTGATACCCTACGAAAGAGATGACAATAATGTCTCCGGTTTTTACATTGCTTAAAGAGAAATCACCGTCAAGTCCGGTGATTGTACCGTTCGTTGTGCCTTTGACTACAACGGATGCGCCGATAATGGTTTCACCTACTGCGTCTTTTACTACACCTTTGCAAGTAGTACCCTGCTGTACAACGGAAACATTCAAAGTGTTTCCACCAGTTTCCGAATAAACGGTTCCTGCTGACACTGTCAGTAGAAACAACAACATGCTAACTGACTTTAGTTGTTTTAACATAGCATTGAATTTAAAGTTTTTTCCTAGAGTCTGGAGTCACTTTTTAATAAGTTCTTTCAGAACTTATTCCTGACATATAATGCCGGTTCTAAAACTTTAAACTCGGAAATCCACTCCTTTACAACGTTGTATTATCTACTTATTATCTACCGTTTTTGATATTTACCAATCGTCTGTTTTTACTTGATAGAATAATAATATTTAAGGAATGAGATATGTGTTTATAGCAGGATTGAATATAAAAATGCGCATTATTGTGCTTTTAAAAAGAAATAATGCGTCTAAATTTGATATTTTTTCTATAAATGAGCGTGATATATTAAAATATATTATATATTTGTGTTGTTAATTCTAATTCATAAATCATCCTAGTTCTGAAAGAACTTATTCTTCCATCATTAATTTCTGAATCTTAAAATCCGCTCCTATTGCATTATTCTTGTTTGATTGTGAATCGGTCGTCATTATTGGGGCAATATATTTGGGAAGGATTACAGACATGGCTGAAATCCGGTAGATACCTATATTCGTATAAACTATTAAAGCTGAGTTATACACAACTTCAACTATATCTTCTTTAGGGGGAAGAAGAAATAGCTGAAGTTGTGTATTGAACTGGTATTGGTTATTCTTTATCCCAGCCCGGGTTTTGTGTTAAGTTTGGGTTTAATGCGATTTCTTCCAATGGAACTTGATATAAGTAGTATTTCTCCAACCAGCCTTTACCATCCTTGACAGGATCATTGAACAGATAAATATATCCTTCGATCATAGAGCCATTAGCGCCGTCTGAAGTTCCGGTGGTTTCATTCAGTAAAGTAAGCGAGCTCAATTCACTTTTTGAAACCCACATTCCTTTCTGTTGCATATTAACAAACCAGGGAGCTGTTCTCCAACGGCGTACATCGTAGAATCCGAATCCTTCTCCCATTAGCTCAATGATGCGTTCGCGGCGTATTTCCCACAAAACGGGATCTACAAAAATACCACTTGTATTTCCTTTTGGGTAATATTTTCCACGTTTCGGATCGAAGTTTTCATCAATATCCGCTACAGTCATTTCTTTGACTCCTGCCCGTTTACGTAGTTTATTTATCGTTTCGTCGGCGATGGTCTGGTTAAACTCACTAGTTTCGAACATAGCTTCTGCATAATTCAACAAAACTTCTTCAATCTTGAAAATTGGCTTATCCGCTGTGTTTACTTGCGCATTATTATAGTTTTCTTCCCAGTTATCCCAGTTTTTCCATACATAATATCCTGACCGACAGGCAACATATGCATGTGGTCCGTATTGCTTTCCTTCGATGGTGTATTGAGCACCGCCTTGCAGGTTGGGAATACGCCGTACTAATGAAGCACTCCAGTTCTGTCCCGGCAGACGTTTCATCCCCACTCCCGGGTTGCTGCATGATTCGTTAGCTCCCATGATGTCAATGTATTCACGGTCGGCAGGCTCACTGGTGTACGACCATGTAGTATAGTCTCCTTTACCGTCCACTACTTTATAAGGTGGCATGATAGTATGATACATACGTGGGTCTCTATTACGGAATGTGGAATAAATGTCTTTGTCTCCGGCATATAAATCCGAATTGGAAATTGTTTTTCCGTCTTTGCAGAGATACAAGTCTACTGTTCCTTGATGCATTTCTATGTCATGTGAAGAAGTATGTTCATAATAACATGAATGTCCCGGTTTGATTGTTTCCAGCCATTGCTGGTAAAGGATGATTCCCGGAACTGTGCTGAGATTATCCGTAGTCCACATTTCACCATAGCCGGCGGCAGGTTGCCCGTCTGTTCCTGTATAT
>NZ_JBCOWR010000002.1:356947-426578 GCF_040918965.1 Bacteroides sp. RTP21281st1_H5_RTP21281_210402 | reverse complement strand
GTCTTGGTTGATTGTATTCGAACCATCCTTTTTCATATAGGTTGCCGCATCGCCGATATTCGATTCAGCCCATAGCAGCCGTTCCAATACTTTGTCCGCTACTTCGATGCGGGGCATACGTGAACCGTAAGCCTCTTCTGAAGTGTCGTCCAATGGAGTATCTACCCAAGGCACATCTCCAAAACGGTCGATCAACTCCATATACCAAAATGAATGGAAAAAATATCCCACAGCCTTCCAGTGATTTTTTTCTCCTTCGGTCATATTGGAAGCGTCTACATGAGACAACATGATATTGATACGGCGGATGAAAGAAGAGAAATTCCATCCATTGCCGGAAGTTGCGTTCGTCACAGTTTGGAATGCGTATTTATTCTGACTACTTGCACCTCTTTGTTCCAGGTATCCGGCGTATACATCACCAAGGTAATGGGAGTTGCGTCCGATGGCAGTAGTGGACGTAGCTATGTTCGTGTTGGAAAACATTTCATAACAAGGCCACATGAAGGCTTTAAAATTATCGTATGACTGGAAAGCATTTTCTTCAGTCAGACTGGTCACAGGATATTTCTCTAAAAAACTATCATTACATCCTGTCAACATTATCCCGGTAAAAAGGGTAAGAAGTAATAGTATCTTTTTCATGACTATGTATCAGATTTAATGTTTATAATGTGATATTTATCCCAAATGAAACGGTGCGGAATGACGGGTAGTTCCATTCAATTCTTTCAGGGTCGATGCCCGAAGGTAATGAAGTGAATGTCGCTACGTTCTCTATACTGACAAATGCTTTCATCTGATTCAGGAAAATCTGGTTCACCCAATTTTTAGGTAGTTTGTAGGATAGAGTAATGTTCTTGATTCGCAGATAAGAGGCATCGGACAGGTACTTGTCACTTTGCCGGAGGTTTGAACCGGAGTTTCCGCGGTTTCCGTAGAGACGTGGATACTTTGCATCCGGATTCACTGCGCTCCAGTCACCGTTATCCGGATCTTTGGGCATCCAGTAATCACTCAATCCTTCAAATAGGGGAACAAAATTGTCACCGTTCATGGGCGAAGTAAGAACGTTTGAAATCCAGTAATCCCGCTTGCCTGTTCCCTGCAATATGACGTTGAGGTCAAATCCGGCATAATTTAATCCGAGGTTTATTCCATATTGATAGCGTGGAGTGGTGTTGCCAATCACTTTGCGGTCTCCCGGATTATCAAATGTATTGTCGCCGCTGGTAATTACGTTGGTCGAACTGTCATCATCACGCAGATTCTTGAACTTCACGTCGCCGGGGCGTACATTGTAACCATTGATAGAAGTGACTCCCTCTTTGAGTTGCCAGGAAGAAGTATCTACAAAGTCATCTACGGTATAATATCCGTCTACGACATATCCCCAAATTTCTCCTAGTGTCTGCCCCGGATAATAAGAACTCAATAACTTTGTTGTTGCATTGTCGTCATATTTTATGATTTCCGATTTATAATCCGAAAGATTGAATCCTAACCGGTAGCCCACTTTTCCTATTTGATCTCTCCAGTTCAGGCTAAGTTCCCAACCACGTGTGCGCATATCAGCCGTATTTTGATAAGGGGCGCTGGCACCTACAACAGCCGGCAGTTGTACGCCCGGTGCAAGCATCCCGTTTGTATTCCGTTGATACCACTCGAATACTCCGTTCAGGCGGTTATTGAACATATTCAGATCTATTCCCACATTTATTGTCCCTACTTTCTCCCATGAAAAGTTTTGGCTGACTAATGCCGGTAAAGAACTGATAGAGGTTACATACGTATCGTCTATGATCCATGAGGTAGCCTTATTGTTCACGCTCATAGACGGTGTGAATGTATACGGATTGATGTTTTGATTCCCGATGACCCCATAAGAAGCACGCAGTTTCATACCATCCAACCAATGGCGGGTGGATTCCATAAATTTCTCCTGTGCGATTTGCCATCCGGCAGATACTGACGGGAAGAACCCGAACCGTGAATCTTTGGGGAATTTGGAAGAACCATCATAACGTCCGTTTACTTCCAGCAAATATTTGTCATGATAATTGTAGTTGACACGGAAGAACCCGCCACGGATGGCATATTCACTATAAGAATCGGTCGCTTTGATCGTTCCTGTTCCTGATGCCATTGCCGGAACATCAAGCACAGCTTGATTGTACGAGTATGTATCCAAGGTTTCCTGATAACTGGATTCCTGATTGAAACCTGCCATTACCTTGAAATGATGATTGGCTATATCTTTGCTATAAGTGGCATAAATATTGATGGAATTATAATTAGTATGTTGTTTGTATTTTCTCAGATAATCATCGACAAAGGATTTAGAACTTCCTCCTTGGATGGTTGTATAGTCATATTGTCCGGTATACCAGTGATAATCATATATGTTTTTGTCAAATGTATATTCAAACATAGCTTCCAGTCCTTTGAGAGGTTTAAGGATGGATTTCAGAAAAATACGAGGATTATCATTCTTGTTGCTGACCGGATTCGAATATAATATCTGATTACGGGGAGTGAATAAGGGTAAATCTTCATCCGCCAGCGTATTGACAGATGCCGGTAAATCACCTTCAGGATAATAAGAAACTAAGCGGGTGTTGTATACTCCTCCCATTCCTCCGGGAGAAGTTTGTAAGCTGTGCGCGTAACTCATCGTCACTTCCTGAGTAAACCATTTTGTGACATCAGCGGAAATGAATGAATTTACATTCAAACGCTCGAATTTATCTCTGTCGGAAATCAGGACACCATCATTGGAATTGTAACCTCCTGATATGCGGTAGCGAAGCTTGTCGGTTCCTCCACTGGCGGATATGTTGTGTGTCATTTGAAAACTGGTTTCCATGAAGTTCTTATATAAGTCCTTCTCGTTCAGGTAATAGGGAACTCCGGATTCATCCACATAGATGCCGTCGCCTATTGTATTGAATGCAGACGGATCTTTTTGGTAGGCGGCGAGATATTCCATCCATTTGCTGACACTTGGTGAACCTAATGACCAGTATGCATCGGAGTATCCACAATCCAGATAGGCTTGCAGATAATCCATCAAGGGAGCCTGTTTTGGTAGGTTTACCGCCTTTCCGAATGCGAAGTTGTTGTTATAGTTCAGTTCGAATCTGGAAGCACCTTGAGGGCGTTTGGTAGTAACCAGGATGACACCTCCTGCTGCCCGTGCTCCATAAATGGCGGCCGAAGCTGCATCTTTTAGCACATTGATAGATTCAATGTCTTCCGGGTTCACCATGTCAATATCACCTTCCACATTGTCTATCAGAACAAGTGGCTTGATCGTATTTCCATAGGTTCCATCCGAGTTCTTGACTCCTAATGAATATGCACCACGAATCTGAAAGGATTTGCTTGTTCCCGGGGCATTACCTCCGTTGGAAACAAACAATCCCGGAACTGCTCCTTGTAGCGCGTCGGCGGCATTCAGCAAGGGGCGATCTCCCAATGCCTCATCCATTTTCACGGAAGATACCGCACCAGTTAAATTAGCTTTTTTTTGCGAACCATATCCTACAACTATGATTTCATCCAATGCTTTTGTATCATCTTTCAGTACGATTTTGAAAGAAGTTTGATACCCGACCTTTATTTCCTGTGTCATATATCCTATGTAGGAAATAGTAAGAGTTGCATTGGCGGGTACGGTAATTGTAAAATTACCATCAATGTCAGAAATGGTACCGTTGGATGTGTGTCCCTTCTCTAGTACGGTAGCACCTATGATCGGCTGACCTGACTCATTGGTTACATTACCTGTAATCTTTTTTGTTTGTTGGACAATCGCTGAAATTTCATTCTCACTTTTGCTGTAAGAATTGGCAAACACATCATTGTGGCATAGCAGGCCAGTCGGAATACTAAGTACTATAAGGACTTATGTAATGAGTTGTTTCTTTATAGCCTTTCTATAATATAGTTTTCGGTTATGTTTTTTCTATATATGCCAATATTTCCGCTATGGAAATATTATTTTATTATCTTTTTTAGTATATCAGTTTGGATTTATAAAAAATGTTCTTATTTTTGCAAAGTAATGTTATAGGATTTTATGCCTTAAAAGTAGCACTAATTGATATCAATACACCCCTGGATTACCACAGGAATTTATTATATATTTTTGATTTATAACCATATAGATTGATGTACTTATGAAAACAAGTTCTTTAATTGATTCAAATGTCTTTCGGAAAGTTCTTATAGAACTTGGTTGTTTTCCTATATATTGTTGATTTTTGTTGTTTTGTGTACAGGCTATTACATTCTACAATAGAGAATAGACGGTATACATTTGAAAATCCATGCTACATATCTCCATCTTTTTGAGATAAAAACAATCTTTTTCTTTTTGACAATGGCTCTCTTTATCTGTTTCACGGCTTTGTCTACCGGGGTAACCCAAAACAATCCGTCTCCTTTAGCCATCGCTGTGTGTACAAAGCCCGGGCGGACATCTGTCGTATGAATAGGATAAGGAGACTTGGTAGCCTTCTGCCTTAACCCTTCCATGTAATTGATTTGATAAGCTTTTGAAGCATTGTAAGCAGGTGCGACACCACTGCCACGCGTACCGCCTACGGAAGAAATAGCAACCATATGCCCGCCTTTCTGTTGCTCAAAGTACCGGAATCCCCAATCGGCTATGTTGGTGAATCCTATTACATTGGTCAATAGGGTAGGTTCTTCCAGTTGGTAGGAAAGTTCAGGATTGAGTTCTCCCGTGCCGGCACAGATAACCAGTATATCCATTCCGCCCATTTCCTGTACGAGTGCTTCCAGGCATTGAATAGTTGCCTGCGTGTCAGTGATGTCGCATACTTGATAGAATAGTTTGTCTTTGTCTTGGGCGCAAATCTCTTGTAGCAGGTTTTCTCTGCGGCCGGTAATACCGATGAGACAGTCTTCTTGAACATACGCTTCCGCCAACCCGCGGCCAATACCGGAAGTTGCGCCTATAATTATTATCTTCTTCATGGTTTTCTCTACGTTTGCCTGCAAAAGTAGGGAGAGGGTGTGGATAATTCCTTGATTGAAATCAAGAAATTACTTTTGTACCACTTTTCTTCGGATGCGACTTAGTGTTTCCGGGCGAATCAGGAGGTAGGATGCCAGTTCTTTTAATGTAATCAGTTTCAACAGGTCGGGGCAGCGGGTGATAATGTCGATATATCGCTCTTCCGGTGTCAGGCTATACATTGAAATCATCCGGTCGTAAACTTCCCACAGTAGCGTTTCCGCAATGCGGCGTCCCAATTTCTGATGTTCGTTGTTTGTTTCATAAAAGTCGGCTAGTTGTTGGTGGGTAACCATATACACTGAGCTGTCGCACAAGGCTTGTATATCTACATTCGACTGGTCTTCTAATTGGAAAGCCGGATAATTGCCGACAAAAGAACCATCGAAAGTATATCCTACAATGCTGCTTTCGCCTGTACTGTTGGTACAACAGTAGCGGAAAGAACCGGAAACAACGAATCCCATTGTCCGGCAGATTTCTCCCTGGCGGACAAAGCATTCTCCTTTCTTATAAAGAACTTGTTTCCCCTGTTGCAGTGCGAAATCTACAAGAGGAGAATAGTTGATGTGAGAAGTATACTTATTAAAATCTTCCACAAGACAGTAATTACTAATCTTCTGTTACCTGAAAACCTGCCTGTTTCAAATCTTCCCAATATCCCGGATATGATTTGGTAACGACCTGAGGGTCTGCAATCTGCATATTGGGACAATAGAATATGGCAGGAGCAAAGGCCATTGCCATTCGGTGGTCTTCATATGTCGCAATGACGGGTGTTTCATCGGGCTCGCAACGTTCACCGTTCCAGGTCAATATGCTGTCGTTTTCTTCTTCAATGACGTATCCTAGCTTTCTAAGTTCGTTTTTTAAAGCGGCAATACGATCGGTTTCTTTGATTTTCAGGCTTTGCAATCCTGTGAAGCGGAAAGGTATATTCATCAGGACGCAAGTTACCACAAATGTCTGCGCCAAGTCGGGAATATCAACGAAGTCTTCTTCCAGTCTTTCCGGTGCTTTTCCTGTCTTTTTCAGCTTGACTCCTTTAGGAGTAAACTCAGTGGTTATTCCTAACCGTGAGAAAACTTCCGCCCCACGACTGTCTCCCTGATAGCTGTTATGGAATAATCCCAATAACTCAACTTCTGCCCGGGGAGATAATGCTACAATCTGATACCAGTAAGAAGCTGCGCTCCAGTCACTTTCCACTGTGAAAGGAATACTTGTATAAGGTTGTGGAGCTACGGAGATGCTGTCCGGAGAAGTCCATGCTGCTTTTGCGCCAAAATCCTGCATTAGCTGTAAAGTCAGGTTGATGTAGGGGCGTGAGATAATCTCTCCAGTCAAATGCAGTATGAGGCCATTTTTAAGTGCCGGGCCTATCATCAGCAATGCGGAAATATATTGGGAACTGACATTTCCTTTCAGCGTAATCTCATTTCCTTTCAGCTCTGCACCTTTTATGCGTAAGGGGGGGAATCCTTCATTATTAACATAGTCTATTTCCGCTCCCAACTCACGAAGCGCATTGACCAATATTTGTATCGGACGTTGCTGCATACGTGCTGTACCCGTGATGGTTCGTTCTCCCGGCGTGACACTCAGGTAGGCTGTCAGGAAACGCATAGCGGTTCCGGCAGCCATGATATCTATTATATCTTCACCGTCGGTGAGAGCTTTTATCATTACGTATGTATCGTCACAATCGGACAGATTATCAGGAGTGTGGTTACCTTCTGCCAATGCATTGATAATAAGTGCACGGTTACTGATACTCTTGGAAGCCGGCAATTGAATGGTGGCTTTTATTGCGGAAGGAGCTGAAAGTCTATAACGCATTGTTTTTATCATCTTAGGTTTGAGATGACAAAAATAGGCATTTTTCTTTGATTCTCCTTTCCCGAAGTTCAAGATTCTATTGTTTATAGTGATTTGTTACAAGGAATTTTTATATTTGTGCTATAAAATTTGTTTATATGAAGATACCGAATATCCGTTTACAGAATCAGCAGTTGCTGAATCCACTTTTCCGTAAGCCGAAAGAGTTGGTCTCCTGGATGGGAGCCATGCAGGCACAGAATTATCCCATGGTAAAATGGGCAGTGGGAATGCGTTTGAAATCGGCGACGATTCAGACCGTGGAGAAGGCTTTGCGAGATGGTGAGATTTTGCGAACACATGTAATGCGTCCGACGTGGCATCTTGTAGCTGCCGAGGATATTCGCTGGATGTTGAAACTTTCCGCCCAACGCATCAAGTCGGCCAATGACTCTTTTGCCAAAGGATGGGATTTGGAAATAACCGATGAACTTTATATGAAGAGTTACAATCTGTTGGAGCAGATTCTCGCCGGAAATAAAAGCCTGACCAAGCAGGAGATTACCGGGCACTTTTGTCGTTCAGGGATTTTGGCAGAGCCTGACAACAATCGTATGACCCGGTTTATGGCACGTGCCGAGCAGGAAGGTATCATTTGCAGCGGGGAAGATAAAGGAGGAAAATGTACGTATGCTCTTTTGGAAGAACGGGTGCCGCCAATGCCGGAGATAACGAAGGATGAAGCGCTGGCACGTTTGGCGAGAAGCTATTTTCGCAGCCATGCTCCGGCTGTGTTGCAGGACTTTATTTGGTGGTCCGGACTGCCAATATCAGATGCCAGGCAAGCTATCTATTTAATAGCATCGGAATTGACGGAAGAACAGTGGCAGGGAGAGACATGGTATATCCATGCGGATAGCCGTACCCGTGGCAGGGTTTCCAACTGTCTGCATCTTCTTCCTTCTTATGATGAGTATTTGTTGGGATATAAAGACCGGACGGATGTCCTTCCCAAAGAGCATTATCCCAAAGCGTTTACTAATAATGGGTTGTTTTTCCCGATTATTCTCCATAATGGTCAGGTGATAGGAAACTGGGACAGGTCTGCCAAGAAGAAAGGGATTGAACTGCCGCATTCATGGTTTATACCGGATGTCTGTGTGGATGAGGATATGTTGAATGAGGCGAAACAGAAATATGTGAAATTCCTTGAACTATAGTTTTCGTTATTCTAATAATGAGGGTATGTCTATTCATAGACATACCCTTTTCTTTTGGCGTTATCCTTACTTATCTAATTGCCTTTTGGCCCATTCCAGTCTTCGTTGATCCGGCAGCGGAGTTACCTTGAATTCTTCGAATATAGCAGTAAATCCTTTACCGTCGGGACAAGCTCCCATTAATCCGACCATGACAGGACAGTTGTCTTGCAGCCAGCAGGTGCGTGTCATGGTATATTCTTTGTCGTCACGTGAAAAGAAGATTTCTACTGCATCCAGTCGGCGGACTGCCTTTATCCAGATAGAACGCGGGGCATCCGGTAGCTGTACTACGCTCCAGTCACTTGTACGGTGAGTGACTACAGTACTGACATTCTGTTTTCCGTCTACGTATTCAACCCCTGTTTTTATCCAGTTTTCGTGGTCGATGCGCAGCATTAATCCCATTTGGTCGAAAGTGGTTACATAATTGCCGGTTATCTTTACCTTTACTTCAAACTCACCGCCGTAGGTGGCATAATAGAAAGGCCCGTCGTCTACGGTGAATCCATAATGAGAGATTCGCCAGAAGTCGGTTTTTGCCGGTACGTCCATCACGAGTGTTTTACCTTCTTTAATTTCCCATTGCTGAGGCTCATTCAGCCAGTTCATTTTATTCAGATTTTGTCCCATAATCGAAGTTGTTATTGCCAGCAAGGCTATTGACATGATTTTGATTTTTAAAAGTTTCATGGTTATTTCTTATTTGATTATCTTTGTGGGACAAAGGTAGTGCATGCCTTTTTGTGTAACAATACTGAATAATAACCATTTTACAGGATGGACGTATTACAAAAAGAAATTGATGAAGTTTATGCTACACAGCCGATAGCCCACGAAACGCTGAATAATGAAACCGTAGAGAAGCATCGGCAATTTATTCGTTCATTGACGGAGATAAACGGCGGGTGTGCTGTGATTTCTGATCTTTCGAACCGGAAAAGTTATGTCTCTGTCCATCCGTGGGCACATTTCTTGGGGCTGACCCCTGAAGAAACCGCATTAAGCGTCATTGACTCGATGGATGAAGATTGTATCTATCGGCGTATTCATCCTGAAGATTTGGTAGAGAAACGTTTGTTGGAGTATAAGTTCTTTCAGAAGACTTTTTCGTCATCACCCGAAGAACGCTTGAAGTATCGTGGAAGGTGCAGGCTGCGTATGATGAATGAGAAAGGGGAATATCAGTATATAGATAATCTGGTTCAAATCATGGAAAATACTCCTTCCGGGAGTGTGTGGCTGATATTCTGTCTTTATGCCGTGTCGGCAGACCAGCGGACGGAAAAAGGGATATATCCTACAATTACTCATATGGAACATGGAGAAGTAGAGACGCTTTCCCTCTCGGAAGAACATACCCATATACTGTCCGAACGTGAAAAGGAAATACTTCGTTGCATACGCAAAGGACTGTCAAGTAAGGAGATAGCTGCCACTCTATACATTAGTGTGAATACAGTCAACCGTCACCGGCAGAATATCCTGGAAAAACTTTCTGTCGGTAATTCAATTGAAGCGTGCCGGGCCGCTGAATTGATGAAGTTGCTGTAAAAAGAATAATCGTATCTGTCTACTCAAATACTGCCAGCAATTCATCCAGACTTTTCACTTGCTTGAGGTGTGCATGAGTGAATGTATCCACCACCTCATGTTGCCACATCACTTCGAAAGGAACATGTATCCCATATCCGCCTAAGGATAAAACGGGTTGAATATCCGATCTCAATGAATTGCCGACCATAACAAATTCAGAAGGAGAGATTTGCAGGATATTCAATAACCGGAGATATTCTTTTTCCGTTTTATCGGACATCACCTCTATATGGTCGAAATAAGAAGCTAAACCGGAACGTTCCAATTTATTTTCTTGATCCAGCAAATCGCCCTTAGTGGCAACTACCAGTTTATATTTCCCTTGTTCTTTTAAAACTTTGAGAGTTTCCTTTACTCCTGGCAATAATTCAATCGGCATTTCTAATAATGACTTTCCCAAAGCAATGATCTGTTGAATAGTATCGGCCGAAATCTTTTGTTCACTAATTCGCAAGGCTGTTTCAACCATAGAAATAGTGAAAGCCTTGGCGCCATATCCGAGAATTTTCAGATTATTCATTTCTGTTTGAAATAATGCGGCTGAAATTTCTTTTGGCGTACCATAAGGCTCCAACAGGCGGACATATTGCTTTTCTACTTCCTGAAAAAAGGGTTCATTGCTCCACAGAGTGTCGTCAGCATCAAAGGCTATCACTTTAATAAGTTCTTTCATTGATTCTTGGTGTGATTAATAGTGATTTTTCCGATATATAGTTTTCTTTTTAATATTGCAAAGTTAAAATAAAAAGACGAATATAGATAAGCATTTTGTTTTTAGCGCCGAATCCCGATTTAATTTCATAGAAATACCTATCTTTGTTACTCGTTTTTTAGTTTGAACTTTAATTGGAATGTACAACGATGAAAATAGGAGATAAAGTACGCTTTCTCAGTGAGGTAGGCGGTGGAATTGTAACAGGATTCAAAGGAAAGGATTTTGTTTTGGTTGAAGATGCGGATGGATTCGATATTCCTATGCCGATACGTGAGTGTGTAGTGATTGAAACAGATGACTATAATATGAGACGTAAACCGGGTTCGTCAACTCCGAAACCGGAAGAACCCGCTAAGCCGTCTAAACCGGAAATGCCTGTCATTCAGCGTCAGCCGGAAGTGCGTGGGGGAGATACGTTGAATGTGTTTCTTGCTTATGTGCCCGAAGATGCAAAGGCTATGATGACCACTCCTTTTGAAACTTATCTGGTAAATGATAGTAATTATTATCTGTATTATACCTATTTGAGTGCGGAAGGGAAAGCTTGGAAAAACCGTTCGCATGGTTTGGTAGAACCCAATACTAAATTGTTGTTGGAAGAGTTTACGAAAGATATGTTGAATGAAATGGAACGGGTGGCTGTACAACTGATAGCTTTCAAAGACGGTAAGCCTGCGGCTATCAAGCCGGCTGCCAGCGTAGAGATACGGATTGATATAGTGAAGTTCTATAAACTACATACATTCAGCAATTCCGATTTCTTTGAAGAACCTGCATTGATTTATGACATTGTGAAAGATGATATGCCGGCCAAGCAAGTCTATGTTTCGGCAGAAGAAATTCAAGTCGCTTTGTTGCAGAAGAAATCGACAGATAAACCGAAGTCGCAACCTATCGTTAAACCTAACCATGCTCATGGTGGAAAGAATGGGATTGTTGAAATAGACCTTCATATTGATTCTTTGTTGGATGATACTCAGGGTATGGGGAATGCCGAAATCTTGAATTATCAATTGGATAAGTTTCGCGAAGTAATGGAGAACTATAAGAATAAACGCGAACAGAAGATTGTGTTTATTCATGGCAAGGGGGATGGAGTGCTCCGGAAAGCCATAGTTGATGAATTAAAACGAAAATACAGTAGTTGCCGCTATCAGGATGCTTCTTTCCAGGAATATGGATTCGGGGCTACGATGGTGACTATAAAATAACACTTGTTGGTTACATGCCGCTTTTTCGGATAAAATAGAAGGGTGGAAGTCGATAACCGACTTCCACCCTTTCACTTTTGTGTATTAATCGTTTTTTACTTGTTCAATTCAATGCCTTTGTTCATCAAGGTAATGTTCATCAAGGCAGCATACTTGGCGTATTGTTCAGCACTAAGTGTCTGTCTCATCAGTTTCAAGTTACCATAAACAGCATTGCGCAATTTTGCTTCTTTATCCTTCTTTGCTGTTGTGGCTTTTGACATCTGTGTGGAGAAGTAATCGCAAATGTTTGCTACTTCTTCGCTTTGAGCAGAGTTCAGATTTAAATATTTACCTAGTTTACTTACATTGATGTTACCTTCCCATTTTGCAGTCGTAGGCTGATTTCCAGCTGCGAATGTTGTAGCAGCAAGGCAGAGCGCTGCCACTAATGTTAATCCTAAACGTTTCATAATACCTACTTTTTTTAATTGTTATACCTAAAAACTATTCCTAAAAACAAATCTAATACCTATTGAAAATACTGTCTAAGCGCTTAGTTTTTTCTTTTTACCTATGCAAATGTAGTAATATGTTTTATAACACAAAAATAAAGAAAAGGAAAAGATTCTATTTAGGTTGATTTCTTGATGTAAATCAAGAGTAGGTATTCTTTTTTGATACAAAAACGCTTCTTTATGAAACATTTTTGTAATACGTGTGCGGAAACGATAATAACATATTGCTCTATTTTAGGATTTGTTGCTGTTAAAATGATATTGAACAAAGAAACGTGACCAGGAAAGGAACACTGAAATCGACAACAAAACCATGAAAGATGGAAATGATTATAAACTCCTTTCCCGAGTATCGTGTAATGATAGGAAGAGTTGTATCCATAGTCGTAGCTCCACCAACGGAGATGGGGGCGAGTTTTCCGAAATATTTCACTAGCAGCGGGGCGCACAGTAAAGCTATGATTTCACGCATGATATTGGAAAGCAATGCGATAGTTCCCAGTTCCGGGCCTTTGTATTCGGTGATAAAAATACTGGAGAGCGAATAATAACCGAATCCAGCTCCTACAGCCATACAGTCCAAAGCATCCCGCTGGCTCATAAAAACTCCTGCTACCGCGCATCCCGCTAATGTACCGAGTATTGTCATGATAGGAAGAAACATAAGGCGTGGATTTAGTGAACGGAAACTTTTCAACGTGTTCGGGTCGTTACCGATACTGATACCTACACAGAACATTAGTCCGCAGAGGACATAATAACTGAGTTTACTATTGGTGAAATCATACGGAATGAGATGATACACTCCGCAGAGAGTACCGATAATGAAGAAAGAGACAATAATCAGGCTACCTTTCATGCTTCTGTCTCCTTTCCTCTATTCCTTATATATAATAGGTACCATAGCCCCCATGCACATAGGGTACTTCCTGTGACGGCGGCCAAAGTAATGATGACAGCTTCCAGTCCGAGTGTAGGCAGTCCTTTGATGATCGTTTCGTTTCCGCCTACATCAATTCCGAGCAGGAATAGCAGCGTCCATATCAGGAAAGTAATGATTTTGTGTATCCATGTCAACCGTTTGCTGCGTAGAAGGTAACCAATGAGCATACCCGTCAGCATGATTCCGATGATAATAAACATAGTTCGTATCTGTTTTTGATTGCAAAGATAATTGAAAATGTATGTTCTCATCCTTCTTTGGAGTAAAATAAGTATTAAAGAACCGTTTGGTTGGAAATAACCGGATTTATTAATATATTTATTGCGGCAATTAATATTTTGTTTGATGCGGAGATTAAAACTATACCATTTGTTTTTCCTCAGTACGTTAAAAATAAACGTTCCGTTGTCCTTGTTGGCCTGTCTGCTCATATCAAAAGGCGACTGGATTATTTATTTTGACGCCCTTCCGTATATGTTGGGCGGGGTAGGAGTTATAACAAGCCTGCTTTATAAAGAAGTCATGGAGAAAGAAGCCTATTACTTTTATTATAATTCCGGCATTCCGAAAAGGAATTTGATCGTCTTTACATTTATTGTTTATTGGTTCATCCTTTGGATTATAAGATTATGCGTCATCAGCTTGAGATAGATAGTGTTATCAAAAACTTCGGCACCAGGCAGTTGTTGACAGATGTTTACCTGAAGATAAATACGGGTGACATCGTTGGACTGTTCGGCAGGAATGGTACAGGAAAGTCTGTGCTTATGCAAATAATTTTCGGAACAATGAAAGCCGACCGTAAATTTATCCGCTTGGATGAAAGTAAAATTCTTCCGGTTCCCTATCAATCTCCCGGGGTGATTGCTTTTCTGCCACAGTGTGGTTATCTTCCCAGGCATCAGAAGATTAGGCAATTGGTAAGCTACTACCTGAACGAAAAGGAAGCAGATGACTTCTACAAAGACGATGAAGTGGCACAATCGTGTATGGAACGGCGCGTATCACAACTCTCCGGCGGAGAACGTCGCTATTTGGAAGCTAAGTTACTGCTATTTGGTAATGCAAAGTTTGTATTACTGGACGAACCGTTCGATTACCTCTCTTTCCATTTGGCGGATAAGTTGATAGAACAAATCAAAATACATTCCGCAGACAAAGGTATTGTGATTACTGACCATAACTATGAAAAAGTGTTGGAAGTAGTAACCCGGCTCACTCTGATTCGGGACGGTGCACTGATGGAACTTACCGATAAGCGGGGATTGGTGGAGCAGGGCTATCTTTTAAGTTTATGATACTGGATATAAATGGCCATGGCTTGCCGTTTGTTTTATTAATCTACCCAAAGCAAATCACTCATTATACTGTCAGAAATGAAAATACCTTCGCGGGTCAGGCGCAAGGCGCCATCGTGCACTTCCAGTTTTCCATTTTCCAGATAAGGTGCAGCCATCTTCCGGCAGTATTCCCATAGCTCATGGCCGAATGTCTGTTGCAACTTTTCTATGGGAGTGCCCCATACGGTACGTATCGTAGTGATGATAAATTCATTATAACGGGTAACCAGATCCAAGTGCTCGATTTCAAAAGCACGTTGGTTTTCCTCTATACCTTTTATATATAGGTCGATGGAGGAAACATTCCATTCCCGTGTCATTCCGTTGAAAGAATGTGCCGATGGGCCACAGCCCAGGTAAGAGATACCCTGCCAATACGAAGTGTTGTGGCGGGAGTATTTACCGGGGCGGCAGAAATTAGAAATTTCATAATGTTCGAACCCTGCTTTCTGCAAATGCTCTATCAGTAACGTAAAGAACTCCAGGCTTGAATCTTCATCCACTTCGGATATCTGATGCTGTTTAAGCATCTTATATATAGGTGTATCTTCTTCGTAAATCAAATGATAGGCAGAGATGTGTTCCACATCCAGCGCGATAGCCTGTCGGAGATCGTTCTCCCAGCGTTCTTTTGTTTCGCCCGGCAGTCCGTATATAAGGTCAATGCTGATATTGCGGAATCCTGCCTCCCGGCATCTGCTGACGGCTTCAATGGCAGTACGGGCATTATGGCGGCGTTTCAGCAACTTGAGCGTGTTGTCATCGAAAGTCTGTATCCCCATGCTAAGACGGTTGAAGGGGAGAGAAGAAAGCATTTCCAGATATTCGGATGTCAGGTCGTCGGGATTGGCTTCCAAAGTGATTTCCTGGCAATGGCTCAGTCCATAATGCGTCCGGATGGTTTCAAATATCAGTTCAAAATCGTCCTTTTCCAGTTGCGATGGAGTTCCGCCGCCGAAATAAACGGTTTCTATATCTTCTCCTTTCAGATATTCTTTCCGCATCTCCAACTCTCGACAGAGTGCTTGTACGTAGCGTGATTTCAGTTCACTGCGCGTAGTTGAGTAAAAATCGCAATAGATGCAACGGGTCTTGCAGAAAGGGATGTGGAGATAAATACCTGCCATAGCTATGTCGTTTTGGATTTTGTGGCTGTAAAAGTAAGATTATTATCTGATATATCAAAAGACTGTTTACCAAATAACTTTGCTTCCATACTATTGTGAACTAAACGCTCTGCATTCGAGAAATATTTGTGCTATATAAACAAGTTGTATGACACCCGGGTCTCAGTAGTACCGACACCCGGGTGTTGGTATGCCTGACACCCGGGTGTCAGCATGATTGAGACCCGGGTGTCAGGCAACCTGTTCATGCAGCCTGAAAATTATTTGAGTGCGCACCGCTTCATTCGTTTCCGCAGCGAAATAAATACGGCTATTGAAAATAACTGAATAGCGTTAGAATTCAATTTATACTTAAGTAAAAAGGTTCACGATAAAGATGTGTTACATAACATTGTTTAGTAACACTACCGTAAGTGTTGCTTTTCCCCCAATTAATCCCTAATTTGCGCATCACAAAATTAATGGTATGTGAGAAACATACTGAGTAATTACTAAAATCTTATATATTATGAAAGTATATCAGACTAATGAAATCAAGAACATTGCCTTGTTGGGAAGTTCTGGCTCTGGGAAAACCACTCTCGTGGAAGCGATGCTTTTCGAGAGTGGTGTTATAAAACGTCGCGGTTCTGTTGCCGCTAAAAACACTGTTAGTGATTATTTCCCTGTTGAACAAGAGTATGGTTACTCCGTTTTCTCCACCGTTCTCCATGTAGAATGGAACAATAAAAAGCTTAATATCATTGACTGTCCGGGTTCGGACGACTTCGTAGGCAGTACAGTAACTGCATTAAACGTGACCGACACTGCAATTATCCTTCTCAATGGCCAATACGGCGTCGAAGTCGGTACACAAAATCATTTCCGATATACAGAAAAATTGAATAAGCCAGTTATTTTTCTAGTCAACCAGCTTGATAATGAAAAATGCGACTATGATAATATCCTTGAGCAATTAAAAGAAGCTTATGGCTCTAAAGTTGTTCCCATCCAATATCCTATCAGTACCGGGCCAGGCTTCAACGCTCTGATTGACGTGTTGCTGATGAAGAAATATTCATGGAAACCCGAAGGCGGTGCTCCCGTAATCGAGGATATTCCTGCTGAAGAAATGGATAAGGCGATGGAAATGCACAAAGCCTTGATAGAAGCCGCTGCTGAAAATGATGAAGGCCTGATGGAGAAATTCTTCGAACAGGAATCACTTTCGGAAGACGAAATGCGTGAAGGCATCCGCAAAGGTTTGATTGCCAGAGGTATGTTTCCGGTATTCTGCGTTTGTGGCGGTAAGGACATGGGTGTTCGCCGCTTGATGGAATTCTTGGGTAATGTTGTACCTTTTGTATCAGAAATGCCGAAGGTGCAGAATACAGATGGTAAGGAAGTAGCGCCGGACGTGAACGGGCCGGAATCCCTTTATTTCTTCAAGACAAGCGTGGAACCGCATATCGGTGAAGTATCTTATTTTAAAGTAATGAGCGGTAAAGTTCATGAAGGCGACGATTTGCTGAATGCCGACCGTGGTTCGAAAGAACGTATTGCGCAGATTTATGTGGTAGCCGGTGGCAATCGTGTGAAAGTGGAAGAATTGCAGGCCGGTGATATTGGCGCTGCCGTGAAACTGAAAGATGTAAAAACAGGTAATACACTGAATGGCAAGGATTGCGATTATAAATTCAACTTTATCAAATATCCGAATTCCAAATATACGCGTGCCATCAAGCCTGTGAACGAATCAGACGTGGAAAAGATGATGACCATCTTGAACCGTATGCGTGAAGAAGATCCGACATGGGTAATCGAGCAGTCAAAGGAGCTGAAACAGACTTTGGTGCACGGCCAGGGAGAATTCCATCTTCGTACATTGAAATGGCGTCTGGAAAACAATGAAAAACTCCAGATAAAATACGAAGAACCGAAGATTCCGTATCGTGAAACAATCACGAAGGCGTCTCGTGCAGACTATCGTCATAAAAAACAATCCGGCGGTGCCGGTCAGTTCGGTGAGGTTCATCTGATTGTGGAGCCTTATAAAGAAGGTATGCCTGTGCCCGAAACTTACAAGTTCAACGGACAGGAATTTAAGATTACCGTGAGAGGTACGGAAGAAATTCCACTGGAATGGGGTGGAAAACTCGTGTTTGTCAACAGTATCGTGGGTGGTTCTATTGATGCCCGTTTCTTACCTGCTATTATGAAAGGTATCATGGCTCGTATGGAACAGGGCCCATTGACAGGTTCGTATGCCCGTGATGTACGCGTGATCGTTTACGATGGTAAGATGCACCCGGTAGATTCTAATGAAATCTCCTTCATGCTTGCCGGACGTAACGCTTTCAGTGAAGCGTTCAAGAATGCAGGCCCGAAGATTCTGGAGCCGATTTATGATGTTGAAGTGTTTGTGCCATCCGATAGAATGGGAGATGTGATGGGTGACCTTCAAGGACGTCGTGCCATGATTATGGGTATGAGTAGCGAAAAAGGTTTCGAGAAACTGGTTGCTAAAGTACCTTTGAAAGAAATGTCTTCTTACTCGACGGCACTTAGCTCGCTCACAGGCGGACGTGCTTCGTTTATCATGAAATTCTCTAGCTATGAGCTTGTTCCGGCAGATGTCCAAGATAAGTTAATTAAAGATTTCGAGGCTAAACAAACCGAAGAATAGTTCATAATCCTCTTAATAGTGTTAAAACCGCTTTCTTTTTTAAGTAAAAGAAGGCGGTTTTTGTTTAACTATGATTAATAAAGATGGAAAAACGCAAGGAGAAGATTTAATTTTTTATTAAATTTGCAAACCAAAGGAGGGTTTATATTGTTGTAGTAATCAGAATACGACCTTAATAACTCCTTTCGGTTAATTTCCGGGAAGTTCCGGTTAAATCAAGTTAATGCATTAGGAGTGTTAATTAGGGAGTGTTAATTTTGTTGCTATGAAGAAGTCAACAATTTGGATATTAGGTATTGTAATGGGGCTTTCTTTCCTCAGTCTGCTGTATTTACAGGTCAGTTATATAGAGGAAATGATGAAAACCCGGAAGGAACAGTTTGATTCGGCTGTACGCAATAGCCTGGATCAAGTTTCTAAGGATGTGGAATATGCAGAAACGCAACGTTGGTTAATAGAAGATGTTTCTGATGCTGAACGGAAAGCTTTGATTGAAAACAACGCTTCATTGCAGCAGAATGATTTAGTTCAGCAGACGCAGCGGTTTACGATGAAGTCTAAAGATGGAAAGGTATATACGGATTTTGAATTAAAAGTAATGACTACCAAACCATCCGAACTTCCGAAAGCGATGATTTCTCCTTACAGGGGAACCAAAACGATTCCGGAAACCTCGCGTTCGTTGATAGAGGCTATCAAAAACCGATATATGTATCAGCGTGAATTGCTGAATGAAGTGGTTTGGCAGATGATTTATCGGGCAAGTGACAAGTCTATTGGAGACAGGGTAAGGTTTGGAGATTTGAACGGTTATCTGAAATCGAACCTATATAATAATGGTATAGACTTACCTTTTCACTTTATGGTGATTGATAAGGATGGACGGGAAGTCTACCGTTGTGCGGATTATGACGGAAAGGGAAGTGATGAGTTCTATCAGCAGGCATTGTTCAAGAACGATCCACCTGCCAAGATGAGTGTACTGAAAGTGCATTTTCCGGGAAGAAGAGACTATCTTTTTGATTCGATCAGCTTCATGATTCCGTCGTTGATATTTACGATGGTACTGTTAGTGACATTCATCTTTACGATTTATATCGTATTCCGTCAGAAGAAGTTGACGGAAATGAAGAATGACTTCATCAACAATATGACACACGAATTTAAAACACCGATATCCACCATTTCGTTGGCGGCACAGATGCTGAAAGACCCCGCGGTGGGAAAATCTCCGCAGATGTTCCAGCATATATCGGGAGTGATAAATGATGAGACCAAGCGCTTGCGCTTCCAGGTAGAGAAAGTACTCCAAATGTCGATGTTCGACCGTCAGAAGTCGACTTTGAAGATGAAGGAGATTGATGCGAATGAACTGATAACGGGAGTTATCAATACATTTACCCTGAAAGTGGAACGGTATAATGGTAAGATAACATCGAACCTTGAGGCCACTGATCCTGTTATATTTGCAGATGAGATGCATATCACCAATGTAATCTTTAATCTGATGGACAACGCGGTGAAATATAAGAAACCGGAAGAGGATCTGGAACTGAAAGTGAGAACGTGGAATGAATCGGGTAAGCTGATGATTTCGATACAGGATAACGGTATCGGCATCAAGAAGGAAAACCTGAAAAAGATATTTGAAAAGTTCTATCGTGTGCATACGGGTAATCTGCACGATGTGAAGGGCTTTGGACTGGGATTGGCTTATGTGAAGAAGATTATCGTCGAGCATAAGGGAACCATCCGGGCGGAAAGCGACCTGAACGTAGGAACTAAATTTATTATTGCATTACCTTTATTAAAAAATAATTGATATGGACGAGAAACTGCGTATTTTATTATGCGAGGATGACGAAAATCTTGGCATGCTTTTAAGAGAATATTTACAGGCAAAAGGTTATTCTGCTGAGTTATTTCCTGATGGCGAAGCCGGTTATAAGGCTTTCTTGAAGAATAAATATGACTTGTGCGTGTTTGACGTAATGATGCCTAAGAAAGATGGCTTCACACTGGCACAGGATGTCCGTGCAGCGAATGCTGAAATTCCTATTATCTTCCTGACAGCTAAGACGCTGAAAGAAGATATCCTGGAAGGATTTAAGATTGGTGCGGATGATTATATCACCAAACCGTTCAGCATGGAAGAGTTGACATTCAGAATTGAAGCGATCCTGAGACGTGTTCGCGGAAAGAAGAACAAAGAAAGTAATATCTATAAGATTGGTAAGTTTACTTTCGATACCCAAAAACAAATTCTGGCTTCGGAAGGCAAACAGACTAAGCTGACTACAAAAGAATCTGAATTGCTCGGATTGCTTTGTGCTCACGCTAACGAGATCCTGCAACGTGACTTTGCGTTGAAGACTATCTGGATTGACGATAACTATTTCAATGCCCGCAGTATGGACGTGTATATCACGAAACTGCGTAAGCACCTGAAAGAAGATGACTCTATCGAAATTATTAACATCCACGGAAAAGGCTATAAGCTGATTACACCGGAAGTTGAATCTTAATGAGATTACATTCGATAACTACAAATAAAAAATCCCGGAAACATTCGTTTCCGGGATTTTTTATTGATTTCTACGAAATTAATCAGCGATCTTCTTATTGATAATGATATAAGAGATGAGTCCCAGTACTACCAGTACTACTGAGGTACCCAGGATGGCGTTGTTGTTTACATTACCTGTAAATGAACAACCCAGCAGGATAACTACTCCGACCAAGATTAAAATCAATCCCAAGTTCTTTAATAAACTTTTCATGTGTGTGTATTTTAATAGATTATTATATTCCAGTCACAAATTAAAGCATAATTCTTTAACGGGCGAAATTATTTAAATAAAAAATCCATTATAAAGATGGTATTTAGTGGATTTTATGATTTAACGGGCTGTTTCTCTGCTTAATCCTTCGTGTTGAAGAAAACCTTTTTCAATACTTCCTGTCCGATGCTTAGTTCTTCAAGCGTAATGCCATGAAGTGCTTCCTTCAAAGTCTGCCCGGCGATGATACGTGCTTTTTCTTCCAGCTCTTTCCCGTCTTTGGTGAGGTGGATAAGGTTGGTGCGGCGGTCTTTTTTATCAGAGATGCGTACAACGAGATGTTGCCGTTCCATATTGTCAATCAAACGGGTCATGCTGGGTTTGTCCTTAAAAGTTGCATTACACAACTCTTGTTGCGTCACGCCGTCTTTTTCCCACAGGAAAATAAGTACAGTCCACTGCTCCGGACTGATTTCCAGACCGTTCTGACGGAAGTTACGGTACAGTTTACGGTTGATTGCCGCAGAAACCTTACCATTCAATATGGCAAAAATAAGCCGGATGTCGAAGTTGAATTGCTCTATCATGAAATTATTGTTTAAACAACTTTGCAAAGGTAAGCCACTTCTCGGATAATTCCTACATTCGGATACAAAAAAAGATTAAATGTTTGTAGTTCAAAATAAATTGTCTAACTTTGCACCCGCATTTAAAAATCAAAGATTTATTTATTTAATTAAACGAAGTATGAATCAATACGAAACCGTTTTCATTTTAACTCCCGTTTTATCTGATGTTCAGATGAAGGAAGCGGTAGAGAAATTCAAAGGTATTCTTCAAGCTGAAGGTGCTGAGATTATCAATGAGGAAAACTGGGGACTGAAGAAATTGGCTTATCCAATTCAGAAGAAGTCTACAGGTTTTTATCAGTTGATTGAGTTCAATGCAGATCCTACTGTAATTGACAAGCTGGAAATAAACTTCCGTCGTGATGAACGCGTAATCCGTTTCTTGACTTTCAAGATGGATAAGTATGCTGCTGAATACGCTGCAAAAAGAAGAAGTGTTAAATCAAACAAAAAGGAGGATTAAATCATGGCACAACAGACTCAATCAGAAATCAGATATTTAACTCCGCCGTCAGTAGACGTTAAGAAGAAAAAATATTGCCGTTTCAAAAAGAGCGGTATTCGTTACATCGACTACAAAGATCCTGAATTCTTGAAGAAATTCTTGAATGAACAAGGAAAGATCCTTCCGCGTCGTATCACAGGTACTTCTTTGAAGTTCCAACGTCGTATCGCGCAGGCTGTGAAGAGAGCTCGTCACTTGGCATTACTGCCTTATGTAACTGACATGATGAAATAAGAAGGAGGAAAAGTATGGAAATTATTTTAAAAGAAGACGTAGTAAACTTAGGATATAAGAACGATATCGTAAACGTGAAATCCGGATACGGTCGTAATTATCTGATCCCGACTGGAAAAGCTGTCATCGCTTCTCCTTCTGCAAAGAAAATGTTGGCTGAAGAACTGAAACAACGCGCTCACAAACTTGAGAAAATCAAGAAAGATGCTGAAGCTGCTGCTGCTAAGTTGGAAGGCGTAACTTTGACTATTGCAACTAAAGTTAGCTCAACTGGTACTATCTTCGGTTCTGTTGGTAACATTCAGATCGCTGAAGCATTGGCTAAGCTGGGTCACGAAATCGACAGAAAGATCATCGTTGTAAAAGACGCTGTGAAAGAAGTTGGTAACTACAAGGCGATAGTTAAACTTCACAAGGAAGTTTCGGTAGAAATTCCTTTCGAGGTAGTTGCTGAATAAGAGCAAATTTACTTCAATATATGAAAAGCGATTTGTTCTGAATGAATAAATCGCTTTTTTGTTTTTTTTGTTAATATTATGAAACTCAAAGGTTGTTTTCTGAAGAAGAGATTTTGGCTTCTGCTGATTACTTTAGGAATTGGCGGTACTCTTTATGCAAACAATGAATTGAAACTACTGACCGACTCTTTGCGTAGGGTGATAGATGAAAAACACATTTTTGTTCAGAAGAAAGAGGACAGAATCAACAGGATAAAGTGTATGTTGAAAAGTTCCGGTTTGACGCTTGAAGGAAAATATAGAATCAACCTCCGTTTATACGACGAATATAAGAAGTTTCATATCGATTCCGCCATTCATTATGTGGAAGATAATATTGAAATCTCCCGTAAACTGAATAAATCTTATTTGACGACTCAGTCGTCTTTGCATTTGAGCCTTCTATATTCAATGTGTGGCAGATTCAGGGAGGCGGAAATAATATTAAAAGGTATAGACTCTTCCACATTACCTAAAGATTTGTTGATTGCTTATTATGAAACTTATTCAAGTTTTTGGGGACATTATTCTATCTCAGTTGCTAACAATATTTACGGACAACAGCAGGCTGCTTATCAGGATTCACTGATTGCTCTCATCGATCATACCTCTTTAAGTTATAAAATGTCCCGAGCGTCTTATTATATATGGCGCGATACTTTGAGATCGAAAGAAATTTTTAAGGAACTGTTGGAGATTGAAGAGGTGGGAACGCCTAATTATGCTATGATTACTCATTCGTACTCCAGGTTGTGCAGACATCAAAAGAAATATGACGAGGAAAAGAAATATTTGATATTATCGGCTATTGCCGATACGCGTAATGCCACGAGAGAGAATGCTTCTTTACAGAACCTCGCATTGATACACTATGAAGAGAAAAAGTTGGCAGATGCTTTTAAATTTACCCAGTCTGCTATTGATGATGTCATTTCTTCGGGGATTCATTTCAGGGCAATTGAAATTTATAAGTTTAATTCTATCATTAATACTGCTTATCAGACAGAGCAGGCTAGATCCAGGTCAAATCTGACCATCTTTCTTATTTCTACGAGTATTATTCTGTTTCTTTTAGTCTTATTGGTGATATGTATCTATATTCAGATGAAGAAGATATTGAGGATAAAGTGGGCATTGGCGCAAAGTAATCAGGAACTTCTAAGGCTGAATGACAAGCTGAACAATATTAATAATCAACTGAATGATACGAATAATCAGTTGTATGAGATTAGTAATGTGAAAGAACATTATATTGCTGAATTTTTCGATGTGTGTTTTAGCTATATCAGTAAGATGGAGAAATATCAGAATGTGCTGTATAAGTACGCGATTAATAAATACTATGATGAATTGATTAAGAAATTGAAGTCTTCTGCACTTATTGATGAGGAACTAACCGCTTTGTATGCTCGTTTTGATAAAGTCTTTTTAGGGTTATATCCAACTTTTGTTGCAGATTTTAATGCTTTATTGAAAGATGGTGAGCAAATTGTTCTGAAACCGGATGCATTGTTGAATAGAGAACTTCGTATTTATGCTTTGTTGCGATTGGGAATTACGGACAGTGGTAAGATTGCTAACTTTCTCCGGTGCTCTACAAGTACGGTTTATAACTATCGCACACGAATGAGAAATAAGGCGGCAGTCGACAGGGATGAATTTGAGAATGAAATTATGAAAATAAATTCAACCCAAGAGAAATAATTGTTGTTATAAAGAAAAAAGATTCCAAATCATCTACATTTTTTAGACCTTCTTGAAAGGTTAAATGTCTATATAATAGATATTTAACCTTATTTTTTATCTACATAAAGTTATCTAAGCCGAATAAAACGTTGTTTATTTGGCTAGTTTTGCAGTATCGGTTTTCGGTTTATCTGCCGGATGGCGGGAATTGATAACCTATTGATTTTTTGTACTTAAATTCACTATGTTTTATGGACACGCAATCTTCAGTAGACACAAAAGTTAAGGTCGGTATCATCGGTTTCGGTAGAATGGGAAGATTCTATTGGGAAGCGATGCGGAAAAGTGGGCGATGGGATATTGCTTATATTTGCGATACTAATCCGGAATCACGTCAGTTGGCTAAGGAAGTATCTCCGGAATCTCTTATAGTAGAAGACAATCAATGTATTTTTGAGGATGAAAGTGTGCAAGTTGTCGGACTTTTCACTTTGGCGGACTCACGGATGGGACAAATAGAAAAGGCTATTCGCTACGGAAAACATATCATTTCAGAAAAACCTGTTGCAGATACAATGGAGAATGAGTGGAAGGTTGTGGAAATGACGGAAAACTCAAATCTTATTTCTACCGTGAACTTGTATCTGCGCAATTCCTGGTATCATAATCTGATGAAGGAATATATCCAAGAGGGAGAAATAGGGGAGTTGGCAATCATCCGTATCTGCCATATGACTCCCGGACTGGCGCCGGGTGAAGGTCATGAATATGAAGGGCCGGCTTTCCATGATTGTGGAATGCACTATGTAGACATTGCCCGTTGGTATGCCGGATGCGATTACCGGACATGGAATGCGCAGGGAGTGAATATGTGGAATTATAAAGATCCCTGGTGGGTGCAATGCCACGGTACTTTTCAGAATGGCGTAGTCTTTGATATAACCCAAGGCTTTGTTTATGGACAATTATCTAAAGACCAGACACATAATTCATACGTAGATATAATCGGAACGAAAGGGGTGGTGCGCATGACGCACGACTTCAATACTGCTGTGGTCGATCTGCATGGGGTGAATCAGACACTTCGGGTGGAGAAACCTTTTGGTGGCAAGAATATCGACGTATTATGTGACTTGTTTGCTGATTCGGTAGTGACCGGACAACGTAGTCCCCGCCTACCGCTATTGCGTGATTCGGCCATTGCGTCCGAATATGCATGGACATTCCTGAAAGATACACGTACGCATGATCTGCCGGCTATCGGTAATCTCCGTACGCTGGAACAAATTCGCGAAAGAAGAAGAAATATGAAAAATGGATATGGGTTGCTACACAGTAATCTTCCACAAATAACGAACCCTTAAAATAACTAATTATGTCAGACATTTCGAGGAGAGACTTTCTCAAAACGGGCGCTATGGCTTTGGCAGGCATTACCATTGCTCCGAGTTCTATTTTAGGAATGAGTCACGGTCATGTGGCTCCCAGTGATAAATTGAATCTTGCAGCCGTGGGTATTGGCGGCATGGGACATGCCAATATTAATAAGGTGAAGGGCACTGAAAACATTGTGGCTCTTTGCGATGTGGACTGGAGATATGCAAAAGGTGTGTTCGACGAATTTCCGAAAGCAAAGAAATATTGGGACTATCGGAAGATGTACGATGAAATGGGTAAATCTATCGATGGGGTAATTATTGCTACTGCCGACCATACTCATGCTATTATTACTGCTGATGCGATGACAATGGGCAAGCACGTATTCTGTCAGAAACCGTTGACTCACTCTGTTTATGAGTCCCGTTTGTTGACTAAGTTGGCTGCTTCGACCGGTGTTGTCACTCAGATGGGTAATCAGGGGGCATCCGATGAAGGTACGGATTTGGTTTGCGAATGGATATGGAATGGCGAAATCGGTGAAGTGACTAAGGTGGAATGTGCTACTGACCGTCCTATCTGGCCGCAAGGACTGAATGCTCCTGAAAAGGCAGACCGTATCCCCAGTACATTGAACTGGGACTTGTTTACCGGCCCGGCTAAGTTGAATCCGTATAATGAAATTTATCATCCTTGGAACTGGCGTGGATGGTGGGATTATGGAACGGGCGCATTGGGTGATATGGCTTGTCATATCCTGCATCAACCGTTCAGAGCTTTGAAACTGGGTTATCCTACTAAGGTGGAAGGTTCTTCTACTTTGTTGCTGAGTGCTTGTGCTCCGCAGGCGCAGCATGTGAAAATGATTTTCCCTGCCCGTGACAATATGCCGAAAGTGGCGTTGCCGGAAGTTGAAATCCATTGGTATGATGGCGGTATGATGCCCGAACGTCCGAAAGGATTCCCACAAGGTAAACAACTGATGCAGAGTGGGGGTGGTCTGACTATTTTCCACGGAACGAAAGATACTTTGATTTGCGGATGTTATGGACAGAATCCTTGGCTGCTTTCCGGTCGTACGCCTAATGCTCCGAAAGTTTGCCGTCGTGTGCCTAATGCAATGAATGGCGGTCACGAAATGGACTGGGTACGTGCTTGTAAAGAAGACAAGTCAAGTCGTGTCATGACTAAATCTGACTTCTCCGAAGCAGGACCGATGAATGAAATGGTAGTGATGGGAGTACTGGCTATCCGTCTGCAAGCTTTGAACAAGACTTTGGAATGGGACGGTGCTAATATGTGTTTTACCAACATCGGTGATAATGAGACTATCCGGACTTGTATAAAAGATGGCTTCAAGATTCATGACGGTCATCCTACTTTCGACAAGACTTGGACAGAGCCGGTGAATGCGAAGCAATTCGCAGCCGAACTGGTGAAACACAACTATCGTGAAGGCTGGAGACTGCCTGATATGCCGAGATAAGAAGAATAACTTAATCAAATAACAGAATAATATCATGAAAAAAGTATTTTATCCTTTGGCTTGTTGCCTGGTTGCGGGAGTTTTCACTTCTTGTGGCGGTCAGAAAGCCGGAAATGCTCAAGACGGGCAGACATCAGACAAGGTTGCATTGTCTTATTCTAAATCATTGAAAGCAGTGGAAGCAGACAGCTTGAATTTACCTGTCGATAAGGATGGTTACATCACTATCTTTGACGGTGAAACGTTTAACGGATGGCGTGGTTATGGTAAGGATCGTGTTCCTACCAAGTGGACAATCGAAGATGGTTGCATCAAATTCAACGGAACCGGTGGCGGTGAAGCGCAGGACGGTGACGGCGGCGACCTGATTTTTGCTCACAAGTTTAAAAACTTCGAACTGGAGATGGAGTGGAAAGTTTCTAAAGGTGGCAACTCCGGTATCTTCTATTTAGCTCAGGAAGTTACATCGAAAGATAAGGATGGTAATGATGTGCTTGAGCCTATTTATATTTCCGCGCCCGAATATCAGGTGTTGGATAATGCTAATCATCCGGATGCAAAATTGGGTAAGGATGGCAACCGTCAGTCGGCTTCTCTGTATGACATGATTCCGGCTGTTCCTCAGAACTCCAAACCGTTCGGTGAATGGAACAAGGCAAAGATTATGGTTTATAAGGGCACGGTTGTTCACGGACAAAACGATGAAAACGTATTGGAATATCACCTGTGGACAAAACAGTGGACAGATATGTTGCAGGCAAGCAAGTTTAGCGAAGACAAATGGCCTTTGGCATTTGAATTGCTGAACAATTGCGGTGGCGAAAACCATGAAGGATTTATCGGATTGCAAGATCACGGTGATGACGTTTGGTTCCGCAATATCCGCGTGAAGATTTTAGACTAACTTCACTAACTAACCACAGCTTTCACAGGTAAATGAGGATTTGTTTACTTGTGGAAGCTGTATATTTTATAACTCCTGATATCTATTATATGAGAACCCGAATTTATTTATATGCCTTGGCTGTTCTTCTTATGATTCCGGTTACGATGACCGCACAGACGAAGAAAAAAGCTAAGAAGGCAAGGAAAGAAGTAGCTATTCAGCTCTATTCTGTTAGAGATATATTGAATAAGGTGGACAATAAGGACGGTAAATGTGATCCGGCTTATACTGCTATTCTCGAGAAATTGGCAAAAATGGGTTATACCGGTGTTGAAGCGGCCAATTATAATAATGGAAAATTCTACAATAGAACCCCTCAACAATTCAAGAAAGATGTCGAGTCGACTGGAATGAAAGTCTTGTCCTCGCATTGTACACGTGGATTGTCGAAGGAAGAACTGGCTTCCGGTGATTATTCAAAGTCACTTGAATGGTGGGATCAGTGTATTGCAGACCATAAGGCAGCAGGTATGAAATATATCGTAGCTCCCTGGATGGATGTTCCTAAAACACTGAAGGATCTGGAAACTTACTGTACTTATTACAATGAAATAGGCAAACGTTGTAAGCAACAGGGCTTGCAGTTCGGCTACCATAATCATGCCCATGAATTTCAAAAAGTGGAAGGTAACGTGATGTATGACTATATGCTGGAACATACGAATCCCGAATACGTTTTCTTCCAGATGGATGTTTACTGGGTGGTTCGCGGACAAAACAGTCCGGTCGATTATTTTAATAAATATCCGGGCAGGTTCAAGATATTCCATATCAAAGACCACAGGGAAATCGGTCAGAGCGGAATGGTAGGCTTCGATGCTATCTTTAATAATGCAAAGACGGCAGGTGTAAACTATCTTGTAGCCGAAATCGAGAAATATAGTATTCCGGTAGAGGAGAGTGTGGAAGTGAGCCTGGATTACTTATTGGACGCTCCTTTTGTGAAAAGCTCCTATTCCAAATAACTTCTAGTCTATATAGTATAAACAGCTTACAATAGAGCATAAAAAAAAGTCTGTGCATGCTTTATGCATGTCAGACTTTCAATTCTCTCCTGGCTGTTACTGAATTATTCAGCTACAGTTTCAGTTACTTCTACTGCAACGCTATCAGTTGTTGTAGTATCTGCTGCTGCTTGTTCTGCTTCAAGAGCTGCTGCTTCTACTGCTGCGATTGAGTCAGCGATACGGATAGAATCTGCAGTTGCTTTTGCTGCGTCAGCTGCTTTGTTACCACATGATGCGAATGATACTGCTACGATAGCTACTGCCATCAAAACTAATTTTTTCATTTTCTTTGCTTTTTAAAAACGTAATACAATCAATTGCTTTATTAAAACGCTGCAAAGGTATGTACTTTTTCAATATGTTGTTCTCGAAAAGCCAACTTTTTTTATATATTTTTTGGTAACTGGCCCCTTTCTTGCTCTTTCCCTATGTTTTAGAACATATTAATCGATAGCTATACTGTTATATAGGTATCTTTTGATGCTTCTTTTCGGTGTTTTTTCAAATTCCGTGGGGTAGAGTTGTATCTTGCTGATTTTTTCGTAAGCAGCTACATTCGCGTTCAGATTCTTGAGATTCTCGTCCATGATTGTTTTCAGGTTATCCGGGTTGTTCAGTCCGAGTGAATCCAGTGCTTCGTAATCCGCGTAGACAAGGGCTACCAACTTCTTGTTGCGTTCGATGACGATGCTTTCAAGAACGAACGGCAGGTTGTTGAGCTTCGTTTCCAATTCTTCCGGGAAGATATTTTGTCCGCTTGAACTCAAAATCATGGTCTTGAGACGTCCGCGAATGAAAATATTGCCGTTGGCATCCATTGTTCCGAGGTCGCCGGTGCGCAGCCAGCCGTCTTCGGTGAATACTTCCCGTGTGGCTTCCGGATTCTTGTAATACCCTACCATTGTGTTCTCACCGCGTACCTGTATTTCTCCCACTTCCGATTCCGGGTTTTCCTTGTAGATACGGGCTTCCATAATATCCAGTATCTTTCCCGAAGAACCCAGTACAAATTCATTCCACGGAGCATAACTGATAAGCGGCCCGCATTCTGTCATTCCGTAACCGATGGTGAAAGGGAATTTGATTTTGTAGAAAAACTCTTCCACTTCCTTATCCATGGCGGCACCACCGATGATAATTTCCTTGAAACGACCGCCCAGTGCGTCGATCAGCCGTTTGCGTATCTGGTTATAAATCTGCGTGTCGAGCAAAGGAATATTAAGCGCCCATTTCATCCCTTTCTTATTGATAAGAGGTTGGATGATATTCTTATATATCTTTTCGATCACGAGCGGTACGGTGATAATCAGGTTTGGTTTCACTTCCTCAAAAGCCTTCATAATGATTTTGGGCGAAGGGGTTTTTCCAAGCAGGGTGACATGCGTGCCGACGGCTGTTGCCGTCAGAAAGTCGAATGCGCAACCGTAGGCATGGGCAAGCGGAAGGAAAGAAAGTACTTTATCTCCCTTTTTGAGCAATTCGGTACGAATGCCGAAAGTGACGTTGCCGGCAAGGTTGTTGCCGGTCAACATGACTCCTTTACTGAAGCCGGTAGTACCGGAAGTATAGTTCAGGAGCATTACTTTATCGTTGGAGAGGGTAGTGTACTGCACATCTTCGCGGGTAAATCCTTTCGGATAACAGGAATGCATCTCTTTATCGGTATTCTTCAGAAACTTCTGTATTGTCTCTCCGTCACGCTGATACAGGCAACGGAAGTCGGTCAGTGAGAAGACGCCCCTTAGTCCCTGCAATTTCTCTTCTTCCAGGTTATCCCAAATACTGTCGCTTGTGAACAGGAAGACAGATTCGGAATGATTGACGATATGATGAACATCATTGGGAGTAAAGTCCTGAAGAATAGGTACGACGATTGCGCCATAGGTGATAGTTGCCATATAGGCGATGCACCAATGCGCATTATTTTTGCCGATAACTGATATCTTATCTCCTCTGCGAAGGCTACAATGCTTGAATAACAAGTGTAAACGGGCGATTTCTTCAGCTACTTGTCCGTACGTATATTGGGTATTTTCTCCGTAATCAGTATAACAAGGTAAATCCCAATTCTCACGAAAACTATTTTCGTATAGTTTAATGAAATTCTCTTTAATCATTGCACGTTTTTTAGTGAATTGTGCAAAAATAGGAATAAACTTTCGTATCCAAAAGGGTTTTACTAAATAATAATGTGTAACTTTGCAAAGTTAATGTGTTTATAACAGCTTATGATAGATACCACTGTATTTCAAAATAAGACAGCCGTTTATTATACACTAGGCTGCAAATTAAATTTTTCAGAGACTTCGACTATTGGTAAAATACTGCGTGAGGCAGGTGTGCGGACTGTCCGTAAGGGTGAGAAGGCGGATATCTGTGTGGTGAATACCTGCTCGGTGACTGAGATGGCGGATAAGAAATGCCGGCAGGCCATTCATCGGTTGGTGAAGCAGCATCCCGGTGCTTTTGTGGTGGTGACCGGATGTTATGCGCAGTTGAAACCCGGCGATGTGGCAAAGATAGACGGAGTGGATGTAGTACTGGGAGCCGAACAGAAAGGCGAGTTACTCCAATATTTGGGCGACTTGCAAAAACATGAGAAAGGCGAAGCTGTTACTACTGCAACCAAAGACATTCGTTCCTTTTCTCCTTCGTGTTCACGGGGTGACCGTACGCGCTTTTTCCTGAAAGTGCAGGATGGGTGTGATTACTTCTGTTCGTATTGTACCATTCCTTTTGCCCGCGGGCGAAGCCGTAACGGAACTATTGCTTCTATGGTGGAGCAGGCAAAGAGTGCCGCTGCCGAAGGCGGAAAGGAAATCGTCCTGACCGGAGTGAATATCGGAGATTTCGGCAAGACAACGGGTGAAACTTTCTTTGACCTGGTGAAAGCACTGGATGAAGTGGAAGGAATTGAACGTTACCGTATATCTTCTATTGAACCCAACTTGCTGACGGATGAAATCATCGAATTCGTATCTCGCTCCCAACGCTTTATGCCTCATTTCCATGTTCCTTTGCAATCGGGATGCGACGAAGTATTGAAATTAATGCGCCGTCGCTATGATACCGCTCTCTTTGCTTCGAAAGTGAAGAAGATAAAAGAGGTGATGCCGGACGCCTTTATCGGCGTGGATGTGATTGTGGGAACCCGTGGCGAGACCGCAGAATATTTTGAGCAAGCCTGGCAGTTCATTGCCGGACTGGACGTGACACAACTGCACGTGTTCAGCTACTCCGAACGTCCGGGAACACAGGCGCTCAAGATAGACTATGTCGTTTCACCTGAAGATAAGCATCAGCGCAGCCAACGGCTGTTGACGCTTTCGGATGAAAAGACGCAGGCGTTTTATGCCCGCCATATCGGACAGACTATGCCGGTACTGATGGAGAAATCGAAAGCAGGCACTCCGATGCATGGATTTACGGAAAACTATATCCGTGTGGAAGTGGATAGTGACAACTCGCTCGACAATCAGGTAATCAATGTGCGTTTGGGAGAATTTAACGAAGATAAGACAGCCTTAAAAGGTACAATTCTGATATAAGTATGAAATCAAAACTTATCTATTGGCTCGTATCTACGGGGATGTGGCTCTTTTCAGCCCTTCCGTTCAGAATATTGTATATCCTTTCGGATTTCAATTATCTGTTGATGTACCGTGTGGGAAAATATCGCCGGAAAGTCGTTCGGGAGAACTTGAAAAGGTCATTCCCGGAAAAGACCGATGCAGAAAGATTGCAGATAGAGCGCAAATTTTATCGTTACCTTTCGGATTATATGCTGGAAGATTTGAAGTTACTGCACATGTCTGCCGAAGACCTTTGCAAAAGGATGACTTATAAGAATACGGAACAGTATTTGGAACTGACGGAAAAGTATGGCGGAATTATCGTGATGATTCCCCATTATGCCAATTATGAATGGCTGATAGGGATGGGGGCGGTCATGAAGCCGGGAGATGTCCCCGTACAGGTGTATAAGCCTTTGAAAGATAAATATCTGGACGAACTGTTCAAACGTATCCGTTCCCGTTTTGGCGGATACAATATACCGAAACATTCTACTGCCCGCGAGATTATCAAATTGAAACGTGAAGGCAAAAAGATGGTGGTCGGACTGATTACCGACCAGTGGCCTAGCGGTGATAGATATTGGACTACCTTCCTGGGACAGCAAACCGCTTTCCTGAATGGTGCGGAACGTATTGCCAAAATGATGAACTTCCCCGTTTTTTATTGTGAACTGACGAAGAATCGCAGAGGATATTGTGAAGCCGAATTTAATTTGATGACGGAAACTCCCAAGGAAACAGCCGAGGGAGAGATAACCGAAATGTTTGCGCAACGTTTGGAGCAAACTCTTCGCAGAGAACCTGCCTACTGGTTGTGGTCGCATAAACGATGGAAATTTACTCCGGAAGAATGTGCGCGGAATGAACAGGAAGAACAGCTCAAGAGAAAAGAAGGAAAATGAAAGTGTCGGTTGTCATTCTGAATTGGAACGGATGCGATATGCTTCGCACTTTTCTTCCGTCTGTAATTCGTTATTCGGAAGGAGAGGGGATAGAGGTCTGTGTGGCGGACAATGGTTCTACGGATGATTCAGTGGATATGCTTCGTCGGGAATTTCCTTCTGTCAGGACAATCTTGCTCGAACAGAATCATGGATTCGCGGACGGATATAACTTGGCTTTGCAACAGGTAGACGCTGAATATGTGGTACTTCTGAACTCCGATGTGGAAGTGACGGAGCATTGGCTGGAACCGATGATTGCCTATTTGGATGCTCATCCGGAAGTGGCCGCTTGTCAGCCGAAGATACGCAGCCAGCGGCAAAAAGAATATTTTGAATATGCCGGAGCATCGGGGGGATTTATAGATAAGTATGGTTATCCTTTCTGTCGTGGTCGTATCATGGGAGTAGTCGAGAAAGACGAAGGTCAGTACGATACGATACTTCCCGTATTTTGGGCGACGGGGGCGGCTTTGTTTATCCGCCGTGCCGATTATCTGAATGTCGGCGGACTGGATGGACGTTTCTTTGCGCATATGGAAGAGATTGATCTCTGTTGGCGACTCCGTTCCCGTGGACGTGAGATTGTTTGTATTCCTCAAAGTGTTGTCTATCATGTAGGCGGGGCTACCCTCAAAAAAGAGAATCCCCGTAAGACTTTTCTTAATTTCCGTAATAATCTTGTCATGCTCTATAAGAATCTTCCACAGGAAGAGTTAAATAAAGTGATGCGTATCCGGGCTTGTCTTGATTATGTAGCAGCACTTGTTTTTCTGCTGAAAGGTGATGTAGGTAATGCTCGTGCGGTGATAAGTGCACGCAAGGAGTATAAGCAGATTTGTCCGTCATTTTCTTCATCCCGTGAAGAAAATCAAAGAAAAAAAACTTTGAATCCGATTCCCGAACGGACAAAAAGTAGTATCTTGTGGCAGTTTTATGTGAGAGGATGCAAACGGTTCTCTCAATTGTCGGACTTAAAAGGATAACAAGATGGAAGCATCAAAAGTTAGAAGAGGCATCGGGCTGGTAGCGCACGATGCGATGAAAAAAGACCTCATCGAATGGGTATTGTGGAACTCCGAATTATTGATGGGAAATAAATTCTACTGTACAGGTACTACCGGTACATTGATATTGGAAGCATTGAAAGAGAAACATCCCGGGCAGGAATGGGATTTTACGATTTTGAAATCCGGGCCTTTGGGTGGCGACCAGCAAATGGGGGCGCGTATTGTGGAAGGACAGATTGATTATCTTTTCTTTTTCACTGACCCAATGACTTTGCAACCGCATGATACGGATGTGAAAGCATTAACCCGCCTGGCAGGTGTCGAAAATATCGTTTTCTGTTGTAACCGTTCAACGGCGGATCATATTATTTCCAGTCCGTTGTTTATGGATCCCAATTACGAACGTACTCATCCTGATTATTCCAGTTATACGAAACGTTTCCAGGATAAGCCTGTGGTAACGGAAGCGGTGGAAGCTGTAGATAGAAGAAAGAAGAAAAGAAAATTATAAGTTTTTACTTTCTGCTACAATGCAGTTCTATGCCCGCAGACTCTATATCAGCCCCCATTGGTGGATTCCTTTTAGAAAGTCGTAGTTCGATTTCTTCAATAGTCGGGAATTGTTGAAAAAGTTTTTCAACAATTCGCCCCCCTGCGTGTTCCAGTAACTTTGACGGAACAGCCATCTCTGTCATTATCACATGATGTACTTCGGCGTAATTAACGGTATCGGCAACTTCGTCCGTTTGTGCGGCTTTACTGATATTTACTTTCAGCTTCAAGTCAATGATGTATTCGTTCCCGATAAGATTCTCTTGTGGCGCGACTCCGTGATAGGCGTAGCAGCGAATCTCTTTCAAAAGAATATAGCTATTGTTTATCTTCATATGATGGATTGTTGGTATGATTCTGTTTTACTTTCAATAAGTCTTTCTGCGCAACCATTTGCGGGATTACTTTTAGAAATACGGGAGTGAGCAGGATACAGATACTCAATGTTATGAGCAGGAGTGCAATTGCTTGTGCCCAGTCATTATGAATGTATCGTGCCACCAATGGCCCTAAAAAATGAAGAATAGGCCCGTGAATACTCAGGGTGATAATAGAATATCGTCCCAGATAAGAAACAACCTTCAGCCTTTTCACTTTTTTGCAAAGTAACATAATCATAAATATTCCTGCAAATGCTGCGACATAAACTTGGAAGATATTTCCTGAATAGTTGTTTGTGCGCATCCCTAATGTAGTGGCAGTAAAGTACATCACCACCAATGCCAATAGGACAAAAACAGGAATCAGCTTGTCAAACCGATGGCTTGGAAACAGGAAAAAGTTATATCTGCGAATCCAAAACCCTGCTACATAAAAAGGCAGGGCAGTCATGGAAACATCTATATAGAGAGGTAATTCTATCTGCAACTTTCCGAGATAAAATCCAGTGCAGCCTATCAATAGCGTAAGAGCGAACATGAGGGGTAAATGCTTCTCCCGTAAGAAATGTATCAGATAAAACAGGATATTACAGTTGAACAATGCGAGCAGAAACCAAATGGGCGGATTGAACTTGATAAGGTCGTGTCCGTGGAATACGACCAACAGCTCTTTCCATGATACAGGTAATTGAAAAACTCCCGGTGCTATTTTCCAAATGATATATTTCAGCAGGAAAGCACTTAGATAAAAAAACAGGAAAGGGATAATCAGCTTATTTATTTTTCGGACAATGAATCCTAATAATCCTTCGTATGATTTAAAAAAGACTCCCGATATAAAAAAATAGAGCGGCATGCGGAAACAAGATAGCATAGAATCCTTGTCGAGTTTATCGAAAGCCCCGCCAATATGCGCCATGACTACAAGAATGATGCAGACTCCTTTGGTTAAGTCCACAAAATCAATACGTTTCCCCGGGTTGCCTTCCATTCTCTCTTTTAATATCTTTTATTTCGCAATTCGGGCGCAAAGATACTTGATAAATTGGAATAAAAACGGAGAAGACAAAGAAAATTAAAAGACGGCTGCGTAAAGAGAAACAATAGAAGGAACGCTGGTTCGGTTATTGCAAAAAAAGAATGTTTGAGATATGAATAACGCGGATAATTCAGGGTTCTCATATCTTTAAGCCTGTATTATCCGCGTATTATCTACGTTGTTTAATAGTATCTTGTCTATATTTATTTTTCGGGATTTCTTCCGGTATATTTTATCAACTCACATATTTTGTCATTAAGCTTCTGTGCTTTCATCAATTGCTCCAGTGTGATATGCATCCGATACCGCCAATAATTCCGGGGATTGGACGGGACGTTGATCCGTTCTTCCTGTACATTCGGATTCCGTAGTTTCCCGTCTATGGACAACCAGTCCTGGAATGACAAGATGCAGAGAATCGAGTTGCTGTTAAGATGGTTACGTACAATCTCTTCGCACAGTTCAGGAGTCGCAACAGTAGGCGCAATACCATAATGTCCCAGCATTGTATTGTAATAACGTTGCGTCTGTTGGTAATCTTCTTCCCACCAACCGCGCAGCGTAGACATATCATGCGTGGAAATTGTGCAAACCGACCGATACGGGTATTCTTTCAGATGTCCGAACTCATGCATCGGATTTTTAGGCATCCGTTGGATTTCCAGACTAAGAATACGTAAATCATTCATAACTGACGGCACACAGGCAGGTATCATACCCAAATCCTCTCCGCATACCAACATACGGGTGGACTGCGTTAATTGAGGTAACTTCTTCATCGCCTGCTGATACCAGAACTCATTGTGACGATGATAATAATACTGGTCGTATAGTTTATTAAAGGCATTCTTATCCTCTTCACTCAATGCGCGGAAGATAAAGTCGCGTTGTACACCGATGCGGGGATGATATTTACCTTCTTCTTTTCTGTCCGGTACAAACAATACATTACTGATTAAGGAATATAATCCGTCCCGAATCCAAATGCTGTCTTCGTCATTCTTGCCGGCAAAGAACTGCTTCACTTCCTGTTGCGTTTCAAATCCCGGCTTCATGTGATAAATCCCGGACTCGTCTGCCAACTCGAGAAAATCTTGCTTCACAGTATTCGTGTAAGGCCCGAATAGCTGTCCGAGGAAGGACTCATGGATATATGGATTCAGATATTCTTCCCGGAATGTGAAGCCGTAACTCTCTATCTCTTCCTGGCTCATAGGCAAGGAAGGGACAAACTGGCCTAACAATCCGTGAACGGCATTCATCGGTATTTCCCAGATACGGAAGAATCCGAGAATATGGTCGATCCGGTAGGCGTCAAAGTATTCAGCCATCTTTTGGAAACGCTTCATCCACCAGCGGTATCCGTCTTTCTCCATCACATCCCAGTTGTATGTGGGGAATCCCCAATTCTGTCCATTCACAGAGAAATCATCGGGCGGAGCTCCTGCCTGTCCGTTCAGATTGAAATAATGCGGTTCCGTCCAGGCTTCTACGCTGTTGCGGCTGATACCGATGGGAATATCTCCTTTCAGTACGACCCCCTTCTCACGGGCATACTTCGTAGCTGCTAGTAATTGCAGGTGCAGGTGGTACTGAATGAAATAATATAAAGCGATATGCGGATAATCTACCGTCTCCGGCTGACACATCTTTTCTATTTCCTCTGCATTATAAACAGAGTACTTCGGCCATTCACGGAAATTAGGTGTCCGGTAAGCATCGCGCAGATAGCTGAATACAGCATAAGGCTGCAACCATTCCTTATTCGCTTCAAAGAACTCCTTAAACCCTTTGGAAGCCAACACCTTTTCTCCTTCCTGTTGGAAAATTAGGCGGAAGAATTCCCATTTCGTCTGATTAACCGCTTCGTAATCAATAGCAGTCAGACTATTCAGTTCCTTTTGTTTTTTGCTGAATCCGGATGCAGCTTCTTTGTCTTTCAGTGTTCCCATTTGCTTCATATCCGCATACATCGGATGGAAAGCATAGATAGAAATGCTGTTGTAAGGATAAGAATCCGTCCATGCATGCGTCATGGTCGTATCGTTGATGGGCAAAATCTGAATCACCTTCTGGTGCGTACGTACAGCCCAGTCGATCATGCGTTTCAAATCACCGAAATCACCGACTCCGAAACTCTTTTCCGATTTCAACGAGAACACAGGAATAGCTATACCCGCTCCCTTCCATGCCGGAATATCAAAATTAGCGTATCGGTCGGAAACCACGAGCGTTTCGTTCGTCTTTATTTCCGGGTCTGCCAGGTAGCGGTTGGGATTATTTTCCCAACAGTCCACTTTCTTTTCCAGCTTGTTGTAAAGAACGAATTTATATTCCAGCGGATATTTGAGTTTGCCTGCATCCAGTTCCACCTGCCATTCCGGGAAGTTGGCGTCACTCATCAGAACGGCCTTTTCCGGATCCCAGTTGCCTAATGCCTTCTGATTGCCACAAATCCCCAAACAGTAATCCTTGTTAATGCGTGGAGCATAAGCTTTGATTACCAGTCCCTTCTTGTGACCTTGCGGAATACTTTCCCTTTCGGGATGCGACAATAATGCTTCCGTAAAAGCCGAACTGTAAAGGTACAGTTGCTCCGGAATATTTTTCCAGCAATCATTGATTCTGTATTTCTTTCTGGGGACGCCGGACAGGAAAATACATCGTGGAAAATTGTCCCATTCCTTGCGGATAACGCTCCCGTTTTGTTCTATCTGATAGTTATAATTGATAGTCAACCCTTCCTGGGGAACTTCCACTTCCAGTTCTGCTGTCCAGTATATGCCATCTGTTGTGTGCATGGGGACAGACTCCGTGGACAAGCCGGCAAGCCTGACTTCTTCCCCCCAGTTGGTGCGATATTCGATATTAAATGATAAAATCATATATATTAGATTTTGATTGAATATTTAAGACGCTGCAAGTATAAGACATTTTTTTGAATAAAAAATAAAAGGAGTCCTCACGAACTCCTTTTAACCTTTTGTTTATATATTAATTAACATACGTAAGATGTTTATCCACATCTGGAAGCGCCGCAGCTGGTACATATCAGGCAACCTTCCTGGTAAATCAATGTTTCATTGCCGCAGTTCGGACATTTCTTTCCTTTGGCTTCGGTTCCATCCTGAATATACTTCTTCAAAGCACGTTCCACACCATTTTTCCAGGTGTTGATACTTTCACTGTTCAATTGCAGGGAGCCTACCAGCTTGATAACCTGCTCAATCGGCATCCGGTAGCGAAGTACTCCCGAAATCAATTTCGCATAGTTCCAATATTCCTTGTTAAACTTCTCTGACAATCCTTCAATGGTCGTCTTATATCCACGTTTGTTCTCAAATTGGAAGTCGTAACGTTTTGTGCCGTCCTCATCGACGTTCTTGATGATACGTCCGCAAGTTACGCTCTTTGGCAGCAGGATACCTTCGTCATCATCCTGCAAACCGGTGAAGATTTCGTAAGGATGTCCGTCCAGCAAGCCGACGAAAGCCACCCATTTCTCCTTGTTATTCTGGAAACGCACTACGTCAGCTTCCAGAACTCTCGGACGTACCTCTACAACCGTAGGCGGTTTGCAAGGCGGTAAATCTTCTTTCTTTTCCGACTTCGTAGAAATCAATACACCCGACCGTGAACCGTCACGATATACGGTACATCCTTTACAGCCGGATTTCCAAGCCTCTACATACAAGCGGTTTACCAAATCCTCGTCTACATCGTTCGGCAGATTGATAGTCACGCTGATGGAGTGATCCACCCATTTTTGGATTCTTCCCTGCATCTTCACTTTCATCAACCAATCTACATCGTTGGAAGTAGCCTTGTAATAAGGAGACTTAGCTACCAACTCGTCGATTTCTTCCTGTGAATAGCGTTTTGACGGATCATATCCATTAGCTTCCATCCAAGTAACGAACTTATGGTGGAATACGATGTATTCTTCAAATGCATCCCCTGTCTCGTCAACAAAGTCTACATGGACGTTCGTATCGTTCGGATTCACTTTTCTTCTGCGCTTGTAAACCGGCAGGAACACAGGCTCGATACCCGAAGTCGTCTGTGTCATCAGACTGGTTGTTCCGGTAGGAGCGATAGTCAGACAAGCGATGTTACGGCGTCCGTACTTCTTCATGTCTTCGTACAATGCCGGATCAGCTTCCGCCAAACGTTGGATGAACGGATTGTTCTGTTCACGTTTGCTGTCATATACCTCGAAAGCGCCACGTTCTTTCGCCATCTCCACTGACGAACGGTATGCGCCGAGAGCTACCGCCTTATGTACTTTTTCAGAGAATTCCGTAGCTTCTTCCGTACCGTAGCGCAGTCCCAAAGCAGCGAGCATATCACCTTCGGCAGTGATACCTACACCGGTACGGCGACCTTGTCCGCTCTTCTTGTATATCTTGTCCCAAAGTACACGTTCCGCACGTTTTACTTCTTCGTTTTCCGGGTCTTCATCAATTTTCTTCATGATACGCTCGATCTTTTCCAGTTCGAGGTCGATGATGTCGTCCATGATGCGTTGTGCCAAAGCTACATGCTTATGGAATAGATCAAAATCAAAATAAGCATCCGGCTTGAACGGATTCACCACATAAGAATATAGATTGATAGCCAACAGGCGGCAAGAGTCATAAGGACACAAAGGGATTTCACCACATGGATTGGTAGATACGGTTTTGTAACCCAGGTCTGCATAGCAATCGGGCACAGACTCGCGGATAATCGTATCCCAGAACAGGACACCCGGTTCTGCTGATTTCCATGCGTTATGAACAATCTTCTTCCATAAGGTAGAAGCGTCGATTTCTTTCGTAAATGACGGATTCGCCGAGTCGATAGGATACTGCTGTACATAAGGCTTTCCGTCTACGGCAGCCTGCATGAAATCATCGTCCAGTTTGACCGAAACGTTTGCGCCTGTCACCTTCCCTTCTGTCATCTTGGCGTCGATGAAGGCTTCGGAATCCGGATGCTTGATGGATACGCTCAACATCAACGCGCCGCGGCGTCCGTCCTGAGCTACCTCACGAGTTGAATTCGAATAACGTTCCATGAACGGAACAAGACCGGTAGAAGTCAGTGCGGAGTTTTTAACCGGAGAACCTTTCGGACGGATGTGTGACAAGTCATGCCCCACGCCACCACGTCTTTTCATTAGTTGTACCTGTTCTTCGTCGATTTTGATGATCGCCCCGTATGAGTCGGCAGCGCCATCTACTCCGATAACGAAACAATTGGATAGTGAAGCGACCTGGTAGTCGTTACCGATTCCTGTCATCGGGCTACCTTGGGGAACGATGTATCTGAAGTGATCCAGTAAATCGTACAGCTCTTTAGCTGTCAGCGCGTTCGGATACTTGGATTCGATACGTGCCACTTCATTTGCGATTCTCCAATGCATGTCTTCCGGAGACTTTTCATAGATATTTCCGAAAGAATCCTTTACTGCGTATTTGTTTACCCAAACCCTTGCAGCAAGCTCGTCGCCTTGAAAATATCGTAAAGATTCTTCGTAGGCTTCGTCATAAGAATAAATTTGTTTTTCCACGATTCAATTTGTGTTAAATCTGATTTTTAATAAGTAATGTGTAGAAGTTTACTTATCGTTAACAAATGCAGGCGCAAAGCTAAGAATGTTTTTTCATCTATCAAAATAAAAATGAAACAATTTATTAACAGGTTGCAAGTTTTCCATTTGTGTGCGCTAAGTATTTGATAAACAGATGAAATTGAATTTTGTTCAAAGGTTAAAGTTTTCCAAAAAGAAAACTATTCTTTTCTATCAGTATGGTGGAATAGTTTTTTCTTTTTATATCTTTGCAAAAAAAAGATATGTTTGAAACCGTAAAGAACAGAAGAACAATCAGGAAATACCAGTCGAAGGACATTGCTCCTGATTTGTTAAATGATTTGCTTGAAACCTCTTTTCGTGCTTCTACGATGGGTGGGATGCAACTTTATAGTGTAATTGTCACTCGCGACGCGAAAATGAAAGAGAAACTTTCCCCTGCCCATTTTAACCAGCCGATGGTAAAAAATGCACCTGTGGTACTTACTTTTTGTGCTGATTTCCGTCGATTCAGTAAGTGGTGTGAACAGCGGAAAGCGGTACCGGGCTATGATAATTTAATGTCTTTTATGAATGCGTCCATGGATACTTTGTTGGTTGCGCAGACTTTCTGCACGCTGGCCGAAGAAGTAGGACTCGGTATTTGCTATTTGGGCACTACTACTTATAATCCCCAAATGATTATTGATACCCTTCAACTCCCCGAACTGGTATTCCCTCTCACAACGATAACGGTAGGTTATCCCGATGGTATTCCCGCGCAAGTAGACCGTCTGCCTTTGGAAGCTGCCGTGCATGATGAAAAGTACCACGATTATACACCGGAAGAGATAGATAAGCTCTACGCATACAAAGAATCATTGCCGGAAAACAAACAGTTTATCGAAGAAAATAAGAAAGAAACTCTTGCCCAGGTATTTACAGATGTACGTTACACAAAGAAAGATAACGAATTTATGTCTGAGAATCTGTTGGAAGTACTTCGTCAGCAGGGATTCTTGAAATAATGACTAACGTTTAGTGATTAGTGGTTAATGACTTAAAGCGTAAATGCGCAGCCTGTTAATCACTAATCACTAAACGTTAACCGCTATTCTTAGTTTCTTTTCTTCAGCAACGACTCAATCTCCTGTACCTCTGCACTAAAGCTCTTGTCCACCTCTAATTGTCCTTTTACGGTTTTGCAGGCGTGAAGTACGGTTGCATGATCCTTGTTACCGATGAACTTTCCTATCTTGGATGTTGAAAAGTCTGTGTGATTTTTGGCGAGATACATGGCGATCTGCCTTGCTTGAACTACTTCCCTCTTTCTGGATTTTGTGTGTATGGCAGCAGGTTCCAAGTCGAAATGCTTGCATACCACTTTGAGAATATCATCAATGGTAACAGCCTTTGTCTCATTATGAACCACTCCATGTACGATGTGTTGCGCCAAATCCATATCTATTTCCTTGTTGAAAATAGTAGAGCGTGCCATGATTGCGATAACGATACCTTCCAGGTCGCGTACACTTTCGTTTACGTTCTCGGCAATATAGTCGATAACTTCTTCCGGGAACTGTAATCCGTCGCGGTGTATCTTATTGCGCAGAATGTTTTTACGAAGTTCTACGGTCGGCTTTTCGAGCTCTGCCACCATGCCCCATTTGAAACGGGTGAGCAGTCGTTCTTCAATACCTTGCAACAACACGGGAGCGCGGTCGGAAGTCAATATGAGCTGTCTGCCGTTTTGGTGTAGATGATTGAAGATATGGAAGAAATTGTTCTGCGTCTTGGTGACACCGGCAAATTCCTGGATATCATCGATAATCAATACATCAATTGTCTGATAGAAGTTTATGAAATCGTTCGTCGTATTATTACGTACAGAGTCCGTATATTGTACCTGGAACAAATGTGCCGAAACATATAATACTCTTTTCTCCGGATAAATTTCTTTGATTTTCGTGCCTATTGCGTTTGCAAGATGCGTTTTTCCCACTCCGGATGCTCCATAAAGGAACAACGGGTTGAAAGCAGTACCCCCGGGTTTTTGTGCTACGGCTTCGGCTACACTTCTCGACAACTTGTTGCTGTATCCTTCAATGAAGTTTTCGAAGTTATAATTGGGGTTCAAATGCGGGTCTAAGTCCTGAACAGCAGGAGCCTTCAAGAAGTTAGGCGCTTTGTTACCGTCAAATATGCTTTTGGGAGTAATAGCCGTAGAGCGATTGCTTGCTTCGAGATTCACGGTTTGATTCGGAATCGAAGTCTTGTCTACCATGACGTTGTACATCAACTTGGTGCCTTCGCCAATGACCTTATACAATGTCTTGCGGATAAGATCTACGAATCTCTCTTCCAGTATTTCATAGAAAAACTGGCTGGGGATTTGTAAAATCAATGTTTTGTCCTCATATTTCAATGGGACAATAGGGGCAAACCAAGTATTATATGTCGTCTCGGGAACATTGTCTTTTATAATGTCGAGACAGCGGTTCCAAAGTACGACATGATTTGATTCAATCATAGTGACTTTTAATACATTTATTAATTAAGCAAAACTTCTACGTTTGCAAAATTGGGAATCTTATTCCGAAAAAACAAATCAGCTTTTTCTTGTTTTTTTCGTGAGAATAATAATGTGTTTACTTTCAATGACTTATATACATCTGACGGAACACTATATGTTAATCCACTCTTGCAAAATTATAAGTATCTGTATTCTAGTTTGTTATATATGAAATGCTGTTCATTTTTCTTCCATTTGTACGTTTGTACGGGAATATTATTTCGGTTTGTAGATAGACATTTGAGAAGCAATGACACGCTTTTCGAAACGCTTCGTTATTTAGATAAAATCTATATAACGATAAAATGCTACTTATCTTTCTTACCGAATAATGAGAAGTGAACATAGCGTTTCGGATGCTCTTTCAGGTCTTCCAACAAGCTCGCTGCGTTTTCGGTTGTAGCGTTCAAATTATTGTATAAAGTCGGGTCGTTGAAGAGCAGTCCGAGGGTGTTATCTTTGCTGTTCAATTTCTCTGTAAGTATTTTTACGTTAGCCAGCGTTTCGTCTATTTTTTTGAAAGTGGATGCATAGTCCACTTCCTTCAGGTTGCCGCTGATAGCTACGAAGTTATCCCCGATTGTATTCAGCTTGCTGGTGAGCTGCGGGATATCGTTGCTCATAAGTCCTTTCACTTGCGAGCTGACTACTGCCAGGTTGGCTGTGGTTGTTTCTATTGAATGTAACGTGGCGGGGATGCTCTTGTCTCCTAAGATATTGTTCAGTGAGATAAGGATGGAGTCCAGTTTCGGGAGCATTTCCTCTACCTTGGGGATGAGTTTCGCCGCGCTTTCCATCATTCCGTTGTTCATCGTGCCGGGGATGGTATCACCTACGGCATATTTTTCGCGCGGGTTGTTTGCCAGGAGTATGTTCATGCGTACACCGCCCATCAGTTCGGCTACCAGTTCGGCAGTACTTCCTTTCGGGATACGCAGTTCCGTATCCAGTTCCACTTCCACCACTACATTTCCGGGATTCGTGTAATCATAATAGATGTCACGTACAATACCCACGCGTACACCGTCCGCAAACACCGGGCTCGACTTGGTCAGTCCGTTCACGTTCTGAAATTTGGCATAGAAATAGCTGGAAGGTTGAAACATATGTATTCCCTTCAGCCAGTTAATCCCATAAACAAGCACGCATAGTGCAATGATACCTGCAATACCTATTCTGACTTCTTTTGTAATGTACTTCATTTTATCTTTTTATTTATTTCTTCTCTTTTTAAATTCGGCAATCGCTTCGTTGACGTTCATTTTCTCCCCGTTTCGGAAGGCGATGATGAAAGCATCCTTGAATTGTGGCGTAATGGTGCGTTTCGTACGCAGCACTTTGTTATAATCACCGGAAGCGCCATACGTATATTTGTATATGCCCTTTTCCTTATAATAATCCACATTTTTCAGCCCTTTCAACCGCTTGTCGTTTTTGGCAAGAGGTTTGGAAGAGGTGAGTATCTGTATCTTAAACGTAATTTCACTGTCATTGGTTGCGCTTTCCGATGCAATCGGGCGGTTTGTTGTCGTTTTTGTTGCCGAAGCAGGTTTTGTCCTGGCTTCTGCCAGTAATTCCTTCTGTTGAGGGGCTGTCACGCTTTCCGTGTCTTTTTGTGCAAGTGCCGGAGCGTTGTTTTCTTCCTGCTCAGTCGGAATAATCGTTTTGCTGACTCCCGTAAGACGTATTTCATGCTCTCTTTTATAATTCAGGAAAGCATGATAAATACCTTTTGCCATGGTTGAGGCTCCTGCCTCGGAACTTAGATACCGTTCTTCCTCAGGGGTAGAGATGAATCCCAATTCTATCAGGATGCTCGGCATCGCACTTGCTTTTAGGACAAGGAATCCCGCTTGATGCACTCCGCGGTCTGCCCGTTTGCAGGTGTGGCGGAATTGTTTTTGCATCAGTGACGCAAGACGCACGCTCTGCTCCATATACTTGTCCTGCATAAATTCAAATATGATATAAGATTCTGCGGAGTTCGGATTGAAGCCGGCATATCGTGTCTGATAATCGCTTTCGTAGAGGATTACGGAGTTCTCCCGTTTCGCGACTTCCAGATTGGCGTCCGATTTGGCAAGACCTAGTGTCCAGGTAGATGCCCCTTTGGCTGTGCGGTTGTTTGCCAGTGCGTTGGTATGGATGGAGATAAAGAGGTCAGCCTTCGCGTTATTCGCGATTTCGGCACGTCGGTCTAAGGGGATGAAGACATCTTTGCTGCGGGTGTAAATCACTTTGACGTCATCGCAGTTTCTTTTTATCAGATTCCCTACTTTCAGGGCAACGTTCAGATTAATGTTCTTCTCTTTGGCTGTTTTGCCTATGGCACCGGGGTCATGTCCGCCGTGTCCGGCGTCAATAACTACTACAAAGTCCTTCCCCCATAAATGGCTGGTACATGAGGGTAGAAAAAGTAGCCAGAGGCAAATGCATATATATACTATGTATGGTCTATTCAGTTTCATATTTGTAATACGGTGCAAATGTAGTAGAAATTTGTAGAAAACTCATTATTTGCCATTAAGTTTTGTGTTTTTTTCGGTTTAATGATAGCTTTTTTCCTGAAATCTCCGTTACTTTGCGCTTCGAAGTTAAAATGTACGACGATGCTTAAGTTTTTGAAGAATTGGACATTACCTATTGCCATGTTGGTAGGTGCCGTGGGTTATCCGCTGTTCATCGGCCTTTCTTTCCTGACTCCCTATCTTATTTTTACGATGTTGCTGCTGACTTTCTGTAAAGTGTCTCCACGTGACTTGAAGCCGAAACCTCTCCATGCATGGCTGTTGCTGATTCAGATTGGCGGTGCGTTGGCGGCTTACCTGCTGCTTTACCGGTTCGATAAGATTGTAGCGGAAGGTGTGATGGTTTGCATTATTTGCCCGACGGCTACGGCTGCCGCGGTGATTACTTCCAAGTTGGGGGGCAGTGCGGCGAGTCTGACTACTTATACGTTGCTCGCCAATATCGGAGCGGCCATTGCCGTACCTATTCTTTTTCCTTTGGTGGAGGTACATCCCGATGTCGGATTCTGGCAAGCGTTCTTCGTTATTTTGAGTAAAGTATTCCCGTTGCTGATTTGCCCGTTCCTGCTTGCATGGCTGTTGAGTAAATGCCTGCCGAAAGTTCATCAGAAACTATTAGGTTATCACGAACTTGCTTTCTATTTGTGGGCTGTTTCGTTAGCCATCGTTACGGCTCAGACATTATATTCATTGCTCAATGACCCTGCTGACGGTTTTACTGAAATCATGATTGCCGTCGGAGCTTTGGTAGCTTGTTGTTTGCAGTTCTTCCTGGGAAAAACTATCGGCTCCGTCTATAACGACCGCATCAGTGGCGGTCAGGCGTTGGGGCAAAAGAATACGATTCTGGCTATTTGGATGGCTCACACCTATCTCAATCCGTTGTCTGCTGTTGCGCCGGGCTCATATGTGTTGTGGCAGAATATCATTAATTCGTGGCAGTTGTGGAAGAAGAGAAGGAATGAATTGAAAAATCAAGTGTAAGGCGTTAAGTAAGGAATCGCAATGGATATAAATCAGAATTATAGAGAAGCGGTAAAGAATATAAAAGAAGCTATCCTACGCAGTCAGTACCGTGCAGTTGCATCGGTGAACAAGGAACAGTTATCTCTTTATTACGGTATCGGACGTTACGTGTCGGAAAATTCCCGTACGGGCTTTTGGGGAAAAGGTGCAATAGAACAGATATCTTCCCTGTTGCAAAAAGAGTTGCCGGGGCTAAGGGGATTTTCAGCAACAAACATAAGAAATATGCGTATTCTTATGAGGAATGGGCTCCGATATTAAATCATCAGCCAATGGCTGATGATTTGGAGTTGGATGAAAAATTGCTTCTCATAGAAATTCGCCAGCCACTGGCTGCCGAATTTAACTGGTCTGACTTTCTTTCAATCTGTTAGGCAAAGATACGTTAGTCGGAGATACTATAAAAATAACAGCGGAATTTCGCTGTTAGCAAATTATTATGAACAATGAATATGAAAGAATATATCAATCTACGAACAAATAACTGCATGACTATTTTCAAAACACGGATATATTACATAGCTCAAAATATCAACCGTAAGGATTTGAAAAAAAGTAATTAATGGAAAAAGAATCACTAAACAACGATAGAGTTTTGTTACTACCCCGTTTCCGATATGAAAAACAATAAGACCAACCGGAGAAATAGGGAAATAATGCATATCTTTGTAACTGAATTTACGGTTAAATGTCATTCACCGGGTTATATGGACGCATATCCAAGACAAAACAAAGACATCGGATTATGAAAAGATATAAGTGCATAATTATTGTAATAGTATTGATATTTCTATCTTGCTCCAGAACAAACAAATTATTTGATGAAGCAGTAGGTCTTGATAATCAGAAGAAGTATCATGAAGCTATTATAGTCTGGAATAAATTAATCCAGAATAATCCGACGTATCTACCTGCCTATATAAATAGAGGAGCCGATAAATTTGAGTTAAAGCAATATTCTGAGGCTATAAAAGACTATTGTCATGTTATAAGCCAAGATTCTACATATATAACGGCTTGGCTTAATAGAGGAAATGCCAACTTAGAATTGAACAATTACCAAAGTGCAATTGACGACTTTAATGCAGCAGAAAGAATAAAACAGGAAGTGTATGGATGCGCCCAAGTGATATTTTATGATAAAATAGATCCTAAAGATGTTGCGTTGGAAGAAATTTGCCTACAAAGAGGTATTGCTTATTGGTATGTGGATAGCATTAATAAAGCGTATAGTGATTTGAATTATTGCATTGATCAGGAGTATGAAATAGTATCTAGTTACTTTTGGCGTGCTTATGTCTATTGGAAAGCCGGTAAAGAGAAAGAAGCATATAAAGACTTTATGACTGTGATTTTACAAGGACGAGCCGATGATGATTATGTAATTCAAGCACAACAAAATCTAAAGTTGTTGGATAAACATAGCATTCTTTTAAAATAGATGATAAAAGGGAGAATAGGCTGATACTTTTCTCAATATTGAATTATGAAATTACTTAATATTACTTTTTTATTTGCTGTAGTCTTACTCTCTTGCAATGGAGGTAAGAATGGATATGCAAAAAAACTTTCAAATAGCTTGAAAGAGGATTCTGTATTATTTGAGACGGATCACACATCTGATTTGATTGATAATGAGAACTGGGTTAGTAATAATAGTTTATTGGATAATCATTTATTAGATAACTTGAAAAATGAAGAAACCTTGAAACAGATACAATGGTTTGATATTCCTGAAATATTTAAACAATCTCCATTAGATGTAAACAATATATCTATATATAATGATGCCGCTATCTTTTTCTGCAAAAATGAAATGTACAATGAAGCCAGAATTATATTATTAGAGATTACTAAAAAGTACCCTGAAAAAGAAGAAGGATGGCTTGCTTTAGGAGACGCCCAATGGGGTAATGGTGATGAAGAAGATGCAAGAAAATCCTATAATGTTTATTTGAATTTGATGAAAAAATACAATAAGGATTTAGTGCAAATACCTAAAAGAGTATATGAAAGAGTTGATTAAGAGAAATAATTATGTTTTTTGCAGAAGTCAAATAAAAAAAATGAAGATGTTTTATGAGAATGTTGTTATTTGTTATATCTGTAAGTCTGCTTTTAGTCTATTGTAGCTACAAGACGGTACCAAGAAAAGAAAGAATCATATTTTATGGAGTAGTTGATAGTACTATCTATACTTACCAGAAATTCTATATCGTAGATAATCAAATTGCATTGAATTACTTAGATATGGAACCATATGGTTATTACATATCAAGTATAAATCGGCAAGGAGATTCGATAATTGATATAAGTTTTGATAAGGAAATTGATATGCTGCAATATGAAATGGGCAATATTATGCAATATACAAATGTAGCGCCAAATGCCACAAAAAGATTGATATTGAAAAGAAATGGACATTCATGCAGTTGGCAGATGCTTATTAATGGGGAACTGTATAAATATCTCGTGGTGGATAGCTTGGATTTATATAAATCAGGATTTGCTGTGGATACAATTAATCATTGGTTAGATGATGTAGAGTAGAACTAATAAAAGTATCTTAATAGAAAAAGAAATGAAAAATATGGTAAAGCAATTATTAATTGCAGTGTGCATAATATCTTGTTCTATGCAATCTAGTCGGGAATCATTATAAATTTGAATGATCGGATAAGGAAAAACATATTGCCAAGTGGACAATATATTATGGAGATGAAAGAATTTTATCGAATTGTCTCTATATAGATAGTGTTTATAATACATATCCGGTTATAGACTACAAATGGTTTGATGATGAGGTAAACAACAATAGATAACAGTTTACTATAAATACGTATTATGAAAAAGCAATGGAGGAAATATTTGAAATAGAAGACTTAAAAGAATTGGAAGAATTTTTGCAGTCCCAATCAGAGATAGAACTGTTGCGCGAACGCTTGTTTGCCGGGTTTCTGAAATATGCGGATTATAAAAATGTGGAAGAGTGGAATAAGGCCGTTCGTCTTTGCGAGAGCCTGGCTATTATCGGCTGGGGAAATCACGAACCTGTCGAAGCATTGAGAGGACAATTCTTTAATGGAAATCCCGCGACTTGTTTTCAAAATAAATTTGGAGAAACTCGTTTTGTTGATGCCATTTGGTCGAAAAGAGTCAACGGTTTTACTATGGAGCAGGGAAGGACAAGTTATTGTTTCAGTCCTGACGACCCGAATCAAAAGCAATCCGTATTTTGGGAATATGAGATAAAGGAAGATATACAGGATATAAGGCTTGAAAGCCAGAGAAACTGGATTCCTAAAAATCCGGTTTGGATAAGGAGGACAATTGGTAACTGTTATGAAAACTCTAAAGCAGTAATCGAGAACGTTGACAAAGAACTGAAACCGGAGTTGGATAGAAGGATGCGCCCAGAGATGTACGGACGTGCTATTAATCGAATTATAATTAATTGTTCGTATAGCTATTATGACCACGATCACTGTAAAACAAACTATATCATTGCTGATGAAAAGTTGAATTTGAAACAAAAAGATTTCTATCGGACATTGCTCACTATGTTTACCAGGCAAGAAATAGAGAAGAATGGATATTATCTTCGCAATCGTTTTGAATTTGGACCATTCAGGACAGATACCGGGAAAATTAGAATCGGGCTATGCCTTGAGAAAGAATTCAGTGAATTAAGTCATGCCAAACAGAAATCGAAACTAAGCGAATATATTCTGCTTGCTCTGAACCATGTTACCGACAAGCTAAAAAAGAAAAAACTGGATTATGACTTTGACTTGATGCTTGAAGATTTTAATTCAATACTGGCTGAGTGGAAATCATGAAAGATATTATAGAGTTATTATGCTTTGATGATATTATAATAACATGGAAGTAATCTTTTGTGTCAGTTATATTTTAGAATTGGTTTTGTTTTGTTATCTTTGCACCGAAATATTGTAACACACAAGAAAACAAAACATGAAAAATAAAGCTGTTGTAGTCGTTGTTGTTTTGGGAAGTTTGATTATAGCGATGTTTACAGGTTGCTGGCAATCTCCTTTGAAATACATTCCCCCGAGAGTAGATTCTATCAACAGTGACAAAAGCAGGATGGGACTGAACGGAAAAGTCAACACGTTGGATATCTATTATTATCGTCCGGAAAACACATCGTCTTTCTTCTCGGTGAAATTCAAAAAAGGCGAGAAATGGGAAGAGGACGGAATACATCACTACCATTTTCATTTCAATATCGACGGCAATCTTGTTCAATGCAACGAGTACGACAAACAAGAAAATATTATCCGAAAGACCGATTATACCTATGAGACTTGGGGACATACATCTACACTTAGCTTTCCGAAAACTAACAGTACGATTGTCAGTAAGTATAATACTGACGGGAAACTGCTGAAAATCGTGTATAGTGATTCCCATGGGGAGATAAATACTTATGACGACAGGGGAAATCTTATCCGAACCAAACAGATTGACGGCACGATTTACAAACCGGCTATGACCGAATATGATTATAACGAACGTGATTTGTTGGTAGAGAAGAGGGAATATTATAATATAGGGGAATTATCGGGAAAAACAGTTTATGAGTATGATACAAATGGCTTGTTGGCTCAGACTCAAGTGTATGATTTGCTGAGCCGTGATATGCCGGAAATGCATTTCATCTATGAATACAGTGATAGTAACCGCGTTGTGGAAAAATATAGGATTGACGGTGAAGGCAATAAAGAGTTAGAGTCCTGGTGTAAACGTGAATACTATCCGAACGGTAAACTGAAAACCGTTGTTCGTAATAGTATCGTGCAAGAAAAATATGATGAACAAGGGCGGCCGGTTGACGAGCGACCGGGATTTGAAATACTCTACAAAGACTTCCAGGACTACGGCTGTGATGCGAATGGTAATTGGATTGAAACAAAGAATTTCAAAAATTATGTTGATTTTGGCACGGGGCTCGGTCGTATATTAAAACCTTATGTCGAGCGTATCTTTACTTATTACGAAGAATAAAAACTTAAAATTAAACAATATGCATACACAAAAATTCAGCCACATGGTAGGCGGTAAAATCCTTGAAGTAATTATGGTAATCTCGGCTATTGCCTTACTTGTTCTATTTCTTATGTTTCTTTTCGCTGATGCACTTGATGTTATCCCTATGCTTATTTTGCTGGTATCGGTTATAAGTGTGATATGGTTTACCTGCAAATATTATAAACCGGCATTTACCAATGTTATATTTTCGGATGAAGGTATTATTAGTAAAACTCATTTTGAGCAGGAAAAGCTACCGATAGATACTATAAAGGGAATTTGGTATTATAGATGCGGGCATGAAACAGAAATCAAACCATATTCGGATAAAGATAAATTAAAAAATAGTATTATTATCATAGGGGATATCGACTGTTTCACAAATGTTGAACATATAGGTTTAAACGGTTCTACCGTGTTGCGTGATTCATTTAAGAATGGATATACCACTTTGGTATATAGAAAGAGGCTGGATAGAGTATTGAAAGATTTAGACTATAAAATACGACATAACGCACTGCATAAAACGCAGGCAGAAGAAGTGCAATATTAAGAATTGCAGGTATTTTATTCTTATATAATAGTATCGGCTGTATTATTGTGCAGTGATAGTTTAAAATTTCCTTTATTTATAGCATTTCCCGCTCTTTCTTTGTCAAACTTTTGACTACTATATCGTAGGACTTGCTTACAAGTTCTTTAATCTTGTCATCAGATACATCTTCATTGAAATAAACGCTGATCCAATATTTCTTGTTCATATGCCAGCCCGGTCTTATACCGGTATATTCGGTTTGTAACTCCCCTGATTCATCGGGGTTGCATTTGATGCAACAAAAATCGAAAATTTCAATATTGACGAAACAGAACCATTTGTCCGCTACATAAAAACATAGAACGTCACGGCTATATTGGTCGGGTACATTAGGAAAAGGCATCTTCTCGTGAACTCCTTTAAAAGAAAGACAGTATTCTCTAAATTCTTCGATATTCATTTCTTTTTTATTAGGCTTACATATCATTTACTTGGTTAGTCGGCTTCTTCAGATGAATAGCCGATATTTCTGTAATCGTTTACTAAACCATGTACCATTTCTTTGAAATTCGGCAGATTATAGTAATCATTCTTTATTATCTCTTTCAGAAACTTGGAGTCCCCACCTTCATCATCTCTTTGGTTCCCTTCTTCATCTTCTAGTGCTCCGATTATTCGAAACAACATATCATTTATTATAAGATACTTGTCGCTACCTGAACGCTTGTGGTTTTCTAAATCTATCAGTTTCAGATAATAAGTAATATATGCGGCAATCTTAAAACTTTCATCCTTTGTAAATTTGCGATCCGTTCTTTCTCCTAAACAATAATTCCCATATATATCAAGCATTTTGACATAATCATTAGTTGGATTTTCTTGTATAAACTTTAGTAGATTTTCATGAATCTGTAATTTGCCGTTTAAATCTCTCCCTGCAAAGGCCTGCTCCAGACTTTCAACGGAATACCCGTCATTTGCATTATTAGAGATGCTGTCCAATATTAGTTTATTCAACTTGGCGTCCTTATCATAGCCAAAGCAAAATAGCAAATCTTTCACTTCCATTTCTTTTCCATTGCTTAATAACCAGGTTAGACTAGCCTTATTGTCATTTAGTACATAATTATTCCAATGATAATCAAAAGGGTTTTTATAAACATTAATATGATCCTTGTCCGTGTTTTTATCTATTTTCAGTAATAGGGCAGAAGGCATTTGCACAACACAGATATTGAATTTTTTGAAAAAATACAGATGATTCCTGTATGGATAGAACTCTTTGTCTTGTATGTTGCCTTTACTGTCCATATCAGGACTTGGATTTAGAGCTACAATGTAGTCTTCATGATTTTTTAATTTATTCTTGTCTAAAGCATCAGGAGCATTCAAGTCAATCCCGAAAACATATTTAATACGTTCCGCATATTCATTGTCCGGTAAAAACCGATAGTCTTGCTCTTTCAATTTATAATATACGATCATTCCTCCCAAAGAAACATCATCAGGCGTTGCTATTCCGGATAAGTTTATATACAGACTACCTTCGTAGTATTCTCCATCCATGATTTCATTCTGAGCCTTCATTAATTTGTCATAACCGGACTTTATCTCCAGCCACTTTTTATCCGTCAATTCCATTGTAGTAAGTCTCAACATTTCATTGTTTGTTTCTCCAGCTTTTTGTATTTCTTCGTTTGAAGGAACAACATTTGTTGTTGTGTTTTTTGTTGTTGTATTACGGCAACTCACAATAGTGATTGCTATGAACAACAAGCTTAAGAAATTTAGTTTTTTCATCGTCATGTTTTTTATTTTTGTTTTTCTCTGACTAATTTGGATAGGCTGTATATTGATGTTGTTGCAGTATCTGTAAGAAGAACTTCATAATTTTCACTAAAGGAATTCGCGCAGACCGTATCTCCTGTAATTCTCCATTCAACTGCCAAAATCAGTTTGTCCATATGATCGAATATGATATCCGCACCATTCGATTCTTCCCGGTAGTCTTTATTAAGAACGGTGCTCCTTCTGAAAAAGCTGCGGCGATAGCCATCAGGATATTTTTTAATCGAATCCAATCGGATTGTCCGGTCATGGAAAGCAATGATGCTGTCGATAAGTGTCTGCTCGCTTTTGCACAAATGATTATAGACTACAAAGTTTTCTTCTTTTTGTGTGGAAGTAGGCCCCGACCAGATTTGACGTTCCCATGCATTTATCGGCATTAAGTAAATCTTGATAGGCGCAAAGTAGAATTCTAAATAAATGATTGTACCTATAGCCAACACATAAATCAATATACGTTTTACTTTCTTCATAATTCAGTATGATTGATTGTTTACATAATCCAATTGTGTGTTCTCCGATTCATCACATGATAAGTTTTTTTATTTGTATTGCTACAAAAGTAGTGATTAATTTGAAACAACGAATAGCTATCTCGGTAAATACATTCCTAAGCTACACTAAAGTTTGATATATATTAATCTCTTTTATCTAAAAAGGTTGCAAGTTTATCAGGCAAGAATTGTAAAGTTGCAGTTTGATAAGAATCGCAGGATTTTCTTCTTTAGAGTAGAAAAGAACTATCATAACTCTCATGTTTTTTGTTAATGTGCTAATATTTAGATAAATAAGTATGATAGATACTTTCAGAATCCGGTATCTATCATGCTTTCTTCATGAAAAATGAGTATCTATCATTCTTATTTCACTGTTTTTGCTGCTTACTCTTTCATCGTATTGGCTCGCACATAAATTTTGTGACTACCGCTTCCAATGGTGTCTAGCACTCCTTCTTTCACCCATCCGTTCAATTCATTCAGTGCTTTGTTCTTCAGTAGTCCCGTCAGTTGCGTATACTCTTTACGCCTTATCATCGGTCTTTCATCCAGAAACTTCTCCAGCCTGCGGCGGCGTTCTTCCACCGGAACTTCGGCGGAATGTGCAAATCCCGACTTTGCTTTTTCCACAAATCCGCGAACCTTCTTACGGAAAGAAGATGATGGACGAAAATTTACATTGTCGAAATAAATAGACTGTGCATGTATCTCTTTGGCATCCATTACCGGACGTGCTTTCAGCTTGGCTGAAAAATAGCCGAGGTCGCCCAGCTGAACGTGATAACCGCTGACTAGATATTCGGATATTTTATTCTCAATAGCCAGTTGGACCCCTTTGATATCTGCCGGTGTGAAACTGGAAGCTTGGGAGATCTCTTTGACAATTTGTTGGAAGTCGATGGTTCCGCTCGATACGATGCGGGGATACAGCGGCTGTTCGTTTTCGTCCTCTTTTGAAGACGGTTTTTTGCGGAAATCATACTTTGCGTACATGCCTTTTCTTTTATGGATTAATAGGGCTAAAATGCCTTTTATAAGGCACTTTAATTATTACTTGGTAGTAAGATAACCTGCATTTGAAGCTTGGATAATCTGCTTGGAACGGCATCTTTTCTTGGGCACACAATTGTGGGCTGTAGAGCCCGCACCTGTAAACTGTACAGCCCGCAAATGTGGGCTATACGGCACACATCTGCGGGCTGAAGTCTTACTGCCTGCAAAGATACATCATCCTGCCTTTATTCGCAAATTTAGTAAGCATTATTTCTATAAAATAAAGGCATGTGACATAGCAAATAAAGACGGGAAAATTTGTTCGGGCGGCGTACTTGTCGTACCTTTGTCCGACCGTAGTGAAGCTTTCCTTATCGGTAGAAAGAATAATAAAAAAAGATGAAAATAACATTAGTCAGAGACGATGGCAAGGTAAATACCTTACGGACGTTGAAAATAGAGCTCCTTCTGGAGCAGATGAAAACGGAAGTCAAGGCACAGCCCGTCTCCAGGATGAGGGAAGCGTTGAGGTATACCCTTCCGGGAAATTCGATTGAAGAGGTGCGTAAAGTTCCCAAAATGATGCCTGCCGCAGCTTTTGCCCGTAAAGAAGGGGTGATGACCTTGTGCGAATATAACGGCATAGTGATGATGGAAGTCAACAACCTTTCCGGAAGGGCGGAAGCCGACGAGGTGAAAGAGCGGGCAAAAGAACTTCCGCAAACATACCTTGCCTTCACCGGTTCTTCCGGCAAATCAGTAAAGATATGGGTGCGGTTCACTTATCCTGACGACCGCCTGCCGGATTCACGCGAACAGGCGGAGTTTTTTCATGCGCATGCCTATCAGACGGTTGTGAAATATTATCAGCCGCAACTGCCTTTTGATATTGAACTGAAAGAACCGTCGCTCGAACAATATTGTCGGCTGACGTATGATCCCGAACTTTATTTCAATCCGGAAGCGATGCCCGTTTACATGAAGCAGCCTGCCGGTTTTCCGTCCGAAACGACTTTTATCAAACGGACGCGGGAAACCGACTCTCCTTTGCAGCGGATGGCGCCCGGATATGAGAATTATGAAGCGTTGTCGGTACTTTTCTCCGCCGCATTCAATCGGGCACTCGATGAATTGGATGGGTATCGGGGAGAAGAGGATATGCAACCGTTGCTGGTGTGTCTGGCAGGGCATTGTTTCCGGGCGGGTATCCCCGAAGAAGATACCGTGCGGTGGACGAAGGCGCATTACAGGCTTCCTTCGGACGACTTGCTGATTCGCGAGACTGTGAAAAGCGTGTACCGTACCGCCAAAGGGTTCGGCAAGAAGAGCAGCCTGACGGCCGAACAGCTTTTCGCCATGCAGATGGACGAATTTATGAAGCGTCGCTATGAATTCCGATACAATACGTTGACTACGGAAGTGGAATATCGCGAACGGAATAGTTTCAATTTCTATTTTCGTCCGGTAGACAAGCGGGTATTGGCAAGTATTACGATGAACGCCATGTATGAAGGGTTGAAAATGTGGGACAGGGACGTAATCCGCTATTTGGATTCAGACCATGTACCTGTTTTTCAGCCGGTGGAGGATTTCTTGTATCACTTGCCCCGTTGGGACGGTAAAGACCGGATTTTGGAACTGGCGAATCGTGTCCCTTGTGATAATCCGCATTGGGCACCGTTGTTCAGGCGATGGTTTTTGAGCATGATTGCCCATTGGAGGGGGATGAATAGTAAGCATGCGAACAGTACTTCACCTTTGCTGATCGGCCCGCAGGCATACCGGAAATCTACTTTTTGCAGAATGCTTCTTCCGCCCGCTTTACAGGCGTATTATACGGACAGCATTGATTTCAGCCGGAAGCGGGATGCGGAGTTGTATCTGAATCGCTTTCTGCTTATCAATATGGATGAATTCGACCAGATTAGTCCTACCCAACAGGCTTTTCTGAAACATATTCTGCAGAAACCGGTAGTGAACACGCGTCGTCCGAACGCTTCGGCAGTGGAAGAACTTCGCCGGTATGCATCATTTATCGCTACGAGCAATCATCGGGATTTGTTGACGGATACTTCCGGTAGCCGTCGTTTCATCGGTATTTATCTGACGGGGGCTATAGATGTGTCGCGTCCTATCAATTATGAACAACTGTATGCACAGGCGCTGGAGTTGCTTTATCATAACGAACGTTATTGGTTTGACTCCGAAGAAGAGGCTATCATGACGGAAAATAATCGTGAATTTGAACAATCACCTGCCGTCGAACAACTGTTTATGGTTTATTATCGCGGGGCGGAAGATAAGGAGGAAGGCGAATGGATGCTGGCTATCGACATCCTGCGACGGATTCAGAAAGCGAGTAAAATGACATTCTCTGCCAGACAGGCTTCTTATTTCGGGCGTATCTTGCAGCGGCTTGGGGTGAAATCCAAACGGAAGACGTATGGGACGTATTATCATGTTGTTCCTTTGGAAGTGGAATAGGATTTGCTATTAATGATTTACTCATATATATAATGCTATGACTAAAAAAGATGCTATAAAAGTATTTGAAGATAAAAAGATTCGTGCTGTTTGGGATGACCAAAAAGAGGAATGGTATTTTTCCATCGTTGATGTGATTGAAGTATTAACGGATAGTGACCGCCCTCGCAAGTATTGGGGGGATTTAAAAAAGAAGTTGAAAACAGAGGGAAGTCAGTTGTCCGAAGAAATCGGACAACTGAAATTACCCTCTTCCGACGGCAAACTGTATAAGACTGATGTAGCTACAACCCAACAACTTTTCCGACTCATTCAGTCTATTCCTTCGCCCAAGGCGGAGCCCTTTAAGATGTGGATGGCTCAAATTGCCAAAGAGCGTTTGGATGAAATACAAGACCCCGAACTGACTATAAACCGGGCGATGATGGAATATAAATCTTTAGGTTACTCGGACAATTGGATTAATCAACGATTGAAATCAATTGAAGTACGGAAGGAGCTTACTGACGAATGGAAAAGGAACGGGATGCAAGAGGGCGTCCAGTTTGCTGCATTAACGGATATAATTTATCAAACGTGGGCTGAAAAGTCGGCAAAAGAATATAAGCAGTTTAAAGGATTGAAGAAAGAAAATCTCCGTGACAATATGACAAACACTGAACTGATCCTTAATATGCTTGCCGAAACGGCTACTACGGATTTGTCCAAGGAGAGAAACCCATCCGGTTTTGCTGAAAATGCCGAAGTGGCAAGAGATGGAGGGAATGTGGCAAAAGTTGCCCGCAAGCAATTGGAAAGTCAGCTGAAACGCCCTGTTATATCTCCGCTTAATGCGAAAAGTACATTGCAAGTTGAGGGTGAATCGAAAAAAAATGAGAGCTCGGGAGAGGAAGTGGAATAATCAACCATGATAGATACCCCATTTTTAATGGTCTAAGTATGATAGATACCGGAAATAAAAATTATCTATCATACTTATTCTTTTGGTTATTAGTGATTTATGAAAATGAATGAGAGCATGATAGTTATTTTTTACTCATAGAGAAGATATTTTGTTCTCATCTCCTTGTAAGCCTGTAATTCCTTTTGCCAGCTATTTCTTATTTTTTCTTCCGAGTCCCCTCTGAGGATAGCTTTGCGTACACTATCCGTGCCCATAAGTAAATCGAACCATCGGGGGCGGGAGAAGAAAGCTGTGCCTTCGCCGGACAATCGGTAGAAATGCAGAAAGTATCGGAGCGTAAATCCGTTTACGTCGTCCACGTTCCGAAGGTCTTCTCCGTAGCAGGCTACATTCTTGTGCATCGGATTTTTGTCAAAGCCGGGGAGAGAGCGGGGAGTAAAAGTAAAATCTCCATATTTCTTGTTGGGTGCTCCTAGCACTTGGAAGGGAAATGTAGTTCCCCGTCCCACGCTGACGCGGGTTGCTTCGAAAGGGCAAAGTGAAGCGTACAGACGGATGGACTGGTCGTTCGGCAGGTTGGGGGAGGGCTTGATGGGGAGTGAGTAAGGTTCTTCGTGTTTCCATCCGGTCATTGGGATTACCTTTAATGGACAAGGGCTTTTCTTGTTGGCAATCCATCCTTCCCCGTTTATCATTTGAGCCAGTTCGCCGATGGTGCATCCGTGAAGTACCGGAATAGGGAGCATACCGACAAAACTTCGATAAGCCGGTTTAAGTACCGGTCCCTCTACATAATCACATGGATTGGGACGGTCCAGTACAATCATCTCTTTATTGTTTTCTGTGCAGGCTTCCATTACATAGTACATGGTGCTGATATAAGTATAAAAGCGTGCTCCCACATCCTGAATATCAAATAAGATAACGTCGATATCTTTTAGTTGGGCGGCAGTCGGCTTTTTATTGTTGCCATACAGGGACACGATGGGGACTCCGGTACGCGAATCTTTTCCATCCTTCACAGTCTCCCCCGCGTCTGCATTTCCCCGGAAACCATGTTCGGGGGCAAATACCTTGACTATGTGGATGTCTTGTTTCAGCAGAGTATCGAGTAGGTGAGTCTGTTCCGTCCCAACGACGGAAGTGTGGTTTACAACCATTCCGACACGTTTTCCTCGGATAAGCGGCAGGTATTGTTCAAAGCGTCCGGCACCTGTGATAACTTTGCCGCTGACGCACTCGGGAAAGAGCATGGCGGACAGAAATAAAAGAATGAGGGAAGTTCTATTTCTCATGTCGGTAATTTTTTGTAATATTGCACAAAAATATTAATTTCTCGTCAAGAGAGCAAAAAAACAAGCACATGAATCCCTACGAAATCATTGATAAGTATTATCCGGAAAATACAGAGCAGCGGCAGATTTTAGTAATACACAGCCTTGCAGTGGCGGGAAAAGCTATGAAAATACTGGATGCGCATCACGAATTGCGTTTAAACAGGAGCTTTGTGAAAGAAGCTGCTCTCCTGCATGATATTGGTATTTTTCAGACAGATGCTCCGGGCATTCAGTGCTTTGGAGAGAATCCTTATATTGCCCACGGATATTTGGGGGCTGAAATCTTGCGGGCTGAAGGGTTTCCGCAACACGCGTTGGTTTGCGAACGTCATACGGGAGCAGGACTTTCCCTACAGGAGATTATCGACCGGCAACTTCCCATCCCTCACCGTGAGATGTTGCCTGTCACTATGGAAGAACAATTGATTTGTTTTGCCGACAAGTTCTTTTCTAAAACCCGTCTGGACGAAGAGAAGACGGTGGAAAAGGCACGGCAAAGTATTGCCAAATATGGTGAAGAAGGTTTAAGCCGCTTTGACAGATGGTGTTCTTTGTTTTTATAGCACTAAAAAATAATTAAATAACGAAGTTTCCGGCTCATAATTGGTGAAGTTTGTGTACTTTTGCCACTTCAAGCGTAAACTATTAGTTAATGGCGCCATTGAAAGCAAAAATACTTATATCATTAATACTGCTGATTGTCTTGCTGATGCTTCCCGATGAGGCTACGTCTCAGCGTCGAAGAAGAGGAATGATTGCCTCCAATACTGCACAAAAGGACTCCCTGCAAGGGAAAGATTCTTTGAAGGCGGATACGGTTACGGTACGCATTGATTCCGTCGCACCCGTTCAGAAGAAGCAGCCGCTCGATGCACCGGTTGTATACGAATCTAACGACTCCACCGTATTTACTTTGGGCGGGTCTGCTACGCTTTACGGTAGCGGAAAGGTCAATTATCAGAATATCGAACTCGCTGCCGAAGTGATTTCGATGAATCTGGACAGCAGTACTGTTCACGCCTATGGCATCAAGGACTCCACCGGAGTGGAAAAAGGCAAACCGGTATTTAAGGAAGGGGATACTTCTTATGATACGGAAACTATCCGTTATAACTTCAAAACCAAGAAAGCGGGAATCACGGACATCGTCACCCAGCAGGGAGAAGGATACGTGACCGGTAGTAAGGCAAAGAAAGGTGCGAATGATGAAATCTTTATGGAGCACGGACGTTATACGACTTGCGACCATCATGATCATCCCCACTTCTATATGCAATTGACACGTGCGAAAGTACGTCCCAAAAAGAATGTGGTAACGGGACCCGCCTATCTGGTGGTGGAAGATGTTCCTTTGCCGTTGGCCGTTCCGTTCTTCTTCTTCCCGTTCTCCAGTAGTTATTCTTCCGGTTTTATCATGCCGACTTATATGGACGACTCCAGTCGTGGTTTCGGTTTGGCCGAAGGGGGATATTACTTTGCCATCAGTGACATCATGGACTTGAAGATGACGGGGGATATTTTTACGAAAGGTTCGTGGAGACTCTCCGGTCTGACAAACTATAATAAGCGCTATAAATACTCCGGTACACTGCAAGCGGACTATCAGGTCACCAAGACGGGTGATAAAGGAATGCCGGACTATACGGTTGCCAAGGACTTCAAGGTGGTTTGGAATCACCGTCAGGATGCCAAGGCCAGCCCGAACAGCACTTTCTCTGCCAGTGTGAACTTCTCAACCAGTAGTTACGAACGTTCTAATATCAACAACCTCTATAATTCCCAGTTGTTGACTCAGAATACCAAAACATCAAGTATTAGTTACTCGCGAAGTTTCCCAGATATCGGTCTGACGCTGTCCGGAACGACCAATATCGCCCAGACAATGCGTGACTCTTCGATTGCGGTGACATTACCCGACCTTAATATTACATTAAGCCGTCTGTTCCCGTTCAAACGTAAGAAAGCGGCAGGTGCCGAACGTTGGTATGAGAAGATTTCTCTTAGCTATACCGGACGTCTGACGAATAGTATCCGTACGAAAGATGACCGCCTGTTCAAAGCCGGACTGAGCGAATGGGAGAATGCAATGAATCATAATATTCCTATCAGCGCTACTTTCACACTGTTCAAATATTTACAGGTTTCACCTTCGGTCAATTATACAGAACGCTGGTACACTCGTAAGATTAATCAGCAATACAATGAGGTAGAGCATAAATTGGAAGCATTGCCGGGTGATACGCTGAATGGCTTTTACCGGGTATCCAATTATTCGGCAAGTTTGAGCTTGAGTACGAAGCTGTATGGTATGTACAAACCTCTTTTTGCAAAGAAGAAGGAGATACAGATTCGTCACGTATTCACCCCGCAGGTTAGTTTAAGCGGTGCACCCGGGTTCAGTAAGTACTGGGAAGAATATACTGATTATAACGGCAATACACAATATTATTCTCCTTTCACCGGTCAGCCTTATGGCGTACCTTCGCGTGAGGGGTCGGGAACAGTCAGTTTCTCTATTTCCAATAATTTGGAGATGAAGTATTATGATGCAAAGAAGGATACGCTTAAGAAAGTGAGCCTGATTGATGAATTGGGCGCAAGTATGTCTTACAATATGGCTGCCAAGGAACGGCCGTGGAGTGATTTGAGCATGAACCTGCGTCTGAAACTGACTAAAAACTATACTTTCAACATGAACGCGTCTTTTGCTACGTATGCTTATACGTTCGATAAGAATGGTAATGTGGTGACCGGTAATCGTACGGAATGGTCGTATGGACGTTTCGGACGGTTCCAGGGCTATGGCTCTTCTTTTAATTATACCTTCAATAATGACACATGGAAGAAATGGTTCGGTCCGAAAGAGGATGAACAAGGCAAGGATAAAAAGAAAGGGGATGGTGAAGATGATGATGCGGAAGGAACCGACGGAGAAGATGGAACTGTAACCAAGAAAGTGGAAAAGGCGCAAGCAGACCCGGATGGTTATCAAGTGTTTAAAATGCCTTGGTCATTGAGTCTTAGTTATTCGTTCAATATTCGCGAGGACAGGACGAAACCTATCAACCGTCATTCTATGAGATACCCTTATACGTATACTCATAATATCAATGCGAACGGAAATGTGAAGATTTCCAATAACTGGTCGTTGTCCTTCAACTCCGGTTATGACTTCCAGGCAAAAGAGATTACGCAGACTTCTTGTACTATCACCCGTGATTTGCACTGTTTCAACTTGTCTGCCAGTCTTTCGCCTTTTGGACGTTGGAAATATTACAATGTAACTATCCGTGCGAATGCAAGTATCCTGCAAGACTTGAAGTATGAGCAGAGAAGTCAGACGCAAAGTAATATTCAGTGGTACTAAAATCAATGTCGGATATAAAAAAGTGGCTGCATTACCTTTTATGATAATGCAGCCGCTTTTTTTATATATATTATTTCAAGATTACCAAACAATTTCCGTTTCTCCGTGTGCTTTCAGATAATCATTTGCCCGGCTGAAATGTTTGTTTCCAAAGAAGCCGTTGTAGGCAGAAAGGGGAGAAGGATGGGCGGAAGTAAGTACCAGATGTTTGTTGCGGTCGATAAATGCTCCTTTCTTTTGAGCGTATGATCCCCACAGGATAAATACCAGATTTTCTTTTTCTTCTGCCAATGTGCGGATGGCTGCGTCGGTGAATGTTTCCCAACCACGGTTTTGGTGTGAGCCTGCCTGGTGAGCACGTACGGTCAAGGTGGCGTTAAGTAATAATACTCCTTGTTCTGCCCAGCGTGTCAGGTTTCCTGTTATGGGGGCATCAATGCCTATATCTGCTTTAATCTCTTTGAAGATGTTCACCAATGAAGGGGGGAAGGGGACTCCGTCGTTCACAGAAAAACAGAGACCGTGTGCTTGTCCCGGTCCGTGGTAAGGATCTTGTCCGATGATTACAACTTTCACTTTGTCGAAAGGGCAAAGATTGAAAGCATTGAATATCAGTTTTCCCGGAGGAAATATCTGATACTGGCTATATTCGCTTTTGACGAAATCGGTCAGTGTGCGAAAGTAGTCTTTGTCAAATTCGGGTTCTAAATGTGCTTTCCAGCTTTTTTCAATCTGTACGTTCATAGTAATTATATAAGATGTATTTCAAGTTCCTCACATTCCTTGCGCATATCTTCGGGCCAGATGCTGGCTTGTATTTCTCCGATATGGGCTTTACGAAGGTAGAACATACACAAGCGGGATTGTCCGATACCACCACCGATGGATAAGGGAAGGGTGTCGTTCATCAGTCGCTTGTGGAAATAAAGTTCCAGTCGTTTCTCTTCATTCTCTTCTTTTAACTGGCGTTGCAGGGCTTCTTTGTCTACACGGATACCCATAGATGACAGTTCGATGGAGCGTTGCAGTACATCGTCCCATAGTAAGAGGTCACCGTTCAGTCCGGGCAGGTCGTTCAGGCCTTTGGTTGTATAGTCATCGTAGTCCGGTGCACGTCCGTCATGCTTCTTGCCGTCGCTTAGTTTGCAACCTATACCAATGATAAATACTGCTCCGTATTTCTCACAGATAGCATGTTCGCGGCATTTGGGCTCCAGATCGGGGTAAAGTTGGCGTAGCTCTTCCGAATGAATGAAATGTAGCTTTTGTGGCAAGCATGGCTTGATTTGGGGGTACATTTCATATACCATATATTCCGTGCGGATCATGGCCGCATAGATGCGGTTTACGATTTCCTTCAGGAAGTTTACGTTTCTGTCTTCATTGGTGATGACACGTTCCCAGTCCCATTGGTCTACGTAGAGGGAGTGGAGATTACCCAGTTCTTCGTCCGAGCGGATGGCGTTCATATCCGTATAAATGCCATATCCGGGTTCGATACAATAATCAGCTAATGTCAGTCTTTTCCATTTGGCTAATGAATGAACCACTTCTGCTTGTGCGTCGCCCAAGTCTTTGATAGGGAAAGAAACAGGGCGTTCTATTCCATTCAAGTCATCATTGATACCCATTCCTTTCAACACAAACAGGGGGGCAGTCACACGTCGGAGACGCAATTCGGATGATAAGTTTAACTGGAAGAACTCTTTTATTTGTTTGATTCCCAGCTCGGTCTGTTTGAGGTCGAGTAGCGGGTTATAGTTCTTAGGTTTTATCAAGTAACTCATAGGTTTGTTGAATGTTAATTGTCGGCAAAGATAGGAATAAAATTGATATATGTAACGGATATTCTCTAAAAGATTGTCAAATTGATAAAGTAAATGCTCTAAAGCGTTTCAAAATAATAGAGCCTTTGTGAGGGCAGTTACCTTAACAACTATAAAAAAAGAAGAATCATTAGGAAGATGAGAACTTTTTTTATACTTTTGCCATCGCATTCGGAAAGAATGGCTTTGTTATTGAATGAATAGAGCGCTTTTCTGATGTGGGCGGATTGCATAAGCACCTGTAGTTCAATGGATAGAATGGAGGTTTCCGGTACCTCAGATAAGGGTTCGATTCCCTTCGGGTGTACTTTAAAGTCGTACTTTGAGAGAGTACGGCTTTTTTATATCATCCATAAATCTTCCAAATTGAAGAAGAATCTTTCCTATTTGCTTTTGACTTACTTGTCGCTATTTATATTTTCTTCTTCTTTCTGATTATTGTCTATCTGCAAAATCCGTTTGGCATTAAGCGAAGATACTACTTTTTGTCCGGTTTCAGCTTCCAGTTTTAGTCTGGCTTCAAGGGCAACGCCACCACCACGTCGTGCGATGTCTTTGTGATCGTCAAACGTTTCGGGTTGGCTTACCTCGGATATTTCTTTAGTAGAGAGTTCGGCAAGCATGTTTAATACAAGCTCTTTATTCGTCATATTATCCCGCAGGTTCTCCTTTTTCAAACCTTTTAATTGCTTATACTCTTTTGTCGTATTTCCTGACCAGGATTTTGTGATAATATCCGTGAGGGTGGCAAATTGAACACCTTCCTCTAAACCACGTGCTTTCCATTCATCGGTGAGCTCTTTCCGAATCTCGATGCTTTTTAATCGCTGATTTATCCAGCTTTCAGAGTAGCCAAGTGCTTTATATTCCATCATTGCGCGGTCGATAGTCAATTCCGGGTCTTGCATTTCGTCCAGGCGTTCTTTGGCAATTTGTGCCATCCAAAGTTTGAAAGGTTCAGCTTTAGGGGAAGGTATGGACTGAATGAGACGGAAGAGTTGTTCGGTAGTTGCTACATCGGTCAGGCGCATTTTACCATCGGTAGCAGGCATTTTCAAAGCGTTACAATTTGTAACGGTTTGGTTTCCCTCGTCTAATAATCTCTTTTTTAGTACACGCCAATATGTTTGAGGGTTGTTACTTTCAGTTAAAACAGCTACAACATCTACGATGGAAAAATACCACTCTTCCTTCGTATCGTCCCATATGGCACGAATCTTTTTGTTCTCGAATATTTTTATAGCATCTTTTTTAGTCATGATATCTTGTGTTTTAAAATCTTTTTATTTTTCTTCTGCTGCTGTTGCTTTTATACGTGATTTGCAAACTAACTTCTTGTCAGTGCTTTCCGGATCATATGTATTATAATAATCCCAATCCCTTTCAAGTCTTTTAGCTACATCTATTTCTTTTGTAAAGTAGAGAGATTTATTGTTTGCAACATCAAAAATGCTATAAGTCAGAATTTCCTTTTCTTTTTTGTCTTTATCTTTGTATTTGCTTTTGGTTAGTAATATCTTATACTTGCCATCTTCCCGAACACCGTATTCTTTGTTCTTTTCAAGAATATAAGTACCAGTGACATCCGTCTCATCATTAGCTACCATTTCTACAAAAATCGGTTTTGGATCTCCAGTTTCCGGCGTTTCTGTTGAATCATCACTGCAAGAGAATAGCAGAGCGACGAGTAATAATCTAAATAGTTTCATATTTGTATTTTATAGGTTTTATATTTTTTTCTTAGTTTTGTATTTAAGTCTGATTTATTTATCGGACTCACAAATGTACTACTTTTACATAATATGTCAACAGTAATCAGCTAAATAAATCTGTTTTTATTGTTGATATTTAGTTTGATAATAAAATAGATGAATGGTGAAGTTTTTCGTATTATGCAACTAAATTCAAGTATTAACATGTAAAAGAAATCATTATGAGGCTTGAAAATGAAAGCTTGGACATAGACGGTAATCGGATTCTATGCCCAAGCTTGTTTCTTTGAAGTTTTTAGCTTCTTGATACTTGAAGTCCTTTGTCGGAAAGCGTCATGTCAACAAAGCGGGCACGAGGATTGGGAGCATGCTCCGTCAGTATCCGGCGGATTTGTCCTGCCGCCTGCGGGTCTTTGGCCACCATGTATAAATAACCGCCACCACCTGCTCCGGGGAGTTTGTATCCTAATGTATAATCCTTAATCATCTCGATAATAGCCGCTACTGCCGGTGGGTTCGTTCCGCAGTCCAATGCCT
>NZ_JBCOWR010000002.1:242834-356797 GCF_040918965.1 Bacteroides sp. RTP21281st1_H5_RTP21281_210402 | reverse complement strand
ACATAGAGCTGACAATTTCAGCTAATATACCTTTGGCTGTACGGGTGATTCCCGTATAATATAGCAAGTGGCAGTCGCGATAGTCAGGATGAACAAAGAGTTGGTCGGGTAGCCAGCGTACTAAAGGGTTTTGTTCAAAGCCTGCTTCGGATTGAAGTAACTTAACGCCCGAGAATACACCACCGTATTGGTCTTGCCAACCGCCGCCGGTAGTCAGAAGCTGTTCCAGTACTAATGTGTAGCTGCAAATATCATTCTTGTCCCAAGCCAGTCCGCAGAAGTCATTGATAGCTCCGAGAACGGTAGATGCTAAAATAGAACTGGTACCCAAGCCGGAACCTGCCGGAATAGCAGCCAATAATGTAAGCTCCAGTCCCGAACCGAAAGCTTTCAAATGCTCTTCCAGTGAAGCGTAAGATTCGGCGGAGAATGACGGTGCAAAGCCGGCAAGGGAGAGTGCTGCTTTAGGAATGGAGAACGGAGAACCGACTTTCTTATAGTCTTGCAGTTCTTCATAGTTCCTGATAATCTCCATGGCGCCCATGTCGATAGAGCGGAGCACGATGTGATATTCTTTGCAGGGCTTCACATATACCTGTAATGGTGGCTGACCATTCAATTCGATAGCGAGATTAACGACACTTCCGCCTGAATAAAGAGAGTAGGGTGGAGTATCTGTCCATCCCCCGGCCACATCAATCCGTACAGGACTGCGACCCCATACGATTTGGTCGGAATAGACGCTGAGTACAGGACGATTTTTATGTTCTGCCATAGCTCCCAGCAAACCGTCGCGAAGCAAATGGAATGCTGCCTGTTCTTCTTTTTGGCAAGCATCCTCTCCGCGTAACTTCATAATCCGTGCACGAAGCATACGGTTATGTATCCGAACCATTGGAGCGGCATCCTCTTTCAGGGCGTCGGGAGTCTCTAAGCCCAAACGTACGAATTCATTAGCTGCATCCTGCAAATCTAATTGATAGAATACACTCTTTTCGTAGTTGGCAGCCAATCCTTTCCAGTTTTCCTTGCGGAAACAGCTGCGCTGTGCATAAAGACGTTTAAGATTAGCACCCGCCGAGATTTCATCAGCAGAAACTTTCTCCGCTTTCAGCCAAAGTTCTTTTCCTTTCTCCAATTGCGGTTCCGATGTCATCCAACGTACTAATATCCCCAGTTCTTCTATTGAAGCAGTTTTAGGGAAAATAGAAGCAGCCTGCAAATCGTCCGTGCAACCTTTTATGTCGTCCCACGTAATTCCTCTTTCTTCCATCCATTGCGGGAACGGGATATTGAGATAAGTAGTCGTAACTTTTTCCAATGTTCCTTTGAATACATCATCCAATCCATACGGACGAGCTATAAAATCATTTTCGCCGACAGGAATAATATCAACACAGATACCATCCGGCACACAGATGTTCCAATGATTTTCAGGAACTCCTGTTATGATTTGACGGGAACCCAGTTTCCAGCCTTTTCCTATATAACTGTTTTCTATCCAAAGATTTGCATTATCGGCAGAAAGAGTCACCTGAGTGATGGAGTTTTGAATAAAAATAGCCGGATTCGGTTTTACTTTCCGGTGCATGATTTTTCTTTGGTCACGTACCTTGTCTTGTATAGACAGTGTAGAAGAAATCAGTTCATGGCTTGTACCATAATGATAAAATTCTCCACCGGGCAAAGGCAATATAGCTACGGACAATCGGTTGATTTCTTCATCTTTAGTTTTAGGATGCTCTCCCAAAGCCAGCCCATAGTCCGAATATAAATCATAATAATTAATATCGTCTGTCCCTTCTTTTAATGAACGCTTCATCAATACTTCCACGGCGCGGTCACTCAGAATCCAAATGCCGATGTCCATCAGGAAAAGATGCGTCTTGGATAAACTCTCCAATTCTTCAAGCGAAGGTTTCTGCAACATGAAGTCGAGAACTTCCGGGCTCTTCCGGTCGGATACAAATACGCCGTGGTGTGTTGCCAACGAAGGGTTCACCCACAGACCGTAGCATACGACGTCTACATTGGGAATATCCTGCAACGGCTTTTCCGAACGGATATACACGTCTCCGCTGGCTATCAGGGTATTCAGTCCGGCAGGCGCCTGCTTCATGATTCTTTCGTATAGCGGAAGCTGTAATGACAGCAGATTCTGTCCCAGCTTTTGCCCCCGTTCCCAACTAAAAATGGGAATGGGAGTCAATATCTTGCCGGAAGGACCGTAGCTTGGCAGACGGCGGCTTTGTCCGCCCGCATGGAGCAATATTCTTTTTTCGCGTCCTATCCAATAGCTAAAAGTATCTTGAGGTGCGAATTCCTGATGGCAGGCTTGCAGCAGCCAGGTAGTTCCACCGCCGGAACCCAACTTGCTTCCAATAGGGTCTGACGTACAAAACCAGTCGGCATGATTCACTTCTTCCAGTTCGTGAAAACAATGGATTAAGTTAGGGGGTAAGGATAATAACTTTTGCATAGTAGAATCATTGTTTTTAAAGATAAACGTATTAATGAATGAAACAGATGCTTATATATCCAGATTGTCCCAAGCTTCGCAAAGCGCTTGCATGGAAGGGAACAGTAAATCAGCTCCCGCATCCAGTAAAACCTGTCCGTCCAGCGGCCCTGTGTTTACGGCAATTGTGAAGATACCCGCCTTATGTCCGGCTTCCACTCCCAACGGGGCATTTTCTATGACAACGGCTTCGTCTGCGCTCAATCCGCCTTTTTTAAGCGCCATCAGATAAGGTTCAGGATGCGGCTTTCCGTATTTCACGTCGAAAGCCGTAACCATCAACTCCTTTTTGAACATTCCCGGAAAGTTGTGCTCCAACCGTTCAAGCAGCGAAAGCTGTCCCGAACCGGTCACGACCATCGGAACCAGTCCTTCACTCTTTATTTTTTGCAATAACTCCCATGCGCCGGGCATACGTTCCGCTTCCGCATACGAGTTGAACAGGACGCTTTTCTCCTGATAGATACTTTCTATTTCTTCTTGGGTAGCTTCCCTGCCCAGTTCACGTTGGAATACGATATTGATAGTGGCAGCTCCCGTCCGTCCTTCGTGCATATACGCTTCTTCGCGGCTGAGAGTGAGCCCGTGAGATTTCATTACTTTATGCCAGGCTTCGGAATGGTAGGGCATAGAGTTGAAAAGTACGCCATCCATGTCGAACAGGACGGCTTTCAGTTTCTTTTTCATACTTGGTACGTCGTAGAATCTTTTTCGTAATACTTATTTTTTTATTATCATTTTCTTCAGTTCGGGCAGGGTGATGACTATATCATAGTGATTGCCGGATTCCGTACCGATATATCTGTAAGCTATGCTTTTGTCATTATTGATGCAAGTTTGCAGGAATAGCTGGGTTGCCGGGTCGCCTTGTCCTGCCAGGTTGGCAACGATTCCTTTTTTCACCTCTTCCGCATTCGTTTCAATCTGACTGACGGGACATGCGTCTTCGTCTACTTTGCAGATATAAACAACCGATTCGTCGCTGAGTTCAATCTTCTCTATAAGAATCTCTTCACTTGCCTGCATCGGGAATTGCAGGTTTGCCATTTTCAGTTGCGCTTCAAGCTTGGCACGCTCGCTTTGTGACGGGTCGGATTCTGCTTTGAGAACTTCTTTTACTTCCTCGGGAGTGAGTTCGCAGACCGCCTCTTCACCGGAGTCTTTCCCTACAAACTTCATTTGAAGTCCTGCGTTACATTCAGCTACCAGTTTAAGCATCTCTTTGACATCCTTCGCCGGATTCCGGAACATAATCTTGATAGACTCTTTCATGCTTTCGGGGTTGTCCTTCAAGATGGCTATATCGGTAATACTCTCATTCATGTTGAGCGTGTACACTACATTGCTCCCGTCATAGGTGATGCTGGTAATCGTACCGACTTCTCCCATATCCATTGGGCATTGTTTGTTTGCAATAGCAACTACTGCTTTGAGTTTACTTTCCTGGCAACTGCTGATTGATACCATCAATAATAACAAGCTACATAGTAGCACGAACCCGTAGGATTTCTTTAGTAGATTTCGTTCCATTCTATTATTTTTTTTAAGTTGAGTCGTTTTAAATCATCCCCATATACGAGGCAAAGATAACGATAAAAAATGAGAGATAAAGTAGAATGGCAAGATAGTTGTAAACAAGGCTGTTATGTGATTAACAACACAAATATTTGCTGTTTAGAAGATTATGTGTATTTTTGTAGCGTTATAAACTCGACGATAGCATGAAAAAGAGAGTATTATTGTTGCTACCATTGTTTTTAGGCGCTTGTTCCAATAGTGGGGAAAGTCCTGTGATTAAGATCGAAAAGCTATATGTGAAGGCTGAACCGGACAGTGAAAAAGGAGAGGACTATGCTAATAAGATGGATGAGCTGCCGGCTTTGAAGGTGGGAGATAAGGTCGATGCGTTTTTATTTTTGGACGGAAACGGAGCGGAACTGAAAACTTTCAAGCTTCAGAAAGATAATGATGAGGCATTGGCTACCAAGCTCGTCTATGAGAAAACTGAAGTGTCTACCGAAGGAAACCTCACGGATGAAGAGAATGGGCAGCTTCGTTTTAAAGACGGTGTGACGCAGACCCGGATTATGGTGCGGGCTACCATTGCACATGTGGATAAGAACGGTGATGTAAGACTGGAATTCTATCTTTCCTCTAAAGCTGAATGTGAAGGAGCACAAGAAGAAATCGGCTTAAAAACAAAAGTCGATGATGAAAAAGAAGAATAAAGGTAACGAAAAAGCATAAAAACAACTTTGGTACAGGATATAAAAAAGAAGCGGTTTACAGAAAACCGCTTCTTTTTTATATATAGACTTTATTCTATTACAATTTAGCACGAATCGCTTTAGACTCTTCTTCATAACCCGGTTTGTCAAGCAAAGCAAACATATTCTTCTTGTATGCTTCTACGCCCGGTTGGTTGAACGGATTCACGCCCAGCAGATAACCGCTGATACCGCAAGCCTTTTCGAAGAAATAAAGCAAGCCGCCGATATTGTATTCACTCAATGAAGGGAGAACGATACGCATATTAGGTACGCCACCGTCTACGTGAGCCAGTTGAGTTCCCAGTTCAGCCATCTTGTTCACTTCGTCTACACGCTTGCCGGCTAAGAAATTCAGACCGTCGAGGTTGGCTTCGTCAGAAGGAACTTCCAGTTTATGGTCTACCTTATCCAGTGAGATGACAGTTTCGAAGATAGTACGTTCACCTTCCTGAATCCATTGTCCCATAGAGTGAAGGTCGGTAGAGAAGTCTACTGATGCGGGGAAAATACCCTTGTTGTCCTTACCTTCTGATTCTCCGTAAAGCTGTTTCCACCATTCGCTTACATAATGCAGTTTCGGGCAGAAGTTGACGAGGATTTCGATCTTCTTTCCGTTTCTGTACAGTTCATTACGGGTAGCAGCGTAGATAGCAGCAGGGTTTTCGGCAAACGGAACGTCTGCGCCACATGCTTTTTCCATGTCGGCAGCACCGGCAACCAGTTGCTCAATATCGAATCCGGCAACAGCAATCGGCAGCAAACCAACCGGAGTCAGTACAGAGAAACGTCCGCCTACATTATCAGGGATGATGAATGTTTTGTAACCTTCCTTGTCGGCAGTAACACGTGCAGCACCTTTCTTGGCGTCTGTAACGGCAACGATTACTTGTTTTGCAGTTTCCTTGCCGCGTTGGTCTTCACATTGCTTCTTCAACAGACGGAAAGCAAGCGCGGTTTCAGTTGTAGTTCCCGATTTAGAGATATTGATAACACCGAATTTCTTATCTTTCAGATATTCAGTAAGCTCATACAGATAATCTTCGCTGATATTGTGTCCGGCATAAATCATGACAGGAGCCGTTTTCTTTTCCTGCAACCAAGTGAAGCTGTTAGACAAAGCTTCGATTACAGCACGTGCACCCAGGTAGCTACCACCGATACCGGCAACGATTACCACTTCGCAATTATCTCTCAATACTTTTGCGGTAGCGTTCAAATCAGCCAGATGTTCTTTGGTGATGGAAGAAGGCAGGTGTAACCATCCTAAGAAGTCATTTCCTTTGCCTGTTCCTTTTTCAAGCATTTCCTGTGCGGCTTTCACCTCTGCTTCGTAGGCAGAAACCTTTTCTTTGGAGATAAATCCAAAAGTCTTTTCAATGTTCAAGCTAATCATATCTTTCTTGTTTAAAGGTTATCTAAAAGAATCAGTTAGTAATTTAATCTCAATCATAGGTGAGATACGTTCATACAGGATGTTGTACACAGCGTCCAGTATCGGCATATTGACGTGATGATGCTTGTTGATTTCCTTGATACATTTCGTACCATAGTAACCTTCGGCAATCATCTCCATTTCAATCTGCGCACTCTTTACGGAATATCCTTTCCCTATCATCGAGCCGAATGTCCGGTTACGGCTGAAGTTGGAGTATCCCGTCACCAGCAAGTCACCGAGATAAACAGATTCATCTACGTTTCTGTTCAGCGGGTGTACCGTATTCAGGAAACGGTTCATCTCCTGGATAGCGTTGGAAATCAGTACAGCCTGGAAGTTATCGCCGTATTTCAGTCCGCTGCAAATACCGGCGGCGATGGCATACACGTTTTTGAGTACCGAACTATATTCGATACCCGATACGTCGTCACTAACAGAGGTCTTGATAAAACTGCTTCCCAACCGGCGCGCGAAGATGCGTGCTTTGTCTTTGTCGGGGCAGGCGATGGTCAGATAAGAGAGGCGTTCCAGGGCTACTTCTTCCGCGTGGCAGGGGCCTGCCAGCACAGCTATGTTCTCGGGTGGTACGCCATATTCCTTTGTGAAGTATTCTGATACAATAATATTATCGTCGGGTACGATTCCTTTGATAGCGGTGATGATGAACTTATCCTTTATCTTCGTTTTCAGCTTTTTCAAGTGAGCCTTCAGATAAGGGGAAGGAGTGACGAAAATCAGCGTATCCGATTCTTTCACAACATCATTGATGTTGGAACTGAAAGAGATACGCTTGGTATCGAATTTCACTCCTGTCAGATAAGCCGGATTGTGTCCCAATCTCTTGAAATCAGCGATGCGGTCGTCGCGTCGCATATACCAATTGATAGAGTCTTCTTGAGCCAGACACATCTTCGCAATAGCCGTGGCCCAACTTCCACCGCCCATTATCGCTATCTTACCGGGTAATTTCATTTGTATGGTTTTGGATGAAGAACTTATTTAATTTTCTGTATCCATTCAGTTACGTCGTTTACCGACGGATTGGTCAGCTCTAATTTGTATTTCTTGTTGATGCCGCAGATATCCTGGTGTAGCTTCTGCGCGTTGACATCTTTCATATCCTCTACCGTATTGTAGCCGGCTTTCTGAATAACCGGAACCCAGTCTTCAGCGATTCCCAGTTCCACGTATTTGGCGGCTGCGTCTTTCTTTACCACCTTTTCCGGGCGCATTTGCGGGAAGAACAATACTTCCTGGATGGTAGTCTGTCCGGTCATTAACATAACCAGACGGTCGATACCGATGCCGATACCCGATGTAGGAGGCATACCATATTGCAAAGAACGCAGGAAGTCCTGGTCGATAATCATTGCTTCGTCGTCACCCTTGTCAGCCAGACGCATCTGTTCTTTGAAGCGTTCTTCCTGGTCGAGCGGGTCATTCAATTCCGAGTAAGCGTTCGCCAGCTCCTTACCGTTCACCATCAACTCAAAACGTTCGGTCAGTCCCGGCTTGGAACGGTGCATCTTGGTTAGCGGAGACATTTCCACCGGATAATCGGTGATGAAAGTCGGCTGTATATAAGTACCTTCGCAGAATTCTCCGAAGATTTCATCAATCAGCTTGCCTTTACCCATCGTGTCGTCGATTTCTTCCATCTTCAGTTCCTTGCACACCTGGCGGATTTCTTCTTCGCTCTTGCCGTTCAGGTCGTATCCTGTCTTTTCCTTGATAGCATCGAGGATAGGCAGACGGCGGTAAGGAGCCTTGAAACTGATGGTCTTTCCGTCAACAACGCTTTCCGTACAGCCGTTCACAGCGATACAGATACGTTCCAACAGCTTCTCGGTGAAGTTCATCATCCAGTTGTAATCCTTGTACTGAACATAAAGTTCCATACAAGTAAATTCCGGATTATGGGTTTTGTCCATACCTTCGTTACGGAAGTTCTTACCTATTTCATATACACCTTCAAAACCACCTACAATCAGTCTCTTCAGATAAAGCTCTGTTGCGATGCGCAGATAAAGGTCAATATCCAGTGAGTTGTGGTGCGTGATGAACGGACGTGCGCTTGCTCCGCCGGCAATAGATTGCAGGATAGGAGTTTCCACTTCCGTGTATCCGGCTTCATCGAGAACGCTGCGCATTGTTTTCACTACGGTGGCACGCTTCAGGAATGTTTCTTTTACACCGTCGTTTACCACCAGGTCAACATACCGTTGGCGATAACGGAGTTCGGGGTCTTCAAAAGAGTCGTAAGCTACGCCATCCTTATATTTTACGATAGGCAGCGGTTTGAGAGACTTGGCGAGTACAGTCAGTTTCTTGGCATGGATACTGATTTCACCCATCTGTGTGCGGAACACGAAGCCTTCGATACCTACAAAATCACCTAAGTCGAGCAGGCGTTTGAATACAGCGTTGTACAGTTCCTTGTCTTCTCCCGGACAGATGTCATCACGGGTGATGTACACCTGGATGCGGCCTTTAGAGTCCTGCAATTCGATGAAAGAAGCCTTACCCATTACGCGGCGGCTCATAATACGTCCGGCTACGGAAACCTGGCGCGGTTCGTCCTCATCCTTGAATTCAGCTTTAATATCTGTAGAGAAAGCATTGGTTACATACTCTGCTGCAGGGTATGGGTCGATACCCATTGCACGAAGCTCATTCAGGCTGTTGCGTCGAATGATTTCCTGTTCACTTAGTTCTAGTATATTCATTTCGTTACGTATTAACTCAATTTTGTGGGCAAAAATACGAAACTTTTCTCATATATCCCGTAATCTGTCTCTTTTTTGTATCTTTGCGCCCTCAAACTAATAGGTATGACAGGACAAAAGACACCCACTGCGTTGGGAACAGAAAAGATTGGGAAGCTTTTAATGCAGTATGCCATTCCGGCAATTATCGCCATGACGGCGTCTTCTCTATATAATATGGTAGATAGTATTTTCATCGGTCACGGGGTAGGAGCAATGGCTATCTCCGGATTGGCGCTAACCTTTCCGCTGATGAATCTCGCCGCCGCTTTCGGATCGCTGGTCGGTGTGGGAGCAGCTACACTGGTTTCGGTGAAACTGGGACAGAAAGATTACGACACCGCACAACGGGTACTCGGCAATGTGCTGGTACTGAATATTATCATCGGACTTGCCTTTACGGTTGTCACATTGATATTTCTCGACCCTATTCTTTATTTCTTCGGCGGTAGTGATGCCACGGTAGGGTATGCCCGCGATTATATGGTCGTTATCTTATCGGGTAATGTCGTCACCCACCTTTATTTAGGTCTGAATGCCGTACTTCGTTCGGCAGGACATCCGCAGAAGGCGATGTATGCCACGATTGCTACGGTGGTGATTAACACGATACTTGACCCTGTTTTTATTTATGGCTTCGGCTGGGGAATACAGGGAGCGGCTATCGCTACCATTACGGCACAGGTCATCGCGTTAGCATGGCAGTTCAAACTATTTTCTAATAAAGAAGAACTGTTGCACTTCCACAAAGGTATCTTCCGGTTGAAGAGGAAAATCGTGGCCGATTCCCTGGCTATCGGCATGGCGCCTTTCCTTATGAACTTGGCAGCCTGTTTCATCGTCATTCTTATCAATCAAGGCTTGCAACATCACGGCGGTGACTTGGCTATCGGAGCGTTCGGCATTGTCAACCGATTGGTATTCCTCTTTGTCATGATTGTAATGGGACTGAATCAGGGTATGCAGCCGATTGCCGGCTATAACTATGGGGCCAAGCAATATCCGCGTGTGACAAAAGTCTTGAAAATAACGATTTATGCTGCTACTATCGTAACCACTGCCGGATTTCTGATGGGAATGTTGATTCCCAAATTGGCGGTTTCTATCTTTACTACGCATCAGGAACTGGTGGATATTTCTGCCAAAGGATTGCGTATCGTAGTGATGTTCTTTCCCATTGTCGGTTTTCAGATGGTGACGTCCAATTTCTTCCAGAGCATCGGTATGGCAAGCAAGGCAATCTTCCTTTCGATATCCCGTCAGGTTCTTATCCTGATTCCCTGCCTGTTGATTCTCCCTCGTTATTATGGGCAATTAGGAGTCTGGATAAGTATGCCGATTTCCGACCTGACAGCCAGTCTGATAGCGGGAACAATGCTTTGGTGGCAGTTCCGCCAATTCCGGAAGAAGCCTGTCTGACGACTGGTTTGCTGCAATACTTTTCGAGAGTACAACAATTTTGTTTATAGAGCAAGTTTTTCTCAACGATACTCATGCCTATGAGAAAAAATACTCATACATATGAGAATATATTCTCATTGAACTGAGAATTTTTTCTCATAGGCATGAGTATTTCCCCCTGCTAGAATGCTCTGAAACGGCATTTTCTTAGCGTTTATGATAAGGGCTTTACCAGTCGAATAAATTTATGTATTTGTCGAATTCAGGTTTGGTTTTGATGCCATGTTTTAGAAAGACGGCGATAATCTGTTCTTGTTCGTCAGGATGCAGCATCCGTTCTTTGTTACGGATGCGGTAAAACATGCTGCGTCCCATTAAGGAATATAATTCTTTGCGGATGGTCACGGCTGTAGTATATGGAATGTTATCCAATATATGGTCCATTCCGCAAGCAAAGCGTGAAGTGCAGTATGGTTTGAAAAAGTTGCAGTTGTTCTCATTTCCTGCTATGTGGCTTGGGTTGACTGTTCGGAAATCAGTAACGTTTTGCGGTATGCAGAGCGTAGCTTGATGGCGTAGGCATTTATTGCGGCGCGGGCATTTGCTGTGGGTGCAGTATAAATATTTTTTAGGGATGTCGTTAAAGTCAATTTTTGGGTCCATGATTCTCAATGCTTTTATAGTTTGCTGTTGTTTTCATATTCTGTTTACAGGTGGCAAACTTACACAAAAACGCTGGAATAATCGAAAGAAAATGGAAGAAAAGGAATACTGCACTCCATGCTAGGTATATGTAGAGTATAAATCTACTTGTTTTGTATACGAAACAAAATGATGTGTATTTTATTCTGTATACGAAATAAAATTTAATTGTAAAGCATATCAAACAATTGATGAATACTAAAGAGAACAAGTGAGTAGGACAGACTTGATAGATAAATTAACGTCTTATTGTTTTAAAATAAAGAGTTATGCTTACCGTTTTCTATGTCTGTAATAATGCTATTTATAGTGATTAATAGAGGTGGAATTCCTCTTTTTATGGTATTGAATATTGCTTCGGGGTCGATAGCGGCGTATTCATGGGATAATATATTGCGTAAACCTATAATTCGTTTCCAAGGAATCTCTTTATAATTTTCAACTAGTAATGCTTCTTCTGTAAGGTTGTCTATTTGTCTCACTGTTTCTCCTATTGTTTGAAGACACATGCAAGTAGAATTAAATAGTACCATAGCAGAGTCAGAGGTTAAAAAGTCATGGTATGAATTTAGATGTTTCGTTGTTCTTTCTATAAAAGAACTTTGTTCTTCAACGAAATGTAGCATGCCTACTATTTTTTCTTTAGATATAGATCGCATCTTCTTCTAGACTTTTTTTGAAAAAATTGCGCATGATAGCTCCTAGTGAGATGATGTCCACTTTTGTACGGAATATTTTTTCTAAATCTTCCTTTATATCCTGTATTGTAAAATAGTCAGGCTCTTGTAACTTTATGCAAATATCAATATCACTTGTTTCATCATGCTCTCCTCTGGCGGCGGAACCAAACAACCCCAAAGTGATTATTCCGTATTTCTCAGCATAGTGTGCTTTGAAATCGCGTAATATATCAAGTATTTCAGCGGTTGTTTTCATTTTCTATTCTATTTATAGGAACAAAGGTAGCAATTATTTTGATATAAAGAAAAGTTGGAGACTATAACTTGTGCTGATTTGTAGTATGTTAGAAAATAGTGATAAGGGGTAAAGAATCCTTTGTTCTTGATTTTTCCTAAACATTTATAACTCTCTCTTGTTATTTTCCGAAAAGTATTTGTACCTTTGTCATCGGAACGTAGCATGCCGCTTTTATGGTATGCGATTGTGCGTTTCCTCGGCTAGCAGGAAATTGTAACGGATTTTTTTCAGATGCCGGGAAGACGCCTGTACTTCTATGACTTTTCATAGAGTACGGGCTGTCTGCCCGTATCTGAAGGGTAGCCGTTACTACCTCCTGCTGGCGGGATTAGACAGCTCCGTACTCTTTTATAATAAAAGGTACGGAACAAGTTAATTACTAACTTAGTTCCGTTTTTTATGTCAAAGTGGCTCACAACAAAACAAATGTCCGAAAAGCACGGCATTAATGAACCCATTCTCAGGAATTGGGCGAATCTTGGTTATATTACAAGTTCACGAATAGAGGAACAGCTATTTCTGGATGAAGATAGCCTTCTTGCTTATCTGGAAACCCACAAGAGACTTGGTTTGGAAGCAGATTATTTATCAAGAATCGTAGAAGAAAAGAAGTTGGAACGTGACTTTATCATTTCCAGATATGATGATTTGCTTTATGTCTTGAGAACCCAAAAGACATGTAAGCCTTTATATACAATCATTATCCGCGAACTGGCTCAATTGATAATTCATCCCGAAGGTCGTGATATTTTCTATTCCATTTCCATAGGAGAACCCATAGCGAAAGTTGCCTGCCGACATCGAATCACCTACGACCGTGCATTACAGATTTATAATTCTCATCTTAAAGGCTTGAAACTACGGAAGGACATGTTGGCTACTTATCGGAAACGTTCCATGGATGCCCGTTTCCTGTCTTTGGCCGAGGACAGGAAGAAGGTAAATCTGGAGCAGGATGAAAAGATACTTAATCTGTCACTCCGGAAAGTTGCCGATACCCGGTTGGCAAATGTGTTGCAGAACAATGAGATACGGACGGTAAAGGAGCTGTTTGAAATCGTATCATTAGGGGGATGGAAAAGTATATTAGGCATAGAAGGCGTCGGAAAAACTTCGTATTACCGTTTGTTATCCAAGCTTCAGATGCTGGGAGTAGTCGATGAAAGTTTGGACAAAATCCTTTCCAAGTGTTCACATGAATAATCCCTATTCTTCCGTATGTGTATTGGCTATTTCCGCCCGAATCCTGCTTAGTGATTGTGGCGTTATCCACAAGTAAGACGCGATATGTTTCAGTGGGACATATTGCAGTAATTCCGGTGTATCCTTGATAAGAGTAAGATAACGCTCTTTGGCTCGCGGGCTTCCCGAACTGATAAGCCAATTTTCTTGTAAGAGCATCTGGTGATTCATAAGACTAATTCCCAGGTTAGCAAGTCCGATGGAAGAAGCGAACAAATGATTCAGGGCTGTACGGGAAATGCAATAAGCTACGCTGTCACACATCGCTTCAATATTTATTAATGAGTAACCATTTTCCACATATCCCCAAACGGAGAAAGCGGCTTCTCCCTCGGACGCAAACCAAATCGTTGAATCCACTCCGTCTTTATGGTAGTATGCCCGCCAAATGCCTTCTATGATAAAATAAAGGTTACTATTCTTTGCTCCTTCGCGTACAATCAATGATTTCTTTTTGAAATGTACTTCTTCCATACAGTCCAATAAAGCCTGTATATCCGTTTCTGACACCTTATACTTATTACAAAGTTTTTCAATGAATGCCTTCATGTTGCAAAGATACTCATCGTCGGCGGACGATTAAGCGATCTTTGAAATAAATTCCGATGATATAGAGCATTGTTAACAATTCTGCAAACGGTACGGCTAGCCATATACCCGGCACTCCTAGTATTTTAGGAAGCACAAGAAAACCGATCAGCATAAATACCACCCCTCGAAGGAGAGTGATAATCATAGCTCTCTGCCCCCGTTCGACGCTTTGATAATAACCGATTCCTATCATGTTGAAAGCAAAGAATATAAATCCGATACCAAAATAAGGGATACCATTCACGGCTATGTCGAATGCCGCATAGTTCCGGTCGATAAACAACGAAACGATATTCTGCCGGCATAGGACGGTGATAATGAAAAAGCTGATTCCACAAATCAATGCCGTCCGAATGGCGAGATGCAGGGCTTTCCTGACACGGTCGGGCTGTCCGGCTCCGAAATTATAGCTGATAATCGGTTGTGCGGATTGCGCAATGGCATTGTAAACCATGAAGATAATCGGGAAGAAGTAGCAGGCAATACTGAATGCAGCTACTCCGTCTTCACCGAGATAATGGATGAAAACATAATTTCCCAAAAACATCATACAGGCGATGGATGCTTCGCTGATAAAGGCGGAACTTCCCAACTTTATCATATAACCGACATTGCGAAGAGTCAGCATCATACTTTTGATACTTAACTTAATCCGGCACAGATGAAGGGAACGGGAGAATTTGAGGAGATAAATCAGTGTCATCAATCCGCCTACGACAGTTCCCAAACTGGTAGCGAACGCTGCTCCCATTATTCCCCAGCCAAATTCAAAAATGAATATATAGTCTAGGATAATATTGAGTATGGCCGCAATAGCATTGCACATCATCGCATAAGTGGGCGAACCATCCAGGCGAATACAGAACATGCCTATATTTAATATCTCATAGAATACAAGAAAAGGGAGATACCATGCCATATACTCAACCGCCAAGGGCAATAATCTGTCCGAACTTCCTAATAATTTGGCCAATGGCTCTATATAATAAAAACACAAGGCGGACATAATAAGTATAAGAAGAGTGGAAAACACAAGCGCTTGAGTAATATTAATACTTGCCACTCTGCGTTTTCCCTGTGATAAATGAATGGAAGCGACTACCGAAGAACCGACTCCGAACATCAGGCCGATGCCGGCGGTAATCATAAAAAGCGGAGCCGTGATGTTAACGGCTGCCAATGCATCACTTCCAATCCCTTTTCCGACAAATATACCGTCCGTAATAACGAATATAGCCGAGAAAACCATTCCTAGTACCGTAGGAATTAATAGCTTACGGAACAATGTGGAAATCTCCATGCTGCTGAAATCAATACTATCTTTCATACCTTTAATCTTTAAAATCTTAGAAAACGGTTGCAAAGGTAAAAGTATGAAAGGAGATAAAAATTACCATTTGGTAATTTTTATCCATCACGTTTATTTTGGTTTATCCGGAGAGAAATTTAAACTGTATCCTTTTGTCCAAAAATGTACATTTATTATTTGTTGGACATTAAATACTCCGATTTGGATTGTACACTTAGGTGCAAATATAGATAAAAGGAATTGTACTTATTTGATACGCACCCTCATCTCCTGCGCGTCGAATGTCACCGACTCATTCCGAAACAACCTTTCGATATGTCCGCTGCCTACCATTTCCGGGGTGGGAAGGGTGTACATATGCGGATTGTCTATCAGCATGATGGAATTGCAGAGTGACAGGGCGATGTCGAGGTCGTGTGTGGAGAACAAGATACATTTGCCTTCTTCCTGCGCCAGTCTTTTCAGGAGCAGGCAGAGCTCGTAACGGTTGGGGAGGTCGAGAAAAGCAGTCGGTTCGTCGAGCAGAATGACGGGCGTGTCTTGTGCAAGGGCACGGGCAATCATGATTCGTTGACATTCACCATCGGACATCTTATCCATTGTTTTTTCCGCATAGCCGGACATTCCAACCAGTCGCATGGCATCATCCACGCGTTTCTCGTCTTCCGGTTGTAGCTGACCGAGCCAGTTCGTGTAAGGGGCACGTCCCATAGCCACTACATCCTTACAACGGAGATTGGCGATGCGTACTTTGTCCGTCGTTACAAAGCTGATGCTGCGGGCAAGCTTTTCCGGTTTCAGCGAAGCTATCTTCTTACCTTGCAGGATGATTTCTCCCGACTGTGGATGTTCCAGTCCCATCATGGCACGCAGTAAGGTACTTTTTCCTGTTCCGTTACGTCCCAGCAAGGCAACGAGTTGCCCGCCTGCGATTCGGGCGTTTACCGTTTTCAACAGCGTGCGCTGTCCGTATCCCAGTGTCAGTTCTTTAAGCTCGATCATTTGAATATACGCAAGTTTTTAACTATTACCCATAAAATAACCGGAACCCCCAATAAGGCGGTGATACAGTTGACCGGGAGCAGGAACTTCTTGGCGATGATGTCACAGATAAGCATACTGATAAGCCCCGTCAGCATAGTACCGGGAACGAGTATCCGGTGGTCGGCGTTGTTGAACAGCAATCGTGTGACGTGCGGAACTGCCAGACCGATAAATCCTACCGGACCACAGAAAGCAGTGACTGTTCCTGTCAGCAGTGCGGTAGAAATAAAGATAAAAGTGCGTGAACGCTTGATGTTCATTCCCATTGTCCGTGCGTAGTTCTCGCCGAGTAGCAGCAGATTCAGTGGTTTGATGCAGGCTACGGAAATCAGCAGACCTATGCATAGCATGGGAATCATGATTCCCAGTTGTGTAGCTGTGATATGACCGAGCGAACCCATCGACCAAAGTGTGAACATTTTCAGTTGTTCGGCAGAACTTAGATATTGCAGGATTTGGATAATGGCACCTGCCACATAACCTATCATAACTCCCATAATCAGTACACCGAGAATATTTTTCACTTTCCGGCTGATGATGGCTACCCCCAATAAAATGACAGCCGTTCCTATCCATCCCGAGCCGACAATACCCAATGATTGAAGCAGCGGAAAATCTGACCATCCAAGTAGCGGAGCACCCAGTATAAACAGAGCTACCCCTAATCCTGCGCCGGAACTGACTCCCAGTAGATAAGGGTCTGCCAATGGATTCTGAAAAACCGTTTGCATTTGTAGTCCGCTTACGGAGAGTGCCACGCCTATTAATGCCGCTACTACTACCCGTATGAACCGAATGGATAGGAGGATATTACGCGTCATTTCGTCACATTCGCCGCCGGTGAGTACCGCCCATACCTTTGAAACCGGAATATAGGTATCCCCTGTTGCCATGTCTACCAGTAATAATAGCACGGCAACGATGCCTAATGCAATAAATAAAAGGGGGGTACGTTTACGGGGCTGTTTCATTGCAGGTGTCTGTAATAATAAAGTGAATCGGATACAAGTTCCGGGTGGAAGATATGAATCAGGTCGCGCAGTACGACGTCAGGACGTACCACTGCCGATTCCCAGTAATCATTACCACCTGCGGGCGTCGACCGTAAGTTGTTATTATAGACCCTCTTTTCATGTACTGCTTTTGCGTCTGCGAATTTGGGATTGACGGATTTCAGCTCATCTAATGTGTTTACTGAACCTACATTAATCCAATAGTCTGCTTTTTGTATCAGTCCGTAAGCCGTTTCCAGTCCGATAGGAGTGGAGCTGTTTGAATTGTTTTCTTTATAAATATAATCAGCCCCCGCGTCGGCAATCAGCCGTGCCATGTAGCTTTGGGTGGAAGGCATTACCCAACTGTCGTTCCACGGAGTATTGAACATGACAGTAGGGCGTTGTTTGACTGAGTCGGTAAGCGCTTTCAATGCGTAATAGCGTTCAGGGATTTCCCGGAATATTTCTATACCTTTCTTCCGATTATCTGTCAGTTCCGAAAGGACGACCATCCATTCGGCTTTGCCGAGCGGTGATTCTTCCAGGTATTCTCCCATATATAGATAAGGTATGGAGAGTTCTTTTAGTTTATCCGTTACAGCGGTTTGGGCATCACCTATACCATATAATAATACTACATCAGGCTTTAGCCCTATCAGCAGCTCGTAGTTCATTTCCGGCCCTATGTCCTTGATTGAATCTTTATGAGCGAGAATATAAGGGTTTGCAATATAATCGATTCCTGACACTCCGGCAATCCTGTTGATTTCTCCCAGTTCATCGAGCATGGCAATATAAGAAGAGGACATACATATGATTTGTTTCGCTCCGGCAGGAATGGCGGGCCCATTGAATCCGGCAGGCGCCTGCTCGCCGTTGCGTGAAACGAAATAGGACATTGTGACGTCTTTTGCTCCTTGCCATGGATTCGTTATCTGTATAAGGGTGCTGGCGGAATTTTCTGCGCCTAGAATCTTAAATCCCGAAGCATATTCAGGGATATATACATCCTGATTGAATGTTTCAATGGATGTCTTATTACGGGTGATGCAGCTTGCCAAAAAGAGAAGGCAAAGTAGCGCGACAGTCAAAATAGGAGATTTCACTTTTATAAGAATTTTAATTAGAAAAAAATAATAGTGGATCCTTTCGAATGGCAAAGATAGGACTTAATTATTAGTTTGTTTTTATTTTAGTTGGATTTTTCTTCTGATTTGTTTCTATTTGTGTATCTTTGTCCCCAGAAATTTTGGTGTCACTTTTCCGATTCTACGGAAAGAGTGGTGAAAAGGGAATCAGGTGTAAATCCTGAACAGACCCGCTGCTGTAAGCTCCGCCAAAAGTTTTCCTACAATACTCAAATCCACTGTTCCGCTTTGGAGGAATGGGAAGGGCGTTAGGAAAATGGAGTAAGTCAGAAGACCTGCCAAAGTTGAATTCTTGAAACTTTCCGGGATTAGAGTTTGAAGAGTGCAGTTTTTAATTCAATCACATTGTAGTAGCTGTTGTAAAGACGTGCGACATGCGTGGTGTCTGCTTGTGCAGAATACCGATCTATGCTCTGTTGAATGGGAGCAGACTGCCCTTTTCTATCTTTGGATGGCCTTTCCCCGGGAAGTTTATTGTTGTCGAAAAATAAACGGACGGAATGATAAGACAAGTAGTTTGGAAAATGGCATGTGTAGTGGCAGGTTGCCTGGGGCTTCCTTCATTGGTGGTGGCACAAAGCCGGCTGGATAGTTTGCAGCACTTGAATGAGGTTGTGATTACGGCAAAGCCATATAAAGAAGTGATTCCCGCCCAAAGACTCAATGGGTTGCAGTTGGAACGGTTGAACACACATAATGTAGCCGATGCGTTACGTTATTTTTCCGGTGTGCAGATTAAGGATTATGGTGGAATGGGTGGACTGAAAACGGTGGACGTGCGTAATATGGGTTCGCATCATGTCGGAGTTTTCTATGATGGTATCCAGATAGGAAATGCACAAAACGGGGTGGTCGACTTGGGGCGTTTCTCTTTGGATGATTTGGAAGAACTATCTTTGTATAATGGGCAGAAAAGTGAAATCTTCCAGTCTGCAAAAGACTTCGCTTCTGCTTCGGCGGTGTATCTGAAAACAAGGAAATCCAGATTTGAGGGAGGGAAGAAAACGAACTTGCTGGTGAGATACAAGGCGGGGAGTATTCAGTTAATCAATCCTTCCATACGTTTGGAGCAAAAACTGAATGATAAGTTAAGTCTTAGTCTGAGTGGAGAATATATGAAATCCGACGGACAGTATAAGTTCCGTTACAGACGTCTGAACCAGACAGGAGAAGTGGCTTATGACACGACTGCTACCCGCTGGAATAGCGACATAGAGGCTTATCGTATGGAGGCGGGTGTATATGGGACGGTGCATAACGGCTATTGGCAGGCCAAGTTGTACTATTATAATTCGGACCGGGGGCTGCCCGGAGCTATCGTAAAGAATGTATGGCAGAATGGGGAGAGGCAGGGAGATAAGAACTTCTTTGCCCAAGCCACCTTTGTGAAAGACATAACTCCCGGGTATAAAATACAGTTGAACGGAAAGTTTGCCTATGATTACACGCATTATCTTTCGAGGGATACGGTTCGGTTTTTGCAGGAAAATGTGACTAAAAAGATGCAGTTCGACAATACTTATTATCAGCAGGACTGGTATATATCTATGGTGAACATGTATAGCATCCTTCCTGTGTGGGATATCTCCCTTTCTGTTGATTTCCAATATAATAAACTGAATGCTGTAATGCGTGGAGTAGGGACTCCTTTTACTTTTCCACAGCGATATACCACTTGGGCAGCATTTGCTACGGCCTTGAATTTGGGAAAGTGGAAACTGCAAGCTGATGTGTTGGGGACATTCGTAATAGAGAAGGTGAGGAATAACGTAAAAGCACCGGACAAGTCGGAGTTTTCTCCGGCACTCATCATCGGCTATAAGCCTTTTGGTAATCATGACCTCAACCTGCGTGCGTTTTATAAACGAATTTTCCGTTTGCCTACTTTCAATGACCTTTATTATGCGCAAATCGGATTTAGCCAATTAAAACCGGAGTTTACAGATCAGTTCAATATTGGAGGAAGTTATCAGAAGGCGTTCAAATCAGGATGGATTGACCAGGTTTCTGTGCAAGCTGATGCTTATTATGCCGCAATTACTGATAAAATTATAGCTGCTCCTACCGGTAGCAGTTTTCGTTGGATGATGACGAATATGGGAAAAGTGGAAAGTAAAGGTGTAGATGTTTCGGCTGCTGTGTCGGGACATGCCGGACCGGTCAAACTGCATACGAATCTTACCTACTCTTTTACGAAAGCACAGGACTTTACGAAAATAAACGGTAAGAAACTGTCTTCATATAGCAACCAGATTCCTTATACACCCTGGCATAGCGGTTCGGTGATTGCCGGTGCGGAATATGATACCTGGACATTGAATTACAGTTTTATCTATGTAGGTGAACGCTATAACGGTTCTGTAAATAACATTCCTCGCAATTACGTAGAACCTTGGTATACGCATGACTTCTCTCTGCAAAAAGAATTCCGGTTCTGTGACCGCTATTTGTTGAAAGCCTCTGTGGAGATGAATAATGCATTCAATCAATATTATGATGTAGTACTTAATTATCCGATGCCCGGACGAAATTTCCGGTTTGTAATAAGTTTGAGTTTATGAGAAAATTATATTTAATCCCCCTGCTACTGTTTCTTTTATTCTTTTCGGCATGTAGGGAAGATGAGCAAATATTCCTTTCGGGTAGTGTGCAAGTGACGCTACCATTGGTAGGTACGCGTATTAAAGGGTTCTACCAACTGAATGAGGGAAATATGGGAACGAATGGTGCTTCGCTCGACTACTTTGATTATACTACGGGTTACTATACCCGGGATATTTTTTCGGAACGGAATCCTGACATTGTAAAAGAGTTGGGTGATGTGGGAAATGATATTCAGGTATATGGGCAGAAGGTATATGCGATTATAAATGTGTCCAATTTGGTGGTTGTCTTTGATGTGCGTACTGCACGGAAACTCAAGGAAATAGAAATACCTAATTGCCGTTATCTGGCTTTCCACGATGGAAAAGCTTATGTGAGTTCATATGCAGGACCTGTCCAGATTGACCCGAATGCGGAGAAAGGATTGGTGGCTGAAATTGATACGGTCACTTTGAAACTGACGAGGAAGGTTACGGTAGGTTATCAGCCGGAAGAAATGATAGTGCATGAAGGTAAATTATATGTGGCTAACTCAGGAGGATATCGGGCACCGAATTATGACCGTACGGTGTCTGTTGTGGATTTGGAGACATTTGTAGAGAAAAAGAAAATAGATGTCGCTATCAACCTGTACCGGATGGCTATTGACAAACGTGGTGATATTTATGTCAGTTCGCGGGGAGATTATAAAAATACTTCTCCTAACCTGTATGTGATAGATAGCCGGACTGATGAAGTGAAACAATGCTTGGATATTCCCGTAGGAGGAATGTGTATGAGTGGAGACTCACTTTATTATTACAGCGTGGCATATAGTATGAGTTCGGGTGGAAACCGGGTGACATATGGCATTCTGGATACCCGGACTAAAAAGGAAATAACCGACAGGATTATCACTGATGGAACGGATAAGGAAATTATGATTCCCTATGGATTAGCCATCAATCCGGAAACGAAGGAAATATTGATGTCTGACGCCCAAAATTATGTAGTGACTGGTTTTGTATACTGCTTTTCACCGGAAGGAAGGTTGAGATGGAAAACTCAGGGAGGAAATATCCCCGGGCACTTTGCTTTTGTAACAGAAGGATTGGTGAAGTGAATAGAAACATGTTTAATACTTTATTTATATGAAAAAGAAGAGTTTATTTTTAATGTTTGCTCTCTTTGGAGCTGTTTTGTTAAGTGGAAGTTTGTTAACAGCCTGTTCTGACGAGGATAATAATGGTAATGAAGGAGGAAAAGAAGAAGGAGGAACTGAACCGGCTCCCGATCCTGAATTGAATTTTGATGGTAGTCCCTATGTCACCCAAGTCATTGACTATCGCCCGGCACCGGGACAGTTTGTCAATACGATGCCGTCCTACGAGGAAGGTGATACACAGGAGACTATGAATGCGAAAGTACTGGAAGCTATCGGAAACGGAAAGAAAGGTATGATTACTTTAGGAGCTTATGGAGGTTATGTAATAGTTGGTTTCGACCATACCATTCAGAATGTGGAAGGAGAAAAGGATTTCCGGATAGTTGGAAATGCATTTACCGGTAGTAGTGAACCGGGCATTATAATGGTGGCTTATGATAAAAACCAGGATGGTAAACCGGACGCTGATGAATGGTATGAATTAGCTGGCAGCGAGTATGGTAAAAATACTACAATTAAAGGGTATGAGATTACTTATTTCAGAAATGAAAAAGACCACGTACCTACTCCGGATCTTGAAAACTACTTGTCGGATGACACGTATTGCCCTTGGACTGATAATCAGGATAGAAGTGGCCATGTGTATAAGAACACGTTCCATGACCAAGATTATTTCCCGAAATGGATTACTGATAACCAGATTGTATTCAAAGGTACATTATTGGCTAATAATGGGGTTGATAATGGACCTGACGCCTATGCACGTTGGACGTTGGATGCTTATGATTGGGGATATGCCGATAATACGGAAGGTGGAGATGTATTTGATATTGGTTGGGCTGTCGATTCAAAAGGACAGGCCGTAAAGTTGCCGGGAGTTGATTTTATAAAGATATATACAGGTGTTAATCAGTATTGTGGCTGGTTGGGAGAGACTTCTACCGAGGTTGGTAAAATTGAGGACCTTCATGTGTTAGCAAATCAATAATTTTTTAATATAAAAAACAGAAAGAAATGAAAAAGTATTTTTTATTCGCGTTTGTTGCGCTTGGCATTGGCTTCACGGCTTGTGATGATGATGAAAAATTGGAATATGTTGAAGTTATAGAGGATTCACAGCCGTCTGCTGTAGTTCCGGCAAAGGGGTTTTATGTGGCTAATGAAGATTGGTTCGGACATGATAATGGTACCGTAAACTATTTTAAAGTGAATGGAGACGGGTACGATGTAGTGTATCGGGCTTATCGGGCAGCTAATGAGGATGAAACATTAGGTGTTACGACTCAATTTGGAACAACATGGGGGGATAATATCTATTTGCTTTCTAAACAAGGAAACCGCTTTGTTGTAGCAGATGCGAACACATTGAAGAAGAAAGCGGTATTTACGGATATAGGTGGAGACGGACGTTCTTTCGTTGGAGTGGATGATAAATTGGGGTATATTGGTTACAGTGGTGGTATCCGTCAGTTTGATATAACTAATCTGCAACTGGGAAATCCGGTGGAGGGAATTTCCGACCAGATGGGAGCAATGTGTTTTGCGGAAGGACGTGTTTTTGCTTTGGCAAATAAAAAAGTCTATATCATTGATGTAACGACCAATAAAGTTGAAAAAACATTGGAGGGTTCATTTAATACTTTAACGAGAAGCAAAGATGGGACAATATGGATTGCTACGGCTGATAACTTCTTAAAAGTAAATCCAGTTACATTGGAAGAAGAAACTATGGAATATCCCGGGGGAGTAAAAGTAGGTAGTCCTTGGTTTGCTTGGAATGCGGGAAGTCTTTGCGCAGGTACTCAAAGTAATACCCTTTATTGGTCAAGTGGTGGTTGGAGCAGTACCGTAGTTGTGAAATATGATATAGATACTCAGGCATTTAATCCGGCTTTTTATACTTTAGGAAAGCATGAAAATAGCCAACTGACTTTTTATGGGGCCGGTATTCGTGTAGACCCTATTACAGATTGTGTAATTGCTACAGTAGCTCGTGGATATGAAAGTTATAACTGGGTTTATATTATCAGCCCAAGTGGAACTTTGGAAAAAGAAATAGAAGTGAAAGGTGGGGGAGATTCCGGAGAAAGTGGCTATTACTGGTTCCCTGCAGTACCTTTCTTTGAAGATGCTAACAAACCGGAAATCTTAATTAATCAGATATTATTGTCTCCGGGAGAAACCAAGGCTATTGATTTGAATGAAAAAATAGTTGATGCGGATGATACTTCTGTTTCTATCATTCGTCAGGTGGAATTTGCTGGAAATAAACTAGTGAATTATTCTTTGGCGGCTGGAATATTGACTGTGACCGCTAAAGAGCACATTGGCAGTACAGAGTGTAAGATAACTGCTATTTCAAATGGAAAGAGAGTTGAGAAAAAAGTACGTGTGGATGTAGGTTTAAATAAATAATTATTGACCACTAAAAAAGCGGCTAAAAACAAGAATGGTTTATTCTTGCTTTTAGCCGCTTTTTTATACTCTTCAGTTTTTTGGAAATGATACTTTCGTCTTGCTTTTTTCAAAAGTGATTTTCAGATGTACGTATCTATGCTTTGTGTGATTGGAATGTAATTTGTTTTAATAAAACGAAGAAAGTAGTAAGTTTTCTAAATAAACTTCTTAATTTTACATGCATTATTGAGGCCCAAACTAAAATATAGACTTATACTGCTATTGACATGAAAACTTGCAGACTAGGCGGATTATTTTTACTGTTGTTTTGTGTACATACAATAATGTATGCACAACAGGCGAGGACTGTCAGGGGAAGAGTTCAAATGCAAGAAACCGGAAGTGAAAAGAAGCAACCTTTGCCTTCTGCCAGTATTGTCGTCTTGGAAAAGGCGGACTCTACTTTTGTAAAAGGCACGGCAAGTGACAAGAATGGTCGCTTTACTTTGACTTATCAGCCACAGAAAAAGAAAGAATATCTGTTGAGAGTTTCGTTTATGGGAATGCAGCCTTGCTATCGTGCATTGGGAGATTCTGCTTCTATAAATACGGGCACTATCGTGTTGAAGGATGATGACCTTCAAATTGGCGAAGTGGTGGTGACCGGGAAACTGAAAGAAGTGGTCATGGAAGGGGATACGACCGTTATCAATGCTTCTGCTTATAAAACACCTGAAGGAGCTTATCTGGAAGATTTGGTGAAACGTATTCCGGGACTGGTCTATAACAAGAAAGACCAGTCGCTGACATACAATGGTCAGCCTATCAGTGAAATCAATGTGAATGGAGAGTCGTTCTTTTCGGGAGATAAAAAGACTGCACTCGAAAATCTGCCGGCAGATTTAATCAGCAAACTGAAAGTATATGACAAGAAATCAAAAGAAGAGGAATTTACAGGTATCAGTTCGGGAGAAAAGAAATATGTGCTCGACTTGCAAACGAAAGAGGAATTAAACAAGACTTGGCTGACAAATGCGACGGTAGGATATGGAAATCATAAGAAGAAGGATTTGGAAGGACAGGTGAACTATTTCAGCAAGGACGGACAGAACCTTTCTTTTATCGCACGGTCTACCAACCGTTATCAGAACAGTACATACAAGGACAATATCAATAATTCCGTCGGAATGAATATGACGCACAAATTCGGGAAGAAGTTTACTCTGAACGGAAACGTGAATTATAATCTCAACCGGAACGGAAATATCACTTCCATGTATCAGGAACAGTATTTGAAGACTGGTAACCAGTATTCTGCGTCCGCTAATGAGGGTAACTCCAAAGGGAAGTCTATGAATTCGAGTCTGATGGGAGATTGGGAAGTGGATAAACGCACACGTATACATTTTAATGGCAGTTTCGGACTCTCTCCCAACGAGAGTGAAAGTAATAGCCGGAGCGCTTCTTTTGATGCCCCGCCCGATGTGAACCATGAAAGGTTGTTTGATGATTTTGAATCTATCCCCGGAGATATAAAAGTGAACCGTAGTGAGAACCGTTCGTTTTCGGACAATAAATCAACCCGCTATAACTGGGGAATGGGGATTATGCGGCGTCTGAATAAGAAAGGAACTACTTTGGGGCTGAATATAATGAACTCGGATTCGTGGGGGGATGGAGAGAGTTTCTCACTGTCGCAGACTACGTATTTCAAGTTGAAAGACAAGCTCGGTAATGATTCGGTACTTTATCGTAACCAATATTTGAAATCTCCCCGACGGAATAACTCATGGAGGGTAGGGGTGAGTTTCACGCAGCCTGTCGGTAAAAAGATGCATTTCCGGGCGGCATATAACTGGAGTACCCAGTATGAACGGGATAACCGCTCTACATACGAGTTGTCTTCGTTGGCTCATCCGGATGCTTTCGGGGAATTGCCTTCCGGTTATGAAGCCGGATATGTGGATAGCCTGAGCAACCGGAGCCACAGCCGTAGCAACGGACACGACTTGAATATAGGGTTCAATTATTCGGATGATGTCTGGATGGCCAATGCGTCACTGGGTGTCACTCCGCAAAAACGTACCATCGACCGGAAGGTGGGGAAGCTTCATGCGGATACTGCCATGCATATCATTGACTATCAGCCTATGCTCTGGCTGGGATGGCGGAAGAAGGAGATGCGTGTCAACCTGAGTTATGACGGCAGGACACGGCAGCCTTCCTTGTCGGACTTGATGCCGTTGACGGATAATAGTAACCCGTTGTATATCACTCGTGGAAATCCGGACTTGAAACAGATGTTTATCCATAATATCCGCTTGAGTTACCAGTATCCTTCCAAAGGCATATCGGCAAATTTCGGATGGCAGACAGAGCAGAACAGCGTGACGCAAGTTGTGCTTTATGATGTGCAGACCGGCGGACGGGAAACGTATCCGATAAATATCAACGGCAACTGGAATACGTATGGAAACGTGAACTGGTGGAAGCGTCTGGGTCATTTTTCTTTGAGGCTGAATACATCGGGCAACCATAGCAACCGTGTCAGTATGATTAACGAGGACAGAAGTGTGCAGCTGGAAAAGAGTACGACGCGTGATACGGGACTGAACTGTGAAGTGCAGGCATCCTATCAGCCTGCCTGGGGCGGACTGGAACTTTCCACTTCCTGGGATTATCAGTATTCGCTCAATTCCCTGAATGACAATGATAACTATACGCGTTATTATAATTTCCGTTTTGACGGTTATGTGGATTTCCCTTTCGGTTTGCAGTTGCGTACGGATGCCGCTTATATGTTGCGTAGCGGTACGAATATCCAAAAGGGAGAAGAAGACGAGATTGTGTGGAACGCGACTGCTACCTGGCGGTTTCTGAAAGAGAAGAAAGCGGAGCTGTCAGCCCATTGGTCGGATATTTTAGGTAAAAGGAAAAGTTACGGGCGTACGGCTACTTCCGACGGTTTTTATGAATATCGTACGCAGGAGATTAAGGGATATTTCATTGTTACTTTCAAATATAACTTTCGTCTGATGATGTGAGTTTTAGAAAAAAGTCGTATGTTTGCTACCAAACCATAAAACAAAATGTACTATGAGCGGTAATTATGTAATTAACATCGGTCGACAATTGGGTAGCGGCGGCAGAGAAATCGGAGAGAAGTTGGCAGCTCGTTTGGGAATCGACTTCTACGATAAGGAACTGATTAATCTGGCTTCCGAGGAAAGCGGCCTGTGTAAGGAATTCTTTGAAAAAGCGGACGAGAAAGCTTCACAAGGTATTATCGGCGGATTGTTCGGTATGCGTTTCCCGTTTATCAGTGAAGGGGCGATGCCATGCACGAATTGTTTGAGCAATGATGCTTTGTTTAAGGTGCAGAGTGATGTGATTCGTCGTTTGGCGGCAGAGAAGTCCTGTGTGTTTGTGGGGCGTTGTGCGGATTATATCTTGCGCGAGCATCCCCGTTGCGTGAATATCTTTATTTCAGCTTCCAAGGAAGACCGTATTGAAAGGGTCTGCCGGATTCATCAGGTGAATGAAGAGGCTGCGGAAGAGATTATCGAAAAAGCGGACAAGAGACGTTCGGAATATTATAATTATTATAGTTATAAGACGTGGGGAGCAGCAGCCACTTACCATCTGTGCGTGGATTCCTCTTCTTTGGGTGTGGAAGAAACCGTACGGTTTGTGGAAAAGTTTGTGGTGAAGAAGTTGAAGTTGATAGTATAAAACGGGCATAAGTAAAATAAATAAAGCCGGCATATTCTGTTGAAGGATATAGCCGGCTTTACTGTTTATATGCTAAGCTCGATTTACATCATCGCCAATAATATCATCTGCCCTGTTAAAATACGAAGGAACATGGATAATGGATAAACAGTAGAATATCCTACTGCGGGAGCGTCGCTTGAAGTTACCTGGTTGGAATAAGCCAACGCAGGCGGGTCGGTGTTGCTACCGGCTATCAATCCCATGAGTGTGAAGTAGTTTACCTTATAATATAATCTCGCAATCGCCCCGATGATAAGCAACGGGATGACTGTGATTAGGAAACCACAACCTACATATAACAAACCGTCACCTTCGACTACCGTTTGTACGAAATTGGCACCGGCATCTATGCCGACACTGGCAAGAAAGAGCACGATACCGATTTCACGAAGCATCAGGTTGGCGCTCATTGTCGTATAAGTCACCAGGTGGAGTTTATGACCGAAACGTCCGATAAGGATGGCAACTACCAGCGGACCGCCAGCCAACCCAAGTTTCAATGGTGTCGGCATACCGGGGAATGCGATAGGAAGGCTACCCAAAAGGATACCTAAGAAAATACCGACGAAAATAGTGATGATATTCGGTGTGTCTAGGCGTTTCAACTGATTACCCAATACTCCTGCAACACGTTCTACCGCATCCTGCTGACCTACTACCATCACGCGGTCACCCACTTGTAATACGAGATTAGGGTCGGCAAACAAATCCATACCTGAACGGTTGACGCGAGTTACGTTGACCCCGTACATACTGCGGAAGTGCATAGACCCCAGCGTCTTTCCGTTGATTTCCGGCTTGGTAACCAAGATACGGCGGGATACCATCGGAAGGTCTTGTTTCTCCCAGTCTATATTCACCTCTTTACCTATAAATACTGTGATGGCTGCAGCATCATCTTCAGAGCAGACAATGAATAACTGGTCACCAACATTAAAAATGGTTTCATGATTTGGAATACTTACGTGTCCTTCGTGACGGATGCGGGAGCAAACAAACTGGCGTCCTAAGAAATCCTTAACTTCCAGCAGTGTCTTTCCGTTGATAGATTCATTACGTACTTCCAAACTAAGCATATGAGGCATTAAATGTGCATCTCCGCTCTGTGTTTTCAGGCTTTCTTCTTCCTTCGTCATGTTGACACGGAAAATATAGCGGATAGCGATGATAGAACCGATGATACCCACTACACCGAGCGGATATGCGCAGGCATAACCCAGCGCAATCTGCGGACCGTTGTAGCTCAACTGGTTCAGAGCTTCATTGGCAGCACCGAGTCCCGGAGTATTTGTCACAGCTCCGTAGAGGATACCTACCATCATCGGCAGTTCTATGCGACCGTTCCACAAGTAATAAAGCCCCAGTGCAACGGCAATATTTAACACTACGATGCCTACAGCCAACAGGTTTAATGTCATTCCTCCCTTTTTGAAAGAAGAGAAGAAAGACGGCCCCACCTGAAGACCGATACAGAATACGAACAAAATCAATCCGAACTCACGGATGAAATGTAGGATGTGTGTATCGGCTGTGAAGCCGAAATGTCCCATCAGGATGCCGGCAAACAAAACAAAAGTGACGCCCAGCGATACTCCGAATATCTTTATCTTGCCGAGGTACACGCCTGTTGCCACTACAAATGCGTAGAGGAATACGATATGCGCCACGGAACTGGGGTCCCACAATAAACTTTGTAACCAATCCATAACTATAGTAGTTTTTATAATGTCTTTTTAAAAACGGGTGCAAAATTAGTCATAACATTGGAGCTAATCAAATAAAAGGAGAACTAAAAATTGCACGAAAGAAGAATTTCCATACGGATTCTATACAGGACGGAGAGGTGTGCGAATTTTCTATAAAAAGAAGTTTTGTTTGAACTTATTAATTATATTTGCAAGTCGAACAACAGACATTTGGAAAGAGACAGATAAAAATAAAGACAATATTAATTCTTGTTTTAATTTTAGATAAACTATGGCAGACAAAAAAGAAAAACTCTTCTCAGACTTTTCTCCTGTCTCCACCGAACAATGGATGGAGAAGGTTACAGCCGACTTGAAAGGTGCTGATTTTGAGAAGAAGCTCGTTTGGAAAACAAACGAAGGGTTCAAAGTGAAACCTTTCTACCGGATGGAAGACTTGGAAGGTTTGAAAACTACTGATGCACTTCCCGGAGAATTCCCTTATCTGAGAGGAACTAAAAAAGACAACAATGAGTGGCTGGTTCGCCAGGAAATCAAGGTGGAATGCCCTAAAGAAGCCAATGCGAAAGCACTGGATATTCTGAACAAGGGTGTTGACTCACTTTCTTTCCATGTGAAGGCGAAAGAACTCAGTGCGGAATATCTTGAGACTCTGTTGAATGATATTCAGGCTGAGTGTGTAGAGCTTAACTTCTCTACTTGCCAGGGACATGTTGTTGAACTGGCTAATCTGCTGGTAGCTTATTTCCAGAAGAAAGATTATGATGTGAAGAAACTGAAAGGTTCCATCAACTATGATTTCTTCAACAAGATGCTGACCCGCGGTAAGGAAAAGGGCGATATGGTGCAAACTGCCAAAGCTCTGATTGAAGCTATCCAACCGCTTCCTTTCTATCGCGTATTGAATGTAAACGCTTTATCCCTGAATAACGCAGGTGCTTATATTTCCCAGGAACTGGGGTATGCATTGGCTTGGGGTAATGAATACATGAACCAACTGACCGAGGCCGGTGTTCCTGCCGCTATCGTAGCCAAGAAAATCAAATTCAACTTCGGTATCAGTTCCAACTACTTCCTTGAAATTGCAAAATTCCGTGCCGCACGCCTGCTTTGGGCGAATATCGTAGCTTCCTACAACCCTGAATGTGTGCGCGATTGCGATAACAAAGGTGCTAACGGTGAATGCCGTTGCGCAGCTAAAATGGCGGTTCATGCCGAAACTTCTACTTTCAATCTGACTTTGTTTGATGCACACGTGAACTTGCTTCGTACACAAACGGAAGCGATGAGTGCCGCATTAGGTGGTGTAGATTCTATGACAGTGACTCCGTTTGACAAGACATACGAGACTCCGGATGAATTCTCCGAACGTCTTGCCCGTAACCAACAACTGCTGTTGAAAGAAGAGTCTCATTTTGATAAAGTGATCGACCCGGCTGCCGGTTCATATTATATTGAAAACTTGACTGTATCTATCGCTAAGCAAGCCTGGGAATTGTTCTTGTCAGTAGAAGAAGCTGGTGGTTTCTATGCTGCATTGAAAGCGGGAACCGTTCAGGCTGCCGTGAACGAAAGTAATAAGGCTCGTCATAAAGCGGTGGCTCAGCGTCGTGAAGTGTTGTTGGGTACCAACCAGTTCCCGAACTTCAACGAGAAAGCAGGAGACAAGCAACCGGCAGAAGCGAAATGCTGCTGTGGCGGTGATTCTCATACTTGCGAAAAAGATGTGGATACATTAGTATTCGACCGTGCTGCCAGCGAATTTGAAGCACTCCGTCTTGAAACGGAAGCATCCGGTAAACGTCCGAAAGCATTCATGTTGACTATCGGTAACCTGGCAATGCGTCAGGCACGTGCACAATATTCTTGCAACTTCTTGGCTTGTGCCGACTATGAAGTGGTTGATAACCTCGGATTTGAAACAGTGGAAGCCGGAGTGGAAGCTGCTATGGCTGCGAAAGCTGACATTGTCGTTATCTGTTCCAGCGACGATGAATATGCAGAATATGCAATTCCTGCATTCAAGGCATTGAATGGTCGTGCCATGTTTATCGTTGCCGGTGCTCCTGCCTGCATGGACGAACTGAAGGCAGCAGGTATCGAAAACTTCATCCATGTCCGTGTCAACGTACTGGATACCTTGAAAGAGTTTAACGCCAAACTATTGAAGTAAGATGAGAAAAGATTTTAAAAACTTAGATATATATGCCGCATTTCAGCCTGCCAACGGTGCTGAATGGCAAAAGGCTAACGGTATCTCCGCTGACTGGAAAACACCGGAACACATTGAAGTGAAGCCTGTTTATACAAAAGAAGACCTCGAAGGAATGGAACACCTCGGCTATGCTGCCGGACTTCCGCCTTATCTGCGTGGCCCGTATTCAGTAATGTACACGCTCCGTCCCTGGACTATTCGCCAGTATGCCGGATTCTCCACTGCCGAAGAATCAAATGCTTTCTATCGCCGTAACCTCGCTTCCGGTCAGAAAGGTCTGTCGGTAGCATTCGACCTGGCTACTCACCGCGGTTATGACCCCGACCACGAACGTGTTGTGGGTGATGTAGGTAAGGCAGGTGTATCTATCTGTTCCTTGGAAAACATGAAAGTACTGTTCGACGGTATTCCTTTGAACAAGATGTCCGTGTCTATGACAATGAACGGTGCGGTGCTTCCGATTATGGCATTCTATATCAATGCCGGACTGGAACAAGGTGCTAAACTGGAAGAAATGGCAGGTACAATCCAAAACGATATTCTGAAAGAATTCATGGTGCGTAACACCTATATTTATCCGCCTGCATTCTCAATGAAGATTATTTCCGACATCTTTGAATATACTTCACAGAAGATGCCGAAGTTTAACTCTATCTCTATCTCCGGTTACCACATGCAGGAAGCAGGTGCTACGGCAGACATCGAGTTGGCTTACACACTGGCTGACGGTCTCGAATATCTTCGTGCCGGAACTGCCGCAGGCATTGATATTGATGCGTTTGCTCCGCGTCTGTCTTTCTTCTGGGCAATCGGTACAAATCACTTTATGGAAATCGCCAAGATGCGTGCCGCACGTATGTTGTGGGCAAAGATTGTGAAACAATTCAATCCGAAGAACCCGAAATCACTGGCATTGCGTACTCACTCACAGACTTCCGGCTGGTCACTGACCGAACAAGACCCGTTCAACAATGTGGGACGTACTTGTATCGAAGCAATGGCCGCCGCTTTGGGACATACACAATCCCTGCATACCAATGCACTGGATGAGGCTATCGCCCTGCCGACGGACTTCTCCGCACGTATTGCACGTAATACTCAGATTTATATCCAGGAGGAAACTTACATTTGCAAGAACGTTGACCCATGGGGTGGTTCTTATTATGTAGAATCTCTGACTAACGAACTGGCACACAAGGCTTGGGAACTTATCGAGGAAGTAGAAAAACTGGGTGGTATGGCGAAAGCTATCGAAACCGGTATTCCTAAGATGCGTATCGAAGAAGCTGCCGCACGTACACAGGCCCGTATCGACAGCGGTCAGCAGACTATTGTCGGCGTGAACAAGTATCGTTTGGAAAAAGAAGCTCCGATTGACATTCTTGAGATTGATAATACAGCGGTTCGTCTTGAACAGATTGAAAACCTGAACCGTTTGAAAGAAGGACGCAATCAGGCAGAGGTGGACAAGGCATTGGCTGCTATTACCGAATGTGTGAAGACCGGCAAGGGTAACTTGTTGGAACTGGCTGTGGAAGCGGCTCATGTCCGCGCTACATTGGGTGAGATTTCATCTGCTTGCGAACAGATTGTAGGACGTTATAAAGCAATAATTAGAACTATATCAGGCGTGTATTCATCAGAAAGTAAAAACGACAGCGACTTCAAACGTGCTTGTGAACTGGCTGAGAAGTTTGCGAAGAAAGAGGGACGTCAACCTCGTATCATGGTTGCCAAAATGGGACAGGACGGTCACGACCGCGGTGCTAAAGTGGTAGCGACCGGTTATGCGGATTGTGGTTTCGACGTGGATATGGGACCTTTGTTCCAGACTCCTGCGGAAGCTGCTCGCGAAGCGGTAGAAAACGACGTTCACGTAGTAGGTGTTTCTTCACTGGCTGCCGGACACAAGACATTGGTTCCGCAGATTATTGAAGAGTTGAAGAAACTGGGTCGTGAAGACATTGTTGTGATTGCCGGTGGTGTTATCCCTGCACAAGATTATGATTTCTTGTATAAGGCAGGTGTAGCCGCTATCTTCGGCCCGGGCACTCCGGTGGCGAAAGCTGCTTGTCAGATTTTGGAAATCCTGATGGACGAAGAATAAAGCAATCAACAGGTTGTATAAGCCGTAAAATGAGATTTTAAAAAGGGTCAGTTGCTGACCCTTTTTTTGTATTTTATTATTGAAATATCTCCTTTTGGGGATTTTATAAAAAGTACCTCAAATTTGATTTATTGAAAAAATATTCATAATATTGTCATCACTTTGTTAACTATATGGCCGTACCTTTGCGCGTAAAATTCTAAACTATGGTAGATTTCATGGATGATAAACAATTATTGGGAGAACTGAAAAGAGGCAATAATGCAGCTTTTGAGTTTCTGTTCAAGAGTTATTATCCTCGTTTGCGAGGGTATGCTATTCGTTTTATTGAAGATGAAGAAACAATTCGCGATATTATTCAGGAGTGTTTCTTGCGATTTTGGGAACGTCGCGAAATGTTATCTGCTGTTTCACTCACTTCTCTTCTTTTTTCTATGGTCCGTAACGGATGCCTGAATTATTTGAAACATCGCTCGATTGTTGAAAAGTACCGGGTGGAGTATCTGGCAAAGCTGGACGGAGAAGAAAGGCTCTACTACGCAGACTTTATGCAGGATGCGGAACATAAATTATTATACAATGAATTGCAGGAACAGATTGCTCTTGTGCTCAATCAGTTGCCGGACAGGTCGCGTGAGATTTTTTTGTTAAGTCGTTTCAGGGGATTGAAGAACAGGGAAATCGCGGAAAAACTACAAATATCCACTACGGCGGTCGAAAAACATATTGCAAGAGCTTTGCAGTATTTTTCCCGGCATTTTAGCGAACATTATCCGGTAGACCTATATATAGTGATATTGGCATGGCTGATGATGGAGCATAAGTGATTAAGACGCTCTTTAAGCATATAAAGAATAAGAAGCAGGAAAGTTTTTTCTGCTTTTTTTGTTTCGGGGGTTGGGTAAATGAAATATGGGTTGTTACATCTTATAGAAAGTGAATATAATGAAGCAAGAAGAAAATATCCGGGAATTGGCTATTCAGTACTTTGAAGGACGTATATCAAGAGCTGACGAAAGAACCCTGTTTGAAAGTCTCGAACAGGCGGAAGACGGCTATGGCAGATTCCGTCAGTGGGAGAAAGAATGGATGAACAACCGGGTGTCCGATTCGCAGACCAATGCCGAATGGGAAGCATTGAAGCATAAGATATACACGCAGGAAGCTATTGTCCCATTATTGAAGAAACCGAAACTGAATATATGGAAGATAGCCCGTATTGCTGCTGTGGTAGCATTGATTGTCGGTACTACACTGGGTATCCGGCAGGCTGTTTACCTGTTTGCACCGAAAACCTTCTTTGTTTGCGAGGCTCCGTTGGGGGATAAAAGTAAAGTACAGCTCTCGGATGGTACTATCGTATGGTTGAATTCAGGTTCCGTATTGAGATATTCGAATCATTTCAATACCGCCGACCGGGTTGTGGAACTGGAAGGAGAGGGATATTTTGAAGTAACCAGGCAGAATGGAAAGAATTTTACGGTAAAAACACAGGAATATGATGTGGTGGTGAAAGGTACAAAGTTTAATGTATCCGCCTACCCGGATGATTCTTATATAACGACTACCTTGCAAGAAGGAGTGGTAGAGTTGAATTATAAGGAAGAACAAATACGGATGTCGCCGGGAGAATCCATTTCTTTGGATTTGCAGACAGGACAGTTGAAGGGAAAGAAAGTCAATGCATGGCAGGCGATGGCATGGGCGGAAGACAGAATCGAATATGATGACATCACATTGGGGGAGATGGTGAAGAAACTTTCCCGTCAGTACGATGTGCGTATTCAGTTGGGGTCGGAGAAGTTAGGTGACATGAAGTTCCGTGTTTCATTACGCAATAAAGAGACAATCGTGGATGTAATGGACGCGCTTAAAGAAATCATACCTATCAAAGTAGAATATAAGGAAAAGGATATATATATAAGATAAGAACTCAATGTTTAATTGTAAAGAAATCAAGTATGAATATTACTCAAATAGGCAGATTGGGGATGCTGTTGATGATGGCATCTGTTGCAATCTCGTGTTCTGATCCTAATCCTTTAGATTCTTATACTCGTGTTCCATTTGAAAAGACGGAAACGGATGACGGAAATAATGATGGTGACGGAGACGGTGCCGGCGGTTTGTTCGAGAAAGGAAACGGAACGGACAGCAAACCTTATGTGATTATGAATGGGACGCAGATTAAGAATATGCGCAGTGTGCTGAAATCGGGAATAAAAGTTTATTTCCAATTGGGTGCTGACATTGATATGGCAGGTATTGATGACTGGCAATCGCTGAATGGCTCAGGGGATTTTCCTTATGAGATAGATTTTGACGGAGACAGCCATGTCATTAAAAACTTTAAATGCTCTGCCGGTGATTATCCGAGTTTCTTCGGAGTATTGTGCGGTGATTGTCGTAATGTAGGCTTTGTTGACGCTTCTGTATCGTCTACTCGGCAAGGCATTGGAATTATCACCGGTTATCTCGGACTTAAAGACAAGGGAAATGGCAGTAAGACGGGAAGAATTGTGAATTGCTTTACGACCGGGGAAGTGACAGGTTCAGGTGCGGCAGGTGGAATAGCCGGCGTATTGGCAAATAGCTATGATGGACAGGAAAGTTATATAAAGAACTGTTATTCAAGTGCAACCGTCAACGACCAAGCGGCAAGCGGCGGAAAAGCAGGTGGTATTGCCGGACGGAAAGTTGGTGTGGGTGGCTTTATTGAGAACTGCTATGCACACGGAGCAGTCAGTGCAACCAAAGGGGGCATAGGCGGTATTTTGGGACAAATCGACAAGAATTGTGATATTGCTATCAAGAACTGTGTAGCGTGGAGTAATCTGACCGGAACAGATACTTCGTCAACCGTAGGGCGTATTGTCGGTGTCTCTGCTTCTTTGGGCAGCTATGAGAACTGTTATGCTTGTGAAAGCATCATACTGAAAGTGAACGGAGGTACGATTACCGCGTCAGATGAATCATCAGCCACAGGAACGACATTTCACGGAGTTGCAAAGACTGTCGATGAACTGGGAAATATTATCGTAGCTTGGAATCCGAATCTTTGGAAAAAAGGAACGGACGGTTACCCGGCATTCCAGTGGGCTGAGAAATGAGCACCGGTCGATACAAAAAAGCAGATTATTTCTGCTTTTTTGTATTTATAGGGGTTGGGCAGATGGATGATGAGTTGTTTTATCTTATAGAAGCGGTTCTGAGAAACACTACAATCGAATATATATATCCTTAAATATAAATCACTTTAAATTGTAACAACTTAATTGATAAAATTATGAATGACCGAAGAAACTCATTTTTTAGGCTGTTTCTCCTGATTCTGTTATGTATGGGCGTCCAGTCACTTGGGGCGCAGACGGTAACGAAGGTCTTTAAAAATGAGCCGCTAAAGGCGGTATTGAAAGAAGTTGAGCGGCAGACAAAGTACTCCATTATCTATAAAACGGACGAGGTTAACGAAAACAAGAAAATAACGGCTTCCTTTCAACAGGCAACCGTTAACAATGTGCTTGCCGCTGTTTTGGATAAAGATGTAGAATACAAGCTGCAAAACCGGATGATTATCATCACGAAGAAGACGGTACGAAATATCGCTGCCGCCCCGTCACAGTCTTTACACCGGGTTACGGGGAAAGTAGTCGATGTGAATGGTGAGCCGGTAATCGGTGCCAGTGTACAGGTGATAGGACAGTCTATGGGAACGATTACGAATTTGGATGGTGAATTTACATTGTCGTCCGTTCCGGTCAATGCGGTAGTAGTAGTGTCCTATATCGGATTTGAGAAGAAGGAAATCAAAGTCTCCGAGTTGCAGAAATCTTCGAGAGTGATGCTCCGTGAGGATACAGCGACGTTGGAAGAAGTGGTAGTCGTTGGTTATGGCACTCAAAAGAAAATCAACCTGACGGGGGCTGTTGCTGTAGTAGATAGTAAAACGATGGAAGACAGGCCTGTACCGAGAGCTTCGCAGATGCTGCAAGGAACAGTACCTAATATGAATGTAACCTTCGGTTCAGGTTATCCGGGGGCTTCGGCAACCATCAATATCCGTGGTGTCAATTCTATTAGCGGCAACGCGTCGCCGCTGGTTCTGATTGACGGTATAGAGGGAGACATCGACCGCTTGAACCCGAATGACATCGCATCCATTTCAGTGCTGAAAGATGCTTCTTCGGCTACCATTTACGGTGCGCGTGCCTCTTATGGTGTTATCCTTGTGACTACTAAAGAAGGTTCTGCCCGTAAGACTACCGTATCGTATGATGGAAGATATTCATGGAGCAATCAGACGACTTCTACCGATTTTGAAACCAGAGGCTATTATTCGGCAGGTATCAATGACTTGTTTTATACCAACTATAATGGAAAACCTTATACTAACTACACAGAAGAAGACTACCGCCAGCTCTGGCTGCGCCGGAATGATAAAACGGAGAATCCGGAACGTCCCTGGGTAGTGACCGACCAACGCGACGGAAGAGACACATACGTCTATTACGGTAACTTTGACTGGTATAATTATCTCTATCGTAAAAACAGGCCGATGTGGGAACATAATATCAGTGTCAGCGGGGGAAATGACAAACTGAACTATTACTTGTCAGGAAATACAGTCGACCAGACTGGTATTTTCAGGCAGAACCCGGACAAGTATAAGGTGTATAACTTCAGAAGCAAAATCTCGGCTAAAATAACCCCGAGACTGACTATCAGCAATAATACGAAGTACCATTACAATAGTTACTCTTATCCGGGATTATCGGGTATCAATAACAACTTCAATACCGCAGTGAATCATGCGTTGGCCAGCTTCGTTCCTGTCAATCCTGACGGTAGTGTCGTGTATCTGACTTCATTGAGCAATTCTGCTGTTTTGGATGGGATGGGTGCTATCCTTGCTTATGGCAAGCATAAGAATGAAGACCAACGCTATGAGTTCTCCACCACTTTTGAGGCAAGCTTCAACGTGATGAAGAACCTGAATGTCCGTGCCAATTACAGTTACCTGCATTACAACTACCAGACCATGAACAGGACGGTGAATGTGCCCTATTCCAAATATCCGGGTGAAATATCTTATCTGACTACCGGAAACGGCGTGAACCAGTTGAAAGAAACACAAACCAATCATTGGTACCAGGCTTTCAATGTTTATGGTGACTACATGTTGGATATTGCCGACCACCAATTCAAGATTATGGCTGGTTATAACTATGAAACCAAACGTTTGAAAGACGTTAAAGTCTCCCGCCAAGGCTTGCTTTCCGATGACCTGAATGACTTGAACCTGGCAGTAGGTGATGCGATGACTATGTCCGGCGGACAGAATGAATACGCACTTTTAGGAGCATTTTATCGTCTTAATTACTCCTACAAGGGTGGTCGTTACTTATTCGAGACGAGCGGGCGTTATGACGGAAGTTCCCGATTCAGAAGCGGACACCGATTCGGTTTCTTCCCCTCGGCTTCCGTAGGATGGAGAATCAGTGAAGAGCCGTTTTTCGGAGACTTGAAGAAGAATATTGATAATGTGAAATTGCGTCTGTCGTACGGTTCGTTGGGAAACCAGCAGGTAGGATATTATGATTATATCCAGACCATTAACACCAACGGCACCATGAACTATATCTTTGGCGACCAGAAGAAAGGTTCCTATGCCAGTGTTTCCGACCCGAACTCTGCAGACTTGACTTGGGAAACTGTCTCAACCTGGAATGTGGGACTGGATCTCGGTTTCTTCAATAACCGTTTGAATCTGACTGCCGATGCCTATATCAGAGATACCAAAGGGATGCAAACTTCCGGCAAGAAATTGCCCGGTGCTTATGGGGCTAATGAGCCCAAGCAAAATGCAGCCAATCTGCGTACTAAAGGCTGGGAATTGATGTTGACCTGGAACGATGCCTTCAAACTGGCAAACAAGCCTTTCCGCTATAACCTGTCCGTAGGTCTGGCAGACAACACATCGGAAATAACAAAATTCGATAATCCGTCCAAGATATTGAGTGATTATTATGTCGGTCAGAAACTGGGTGATATTTGGGGATATGTGGTAGACGGACTTTTCAGAACAGATGAAGAAGCGGCAAGCTATAATGTCGACCAGTCGGCTGTGAACTTCGTCATCAACACGGCACAGGTGAATCCGGGACTTCATGCCGGTGACATGAAATTCGTCGATTTGGACGGCGACCATAAAATTTCTTCCGGTTCGAATACGGCGGATGACCCCGGCGACCGGAAAATAATCGGAAACTCATTGCCGCGCTATACATATAGCATTCAAGGTGGTTTCGACTGGTACGGCTTCGACTTCTCCATCTATCTTCAGGGGGTAGGGCATCAGGATTGGTATCCGGGCACGAATTCCGTATTCTTCTGGGGACCGTATGCACGTCCGTATTCATCATTCATTCCCCGTGATTTCTTGAGTAATGTGTGGAGCCCGGAAAATCCGGATGCTTATTTCCCGCGTCCGATAGGTTATCTTGCTTTGGGCAACAACCGTTCCTTGGGAGTGGTGAACGACCGTTATTTGCAGAACCTGGCTTATTGCAGGGTGAAGAATATAACAGTAGGCTATACGATTCCCGCCGTATGGACAAAGAAAGTGAAGATAGAACGCCTGCATATCTATTTCAGTGGCGAGAACCTGTTTACCTTCTCTCCGCTAAAGAGCGATTACATTGACCCGGAACAAGCTTCGGCGGAGAACTCCATTAAATCTGCGAATGGTAACGCTAAACTGTATCCTTGGTCGAAAACCTATTCTTTCGGAGTGAACGTAACTTTTTAAACTAAATAATATTCTGAATTATGAAACCTGTTTATATAGTATCTTGGTTGCTCGCATTGGCGGTATCTTTCGTTTCTTGCGACGATTGGTTGGATAAGACGCCCAAAGACCGTCTCTATCCGGATGTATATTTCAAGACTGAGGATGAGTTGCGGTTGTTTACGAACCAGTTTTATAATAACTTGATTCCGGCTGCCGCCGATATCTATTCCGAATCATCCGATTTAATTGTCAAGTCCGATTTGATGCTCGAAATGTCCGGGCAGCGTATCATCCCCGACGAGGGAAACGGCTGGAATTTTACTGCACTTCGGGATATTAATTTCTATTTACAGTATTCCCACAACTGCACGGATGTGAATGCCCGTAACCGCTATGATGGTGTCGCCCGTTTTTTCAGAGCTTATTTCTATTTTGAGAAAGTGAAGAGGTACGGTGACATTCCCTGGTATGACAAAGCACTTGATTCGGACGACCCGGATTTATATAAAGCCCGGGATTCACGGGAATTCGTCATGCAGAAAATGTTGGCCGACCTGGATTTTGCGATTACCCATCTTCCGAAAACAAAAAATGCATATATACTGACCCGGTGGACAGCCCTGGCACTGAAATCCCGTGTCTGTCTGTTCGAGGGGACTTTCCGTAAATATCATGGATTAGAGGATTATGAGAAATATTTGGACGCTTGTGTCTCGGCATCCGAAACATTTATGAATGAAAGCGGATATACGCTCTATAAATCGGGTAGCACACCTTATAGGGATTTATTCGCTTCCATGAATTTGCAAGCGGATGAAATCATTTTCGGTCGCGACTATGAAGCCTCTCTTTCCGTGCTTCATAATGTGCAGAATTATGAGAATGCCACCACGATGGGGCGTCCGGGGTTAAATAAGAAGATTGTGAATTCTTATCTGATGGCGGACGGAAGCCGTTTCACGGATAAAGCCGGTTATGAAACAATGACTTTCGACCAGGAATGTCAGAATCGGGACCCGCGACTGGCACAAACTATCCGTACTCCCGGATATACGAGAATAGGAAGTACAAAGAAAGAGGCTCCGAACCTTGCCTACACAATGACGGGGTATCACCTGATAAAATATTCGATGACGGCTAATTATGATGAATATAATAAGTCATGCAATGATATTCCACTGTTCCGTACGGCAGAGGTGTACTTGAATTTTGCAGAAGCAAAAGCCGAATTGGGAACTTTGAAGCAGGCGGATATTAATAAATCCATCAAGTTACTCAGAGACAGGGTAGGGATGGGGAATCTGGATATGGAACTGGCTAATTCAAAACCGGATCCGTACCTGATGAGTGCTGCCACAGGTTATCCGAATGTGAAAGGAGCCAACCAGGGGGTAATTCTTGAAATTCGTCGTGAACGGACTATCGAACTGGCGATGGAAGGTTTCCGCTATTACGACATCATGCGTTGGAAAGAAGGGAAATTATTCGAGAACGACTTGCTGGGAATCTATATCCCCGGTCCGGGCACTTACGATTTGGATCAGGACGGTACGGATGATGTCTGTTTCTATGTTGGAACGAAACCTGCCGGAAATGTACCTTTGTATTTGGAGATTGGTGAACAGATTCGCTTGTCGAACGGCGAGAGTGGTTATATCATTTGTCACAGTCTCATTACTAAAAAATGGAATGAAGACAGAGATTATTTATACCCTGTTCCTATCAGCGAACGTACTTTGTCCAATGGTGTGGTAACACAGAATCCCGGTTGGAATGACGGATTGAACTTTAATTAGATTCAGAAATATAAATTCTTATGAAAAATATGATTTCTTATATATGTCTTCTGGCAGCAGTGTTTGCCAACTTGTCCTGTGCCGATGACATGGACAACTCCAAGTTTGATAATATGATACCCTATGGTAAGCAGGAGGTTTCTTATACTTACCCGAAAGGAGAGGATAATCTCAGAGTACTGACTTTTAACATAAGGCATTGCGCCGGTAGCGATGATGTGATTAATTATGACAGAACTGCAGCTATTATCAATGGGATGGAGCCTGATATTGTTTGCTTGCAGGAAGTGGACTATATGACTACCCGCAGTAATAAAGTCGACCAGTTGAAAACTTTGGCGGATAAAACAGGAATGAACCACTATTTCAGCAAGTCAATCACCTATCAGGGAGGTGAATACGGAAACGGTCTTTTATTTAAAGGAACACCGGTCAGTACGCGGACTTACCCGCTTCCCGGTGCCGAACTTCGTTCTGCTGCCATAGCCGAATTTGAGAACTATGTAGTCATCTCCACGCACCTGGCTCTGGAAGAAAATAATAGAGTAGAGTCTGCGAAGTTATTGACACAGCTTGCCAAAGAATACAAAAAGGTAGTGTATATGGCAGGCGACTTTAATGAAGACTTGATGAACGGGGCATTTTTTACGGAGTTGAAAAAGGAATGGAATGTAGTTAGTTCTACGGAAAATACTTTCCCTACGGGGCAATCTACCAAGCGCATCGACTTTGTTGTGGCATTGAAGAGTCCTGCAACGAGTGTGGTGAAATCGAATGTCGTGTATAATCTGGACGGTGTTAACGTTTCGATGGCTTCCGACCATTATCCTCTTTATTGTGATTTCCGTAAGGTGACGGCACTCGAAGAATTTCCGAAAGCCGCGGGAGATTTACGCATAGCTAATTACTTCACGAAAAACTGTGCCGGTACGGACGGAATTATTGACTATGATCGCATCGCTGCTGTTATAAATAAAATGAATTCCGATATTATCTGCTTGCAGGGACTGGATAAGGAGACGGAGCGCTCAAGTGGCATAGACCAGTTGAATACATTGGCGCAAAAGAGTAATATGCATGATTATTTTGCTAAAGCGATTGATTACAAGGGCGGGGAGTTTGGCGTAGGTATATTGACGAAAGACGAACCAATCAGTGTGGACAGATATCAGATGCCGGGAAAGAGTGAGATGCGTGCGGCAATGGTAGTGGAATATGAGAAATTTGTGGTAGCCAGTACGAATTTTGATACGGATATGGCTAAACGTATCGAGGCGCTTCAGACATTGCATACGAAGTTGTCCGCTTATAACAAGCCGGCATTCTTGGCTGGCTATTTCAATGAAGGCAATTTGGAAAGCGACTTCTTCAAGAAAGTAAAGGAAGACTGGAATCTTCTTAGTGCGGACAAGTCGACTGAAAACGGTGGAAAACAGCGTCGTCTGGACTTTATTGTATCTTTGAAAGACCATGGCGTTACTGTGACGCAAGCCGACGTGATGGAATATCTGACCGGAGCCGACGTTGCGACCGCTTCTTCACACTATCCTCTCTTCTGTGACTTCACAGGTTTGAAATAAAATGATTAGGTGCGGAATGCTATATGGATACTAATTGACTAAAATGTAATAATCCCGTTTTTTCACTCCAGATAGAATGAAGAAACGGGATGTTATTTTGCTCGTATCCTCATTATGAGTGCTTTACTTTGGTAGGAGTAACATATTCTGCAGAATATTGTTCTTTTAGACAAATATTCGTGTAACTTTGCAAACTGATAGTATAAAAACAAGAGGAGAAAGAATGATAGTTTGCATAGCCGAAAAACCATCTGTAGCACGTGATATAGCCGAAGTACTCGGTGCTCATACAAGAAAAGAAGGATATATAGAAGGAAACGGATACCAGGTGACCTGGACATTCGGGCATCTATGTACTTTGAAAGAGCCCCATGAATACACGCCTAATTGGAAATCGTGGAGTTTGGGCAGCTTACCGATGATTCCCCCGCGTTTCGGTATCAAGCTGATTGGGCATGACCCGGGTATTGAGAAACAGTTTCATATTATCGAGCAGTTGATGCAGAATGCGGATGAGATTATCAATTGCGGTGATGCCGGTCAGGAAGGAGAATTGATTCAGCGTTGGGTGATGCAGAAGGCTGGAGCACGCTGTCCGGTGAAGCGACTGTGGATTTCTTCTTTGACGGAAGAAGCTATTCGTGAAGGTTTTTCCAAGTTGAAAGACCAGTCTGATTTTCAGTCGTTGTATGAGGCGGGACTTTCTCGTGCAATAGGTGACTGGTTGTTGGGAATGAACGCTACCCGTCTTTATACGATTAAGTACGGTCAAAACAAGCAGGTGCTCTCTATCGGTCGTGTGCAAACGCCTACTTTGGCATTGATTGTCAACCGCCAGTTGGAAATCGCCAATTTCCAACCCAAGCAATATTGGGAATTGAAGACAAACTATCGCGACACTACCTTCTCTGCCCTTATCCGCAAAAGTGATGAAGAAATAGCGGCGGAAGAAGAGAAAAACGGTGGAAAAAAGAAAATAGACAATCCGGGCATCGACCCCATCGCCAATCGTGAGGAAGGCGAAGCCTTGGTAGAACGTATCAAAGACCTGCCGTTTGTAGTCACCAGTGTCGGCAAGAAAGACGGAAAGGAATACGCTCCGCGTTTGTTCGACTTGACTTCCCTTCAGGTAGAATGTAACAAGAAATTTGCCTACTCTGCCGATGAGACACTGAAACTTATCCAGTCTCTCTACGAAAAGAAAGTCGCTACTTATCCGCGTGTCGATACAACTTTCCTGAGCGACGATATTTATCCGAAATGCCCCGGCATATTGAAAGGACTCCGTGACTACGAAATATTGACTGCCCCTTTGAACGGCTCTACACTGCCTAAATCGAAGAAAGTATTCGATAACTCGAAAGTGACAGACCACCATGCCATCATCCCTACCGGAGTGTACGCTCAAAACCTGACCGATATGGAACGCCGTGTCTACGACCTGATAGCCCGCCGTTTTATAGCCGTGTTCTACCCTGATTGTAAGATTTCTACCACCACCGTGATGGGAGAAGTAGACAAAATAGAATTTAAAGTAACCGGTAAACAAATCTTGGAACCGGGCTGGCGTGTCGTATTCGCCAAAGACGTGAAGGACTCCACCGAAGAGAAAGAGGATGAGGATGAAAATGTTCTTCCTGCCTTTGTGAAAGGGGAGAGCGGCCCTCACATCCCTGACTTGAACGAGAAATGGACGCAACCGCCAAGACCTTTCACGGAAGCGACTTTGCTCCGTGCAATGGAAACCGCCGGAAAACTGGTGGATAATGACGAACTTCGTGATGCCTTGAAAGAGAACGGTATCGGGCGACCGTCTACCCGTGCCGCTATTATAGAAACCTTGTTCAAACGGAATTATATCCGCAAGGAGAGAAAGAACCTGATTGCCACCCCGACAGGAGTGGAACTGGTACAAATTATCCACGAAGAACTCTTGAAATCTGCCGAACTGACAGGTATTTGGGAAAAGAAGCTCCGCGAGATAGAAAAGAAAACCTATGATGCCCGCCAGTTCCTGGAAGAGCTGAAGCAAATGGTTTCGGAAGTTGTGATGAGTGTACTGTCTGATAATACGAATCGTCGTATTACTATTCAAGACGCAGTAGCTGCCCAGGCTGAAGAGAAAGCAAAGAAAGAACCGAAGAAACGTGAACGGAAACCAAGTGCTCCAAAAGAAAAGAAACCGAAGTCCGAAACAAAGGTGACAGAAAGTACAAAAGTTGAAACACCGTTGGCTACTGTATCTGCTTCGATAGCCTCTTCGGTTGATAATCCGGATGCATTAGTAGGACAACCTTGCCCGCTTTGCGGCAAAGGAACAATCATAAAAGGCAAGACAGCTTACGGATGTTCGGAATGGAGGAACGGATGTGCTTACCGGAAGAATTTTGAATAAAATTCGGTTGCTCCTTTCTCTGCCAATTTTATCCATATACTTAGATGTCAGTTTCTTATAGTTTCCTGTAGTTTCCATTACAGGAAACGCTCGTTTCTCTACGAGGGAACGCCCGTTTCCCTACGGGGATACAGTCGTTTCTCTACGAGGATACTGGCGTTTCCTTATGAGAAACGGACATTATCATCAAGGCTCTTGAAATTAACTCCTTATCTCGGGCGTATTGGCAAAAAAGAACGAGGTGGAGCAATGGTAGGGCCACCGCTGTAATCACCACCACCGTGTTTGTCAAATATGACATTGCGTAGTACTTCGTACAGAACTCCGCCTACATCCAGACCAAGTTTGAAATTATTCTTGAAGCGATAGGTGGGAATAACAACAGGAACTGTCTCCCAACGTCCTCTCATAGCATCGTAATAACGTTGTACTCCCATCTCCATATTGAAGCGGTCGGACATATCGATGGACATGGTAGCTCCATAACTGTGAGTACTCATTCCGTAAGAATTGCCGATGTCATATGAGCCGAATACCTTGAAAGCAACACGGTCGGAAGCGTGATAGAGCAGAGCGCCCGAAGTGCTGAATGCCTGTCCGGTGAAATGCATCATGTTTATTTTCATTGCATTAGCCTGAAGTTGTAATTCAAACCTGTCATTGAAGATGTGCTGATAACCCAACGAAGCATTGTTGAAAAGTCCGATGCCCGGCACACTCGTTTGCTTGCCCGAGCCGAATACTGCTCCGTGAGGGAATTGCATTAATATGCCGCTTGTATTGTAATCACCTTTGAAGAGTGGAGAAGGATTTATCTGATAAGGCAGATAGATTTCTCCTTTATGTGAAAAATCGGGTGGAAAGTAAAACAGCTGTTTGGACAAATTCGGAGAAGAAGTGTCCTTGAACTTTGAAGGCGGGAACAAATCAGGCGTGGCATATTGAAACAAATCAGGTGTAGCATGTTGAAACAATATACCTTCCGGTTGTTTTAGCAAATCATTACGAATAATGCGGGTACTGTCAATCCCTTCCTGTGCAGAGAGCAACTGCGGAATGGAAGACAGCAGAAGGAGCAAACCCAGGAAAATTGGAAACCGTGAAATGCTAATCTTTTGTTTCATACGCATTTGTCCTCTCCTTATAGTTTAGTAAATTCTTCTACCCACAAAAATAACGAAAGGAGAGTGGAATAACAAATAGTAAACAGCATTTCCTTCCAACGACAAGTTTTTTTAACTTGATGAACCTTGGAATAACCAAAGAAGTCCTCGGATAAATCCTTTATTTTCATTAAATTCGTCTTTCTTTCAGGCAATATTCACCAGGCAGTTGTTATTTATAGATAAGAGTATCAATTATTTAAACCGAAAAGAAAATGAATACGAAATTAACAGGAGTTGCATTATTGTTGGCTGCTGTCTCCCTGGGGAGCACGCAGCAGGTAGAAGCGTGTACGCGTGCAGTATATATAGGCCCGGAGCAAATGGTGATAACCGGTCGTACGATGGACTGGAAGGAAGATCTTCACTCAAACCTTTACGTGTTTCCACGTGGCATTCAGCGTACGGGACACAATAAGGAGAAAACGTTGAACTGGACGTCCAAGTATGGAAGTGTCATTGCAACTGGCTATGATATAGGAACTTGTGACGGAATGAATGAGAAAGGTCTGGTAGCAAGTCTGCTGTTCCTGCCGGAAACGATTTATTCACTGCCGGGGGATACCCGTCCGGCGATGGGAATAAGTATTTGGACGCAGTATGTGCTTGATAATTTCGCGACAGTGCGTGAAGCTGTAGACGAACTGAAAAAGGAAACCTTCCGTATCGACGCTCCCCGTCTGCCGAATGGTTCGGAATCGACTCTGCACCTCGCTATTACCGATGAAACAGGAAATACTGCCATATTGGAATATTTGGACGGAAAACTAAGCATCCATGAAGGAAAAGAATACCAGGTGATGACAAACTCTCCCCGCTACGAATATCAGTTAGCTATCAACGACTACTGGAAAGAGGTGGGTGGCCTGCAAATGCTTCCGGGTACAAACCGTTCAAGCGACCGCTTTGTACGTGCTTCTTTCTATATTCATGCCATTCCCCAAACCTCGGATGCTAAAATCGCCATCCCGAGTGTATTGAGTGTAATGCGCAATGTCTCCGTCCCGTTCGGAATCTCTACTCCCGATAAACCTCATATTTCTTCTACCCGTTGGCGTACCGTTTCCGACCAAAAGAATAAGGTCTATTATTTTGAATCGACTTTAACTCCGAATTTGTTTTGGCTGGATTTGAAGAAGATTGATTTCAGCCCGAAAGCAAGTATCAAGAAACTGTCATTGGCAAATGGTGAGATTTATGCAGGTGACGCTGTGAAGGATTTGAAAGACAGCAAGTCGTTTACTTTCCTTTTTCAGACTCCGGTGATGTAAATAACGTCAGTTCGATGTAAGGGTTATCTGTAAAATAAAGAAGAACGGTGGACAGGCTTACATTCAAGCACTTGTCCACCGTTCTTTTTTTATTCTTTCTATTGGCTGTATATTATATTTTTAGAGTCTCGCGTATTCCTTGTGGAACTCAACCACCGCTTCTATTCCCTTGCGGAAAATATCCAGTGAAAAGTTCTCGTTCGGCGAATGAATAGCATCCGATTCAAGTCCGAATCCCATCAATACGGTTTTGATACCCAAGACTTGTTCAAAAGTGGAGATGATAGGAATACTGCCACCGCGACGCACTGCCAACGGTTTCTTTCCGAAAGCAATTTCGAAACCTTTCTCTGCCGCCTGATAAGCAGGAAGAGAGATAGGACAGACATATCCCTGTCCGCCATGCATCGGGGTAACTTTCACCTGCACCGTATCGGGAGCAATACCAAGAATATAATCCGCAAACATTTGAGAAATCTTATGGTGATCCTGATGCGGAACTAACCGGCAGGAAACTTTGGCGTAAGCCTTCGAAGGAAGAACCGTCTTCGAGCCTTCTCCCGTATATCCGCCCCATATGCCGCACACATCAAAAGACGGACGGCAACTGTTGCGTTCCAATGTACTGTATCCTTTCTCCCCGAAAACTTCCTTCACACCGATTGCCTCTTTATATTTCTTTTCATCGAAAGGAATATGTGCAATCATTTCCCGTTCGGCTTGCGGAACTTCTTCCACATCGTCATAGAAGCCGGGAACGGCAATCCGTCCGTCGGCATCCGTCACTTTGCTGATAATCTGGCAAAGCGTATTGATGGGGTTGGCTACCGCGCCGCCGAAGTGTCCTGAATGTAAGTCACGATTCGGGCCGGTCACTTCTATTTCCCAGTAAGCCAGTCCGCGCAGCCCTGTGGTCAGCGAAGGAAGCTCCGCTCCCAGCATACTCGTGTCCGAGACGAGGATTACGTCTGCTTTCAACAGTTCTTTGTGTTCTTCGCAGAAGGATTCCAAACTCGGAGAACCGATTTCCTCTTCCCCCTCAAAGATAAACTTCACATTATTCTTTAATAACTCGTTTTTGAGAAGATATTCGAAAGCCTTCACCTGAATGAAAGATTGTCCTTTATCATCATCCGCGCCACGTGCCCAAATATGTCCGTCACGTATTTCCGGTTCGAATGGCTGGCTTTTCCAGAGTTCCAATGGTTCGGCAGGCATTACGTCGTAGTGGGCGTAGACTAAAACAGTCTTGGCATCCGGGTCTACTATTTTCTGTGCAAAGACAATCGGATTGCCTTTGGAGGGCATTACCAATGCTTCATCCACTCCGGCTTCCAGTAATAGTTGTGCCCAACGCTCTGCGCATGCCAACATATCGTCATGATGTTCGGGCAGTGCGCTGATACTCGGAATACGGATAAGGCTGAACAAGTCTTCCATTATCTTTGGCTCGTTCGCTGTAATATATTTCTGAATTTCGTTCATATTGAATCGTTTGCTGATATTAAAGCTGCGTGGTCTTATCCAGCAGGTAATAATCAAGTATCGTCATGGCAGCCATCGCTTCCACGATAGGCACGGCACGCGGCAGTACACAGGCATCATGACGTCCGCGGGCTTTCAGCGTCGTGTCCACACCGTCGATGTTGACCGTCTCCTGTTCCATTAATATAGTAGCAATCGGTTTGAAAACTACCCGGAAGTAAATATCCTGTCCGTTGCTCAGCCCGCCCTGGATACCACCGGAGTGGTTGGTATGCGTTTCGATTCGTCCGTTGTTGTTGAAGAAAACATCGTTCTGTTCCGAACCTTTCATCTTCAGTCCCTTGAATCCTTCGCCGTATTCGAATGCTTTGGCAGCGTTGATACTTAGCATGGCATTGCCCAGGGCAGCATGAAGTTTGCCGAAAACAGGTTGTCCCAGTCCGATGGGGCATCCTTTGATGACACAGGTCAGCGTGCCGCCGATGGTGTCGCCTTCCCCTTTCACCTTGTAGATAAGGTCTGCCATTTCCTTCGCCTTTTCCGGGTCCGGGCAACGTACGTCGTTGCTTTCTATCAGGTCAAGGTCATAATCGGAATAGCTGCCTTCCAGTTTGATAGCGCCTACCTGCGAGGTATAAGCGGTGATGCTGACTCCCAACTGGCGGAGTGCCAATTTGGCCAAAGCACCGGCTACAACGCGCGAAATTGTCTCGCGTGCCGAAGAACGTCCGCCACCGCGGTGGTCGCGGATTCCATACTTCACGGTGTAAGTATAGTCAGCGTGTGAAGGACGATATACATTTTTCAGATTGTTGTAGTCACTAGAGTGCTGATTCTCGTTCCATACGATAAAACCGATAGGGCATCCGGTGGATTTGCCTTCGAAAATACCGGAGAGAAACTCAACTTTATCAGCTTCTTTACGTGGTGTGGTAAGGATAGATTGTCCCGGACGGCGGCGATTCAGTTCTTGCTGTACAAATTCTTCGTCGATGGTGATTCCTGCAGGAAAACCGTCAATCACTCCCCCAACTCCTTTTCCATGAGACTCACCGAAACTTGTGAGCCGAAAGATATTGCCAAATGAATTAAACATAGTCGTGGCTTTTTTAAAATTACTGTATGCAAATATAACAAAGTTTTCGGTAAGATTGTTGTGAACTCAAAATATCTTCAAAAAAGGAAGCATATTGAACCTTTTTTCTTCAATTCGGTTTATAAATGACGATTTTATATAATAACTTAACTGAAGACGTATGAAAAAGAATCTATTGTATTTATTGGCATTTGTATGTTCCGTCACTCTCTTTTCTGCTTGTAGCAGCGATGACGACGACGATAGCAAGAACAACAACGGTAACGAACCCGGTGAGGAAGCGGTAATAACAGCTCCCGATGTAGTAGGGACTTACTGGGGAAACCTGAATATTTCCATGATAGCGGATGGTTCCGACCAAGAGACTGTCATTGCTGACGGACTGCCTAAGTTTATCACATTCTCGCAGGTCAGCGATACGGAAATAAAAATAGAACTGAAGGACTTTGAATTGTTCCTGAACGGGCAGATATTGAAATTCGGGGATATTGTGATAGATAAATGTACGGTGAAGAAGGAAGAAGGCGTCTCCGGTTTTACGGGACAACAAGACCTTACCTTCCAAGGAGATGCCGCTGCTCTGGGGACTTGCAACGCTACCGTAGCGGGAACGGTGGAAGATATGGATGCGAATATGACTATCAACGTGAAAGTGCCTGCATTGCAACAGACAGTGAAAGTTACTTTCCTGGGTGTGAAACAGGTGGAGAACCCTGATAAAAACTGATCTTGTAGAAATAAAAGCGGGGCTGCCTGAAGAAGAAATATCGTTCAGGCAGCCCCCCCTTTTTAATTTAAAACATATACATTTCCTTAGAATGCATATCCGAAACCAATATTCAAATAGATAGGATACATGGCGAAAGTAATCGTGTGAAAATCATCTTTGAAAATATTATTCAGTCCCCAAGTGAGGTCTGCATACACATTGAGATGCTTGAACGCTCTCCATCCGGCTCCTACCTGCAATCCCCACTGGAAATGTCGTAAGTCGTCGGAGAAATCATAAGTCGCAATCTTTCCGTCCGTAAATTCCACTTTAGGCCCGGTAGGGTCGTCCTCACGCAAATACCCTTCGTACACATGTCCCGAAAACTCTCTTGAAAGAATATAGGAGAAGTAAGGGCCTGCCTTTATATTCCATCGGTCAGTCAGTTTGTAAGTCGCCATTAAAGGAATAGTCAGCCCCGCGGTATGTACTTTGGTTTTCACTCCGCCCGTCCATACGCCGCTGATTCTTTCACCGCCTTGTCCGAGAATCTCCATATTGTAATTCTTTACGGTAGCTTCGGTCGTCATCGCTTTGTTTTCAAGACGCAACCCGACGATGATGCCCAGTTTGTTTTGAACAGCCACCCATTTGGTGACTTCGCCGCCGATAGTAATGGCAAGCGTCGGGTTATAACCGTCGATTGAACGGATTTCCACCGGCAAGGGAAGCGGTGCTGTGCCACCGATGCTGAATCCTGCTTTTATTTCATATTCCAGTCCGCGAAGGGCGGAACGGATAAGAGTTTCATTTCTGTCCACTTGTGAATACCCCGGCAAGGCTATTCCCATGCAAGCGAGAAAACTGAATATATAAGGATAAATTTTCATCTTTCTGTCTATTATAAAATTAATTTTTCCGGGTAATGGATTAATTCTCCGAGTGATAGATTAATTCGACTTCATCAATCAGTAAAGTACTTCCGATAGCTCCGTTGAAGTATGCCCCTTCCAGACTTGATGTAAATACGATGGCAACATTATATTTTCCATTCTTCAACTTTTCCTTATCAATGAACTTACCGGGCAGGGTAGTGAAGGGAAGTTTGAAATATGTCCATTCATCTGTCTCCTTAGCGTTGTCAATACGAGCTATTGAAACCAGATTCGGACTGGTGAACGCGTTGCTTCCGTCAAGTGTAGGGACAGATTCAGTCGTTTCGTACATAATGGCATATATATCGCATATGTCACGTTTTCCATCTACTTCCTTACCCCCTTCCGTGAATTTATCTCCCGCCTTGTATTTATAATACCCGGCCAGATAAGTCGGCACATACCGGAAAGGAAGTCCGAACTTCGTAGCTTGCAACGGATTGCTCATTGCATTGCCCACATCAAAAGAACCGATAAACAAATTCCCGGCAGCAATAGGCATACCCATCAAACTCCCAAAGAATCCCGTACTGCGTGTCACCAAAGAAAGGCATTTTCCTTCTTTACCTTCCGTCACCTGGAAAGTGGGGTAGTCATCAGCCGTCTTGGGTACTCCGGTCATGGCATAGCCGGCATTTCCGCTTGCCCATTCCATTACTACTTTATCACCCTCACGCTCCACGAAGATGTAATACTTCTTTCCGCCCAAAGTATCCTCGAATTGATAATTGGTGGCAAGCTCCGTATCAATGACGGACACCGTATATGTCTTTCTCCAAACGCCATCGGCGGCTGTGACGATATATTTCTGAGGAGAATTAAAATCATGTACCGTCCCGCTTTGCGGGCTGATTGTTGCCCCCTGTGTCAGGACAAATTCCGGCGCAAGTGCCGAAACATCCGTTCCCGGTCCGACAAAGAGAGTTACTGAATTATTGTTGATGATAGGACTAGTAGTCATTACCACATCAGGCAGTATGCAACTGAGAATATCTGCCTCTGCATTGGGAGCTTCGTCGCGAATACAAGAAGACGAAATAATAGCTAATAGCAAATAGAAAATCACGTGTTTTGCTTTCATTTTTCTTTATTCTTGCTGTTAAAGTTGGGTTATCACAAGAATTTATAACAAAATGCGATTTTATTTGTTCACTAAGTTGTGTAGGATAGAAAAGAATTTTCTATTTTTGTGGAAACATTCATAGAAACAAAACTTATTATGTTCATGACTGAGTCAGAAAGAAGGCAAATTATAGAGCTGGTTAAAAGAGAGGTGATTCCTGCCATTGGATGCACGGAGCCTATTGCAGTGGCACTTTGTGTTGCGAAAGCAGCCGAAACGCTGGGTGAGAAACCGGAGAAAATTGAAGTATTGTTAAGTGCCAATATACTCAAGAATGCTATGGGAGTAGGAATCCCCGGCACGGGTATGGTAGGGCTTCCGATAGCTGTTGCCTTGGGCGCGTTAATCGGTAAGTCTGATTATCAACTGGAAGTGTTGAGAGACTGTACGCCCGAAGCCGTAGCGCAAGGGGAACAGTTCATCGCGGAAAAGAGAATCTGCATCTCCCTGAAAGAGGATATCACCGAAAAGCTCTACATCGAAGTCATTTGCAAAGCCGCAGGCAAAACCGCAAAAACCATTATTGCCGGCGGACACACTACCTTTATATATATAGCCAAAGACGGGCAAGTATTGCTCGACAAGCAACATACAGCCAGTGAAGAGGAAGAAGGCGCTTCTCCCGAACTGAACCTGCGTAAAGTCTACGACTTCGCCCTGACCGCTCCACTGGATGAAATCCGTTTCATCCTCGACACCGCCCGCTTAAACAAAGCCGCCGCCGAACAAGCCTTCAAAGGTAACTACGGACATTGTTTGGGGAAAATGCTCCGTGGCACTTACGAACATAAAGTGATGGGCGATAGCGTATTTTGCCATATCCTCTCGTATACTTCAGCCGCCTGTGATGCCCGAATGGCAGGAGCCATGATTCCGGTCATGAGCAACTCCGGCAGTGGTAATCAGGGAATATCCGCTACACTTCCGGTAGTAGTCTTTGCCGAAGAAAACAACAAGAGCGAAGAAGAAATGATTCGTGCCCTGATGTTGAGCCATCTTACAGTTATCTATATCAAGCAAAGCTTGGGACGATTGTCCGCCCTGTGCGGTTGTGTGGTAGCCGCCACAGGTTCCAGTTGCGGAATCACCTGGTTGATGGGTGGCAACTATGACCAAGTTGCCTTTGCCGTTCAAAATATGATCGCCAATCTGACGGGAATGATTTGTGACGGTGCCAAGCCGAGTTGTGCCCTGAAGGTAACTACCGGAGTGTCAACAGCCGTCCTATCTGCCATGATGGCGATGGAAGACCGCTGCGTGACTTCCGTAGAAGGTATTATTGATGAAGACGTGGACCAAAGCATCCGTAACCTGACAAGAATCGGCTCACAAGCCATGAATGAGACGGATAAAATGGTGCTCGATATTATGACGCACAAAGGATGCTGAAACAAGAATAGTTGAATTAAGGAGCATCTGCATTAAAGAACAGTCAAGCTAAAAAATAACCAAATAAAAAATGGATAATGAAACCAAGAAGCTCATTATCCATTTTATTTTTATTGGCTACCGTTATCAACGACAGCCATATTTCTTAATTAATGGCAGTGCCCGCCTTCGCAACCGCAATCGTCGCCGCATTCACCGTCGCCACAACTGCCGCATCCGCAACCGCATCCACCTTCGCCACTCATCATTTTTACTAATTCTTGAATTTCTTCGTTAGTAGCAGGACGGCTTTCGATCACTTCGCCTTCAAAGATAAGGTCAGCGCCTGCCAACGGGTGGTTGAGGTCAACTACTACCACGTCCGGTTTGATTTCCACTACGCTTGCGTTCACGCGCTGGCCGTCACCGGTCATCAAAGGAACGATATTACCTTCTTTGATACGTTCGCTGTCGAACTTACCATCGATTTCGAAGATATTTTTCGGGAGGTCAATTACGTGTTGTTCGTCATATTGACCGTATGCTTTATCTGCTTCGATGGTAAACTCAAATTTATCACCTTTAGAAAGAGCGGTTATTTGATTTTCGAAATCCTCGAGTGTTGTTCCTAAACCTGAAATGAATTGAAAAGGGTGTTCAGCTTTTGCTTCCTCGAACAACTCTTTTTTACCATCTTCCATTGTATATAGTTTGTATGCAACGGTAATGTACTTGTTTTCTACTGTTTCCATCTGATATTTTATATTTCTAAATTAATAAATCCCGGGATACGGGTTGACAAAGATACGAATTATTTGCTTGTGCACGGACATAGGGAATGTAAATTTCAGATTATTAAGTGCTTTTGTTAGAAAGGTTCGGTGGGGACGATACTTGTATAATAGTTGTAAATTCAACCTTTAAGTGATAAAATAGAGAAATAATACCGCTGTTATCTTACAATTATTAGTTTTTATGTGATTTTTTTCTTCGATTTGTTTGGAGATAATAAAAAAGCCCTTACCTTTGCAACACGAAAATAAAGAAAAGAAGATATGAATATGTTACATACATCTCTAAACTTGGCAGTCCTGCATATTATTCGCGTCGTGGTGATTCCATCAAGAGCGTGAGGAAGGTTTTTGTGTTGTATGTGTTCGTACCATAAAAGATAAAATTTAGAGCCTTTCTCACTTGTGAGAGAGGCTCTTTAATTAAAAGACAGATTGAAATGAAAAAGCAATTACGCAGTTCGTTTAGTACACAAGGCCGTCGGATGGCGGGAGCCCGTGCATTGTGGGCAGCCAACGGCATGAAGAAAGAACAGATGGGCAAGCCCATTATCGCTATCGTCAATTCGTTCACGCAGTTTGTGCCGGGGCATGTACACCTACATGAAATCGGTCAACTGGTGAAGGCGGAGATTGAAAAGCTGGGATGCTTCGCTGCGGAATTCAACACCATAGCCATCGACGACGGTATAGCCATGGGACATGACGGAATGCTCTACTCGCTTCCATCCCGTGACATCATTGCCGACAGTGTAGAATACATGGTCAACGCACACAAGGCAGACGCGATGGTATGTATCAGCAACTGCGACAAAATCACTCCGGGAATGTTGATGGCATCCATGCGCCTGAATATCCCTACCGTATTTGTATCGGGCGGACCGATGGAAGCCGGAGAGTGGAACGGGCAGCACCTCGACCTGATTGACGCAATGATTAAGTCTGCCGACCAAAGCGTAAGCGACGAAGAAGTGGCCAATATCGAGCAGAACGCTTGTCCTACCTGCGGATGCTGCTCCGGCATGTTCACAGCCAACTCTATGAACTGCCTGAACGAAGCTATCGGACTGGCTCTTCCCGGAAACGGAACCATCGTAGCTACTCACGAAAATCGTACGCAACTCTTCAAGGACGCTGCCAAACTGATTGTCGGGAATGCCATGAAATATTACAACGAAGGAGACGAAAGCGTATTGCCGCGCAGCATCGCTACCCGCGCAGCTTTCTTGAACGCAATGACACTCGATATTGCAATGGGTGGTTCTACCAATACGGTTCTGCACTTGCTGGCCGTTGCCCACGAAGCGGAAGTAGACTTCAAGATGGACGACATCGATCTGCTTTCCCGCAAAGCTCCCTGTCTCTGCAAAGTTGCCCCGAATACACAGAAATATCATATCCAGGACGTAAACCGTGCCGGTGGCATCATCGCCATCATGGACGAACTGGCAAAAGCCGGACTGATAGACACTTCTGTTCGCCGTGTAGACGGAATGTCCCTGGCAGAAGCTATCAACGAATACTCAATCACCAGCCCGAATGTCAGCGAGAAAGCTATCAAGAAATATTCCAGTGCAGCCGCCAACCGTTTCAATCTCGTACTCGGTTCGCAAGGCATGTATTATAAAGAACTGGACAAAGACCGTGCCACCGGATGTATCCGTGATTTTGAACACGCATACAGCAAGGACGGCGGACTGGCCGTACTGAAAGGTAACATCGCCCAGGACGGTTGTGTAGTAAAAACGGCAGGTGTAGACGAAAGTATCTGGAAGTTTACCGGTCCTGCCAAAGTCTTTGATTCGCAAGAAGCAGCCTGCGAAGGCATCCTCGGAGGCCGAGTCGTCAGTGGCGACGTCGTCGTCATCACGCACGAAGGTCCGAAGGGTGGCCCCGGTATGCAGGAAATGCTTTATCCTACCTCTTATATTAAATCCCGTCATCTCGGAAAAGAATGTGCTTTGATTACCGACGGACGTTTCAGTGGTGGAACTTCCGGATTGAGTATAGGACATATTTCTCCCGAAGCGGCGGCAGGAGGCAATATCGGGAAAATTGTTGATGGAGATATTATCGAAATCGATATTCCGGCCCGGACGATTAACGTGCGACTAACGGATGAAGAACTGGCTGCCCGCCCGATGACACCCGTCACCCGTGACCGTTACGTGCCGAAGAGTCTGAAGGCATATGCCAGCATGGTAAGTTCCGCCGATAAGGGAGCAGTGAGAATAATCGATTGATACACATCCTTCAATACTAAAAAAGAATGAGTAAAGACTTAATAACAGGTGGAGAGGCGTTGATGCGTGCTCTGGAACATCAGGGAGTAAATACCATCTTCGGATACCCCGGCGGTTCTATCATGCCGGTATTCGATGCCTTATTCGACCATCAAGATACATTGAACCACATCTTGGTTCGCCATGAACAGGGAGCTGCCCATGCAGCACAAGGATATGCCCGCGTATCGGGTGAAGTCGGTGTTTGCCTGGTGACAAGCGGCCCCGGTGCTACAAACACGATTACCGGTATCGCCGATGCCATGATAGACAGTACGCCTATCGTTGTGATTGCCGGACAGGTAGGAACGGCTTTCCTCGGGACAGACGCTTTTCAGGAAGTTGATTTGGTGGGCATCACCCAGCCAATCGCCAAATGGAGTTATCAGATTCGTCGTGCCGAAGATGTGGCCTGGGCGGTAGCACGCGCTTTCTATATTGCTCGTAGCGGTCGTCCCGGCCCGGTAGTGCTGGACTTTGCCAAGAATGCTCAAGTCGAGAAAACGAAATATGAACCGACGAAAGTCGATTTCATACGCAGTTATGTTCCCGTACCCGATACGGACGCGGACTCTGTAAAGGCGGCTGCCGAACTGATTAACAATGCCGAACGTCCGCTTGTACTGGTAGGACAGGGCGTTGAGTTGGGGAATGCGCAAAGCGAACTGCGTGCCTTTATCGAAAAGGCGGATATGCCGGCCGGCTGTACATTGCTCGGACTTTCGGCCTTGCCGACGGAGCATCCGTTGAATAAGGGCATGTTGGGTATGCACGGCAACTTGGGCCCGAACATCAACACCAACAAATGCGATGTCCTGATTGCTGTCGGCATGCGTTTCGACGACCGTGTGACAGGCAACCTCGCCACTTACGCCAAGCAAGCGAAAGTAATCCACTTCGACATCGACCCTGCCGAAGTAAACAAGAATGTGAAAGTAGATATCGCCGTCCTGGGCGACTGCAAGCATACACTGGCATCTGTTACGGAACTTCTGAAAAAGAACACGCATACCGAATGGATAGACAGCTTCAAGGAATACGAAAAGGTAGAAGAAGAAAAAGTAATCCGCCCCGAACTTCATCCCGCTACGGACTCATTGAGTATGGGCGAAGTAGCACGTGCGGTAAGCGACGCTACCCGTCACGAAGCCGTTTTGGTGACGGACGTAGGACAGAATCAGATGATTTCCGCCCGCTACTTTAAATATTCAAAAGAACGCAGCATCATCACTTCCGGCGGACTCGGGACGATGGGCTTCGGACTTCCCGCCGCTATCGGCGCCACTTTCGGCGCGCCGGAACGTACCGTATGTGTATTCATGGGCGACGGCGGACTCCAAATGAACATACAGGAGCTGGGAACCATCATGGAACAGAAAGCTCCGGTGAAAATTATCTGCCTGAACAACAATTACCTCGGCAACGTGCGCCAATGGCAAGCCATGTTCTTCAACCGCCGCTATTCATTTACGCCGATGCTGAACCCGGACTACATGAAAATAGCTTCGGCCTACGACATCCCTTCCAAACGCGTCTTCACCCGTGAAGAACTGAAGGAAGCCATCAAGGAAATGCTCGCTACGGACGGCCCGTTCCTGCTCGAAGCCTGTGTGGTGGAAGAAGGTAATGTCCTGCCGATGACTCCTCCGGGTGGCTCAGTGAATCAAATGTTGTTGGAGTGCTAGGAGAAGTTGAGAGTTGAGAATGGAGAGTTGAGAGTTCACAATTTAAAATTAGAATTATGAGTGATAAGACATTATATACCATCATCGTTCATTCGGAGAATATCGCCGGATTGCTGAATCAGGTAACGGCTGTATTTACCCGCCGGCAGATTAATATCGAGAGCTTGAATGTATCCGCGTCTTCCATCAAAGGCGTACATAAATATACCATCACGGCTTGGACGGATAAAGATACGATAGAAAAGGTCGTGAAGCAGATTGAAAAGAAGATTGACGTCATTCAGGCGCACTACTTCACAGAAGATGAAATCTACTTCCATGAGATTGCATTATATAAGGTGTCCACTCCCGAATTTCAGGAGACACCGGAAGCATCCAAGGTGATACGCAGATACAATGCCCGTGTGGTAGAAGTGAATCCCGTATTCTCCATTGTCGAGAAGAACGGCATGAGTGAGGATATAACTTCGCTCTACGGTGAACTGAAGGCTTTGAATTGTGTTTTGCAATTTGTCCGTTCGGGACGTGTAGCCATTACTACCAGTTGTTTTGAACGGGTGAATGAGTTTCTCGACGGACGGGAAGCCGGCTATAACCAAAGTAAAAAAGAGCAAGAATAATGAGTGAATCAAGCAAGAATAATGAGTGAATCAAATAAAATAGGAACTTACAAGTTTGTGGCAGAACCCTTTCACGTGGACTTCAACGGACGTCTGACAATGGGAGTACTGGGCAACCATCTGCTGAATTGCGCAGGTTTCCATGCCAGTGACCGTGGTTTCGGCATCGCGACGCTGAACGAGGACAACTACACCTGGGTGCTTTCCCGACTGGCTGTCGAACTGGACGAAATGCCCTACCAATACGAGGACTTCTCGGTTCAGACATGGGTGGAAAATGTGTATCGCCTGTTTACTGACCGTAACTTTGCTGTTATCGACAAAGACGGCAAGAAGATAGGTTATGCCCGTTCGGTATGGGCCATGATTAACCTGAACACTCGCAAACCTGCCGACCTCCTGACGCTGCATGGCGGAAGCATCGTAGACTATGTATGCGATGAACCCTGCCCGATAGAAAAGCCCTCACGCATCAAGGTGACCAGCGACCAGCCATTGGCTACGCTGACGGCCAAGTATAGCGACATTGACATCAACGGTCATGTGAACAGCATCCGTTACATAGAACACATTCTTGATTTGTTCCCGATAGAGTTGTACAAGACCAAGCGTATCCGCCGTTTTGAAATGGCATACGTAGCCGAAAGTTATTTCGGAGACGAACTTTCGTTCTTCTGTGACGAAGTCAATGATAACGAATTCCATGTCGAAGTGAAGAAGAACGGCAGCGAAGTAGTCTGCCGCTCGAAGGTGGTATTTGAATAGCTTGAAGTAGTATTTGAATAACTCGGAAATAGTATTTGAATAATATAGAATATAAAATCAATTAATAACGGATGGCGTAAGCCATCAAAACTAAAAACAAAAAAGAAAATGGCACAGTTGAATTTTGGCGGAACTGTTGAGACAGTAGTAATCCGTGACGAATTTCCATTAGAAAAAGCTCGTGAAGTATTGAAAAATGAAACAATTGCAGTAATCGGTTATGGCGTACAGGGCCCGGGACAGGCACTGAACTTGCGTGATAACGGTTTCAATGTAATCGTTGGCCAGCGTGAAGGAAAAACATACGATAAGGCAGTAGCAGACGGATGGGTTCCGGGTGAAACGTTGTTCGGAATCGAAGAAGCTTGCGAGAAAGGTACTATCGTTATGTGCCTCTTGTCTGACGCGGCGGTAATGTCCGTATGGCCTACTATCAAGCCTTACCTGACTGCCGGAAAAGCTCTTTATTTCTCTCACGGTTTTGCTATCACATGGAACGACCGTACAGGCGTAGTTCCTCCTGCTGACATCGACGTTATCATGGTTGCTCCTAAAGGTTCGGGTACTTCATTGCGTACCATGTTCCTCGAAGGTCGTGGCTTGAACTCTTCTTACGCTATCTATCAGGATGCTACGGGCAAGGCTTACGAAAAAACAATCGCTTTGGGTATCGGTATCGGTTCAGGTTATCTGTTCGAAACCACTTTCCAGCGTGAAGCTACTTCCGACCTGACAGGTGAACGCGGTTCATTGATGGGTGCTATCCAAGGTCTGTTGCTCGCACAATACGAAGTGTTGCGTGAAAACGGCCACACTCCTTCCGAAGCATTCAACGAAACAGTAGAAGAACTGACTCAGTCACTGATGCCGTTGTTCGCAAAGAACGGTATGGACTGGATGTACGCAAACTGTTCTACTACTGCTCAACGTGGTGCTCTTGACTGGATGGGCCCCTTCCACGATGCTATCAAACCGGTAGTTGAAAAGTTGTATCACAGCGTTAAGACTGGTAACGAAGCACAGATTTCTATCGACAGCAACTCAAAAGTGGACTATCGTGAGAAACTGGAAGAAGAACTGAAAGCATTGCGCGAAAGCGAAATGTGGCAGACTGCTGTTACAGTACGCAAACTTCGTCCTGAAAACAATTAATCAGACTGAATTATACAAGTTTTATAGGAAGGGAGAGCTGAAAAGCTCTTCCTTTTCTTTTGTCTGCAAATTGGTTGGAAATCAGTTCCGTAAAACTGATGAATGTTTTTTGAAAAATATATTACTATTATGGACAAATAATGCAACTTTATGTTTATATTTGCAGCATCAAACTGAAGCAAATAATACCGTATGAGAAGTATTTGATGTATATTTAGATTTTTGACTGCATATTCGCAGGATTCTTTTTAACAGTGATTTCCCCTTTTAGTTTGATGCTTTTAAAAGAAATATCCGTAAGATGACGGATCGTTTCGATACAAATTCTGTCTTTAATTTGCTCCGGTGGTAAATTGAGGAAGTATAAAAGATAGTACTTAAAATAATAAATATTGTTTGTTTTGTTTGTGTTAAAAATGAAAGTCTGGTTTCGTGAGAAAGTAGGCTTTATAAAACAAAAAAGAGGATTAATGAGTTAATCCTCTTTTTTAATGAATAACATCAACCTTTTATAGAAAGGATGTTTTGTCAGCGTGGCCGCGTCTCCCAATATGACTAGTTTCATCCGTGCCCGGGTAATTGCTACGTTCATTCTTCGCAAATCATTCAGGAATCCTATTTGCCTGTCCTCATTGGCGCGGACAAGACTGATAAAGATTACATCCCGTTCCTGTCCCTGAAAGCCGTCTACCGTATTCACGGTGATGAGGCTGCGGAAAGGGCGGAGAAAGCTGCTCCCCTTGATTTCGCTTCTCAAATATTGTACCTGTGCTTTATATGGAGAAATCAGGCCGAAATCAATCCTTTCATCCAATATCCGGTCTTTGCCGATTCTGTTGATATATGCTTCCAGTTCTTGCAAAAGCAGATTTGCTTCCTGTTTGTTGATTCTCCCGAAACTCTCACCTACAAATTCTTCGCGGAAATCCATTTCCGAAGTGTCTATCCAGTTCATGGGCGTATCGAAATCGAGAATCCCCCGGTAACGTACTTCGGGGGCAGCTTCCAGTTCGCCGTGGTAGAACCAGTCCGAAGGAAACTGCATGATAGCTTCGTGCATCCGGTACTGTACTTTTAGCAACGAAACGGCAGATGGCTTTTGTTGGACTACTTTTTCCATCAACGTGTGGTCTAGTCCGCCACGGGCTGCCTCTATACATTTAATAGTAGGCGGAAGCTGACAATGGTCTCCGGCAAGAATAACCCGGTCGGCTTTGCGGATGGCAATCCAGCATGCCGCTTCGAGTGCCTGGGCGGCTTCGTCAATAAATAAGGTAGGAAACCGCCGTCCGTTGAGCAGGCGGTGATTACTGCTCACTAAAGTAGAGGCAATCACACGGGCACTGTCGAAAAGGTCGGCATTGATGAGTATCTCCAGTTCCGTGGCACGGTCGCGCAAGCGGCTCATGCGGCTGCGCATACCCTCCCGTTCGGCGTAACTTCCCCGGCGCATCCGGCCGTTCATTTCGCGGATAGACTTGCGGATGCCCCATAGCTCCGGATAGGCCGGATGACTCTCGAACCGCCGTTCGTAAGTGAAAGACAGCATCTTGTCATTTACCCGCGTAGGATTTCCGATACGCAGCACCGGCACGCCCCGGTCTACAAGCTTCTCGCAAATCCAGTCGACAGCCGTATTACTCTGCGCGCAGACCAGCACTTGCGGCTCGCGGTGCAACGTCTCGTAAATTGCTTCAACCAGTGTCGTCGTCTTTCCCGTTCCCGGCGGGCCGTGGACGATGGAGACATCGCGCGTGCAGAGCACTTTGTTGACAGCCGTCTCCTGCGTACTGTTCAGCCACGGAAAGCGTACCGGATACAACTCACGAAATCCCGGTTTCAGCGTTCCGAGCAGCGTGTCGCGCAGTTCTGCCAACCGGTTGCCTTTGGCGCGGACTACATCTTCCAGTGCTTCGAACATCGCCCGGTAAGACGTTTCGTCAAAATAAAGCTGCACGCCAAGCAGTATATTGGGAATTTGCAGTTCCATCAAAGCACCTGCTCCGGGCAACACGACCACCATCCGTTCCTCATCCGCATAACTGACGGTAGCAATGAAATTCATATACTTCATCTTCCCCTCGAGCGACTGATGGAAAAAGCAGACGGGACGTCCGAACTCGAAAGAGTGCTCTATCTCTTTATTTTCGGTACGTGTAATATCTATTACAAGCTGATTCAGCGAATTGTAGTAACTTCGGCCGAGAGAGACGGGATACCAGCAGAGACCGCGTTTCACTTTCCGGGCAACGCCCATCGTTTCGGTCTGCCGCTTGAATTCTTCTTTCTCGTATTCGTACTCCATCCGTAAGAGGAGTTGTTGTTGCTGAAGATCGGCTATCGGACTTTTCGAATTATTATTCATAATAGATGCAAAGGTAACAATTCTTCTCTCCGGGTGGAAAAAATATTTCATTTTGTTAAACATTACTCGAACGTCGTTCGTTATTTTTATAGATAGACTAAAAAAACTAAAAGCGATATGGTATACGATGTGACTATGTTAGAAGCCTTCTACACTGCTTATAAAGGAAAGGTAGAACACGTGCGGGCTGTATTGAAGCGTCCTTTGACGTTGGCCGAGAAAATTTTGTATGCTCATCTGTATGATGTAGCCGATGTAAAGGATTACAAACGAGGAGAGGACTATGTGAATTTCCGCCCCGACCGGGTGGCTATGCAGGACGCGACTGCCCAAATGGCGCTGCTCCAATTTATGAATGCAGGCAAAGACCGGGTAGCAGTGCCTTCGACGGTACATTGTGACCACTTGATACAAGCCTACAAAGGAGCGAAGGAAGACATCGCTACCGCAAGAATGACCAACGAAGAAGTTTATGATTTCCTTCGCGATGTATCTTCCCGCTACGGTATCGGCTTTTGGAAACCGGGCGCAGGCATCATCCACCAGGTAGTGCTTGAAAACTACGCATTCCCCGGCGGAATGATGGTGGGAACGGACTCGCATACTCCGAACGCAGGTGGGCTTGGCATGGTGGCTATCGGTGTCGGTGGCGCGGATGCCGTGGACGTGATGACCGGCATGGAGTGGGAATTGAAGATGCCGAAGATTATCGGTGTCCGCCTGACCGGAAAACTGAACGGATGGGCCTCTCCGAAAGACGTGATTCTGAAACTGGCGGGCATCCTCACCGTAAAAGGCGGAACGAACGCCATCATTGAATATTTCGGTCCCGGCACCGAATCTCTTTCCGCCACCGGAAAAGCGACCATCTGCAATATGGGGGCCGAAGTAGGGGCTACCACCTCACTTTTCCCGTTTGACGGGCGCATGGCTACTTACCTGAGAGCCACAGGAAGAGACTGTGTTGTCGACTGGGCGGAATCTGTCGGCGCCGACCTTCGGGCGGACGAAGTGGTGACGGATGAACCTGCGAAATATTACGACCGCGTCATTGATATTGACTTGTCGGAACTCGAACCTTACATAAACGGCCCTTTCACGCCGGACGTTGCTACGCCTATCTCCGAATTTGCGGAGAAAGTATTATTGAACGGCTATCCTCGTAAAATGGAAGTCGGACTCATCGGTTCGTGCACCAACTCTTCTTACCAGGACTTGAGCCGTGCCGCTTCTTTGGCGAAGCAGGTAGCCGAAAAGAATTTGAGCGTAGCCGCTCCGCTGATTGTGAATCCGGGTTCGGAACAGATTCGCGCCACTGCCGAGAGAGACGGAATGATCGGTGCTTTCGAGCAAATCGGAGCTACCATTATGGCAAACGCCTGCGGCCCTTGTATCGGCCAGTGGAAACGTGAGACGGACGACCCGACACGGAAGAACTCCATCGTCACCTCTTTCAACCGTAACTTTGCGAAACGTGCCGACGGCAATCCCAACACCTATGCTTTCGTCGCTTCTCCCGAACTGACTATGGCACTGACCATCGCGGGCGACCTCTGCTTCAACCCCTTGAAAGACAGATTAGTGAACCACGATGGCGAAAGAGTAAAATTGGCTGAACCTGTCGGTGACGAACTTCCTTTGAAGGGCTTTACACAGGGCAACGAAGGCTATATCGCCCCGCACGGGGCAAAAACGGAAATCAAAGTGAAACCGGATTCCCAACGCTTGCAACTGCTGACTCCTTTCCCTGCCTGGGACGGCCAGGACTTGCTGAATATGCCCCTGCTCATCAAGGCGCAAGGCAAATGTACCACCGACCATATCTCTATGGCAGGCCCGTGGCTTCGTTTCCGGGGACATTTGGAGAATATTTCCGACAACATGTTGATGGGAGCTGTCAATGCCTTCAACGGTGAAACGAACAGCGTTTGGAACCGTTCGACAAATACCTACGGTACAGTTTCCGGTACAGCGAAGTTGTATAAGACACAGGGGATTTCTTCTATTGTCGTTGCCGAAGAAAACTACGGTGAAGGCTCCAGTCGCGAGCACGCAGCTATGGAACCCCGTTTCCTGAATGTCCGTGTGATTCTCGCCAAGAGCTTCGCCCGTATCCATGAAACGAATCTGAAGAAACAAGGAATGCTTGCTCTGACATTTGTCGATAAAGCCGACTACGACAAGATTCGCGAACATGATGTTCTCTCCGTGCTTGGTTTGGTGCATTTCGCGCCGGGACGTAATCTCACCATCGTTCTCCACCACGAAGACGGAACGAAAGAGAGCTTTGAAGTACAGCACACATACAATGAACAGCAGATTGCCTGGTTTCGTGCCGGCTCTGCCTTAAATGCAAGATAACCATGAATAAAATAACCATGAAAGCAGATGGTACGCTGCTGGTGCCCGATGTGCCTACCGTACCTTATATTACCGGAGACGGAGTGGGAGCTGAAGTGACTCCTTCCATGCAGGCCGTAGTGAATGCGGCCGTTCGGAAAGCCTATGGCGGCAAGCGCCGCATCGAATGGAAAGAAGTGCTGGCAGGTGAACGTGCCTTCAATGAGACAGGTTCCTGGTTGCCAGACGAAACGATGAAGGCCTTTCAGGAATATCTGATAGGAATCAAAGGCCCGTTGACAACTCCCGTCGGTGGCGGCATCCGTTCGTTGAATGTAGCCCTGCGCCAAACGCTCGACTTATACGTTTGTCTCCGTCCCGTCCGTTGGTATCAGGGAGTGCAGTCGCCTGTGAAAGCGCCTGAGAAAGTGGATATGTGCGTATTCCGTGAAAATACGGAAGACATTTATGCCGGTATCGAGTGGGAAGCCGGTACTCCGGAAGCTGAAAAGTTCTATAAATTCCTCAAAGACGAGATGGGCGTGACGAAAGTCCGTTTCCCGGAAACATCTTCTTTCGGCGTGAAACCTGTCTCCCGTGAAGGTACGGAACGTCTTGTACGTGCAGCCTGCCAGTATGCGCTCGACCATCATCTGCCTTCCGTGACGTTGGTGCACAAAGGTAATATCATGAAATTCACCGAAGGTGGTTTCAAGAAGTGGGGCTACGAACTGGCGCAGCGTGAATTTGCCGATGCCCTGGCAGATGGCAGACTGGTGATAAAGGACTGCATCGCCGACGCTTTCCTGCAAAATACCTTACTGATTCCCGAAGAATATTCCGTAATAGCCACCTTGAACCTGAACGGGGACTACGTCTCCGACCAACTGGCAGCGATGGTAGGCGGCATCGGTATTGCTCCGGGAGCGAATATCAACTACAAGACAGGTCACGCCATCTTTGAAGCCACTCACGGAACTGCCCCGAACATTGCGGGAAAAGACGTAGTGAACCCTTGCTCCATTCTGCTTTCGGCAGTGATGATGCTCGAATATTTTGACTGGAAAGAAGCGGCGGCTCTTATAGAGAAAGCCTTGGAACAAAGTTTCCTTGAAGCTCGCGCTACACATGATCTAGCACGTTTTATGCCGAACGGAACCTCCCTCTCAACTTCCGCTTTCACACGCGAAATAGTGGAACGAATTGAAAAGTAAAAGCAACAAATAAAAACAAAGAAAAATGAAGAAAGAGTACTTGATTTACAAGCTTTCCGAAGATATGAAGGAAGCAACCCGGATTGATAATGAATTGTTCCCCAAGTTTGACGTGAAACGCGGACTGCGTAATGAAGACGGCACAGGTGTATTGGTAGGCCTTACTAAAATCGGTAATGTAGTTGGCTACGAACGTATTCCGGGTGGCGGACTGAAACCCATACCGGGCAAATTGTTCTATCGTGGCTATGACGTGGAAGATATTTCACACGCCATCATCAAGGAGAAACGCTTCGGCTTCGAAGAAGTGGCTTACCTGCTGCTCTCTGGCCGTCTGCCGGATAAGGAAGAACTGCTCTCTTTCCGTGAACTGATTAACGACAACATGCCGTTGGAACAGAAAACGAAAATGAATATTATCGAATTGGAAGGAAACAACATTATGAATATCCTTTCGCGCAGCGTACTCGAAATGTATCGTTTTGATGCCAACGCGGATGATACTTCCCGTGATAACCTGATGCGTCAGAGCATCGATCTTATCTCGAAGTTTCCGACCATCATCGCCTATGCTTACAATATGCTTCGCCACGCCACTTTCGGTCGTTCCCTGCATATCCGCCATCCGCAGGAAAAACTGTCTATCGCCGAAAACTTCCTGTATATGCTGAAAAAGGACTACACCGAACTGGATGCCCGCACCCTCGACCTGCTGTTGATTCTTCAGGCAGAACATGGTGGTGGTAACAACTCCACATTCACCGTCCGTGTCACTTCTTCTACCGGAACAGATACGTATTCGGCCATCGCCGCGGGTATCGGTTCGCTGAAAGGCCCGCTTCATGGTGGCGCGAATATCCAGGTTGCCGACATGTTCCAGCACTTGAAAGAAAATATCAAGGACTGGACTAGTGTAGACGAAATAGACACTTACTTCACCCGTATGCTCAACAAAGAAGTGTACAACAAAACGGGATTGATTTATGGTATCGGCCATGCTGTCTACACCATTTCCGACCCTCGTGCGCTCTTGCTGAAAGAACTTGCCCGCGACCTTGCCCGTGAGAAAGGCCGAGAAAGCGAATTTGCTTTCCTCGAACTGTTGGAAGAACGTGCCATCGCCACTTTCGGCCGTATCAAGAACAACGGAAAGACCGTTTCCAGTAACATCGACTTCTATTCGGGTTTCGTCTATGAAATGATTGGATTGCCGCAGGAAATTTTCACTCCTTTGTTTGCCATGGCACGTATCGTAGGTTGGTGTGCACACCGCAATGAGGAACTGACTTTCGAAGGCAAGCGTATCATCCGTCCTGCTTACAAGAATGTGCTCGAAGATTTGGCTTATGTACCTATCAAGAAGCGTTGACAAAGACAAATCCTTTTGTTGAATATATAAAAGTACTCCCCGAACGAAGATTGGATTTCAACTTTGTTCGGGGAGTTGTGATGAATAAGAAACAGTTCAAAACGGTACAGAAATGAACTAAACTTAGTTTTTCTAAAACTTTATTGGTAGTATACAATGATTTAATCCCCGTTATACATAACTTTATTCGTCTGACAATTGTTAAACTTTCGTCTGACAACTGTTATTCTTTCGTCTAACAACTGTCAGACGAAAAAGAAACAGTTGTCAGACGAATAAAGCCATGCATCATTAACCATAAATTCATTAAGCATTAAAAATAAATCTGCACAAGCTCGAAATTAGTTCATAACATAACCGTACGGATTTGATTCATAATCGTGCAGTTATGAATTAATTGGTATATATTTATTTTCTGCGTTCAACGAATTTTATACCTAGTATGTATAACTCATTCGTCTATCAACTGTTTCTTCTTGGAACTTGTAATGAAAAAATATTCGGCCCGTGGTGAGTTTTTTATTTAAAGGGATTTTTTTGTTGTTATTCCTTTCATTTTTGTTATTTTTGCGCATTACATAAAGACTTTTAATATGAGTTTGGCAGCCTTTAATCTGTTCCTGGGTGTGATGAGTTTGATTGCCCTGGTGGTTTTTATCGCACTCTATTTTGTGAAAGCCGGATACGGTATTTTTCGCACGGCGTCATGGGGAGTAGCTATATCCAATAAAATAGCTTGGGTACTGATGGAAGCTCCGGTCTTTTTGGTGATGTGTGGTATGTGGATGTATTCCGAACGTCGTTTTGAGCCGGTAATATTGACTTTCTTTTTGTTTTTTCAAATTCATTATTTCCAGCGTGCCTTCATTTTCCCGCTGTTATTGACCGGAAAAAGTAAAATGCCACTGGCAATTATGTCAATGGGGATTCTTTTTAATCTGCTGAATGGCTATATGCAAGGTGAATGGATATTTTACCTTGCTCCCGAAACGATGTACCAGCCCGACTGGTTTACGTCTCCGTGGTTTATAGCGGGTACTCTGCTGTTTTTTGTGGGTATGCTGGTCAACTGGCATTCGGATTATGTCATCCGCCACCTGCGCAAACCGGGAGACACACGCCATTATCTGCCGCAAAAGGGAATGTATCGCTATGTCACGTCCGCCAATTATTTCGGTGAAATAATTGAATGGGCAGGTTGGGCAATACTCACTTGTTCGCTTTCCGGACTTGTCTTTCTTTGGTGGACGATTGCCAATCTTGTTCCGCGTGCCCATGCGTTGTGGTGTCGCTACCGCGAAGAATTCGGTGACGCGGTAGGAGAGAAGAAACGGGTATTTCCTTTCCTTTATTAAAAATGATTGTTATCACAAATTAAATAAGACTTGAATAATTCTCACTACTATGAAATCTAAGCTTTTTACTCCGGTCACTTTCGGGCCTTTGACGTTGCGGAATCGGACGATTCGTTCGGCGGCTTTCGAGAGTATGTGTCCGGAGAATACTCCTTCACAAATGCTATTGGATTATCACCGCTCGGTAGCTGCGGGCGGGGTAGGCATGACGACGGTGGCCTACGCTGCTGTGACACAAAGCGGACTTTCTTTCGACCGCCAGTTGTGGCTGCGTCCATCCATCATTCCCCGTTTGCATGAATTGACCAAAGCTGTGCACGACGAAGGCGCTGCCGTAGGCATACAGATAGGACATTGCGGAAATATGTCCCACAAAAATATTTGCGGTGTCACCCCCGTGTCTGCTTCTTCGGGATTCAATCTCTATTCTCCCACGTTTGTCCGCGGACTGGAAAAAGAAGAGCTTCCGGAACTGGCACAAGCCTATGGAAACGCTGTCAATCTGGCAAGGGAAGCCGGATTTGATGCTGTGGAAGTCCATGCCGGACATGGTTATCTGATTAGCCAGTTCCTGTCTCCCTACACGAATCACCGGAAAGATGAATTTGGCGGTTCACTGGAAAACCGGATGCGTTTTATGGAGTTGGTGATGGAAGAAGTCATGAAAGCGGCAGGCAGTGACATGGCTGTTTTTGTGAAAATGAATATGCGTGACGGCTTCAAGGGCGGAATGGAAATAGACGAATCCATCCAGGTTGCCAAACGTTTGCTGGAACTTGGCGCTCATGGATTGGTGTTGAGCGGCGGTTTCGTAAGCAAAACGCCGATGTATGTGATGCGGGGTGCGATGCCCATCCGTTCGATGTCTTACTATATGAATTGCTGGTGGCTGAAGTATGGAGTGAGGATGTTTGGAAAATGGATGATTCCGTCAGTCCCTTTCAAAGAGGCTTATTTTCTCGAAGATGCGTTGAAGTTTCGGGAAGCTCTTCCGGGAGCTCCGTTGATTTATGTCGGTGGCCTTGTTGCCCGTCAGAAGATAGATGAAGTGCTGGATGCGGGTTTTGACGCTGTGCAGATGGCGCGCGCTTTGCTCAACGAACCGGGATTTGTCAACCGGATGGCACAGGAAGAGCAGGCTCGTTGTAACTGCGGACACAGTAATTACTGCATCGGACGTATGTACACCATAGAAATGGCTTGTCATCAACATTTAAAAGAACCAATCCCTTCTTGTTTGCAGAAGGAGATTGAAAAACTTGAAAAGCGATGAATGAAGTAAAATGGGCAATCATCACCGGTGCCGACGGAGGAATGGGACGGGAAATAACACGTTCTGTAGCCCAAGCCGGTTATCGGATAATAATGGCTTGTTATAATCCGTCAAAAGCAGAAATTGTCCGTCAGCGTTTAATCGAAGAAACCGGAAATCCGAACCTGGAAGTGATGGCTATTGATTTGTCTTCCATGCGCTCGGTAGCTTCTTTTGCCGGACAGATTCTGGAGCGTAATATTCCGGTTTCCCTGTTGATGAATAATGCAGGGACGATGGAAACAGGGTTTCATGTTACCGCCGACGGATTTGAACGGACGGTGAGTGTGAATTATGTAGGGCCTTATCTGCTTACGCGGAAATTGGTTCCCGCAATGGTGCGGGGCGCGCGTATTGTGAATATGGTTTCTTGTACTTACGCAATCGGGCATATCGACCTGCCTGACTTTTTCCATCGGGGAAAGGTGGGAAAGTTTTGGAGAATCCCTATCTACAGTAATACGAAACTGGCTTTATTATTGTTTACCCTCGAACTGGCTGAACAGCTCCGTGACAAGGGTATCACTGTCAATGCGGCTGACCCGGGGATTGTTTCTACAAATATTATTACTATGCATCAATGGTTTGACCCATTGACCGATATTTTTTTCCGTCCTTTTATCCGCAAACCGAAGAAAGGGGCTTCTACGGCCATCGGACTGCTGCTGGACGAAAAAGAGGCGGGAGTGACGGGACAGCTATATGCAAGCAATCGCCGGAAAAAACTGTCTGACAAGTATGCTCATCATGTGCAACAGGAGCGGCTTTGGGAAAGTACAGAGCGAACGGTAGCGCAATGGTTGGAATAAAAATAAGAAACGAAGGTGTATCCAAAGCCTTTATAAAAATAGAAAACACCCGCGCTACATCTATTTGCAACGCGGGTGATTTTGTTAAAAAGGGAGTTTTGATATTCCCTCATTATTTCTTTTTTCTAATGATTGGATGAAACTTCTTTCGTTTAGATAGAAAGTTCTTTCAATACATTCACAAGGTCTCTCTTTATCGGCTTGTCATTCTTGATAGCCTTGCTGAACGGTACATAAACGATTTCGTCATGTTCGATACCAATCATTACGTTGCGTTGGTCTTCCATGATAGCATCGATAGCGGCAGCACCCAGGCGACTTGCCAGGATACGGTCGTGAGCAGTAGGACTACCACCGCGCTGCAAGTGTCCGAGGATAGTTACACGTACATCGTACTGCGGATACTCGTTTTTCACACGTTCCGCGTAATGCATGGCCCCGCCGGTCAGTTCACTTTCGGCTACCAGTACGATACTGCTATTCTTTGACTTACGGAATCCGTTCTTGATAAATTCTTCCAGTTGGTCGACTTCCGTGCTGAATTCCGGGATAATGGCTGCTTCAGCTCCCGAAGCAATCGCTCCGTTCAGCGCGAGGAAACCGGCATCACGTCCCATTACTTCCACAAAGAACAAACGTTCGTGCGAAGTGGCTGTGTCGCGAATCTTATCCACTGCATCCAGGATGGTATTCAATGCTGTGTCGTAGCCGATAGTTGTGTCAGTTCCGTAGAGGTCGTTGTCAATCGTTCCCGGCAGTCCGACACAGGGCACATCAAATTCCTGCGCGAAAATACGCGCGCCCGTCAGCGAACCGTCACCACCGATGATAACCAAGGCATCGATGCCTTCTTTCTTCATATTATCATAGGCTAGTTGGCGTCCTTCGGGAGTCGTGAACTCCTTACAGCGGGCTGTTTTCAGGATTGTTCCACCCAGTTGGATGATGTTACTTACGTTTTGGCTTTTGAATTCCTTGATTTCGCCTGTCACCAGGCCTTTGTATCCTCTATATATACCTTTAACTTGTAATCCGTTATAGATGGCTGCACGTGTCACTGCACGTATAGCTGCATTCATTCCCGGAGCATCACCCCCGGAAGTTAAAATTCCGATACATTTCACTGTTCCCATATCACAATCTTTTCATTAATTAGTTTGATGTGGCAAATGTACAATAAAAAGTTGAAAGCAATGTTTACGAAGTTTTTTTTCACTTGATGAAAACATTAAAAAAGTGCAAATGTCCGCTTTTTGCTTTCTTTTTATTCTTATCTGTTACTTTGCTGTTACTCGCTTCTACAATACGCTGTTACTCCTTTATAAGTGCCCGGATATGGTTGTATATCTTTTCCATCAGCCATTTAGGAGTGGAAGTTGCCCCGCACACGCCAATCGACTGCACGTCTTGGAGCAAAGAAGTATCTATCTCCTTTTCATTATCTATCAAATGTGAATTAGGATTCACTTTCAGGCATTCTTCAAACAGCATTTTTCCGTTCGAACTCTTTTTCCCGCTGACGAAGAATATCAAATCATGCGTAGCCGCGAACTCCCTTAACTTAGGCATGCGATTGGCAACCTGACGGCAAATCGTATCGTAATACTCGAAAGTCGCGTCCTGAGATATATTCTTCTTGATATACTCTACAATTTCCTGAAATTCGTCGAGTGACTTGGTTGTCTGCGAAAAAAGACGGATGTCCTTGTTTAAATCCAGCTTCTTCGCTTCTTCGGCTTTTTCGATGACAATCGCTTTTCCGTCTGTCTGCCCCACCAGTCCCAACACTTCTGCGTGACCGGTTTTACCGTAAATGATAATTTGCTTTTCTTTATTTCCGTCTTGCAGGAACTCCTGCTTGATACGCTTCTGAAGGCGCAATACTACCGGACAAGTCGCGTCTATGATTTCAATATTATTCTCGCGGGCAATCATGTAAGTTTCCGGCGGCTCCCCGTGTGCCCGCAGCAGTACCTTTGCGTTTCGCAACTGCTTGAACTCTTCGCGGTTGATGGTGATTAATCCCATCGTTTTCAGCCTGTCCACTTCCCGGCTGTTGTGCACGATATCTCCGAGACAATAAAGCGTTTCTCCCTTTGCCAACTCTTCTTCCGCCTTGTGAATGGCTGTCACTACCCCGAAGCAGAAGCCTGACCCTTCATCTATCTCTACCTTAATCATAAAGAAAACTCCTCAATTTAGATAAGAAACTCCTTAAAACTATACGGAAAAACTACTTTCCCACCTTATTAAAATGCTCGAACAGCCATCCTTTCTGTTGCTCGATTGTCAAGTCCGTATTGTCCAGTAACAAAGCATCATCAGCCTTACGCAGCGGACTTACTTCCCGGTTCTGGTCAATATAGTCCCGTCGCTTTACATTCTCCAGGATTTCGTCGAAACTCGCTTCCTGTCCTTTCGCTTTCAGTTCGTCGTAACGGCGTTGGGCACGGACTTCAGGCGTGGCAGTTACAAAAATCTTCAATTCGGCGTCCGGGAAAACCGTGGTTCCGATGTCCCTTCCGTCCATTACAATGCCTTTTTCTTTTCCCATCGCCTGCTGTTGGGCCACCATTGCCTCACGTACGAAGTCGAGCGCGCTGATAGGACTTACTTTGGACGAGACTTCCATCGTGCGGATTCTGTTTTCCACATTTACCCCGTTGAGGTAAGTGTCCGGACGCCCCGTTTCAGGGTTCAGACGGAAAGAAATATGGATATTTTTGATTTCATTTCTTAGTTTCTCTGTGTCGATGACATCTCCGTCGAAAATTCCGTTCTCCATACTATATAAGGTGACCGCCCGATACATGGCTCCGCTGTCAATGTAAATGTATCCCACTTCACGGGCAAGATCCTTGGCCATAGTACTTTTTCCACAAGAGGAAAAACCGTCGATTGCTATTACTATCTTTTTCATATTCAGTTCATCTAATTTGTCCGCCAAAGATACGCTTATTTTGAAAATCAGCCATATGTTTGCCGTTAAAAGGAAGCAGGCAAGTACGAAAGAATTAAAAAAGTTAAAAAGCCGGATAAAAAGACCGGAAGAAACAGACGGTTAACTGAAAATGTACTATATTTGCCCGAAGACACATAGGAAGACACTTTTTTTATTAATCTATTATATTAATTATTTTATGGAAGTTAAAAAATCACCCAAAGCAGACCTGGAAGGCAAGAAGTCTACATGGTTGCTCGTTGGTTACGTGGTAGTGTTGGCTTTCATGTTCGTGGCGTTCGAATGGACCCAGCGTGACGTGAAAATTGATACAAGCCAGGCAGTAGCTGACGTTGTGTTTGAAGAGGAAATCATTCCTATTACCGAAACCCCTGAACAACAAGCTCCACCACCACCCGAAGCCCCGAAAGTGGCCGAATTGTTGGAGATTGTCGACGATAAGGCCGAAATTGATGAAACAACAACCATTATCAATGAAGATAATGCTGCTCCGGTAGAAGTAAAATACGTGCCGGTACAAGTTGTTGAAGAAGAGCCGGAAGAACAGACCATTTTCGAAGTTGTAGAAAACATGCCGGACTTCCCGGGCGGACAAGCAGCTTTGATGCAGTATCTGGCTAAGAACATCAAATATCCGACTATCGCTCAGGAAAACGGAACTCAAGGACGTGTTATCGTACAGTTCGTTGTCAACAAAGACGGTAGTATTGTAGACGCGAAAGTTGTACGCAGCGTTGACCCGTATCTGGATAAAGAGGCTCTCCGTGTGATAAACACCATGCCGAAGTGGAAACCAGGTATGCAGCGTGGTAAACCGGTACGTGTTAAATTTACGGTTCCTGTAATGTTCAGACTGCAGTAATTTGTAACACAATAATTTAAGAGGCTGCTTCACGGCAGCCTCTTTTTTCATTCATTTATATTTTTCATCCATCATGTTCACAGCTTCTCAATTACTTGATAAAATAAACACTCATATTTCTGAAATTCAGTTTACCCGGACACCGAAAGGACTCTATGAACCGATTGAATATATCCTTTCTTTAGGGGGGAAGCGGATACGTCCCGTATTAATGTTGATGGCGTATAACTTGTATCGCGAGGATGTCGCGTCTATCTACGACCCTGCCACCGCTATCGAAGTTTACCACAACCATACGTTGCTACATGATGACTTGATGGACCGTTCCGATATGCGCAGAGGAAAGCCGACCGTACACAAGGTCTGGAATGACAACACTGCCGTACTCTCGGGAGACGCTATGCTGATTCTGGCGTTTCAGTACATGACAGCGTGCCCGTCGGAGCATCTCAAGGAAGTGATGGAACTGTTCAGCCTGACTACACTCGAAATTTGTGAAGGACAGCAACTGGATATGGAATTTGAATCCCGTTGCGATGTCACTGAGGATGAATATATTGAAATGATTCGCCTGAAAACAGCCGTATTACTGGCAGGCAGTCTCAAAATCGGTGCTATTCTGGCAGGAGCGACTGCTGAGGATGCCGATAATCTTTATAATTTCGGAATGCAGATAGGAGTCGCGTTCCAGTTGCAGGATGATTTGCTGGATGTCTATGGTGACCCGGAAGTGTTCGGTAAGAAAATAGGCGGTGACATCCTTTGCAACAAAAAAACATATATGCTTATCAAGGCGCTGCACCGTGCGGACGAGAAGCAAAGAGAAAAACTGGATCGTTGGCTCAATGCTGATACTTATCAGCCTGCCGAAAAAATAGCTGCGGTGACAGAACTGTACAATCAACTGAATATTCGCAATATCTGCGAAAACAAGATGCGCGAATATTATACACTCGCCATGGAAAGCCTTTCGGCAGTAGCGGTGGCAGAGGACAGAAAAAAAGAACTGAAGAACCTGGTGAAAGTACTGATGTATCGTGAAATGTAACTAAGTTCTTGATAATATGCCATACAGACGACTACCAAATACAGACCAGGCAAGAGTTCGGGCGTTGAAAACAGCGGTCGAAAAGGGTGAACTGTATAATGTGCGCGACCTGGCAATTACACTAAAGACATTGTTTGAAGCGCGCAATTTCCTGCAAAGGTTTGAAGCGGCACAAATTTATTATACGCAATGTTATGAAAATCAGTCGCGGGCAAGCAGGAAACATCAGGCAAATGTGAAAACCGCCCGGCTGTATATTTCCCATTTCATCCAGGTGCTCAACTTGGCGGTACTCCGTGATGAAATAAAGGTAGCCCACAAAGAATTATATGGTCTGCCCAATGCAAATACCGTGCCGGATTTGTTAAGCGAAGCCGCATTGGTGGAGTGGGGGAAGAAGATTATTGAAGGTGAGCAGCGGAGAACGTCACAGGGCGGCATACCGATTTATAATCCTACGATTGCACGCGTGAAAGTGCACTATGATATTTTTCTTGACAGCTACGAACGGCAGAAGAATTATCAGGCATTGACCAGCCGGAGCCTTGACGAACTGGCTTCCATGCGTGACCGTGCCGATGAGTTGATACTGGATATATGGAATCAGGTGGAAGCCAAGTTTCAGGACGTCACTCCCAATGAAGCTCGCTTGGACAAATGCCGTGACTACGGCCTGATATATTATTATCGCTCCAATGAAAAAGTAAAAGAAGAAAACGAAATATCATGTTGATAGACACTCATTCCCATCTTTTTTTAGAAGAATTTTCCGAGGATTTGCCACAAGTGATGGAACGCGCACGCGAAGCCGGCGTCTCCTATATTTTTATGCCGAATATCGACAGCACGACAATTGATTCGATGTTGTCCGTATGTGCTGATTACCCGGGCTTTTGCTATCCGATGATCGGATTGCATCCTACCTCGGTCAATGAAACATATGAACAGGAACTGGCGGTGGTACGCGAGCAGTTGGCAGGGAACAATCAGTTTGTCGCCATCGGTGAAATCGGACTTGACCTCTACTGGGACAAGACTTTCCTGAAAGAGCAGTTGCTGGTCTTTGAAAAGCAGATTGAGTGGGCGCTCGAATACCGGTTGCCGATAGTCATTCATTCAAGGGATGCGTTCGAGTATATATATAAGGTAATGTCGGCCTATAAAAACACCCCTCTCACCGGCATTTTTCATAGTTTCACCGGAACGCCGGAAGAAGCGGCGAAATTGTTGGAGTTTGAGGGCTTTATGCTAGGCATTAACGGGGTTGTCACTTTTAAGAAATCGACTCTGCCGGAGACATTGCTCACAGTCCCTTTGGAACGTATCGTGCTCGAAACCGACTCGCCATATTTGACTCCGGCGCCGAACCGTGGCAAGCGGAATGAAAGTGCCAATGTGAAAGATACCCTTGCGAAAGTGGCGGAAATTTATCGAATGCCCTCTGAATACGTGTCTCAGGTCACTTCAGGAAATGCACTAAAAGTGTTTGGAATCCGCAAATAATGTTCGCAAGGTTTTAAAATATATTAATTTGCAGTATTTATTCAAGATAAAAAAGGGATAATGCTTCACGAAAAGAAAAAAAAGGATACATTTGTAGCTGAAAATGCGGAAAACTCATAAGGAGAGATGCTCGAGTGGTTGAAGAGGCACGCCTGGAAAGCGTGTATACGCCTAAAGCGTATCCGGGGTTCGAATCCCCGTCTCTCCGCAGAATTGAAAACGGAACGAGAAGTAAAAACAATAATAATAATCAATTAATTAATCTTAAAAATTAGACACACAATGAAAAAGTTATTCGCAATTGTTGCTGTGATTGGTGCCTTTACATTTGGCTCTATTCAACTTGCTCAGGCTCAAGATGCTCCTGCAGCAGAACAAACTGAACAACAAGCTGTTGCTCCTGCCGCTGAAACTACAGCTGCTGCTCCTGCTGCAGAAGAAGGTGGTATTCACAAGGAAATCAAAGTTAAATTCATTGAAGGTACTGCATCTTTCATGAGTTTGGTAGCTATCGCTTTGGTGATCGGTTTGGCTTTCTGTATCGAACGTATCATCTATTTGAGCTTGGCTGAAATCAACACAAAGAAATTCATGGCATCTATCGAAGCTGCTTTGGAAAAAGGTGATGTTGAAGCTGCTAAAGACATTGCTCGTAACACGAGAGGTCCTGTTGCTTCTATCTACTACCAAGGTTTGATGAGAATTGACCAGGGTATCGATGTGGTTGAAAAATCAGTTGTTTCTTACGGTGGTGTACAAGCCGGTTACCTTGAAAAAGGATGTTCTTGGATTACACTGTTTATCGCAATGGCTCCGTCACTCGGATTCTTGGGTACTGTAATCGGTATGGTGCAGGCATTTGACAAAATCCAACAGGTAGGTGATATCTCTCCGACGGTTGTTGCAGGTGGTATGAAAGTAGCCTTGATTACAACTATCTTCGGTTTGATCGTTGCTTTGATTCTTCAGGTATTCTACAACTACGTACTTGCTAAGATTGAAGCTCTTACAAGCGAAATGGAAGATTCTTCTATCTCTTTGCTTGACATGGTAATCAAATATAACTTGAAATACAAAAAATAATAAAGATGAGTAAGTTAACATATAAAGCATCGTATTACGCACTTTATGCGATGTTTGCCATCATCCTGATCGTTATGGGGCTTTTCTTCTTTGGGGGAGATGCTAGTGGCGATGCAGTGATACCGGGAGTTGATCCCGAAATGTGGCAGCCTGCTCAAACAGACGCCTTACTCTATTTGATGTATGCTTTGTTTGGCGTTGCTATTGCTGCTACTGTCATCGGTGCTGTTTTCCAATTTGGTGCAGCTTTAAAAGATAATCCGGCAAATGCAATTAAGTCTTTACTTGGCTTGGTTCTTTTGGTTGTTGTTTTAGTTGTTGCTTGGGCTATGGGTGATGGTACACCAATGCAAATCCAAGGTTATGACGGTACAGACAATGTTCCTTTTTGGCTGAAGTTGACTGATATGTTCCTTTATTCTATTTACATTCTGTTGTTTGTGACTATCGTTGCAATCATTGTGAGTGGTATAAAGAAAAAATTATCGTAATCAATTGAGGATACTCAATTAAATAAGTAATTACAATGGCAAAAGGAAAAAGAAAAGTTCCTGATATTAACTCAAGTTCTACGGCGGATATCGCTTTCTTGTTGCTGATCTTCTTCTTGATTACGACATCAATGGATACGGACCGTGGTTTGGCAAGACTTTTGCCACCGCCACCCGAAGATGAAAGAAAAGATGATGCTGATAAAATCAAAGAACGTAACATTCTGCAGGTGTATCTGAATAAAGATGATGCCTTGATGTGTGGAAATGATTATATTAGCGTTGATCAGTTGAGAGATAAAGCAAAAGAATTTATTGCTAATGTTAATAATGCAGAGAATATGCCTGAAAAGACGCAAAAGAATGTGGAATTTTTTGGTACAACTCTTGTTAGTGACAAGCATGTGGTTTCTTTGCAGAATGACCGTGGATCTTCTTATCAGGCATATATTAGTGTGCAGAATGAGTTGGTTGCTGCATACAATGAATTGAGAGATGAACTAGCTACAGAAAAGTTCGGAGTGAAATATGCGGAGTTGACTGATGAACAGCAGAAAGCAGTCCGTGAAATCTATCCGCAACGAATTTCTGAGGCAGAACCTAAAAAATACGGAGAAAAAAAGAAGTAAGTAATGGGAAAATTTAATAAGACTGGTAAACGTGAAATGCCGGCATTGAATACTTCTTCGTTGCCTGACCTTATCTTTACATTGTTGTTTTTCTTTATGATTGTAACAACAATGCGTGAGGTAACATTAAAGGTACAGTTTACACTTCCGCAAGGTACTGAACTCGAAAAACTGGAGAAGAAATCATTGGTGACATTCATTTATGTAGGTGAACCTACTCAGGAATATCGTGCGAAAATGGGTACTGAAAGTCGTATTCAGCTTAACGACAGCTATGCTGAAGTTGGTGAAGTACAAGACTTCATTTTCCAGGAACGTGCTAGTATGAGTGAGGGAGATGCAGCGAAAATGACTGTGTCTCTGAAAGTTGACCAAAAGACTAAGATGGGTATTGTTACTGACGTAAAAAATGCTCTTAGAAAATCTTACGCTTTGAAGATTAACTATTCTGCTACTAAACGTGGTGAGAAATAATTAGTTAATTCAATATATTAAAGAAAGGGCTTCCAAAATGATTTGGAAGCCCTTTCTTTATTTAGGAATATCTCTATTTTAGCTGTTTCTACTACTAATAAGGCTTTTACTACTGCTGCTCTGCTAATAATATCCTTTATTTTCTTTTATTCTTTTACTCCATAAACGATTGTGTGAAGTTTCTTCCTTATCATTTCGTAGTCTTTATCCGGGTTGAGGTTGCCGTGTACCATTAGATACATAGGCAGGAAATCGTCTCCCGGCTTGTAAGGCGGTTGGTAATAGTCTTTTTCCCACAAAACGAAACCCTGGCGTTGATAGAATCCGATACGGCGTTTTGCCATCTCCTCTACCGGGCGTTCCACTTCGAGTACAATCGGTTGCTTCAAGTAGTTGCATAAGTATTCGAGGGTGCGTTTTCCATATCCGCCGTTTCGCAGGGCAGGGTTGGTTGCGAAGTGCTCTACGTAGTAGAAGCTGTCAAAGTCCCAGTAGGTGATAAAGCCGATAGGCAAGTCATCATCAAAGATGATATTATTGTAAAAGTTACTTATGCGGTCAGTGTACTCACGGAGTTGGTCTAACTCACGGTATTCTTCCGGTGGAAATGCATCGATAAGTAACTCTTCCATAAACTTGTAATGTTGGAAATCCGATGTGCTAATCGGTTGAAATCTAATCATACGGTTTGGGCTTTAAGTTTGTACTAATAGTGTATTCTTTATATTGATATTATATTTTGTACCCTTTTGTATCCATATAACCTTTAAGGGATATAGAATTCAATCACGCGGCGGATGGCGCGTTGGCAAACCGGACAGAATTCCGGGTAACCGTTTGTTCTCATACGACAGTCATAGGCAGGACGATAGATGCCTTTGGCTGAGTATCCGCCTCCTTCATAGACTCCTACCGGATATTTTTTCCTTTCGGTGGCAGGGGTGGGGATGGGAGTACCTTTGGTGAGCATATTTTCCCACTTGGAAGCGAAATCTATGCGTGTCGAGATATTCTGTTCCCATGGTTCAATATCCAGTGGATAGGTATCTGTCATTGTGTCGTCCTCATAGAAATACTCGTCGGCTAATCCTGCAAAGCTGTGCCCGAACTCGTGTACCACTACGGGCTTGAACATCGGATGATGGGCAGTAGTCAGCGTATACGAATTATAAATACCGCCACCACCGTATACGTCAGTGTTGGCGAGAATAATAATGTGTTCGTAAGGGATGCCGGCTAAGGCGTTATGGATAGATTTTACCCGGCTGGTAGTCAGGTAACGATCCGAATAGAAAGTATCGAAATGAGAGTGTACGGCCGTTTGTTTCCATTGGTTTTCGCGGGGCACACTGACGCCACTGTCCGTAGACGGACTGGCAACGGCAATGATATTGAACTTATCTTTCATGGAGCGGAACGGTTCATGTGAAAACAGGCTTTCACAAGCGTTTTGCGCATCCTGATAGAACAAGTCCATTTCCTTCCCGGTATATCCTTCAGCAAGGATGGCGACGTCGATACATTCTTTCTCGTTGCCACTTTGGAGCATATAGCGATGCGGAGTGACGTGTGACACTCCCCGTTTATGAATCAGGATATCGTCAGGGCGGACGATATGCTTGTAGTTGACCATCACTTCCCTGCGCGGAGAATACAGGACGATTTCCACTTCTATCGGTTGTTTGGGATAGGGCAGAAGAAAACTGTTCTCGAATCCCTTTGCCGTTTCTTTGGCTTCGTCCGTGGTGAGCCATTCCTGAAACAGGGAAGAGAAGGAAGTCTTGTAGATGCACCGTTTGGTAGCAAGGTCTTTCACGATGATTTGACCGTTGCCTTCCAGTGGGAGTTCGGATAAATGATGCTGGCGGCCTGCCCAGGAAGGAAGTTGTGACAGTTCGTCGAGATAGATGGCCTGTTGCCTGGCATCTCCGGTAAAGATGTAGTCCACCCGCAATGTTTTATCTTGAAAATAATCGGCAAAGTTCTGTGCATAACCTTCCACAAAAGTGAAGAAAAATAGAACAATACAGCAAATTTGTCTCATATAAATGGTATATTTATGTTTTTTGCAAAGATACAAACTATTGTTGATTTAACTGCTTCGTATAAATAAAAGTAATAGTTTATAGCATTTGTTGCCGGAAAATCGCTAACTTTGCACAAAAGATTCACTGATTAAAACAATTTGATTTAAGAAATGGGACATCATCAATTAGATACGCTGGATGAACAAATACTGAAACTGATTGCCGGCAATGCACGTATTCCTTTTTTGGAAGTGGCGAGAGCTTGTAATGTTTCCGGTGCCGCGATTCATCAACGTATTCAAAAACTAACTAACTTAGGGATACTCAAAGGTTCAGAATATGTCATTGACCCCGAAAAAATAGGATATGAAACTTGTGCTTACATCGGTATCTATCTGAAAGATCCCGAATCTTTTGATTCGGTAACAAAGGCTTTGGAAGCTATTCCCGAAGTAGTGGAATGTCATTTCACTACCGGAAAATATGATATGTTCATCAAGATTTACGCAAAGAATAACCACCACTTGTTGAGTGTTATCCATGATAAATTGCAACCACTGGGATTGGCGCGTACAGAAACGTTAATCTCCTTCCACGAAGCCATTAAGAGGCAGATGCCTATCATGGTCGAGGTGGACGAGGAAGATTAATTTATCTCACTTTCTTACGTAATCTACAAAGGCATAGGAGCAGAGATGTTTCTCATCCGCAGGGTGAGTTTCTCTGCTTTTTTCTTGCCACATCTCCGGAGAAACTTCAGGGAAATATACGTCGGCTTCGGGAGCAGTGCTGTCTATCTCTGTCAGGCAGAGTTCGTCAGCAAAAGGAAGTGCTTGCCGGTAAATGCTTGCACCGCCGATTATATACACATGTTCCTCTTCTTTGCAGCTTTGCAAGGCCGCTTCAAGAGATGGGAACACTTCAGCGCCGGGACATTCCGTAGCCGGATTGGAAGACAGTACAACGTTTCTGCGATTGGGCAATGCACCTTTCGGAAGAGATTCGAAAGTCTTGCGGCCCATTATAATGGTGTTTCCGGTAGTCAACGCCTTGAAACGCTTCAAGTCGTTGGGCAGCCAAAAAAGAAGTTTATTCTGAAAGCCTATTGCCATATGCTGGTCTATGGCGGCGATAATGGATACTTTACTCATAGGAATTATACGGCTACTACTCCTGCGATATGCGGATGCGGGTCATAATTTACTAATTCAAAGTCCTCAAATTTGAAATCGAAGATACTTTTCACATCCGGGTTGATTTTCATTTGTGGCAGCGGGCGAGGTTCGCGTGACAGTTGCAGTTTCACCTGTTCCAGGTGGTTCAGGTAGATGTGGGCATCACCGAACGTATGAACAAAGTCACCTGCTTTCAATCCCGTTACTTGCGCCATCATTTGCAATAACAATGCATAAGAAGCGATGTTGAAAGGAACGCCGAGGAAGATATCGGCACTGCGTTGGTAAAGTTGCAGGCTCAATCGTCCGTCCGCTACGTAGAACTGGAAGAAAGCATGGCAGGGCGGGAGATTCATCTTGTTCAGGTCTGCCACGTTCCAGGCACTCACGATGATACGGCGTGAATCCGGGTTATGCTTGATTGTCTCTACCACTTCGCTGATTTGGTCGATGAATCCACCGTTGTAGTCAGGCCACGAACGCCACTGGTAACCGTAGATATGACCTAAGTCACCGTTCTCGTCCGCCCATTCATTCCAAATACGCACTCCGTGCTCTTGCAGATATTTCACGTTAGTGTCTCCTTGCAGAAACCAAAGCAACTCGTATATGATTGATTTCAGATGCAGCTTCTTCGTTGTCAGACAGGGAAAACCGTCTTCGAGGTTAAAACGCATTTGATGGCCGAAAACGCTGATGGTTCCCGTTCCGGTGCGATCACTTTTTTCCGTGCCTTCCGTCAGTACACGGTTGAGCAAATCCAGGTATTGTTTCATAATGAATAAATTTTCAAATCATTGGTGTATTCACGGAGAACTACACACTTGTGCAAAATTACAAAAATGGTGTGAATAAATTAGCAAACCATCCGACGAACTTCTTCCAAGGTGAACGCTTTTTCCAAAATTCAGGTGTCAGTTGGGTGCAGTGTTCGATATCTTCATGGAACATCGTATTCAGTTCGGCTGTCGTTTTCTTGTCAAAGATGAAAGCGTTCGTCTCGTAGTCGTATCGGAGGCTCCGGCTGTTTAGGTTGGCAGTGCCGACTGTGCAGAACAGGTCGTCGACCATCATGATTTTCGAGTGATGAAATCCGCCGTTGTACATATAAACGGTAGCTCCCCTTTTCATCAACTTATGCAGCTTATAAAGCGCGGCATCCGGCGTAAACGGAATATCAGAAGCGGAAGAAACCATAATCGTCACATCCACTCCCCGGTCAATGGAGCGGTTCAGTGCTTTCTTGATGGAAGAAGTCGGCACGAAATAAGGATTGACGATGTGTACATTCTTTTGCGCCGAATAAATACTCATCGCATATGCGTGGCTCAACATACGACTGTTCTTCTTCGGAGTACGGTCTACGATGGCGACTACAATATTGGTGCTGTCCGTCTGTCCCGCATGTTGCGGAAAATAAGCTTCCCCGCCTATATTCTGTTTCGTCTCTTTGTTCCAAATCGTGAGAAATATTTCCTGCAGGTCGTTGACGGCATCCCCTTCGATGCGCGTGTGCATATCCCGCCAGGTTCCGATTTTGGGCAGACCGTTGATGTAATAATCGGCGATATTCATTCCGCCCGTATAAGCCACTTTTCCGTCAATGACGGCAATCTTCCGGTGGTCGCGGTGGGCGGCGTGGTTGATGTAAGGGAAGGTAAACGGGTCGAACTTGACAATTTCGATGCCCCGTTCACGTATTTTCTTGAGATGTTTCTTTTTGAGCGGCTTGTTATTCGACCAGTTGCCGAAGGCGTCGAACATAGCCCGCACTTCAACGCCTTCTTTTACCTTTTCGGCCAAGAGGTCGAATAAAGCATTGGCGATGGAGTCATTGCGGAAATTGAAATATTCAAGGTGAACATGGTGTTTGGCTTCCCGTATGGCTTCAAATAAATCGATAAACTTCTCCCGTCCGCTTTTCAGCAGCTTGACTTTATTGTTATCGGAGATGGGAATACCTGATTCTTGCAGGAAATGTAATACTAGAGAATCACTTGTTAGTCCGATAGAGTCCCGTGGATGCGTCATCAAACTGTCGATGACATCCGCCTGGGCGCGTAATAAAGACAAAAACAGAAATAAAATAAATATACGTAGTTTCAAAACTTTTCTCTCTATTTTAGTTTACAGAACAACAAAGATACAACATCTAAGTTTGGGGCGACTTGGAATAAAGGGTAGATTTATTATTGTTTAACAGATGGAACGGCTCATAAGAATTTCTTTGTCTAAAGAATAAAAAAATCCCGGAGATACACAGAATTCCGGGATTGTAATTATATATCCTTTTGATGGCGCTTATGCCAACGAAGCCACTTTACGCGTCGCCATAAACAACAGGACGACGGTAGCGATAATAATTGATTTCAGGTCAAGGCTTGTAGCGCCATGATTAATCATACCGATAAACACTTCCCTGATGGTTCCCCAAGCAGCTTCCAAACCGCCCAACCAAACGAAAAGTACAGTTGCAATCGCCATTACGAAAGCACTCCAAAGACGTGCCAGCCGATAGCTGCGGTCGGGCAAGTGGTGCATGACACGGCGACTGAATCCGTTGTCCGCTATTTCCTGCTTGTTTTCTGCGAAGAAATCGCGCAAGAGCTTATCATTGTCTACTTCTTTCATAACCGTTTTGTTTTAAATACGTTGCCAATTTCTCTTTACCACGCGACAGATGGCTTTTCACCGTCCCTGCCGGTATTCCTGTTATCCCCGCAATCTTGTCGATGCTTACATCTTCCATGTAAAACAACGTGATGCAGGTTCTTTCCACTTCTTTGAGCGTCTTGAGCGACTGGTAGACATCCATTTTCTGACCGACATTCTCCTGCTCGGTACTGTTGATGGCGTCTATTTCCCTTGTATCCAAGTCAGCCGTCTCCTTCCGGCTGCGAATATAATCATAAAAAACATTGTACGCAATACGATACAGCCACGTGGAGAAGCTTGATAAGTTTCGGAAAGAAGCAATATTCGTATACGCCTTGATGAATGTATCTTGTGCCAAGTCGTCACTCAATTCGTTGTCGCCGCAAGTCAGATTCAGGAAGAACCGCCGGACAGGCGACTGGTACTTCCCCACCAACTGGTCGAAGGCCCTGGTGTTCTTGAACACCACGACCTGCGCGACTAGCGATATGTCATTGAGTTGGCTCATTTTTCTTCTTCGTTCTTTCCTTCATTCAGCCCATTACCTTTGTTTTCGGATTCGGGGGAGAAGATATTGGAACTGTCGGTTTTGATGTTGTCGTTTTGATTTTCGCTTTTATTGATATTGCGCATCCATGCATCGGATGCTTCCGGATTTTGCTTCTGCTTGTAACCTATAATCCATTGCCCGATGCCCATAAATGCAACTAGCAGTCCGATAGTTCCGATTCCGAATTCTCCTGTAATTGCCCAAAGGAAGATGAAAAGTCCGATACCGGTAAATGTGTTTTTGATACCTTGTGAGCATGGGTCGGCAGGTTTGTTTTCCCGGATAAAGTCTGCCGGCAACGGTTGTCCTGTCGCAAGTGCCTGTTCGGCAAGGCGATAGCGTGCCTTCCGGTTCTTGTAGCGGAAGAAGAAGACTATGAACAGGATTAATACTGGCGAGCCGAATACAGAGATTATAGCTATGATCGGTATTAAAAGGCCGCTAACGGCATTTTCGAAATCGTAGAATGGAAAGTCATCGTCATCCGTATTGATTGAGAAACTGGCGCTACCGTGACTCACACTGCTTGAGTCGGCGTCAATGTCGGTGGAATCAGCGTCCATAGCGTCTACGCCGACCACTGTTACAGCAGTGTTATTCGCGTTTGCTTTGCTGCTTTTCTTTACACTGATTTTCACGTTTCCAACAGAATCTTGTACGACAGTCGTATTATTTTGGGCGATAGCCAATGTGCAAGTGGTCAGTACGACCATCAATGCAAGTAGAAAATTTTTCATATAAATAGTTTTTTTATTTGTTTCTTTGTCTGTTAGACGTAGTTAATATCCAGGAAAGTTGCAAAGAGACGAAATATTTTTGATATTTGCGAAAATTAATAAACGAAAATGAATTTACCCGCTTCTTTCATAGATTACACCCGCTCTTTATTGGGCGACGAAGAATACGACAAACTGGCTGCTGCCTTGCAACAGGAACCGCCTGTCAGCATAAGGTTGAATAAGTTGAGAATGGACTCTCAACTTCTCCCGGTTCCCTGGTCATCTGAGGGATTTTATCTCGATGAGCGTCTTACTTTTACGTTCGATCCTTTGTTTCATGCAGGCTGCTATTATGTTCAGGAAGCCTCTTCCATGTTTGTAGAACAGGTGCTTCGGCAATACGTCACAGAACCGGTGGTGATGCTGGACTTATGCGCTGCTCCCGGTGGAAAATCGACTCATGCCCGCAGTGTGCTTCCTGAAGGAAGTCTGCTGGTTGCCAATGAAGTTATCAGAAACCGTTCGCAGATTTTGGCGGAGAATCTGACTAAGTGGGGACACCCGGATGTCGTTGTAACTAATAATGACCCTGCTGATTTTTCATCTTTGCCCTCTTTCTTTGACGTGATTTTGACTGATGTTCCCTGTTCGGGCGAAGGTATGTTCCGCAAAGACCCGGTGGCGGTTGAAGAATGGAGTCCGGAAAATGTAGCGATATGCTGGCAACGACAACGGAGAATTATCGCAGACATCTGGCCTAGCTTGAAGCCCGGTGGAATCCTTATATATAGTACATGTACTTATAATACAAAAGAAGACGAAGAAAATGTTCGTTGGATTCAGCAAGAATTTGGGGCAGAACCGTTGGCTCTTGAGGTAGGGAAGGACTGGAATATTACAGGAAATCTTTTGCGGGACGAATCTAACAATTCTGAGAACTCTGCGCAAGAAGCACCGGTCTATCATTTTTTCCCTCATAAAACAAAAGGCGAAGGCTTTTTCTTAGCCGCCCTTCGCAAACCGGAAACGGAAGAAGACGCCACACCCGCCTTTTCTTTTACTAAAGGCAAAACTGCAAAGAAAAAGGACAGGAAAGGCGGAGCAACGCCGTCACTTGTCACCAAAGAACATCTGAATATGGCTAAGAACTGGTTGGATGAAGAAAAATCCGCCGGTTATCTGTTATCCACAGAAGGAACAACTATTCAAATCTTTCCGCAACAATACGCTGACGAACTGGCGGCCATGAAGCAAAGCCTGAAAATCGTGTCGGCAGGTGTCGGAGTGGGAGAGGTGAAAGGAAAAGATTTAATTCCCGGCCATGCTTTGGCAATGAGTTCCACACTGTTGCGCCGCGAAGCTTTTGCGACCGAAGAAGTAACTTACGAACAAGCGATTGCCTACTTACGAAAAGAGGCCATTACCTTATCGGCAACAGCCCCTCGCGGTTATGTTTTACTTACCTATCGGAATATTCCTCTCGGCTTCGTAAAGAATATCGGCAACCGTGCAAATAATCTTTATCCACAAGAGTGGCGTATCCGTAGCGGATATTTACCGGATGAGATAAAAACGTTATAGTTTACTCTTGTAAATCCGTGCCATCGCCTTCTGGTACTGATTTTCCAGTTGCAGATAGTTCTGGTGGCTTTGGTAGATTACAGATACTTCTACGAAGTACTCAATCATGCTGATTTGTCCGCCGGTCAACGCCTGCTTCAACAATGCCAGGTCTTGTTGTGACTGGAAAGTCTTGCTGTATTCTTCCATCGAAGCGTGCAATGCCTTGGCTTCGCGGTAAAGCTGTGCCAGTTCGGATTCCACTTGCAATGTTGCGTTATCCTTTTGCAAGTCGATATTCAGCGCCTGCGCTTTGGCAATCTTCACCTTATTCCGGTTCTCGAAAAGCGGGAAAGAAAAGCCGACTACCACGCCATTGAACGGTACTCCCGTTTCCGTATTCCGTCGGTAACCCAACTCCAACTTCGGTAACCATTGAGACTTATTGACAGCAATCTGTTTGCGGGCAACCAAACTTTCGTTGCCGAGAGCCATCAACGTGCGGTCTGCGGACATCATTTCGGACTTCAGAATCTGATAGTCAGACGGGAAAGGTACAGACGGGTATTGGTTTTCCTCGAAAACTACCGGAATATTTCCGTTCAACGTATTCAGCTCCTGCAATTTATTGCGAAGTGCCGTTTCGTTCAGCGACGTTTCCGTCTTGACGTTCAGCAATTCCAGATTAATCTTGTTCGTCTCGAGCGCATTCGCATCCCCTGTTTGCAGACGTTTGGCATACATCTTCGCAAGCTCTTCCGCATTGCGAAGACGTTCTTCCAGAATATTCTTTTGCTGACGGAGCATAATAATATCCAAGCAAAGTTCTTTTGCCAGTAATAACTTCTCCTGACGGAAAACATCTGCCTGACTGTCATAAGCCCCTGCTTTCAAGCGGTTCAACTTATTGCGTGTCACGTATAAACTCGGAAAATCGAAGCTCTGTGAAACAACCAGTTCACCGATTGTCTCACTCTTATCCTTCGCCCCCCAAAGATGCGCATAGGAAAGTGTAGGATCCGGCAGATTATTATCCGTTTTAGCTTCCAGTTTTTGTGACTGAATCAGTTGCCCGTTCGCCTGCAACTCCTTATTATTTGTTTCTATATTTTTTAAAACTTGGTCTATGCTGCTCTGCGCCTGCATATTGCCTGTCAGGGCAAAGAACACAGTGACAGCGAAAGAGCCTATAATGATAATTCGTTTCATACTTTCTTGTTTTTTTATTATATATCACGTTAAATGATAATTTTTAGGCACGGATTACGCGGATTTCACGGTTTTAGGAAATGCGGTTTATAAAACAACCGTGTAATCCGTGCCTGAAATGCCTTCATGCCGCAAGGAAATCTTGCTTCAGCGTTACGCTGACTACTTTGGTGCCGCAGGGGAACTTTGCTCCAGCACTACGCTGGCTCCATCGGTGCCGCAAGGAAACTTTGCTCCGGCGCTACGCCGGTGGTGCATTAGTAGGTAAACAATCGGGACGATGAAACCGTTCAGGAATGTAGACGTTAACAGTCCGCCCAAGATAACTTTGGCCATCGGACTCTGTATTTCGTTGCCCGGCAAATCACCACCCAAAGCCAACGGAATCAATGCCAGCGCGGAAGACAAAGCCGTCATCAAAATCGGATTCAAACGGTCGAGAGAGCCTTGAATCACACTGTCGTAGACATTCAGCCCCTCTTCCTGTTGCAGATGGTTGTAATGACTAATCAGCAACATACCGTTACGAGTCGCGATACCAAAGAGAGAGATAAAACCGATGATGGCGGGGATACTGACCTCACCTGTCGTAATCACCAGTGCGAAAACACCGCCAATCAACGCGAGCGGCAGATTCAGCAAAATAACTCCCGACTCCTTGACACTGCGGAACTCATGGTAAAGCAATAAGAAAATGACAGCAATACTGATAAACGAAGTCAGCGCCAACGTCCGGCTGGCCGCCTGTTCACTCTCGAACTGTCCGCCATACTCGATATGATACCCTTCGGGTAACTGCACCGACGAATCAATCTCTTTCTGAATATCATTCACCACACTGCGCAAGTCACGGTCGGCTACATTGGCAGAAATCACGATTTTCCGTTTCACATTCTCGCGGTTGATGGTATTCGGGCCCATGGCCGATACCACTTCCGCCACATAACTCAAAGGAACTTTGCGGCCATCATTCGTATCCACCATCAGATTGCGAATCTTCTCCATTTCATCACGAGCATCATCCTTCACCTTCACAATCAGGTCGAAACTCTTCCCCTGCTCGTAAACTTGCGAAATCACCTTTCCCGCCAAAGCCACATTGACATATTCCGAAAACTCCGGCAACGTAATCCCGAACTTGGCCAACATCTCCCGTTTCGGCTGAATTTTCAACTGCGGACGCTCAATCTGCTGTTCCACATTCAAATCCGCCACACCGGGAATATCACTGATAGCCTCTTTTATCTGATTACCCAACGAGAACATCTTGTTCAAATCATCCCCGAACAGCTTAATCGCGATATTCGCCTTCGTCCCGGACAGCATAGCGTCGATACGATGGCTGATAGGCTGACCGATTTCAATATTCGCTCCCGTAATCGTCCCCAACTTCTCGCGCACCTCTGCCACCAATTCACCGCGCGGACGGTCTTTCAATTCAAACGGAGCCTCTATCTCCGACACATTCACGCCCAGCGCATGCTCATCCAACTCGGCACGCCCCGTTTTGCGGGCCACCGTCTGTATTTCAGGAATCGTCATCAACAACTCTTCCGCACGTTGCCCCATTTTATTACTCTCTTCCAGTGAAATACCCGGCAGAGAACTGATATTAATAGTAAACGAACCCTCATTGAAGGAAGGAAGGAAACTGCGTCCCAGCGTAAAGAACACCCCTAACGCGATGAGAAAGAGCGCAATCGTTCCGCCCAATGTCACCCGCTTGTGTGCCAGCACCCAAGTCAGCGCCTTCCCGTAAATACCTTTCATCCAACGCGCTACAAAAGATTCTTTCAGTTCCTTATTTGTCTTGTTGCTTCCCAACAGATACGAACAAAGCACCGGAGTCAACGTCAGCGCAACCACTGTAGAAGCAAACAGCGCCACGATAAAAGCAATCCCTAATGGCACGAGCATCCTGCCCTCCATGCCACTCAGGAAAAACAACGGCACGAAGCTGACCACAATAATCAGCGTCGAATTAAGAATCGGCATACGTACCTCTTTCGAAGCATTGAAAACCACTTGGATTGTACTCAGCCTTTCCGCTTCCGCCTTCAATCGGTTTTCGCGTAGCCGCTTGTACACATTTTCCACATCGACAATCGCGTCATCCACCAGTGAACCGATAGCTATCGCCATACCGCCAAGGCTCATCGTATTGATAGTCAGACCCATGTAATGCAGCGTCAATATGGAAACCAACAACGAAAGCGGCAATGTCACCAACGAAATCAGCGTAGTCCGCACATTCGCCAGGAACAGGAACAGGACGATAACGACAAAAATACCTCCTTCCAAAAGCGACTTCTTCACATTGCCGATAGAACTTTCGATAAAACGGCTCTGACGGAAAATGTCCGTTGATACCTTTACATCCGGCGGCAGATTCTTCTGAAGGTCTTTCAACGAAGTCTCCAATTTATCCGTCAACTCCAGCGTACTGGTGGCGGGCTGCTTGGTAACGGTCATTAGCACCGCCGGTTTGCCACGTTCCGAAGCCGTACCCAGTTTCGGGGCTTTCGGGCCGATGGTCACATTCGCAATATCTTCCAGCGTGACAGGGAAACTGTTCACCGTCTTAACCACCGCCTTACCGAGCTGTCCGGTCTGCGTGGTGGACAGTACGCCACGTACAATATATTCATTTCCAAACTCATAGAGCACACCACCGTTCGCGTTCAGGTTCATGTCCTGCGTCACGGCCATGACTTCGCCCATCGAGATGCCATAGTGGCGCATCCGTTCCGGGTCTAGCTGAATCTGATATTCTTTAATATCTCCACCGAGCACAGCCACCTGCGCCACACCACCGGTAGACAGCAGACGGGGACGGATTGTCCAGTCGGCAATCGTCCGGAGATCAAGCATCGAAGTCGAATCGGCAGTCAACCCGACGATAAGCATCTCGCCCAAGATAGAAGATTGTGGGCCGAGAGTCGGTTTGCCGACGTTGACAGGCAGCGATTCGCTGACTACCGCCAGTTTTTCGCTCACAATCTGGCGGGCAAGATAAATATCCGTTCCCCAGTCGAACTCCACCCACACAACAGAAAAACCATTGGTAGAAGAAGAACGCACGCGGCGTACACCGGTAGCGCCGTTTACAGCAGTTTCAACAGGGAAAGTGACGAGTTGTTCAACTTCCTCGGCCGCCATGCCGTTCGCTTCGGTCATGATGACCACTGTGGGAGCGTTGAGGTCGGGGAATACGTCTACTTCCGTATGTATGGCGGTATATGTCCCTGCGATGAGCAGGAGAATAGCCGCACAGAGCACGACCAACCGGTTGTGCAGGGAGTAATGTATAATTTTATTAAGCATGATAATTCATTCGTTGAGTTATAAAAAAGGATAGATGCGCCGTAAGAAAATCCGGCTGCGGCACGTTGCCGCTTAATGTTCGTGGCTGTGTGCGGGAATCGCATTGCTTGCGCTTGCCAATCTCACCTGATAAGCTCCTTCGGTCACCACGCGGTCGCCGGGCTTCACACCTGTAAGAATTTGCACACTCTTGCCATTGTCGGCACCAATCGTAACTTCTTGTTTTTTATAACCCTCCTCGTCCAGTTGCAGATATACGAAATAAATGCCCTGTTCCTCTGTCAGCGCAGTGCGCGGAAGCGAAATCACATTCTCCATCGGCGAAGAAAGCAGGAATACTTCTACAAAAGAACCGGGAATCACCTCTCCTTTATTGTCAAACTCGAACGTGACAGGCACGTAAAAGGAATTATCTCCGGCAGCCTTTCCGAAAGAAAGCAGTCTGCCGTTCAATGCCTTCAGTTCGTACACCTGATTATTATAAGGTGTCTGAAAGTTTGCCGAACTAATTGTACGAAGATACGTGTAATACTTCTCCGATACCTCCGCGCGAAGGAACAGACGACGGTTCTGCGTCACACTTACCAACGGCTGGCCGATAGTCACGTAATCTCCTTCTTTCACGAGAATACTTTTCACGTATCCGGCAATAGGAGCGGTGATATTCTGTCCGATAGCCGAATGGTTCTTGGAGAGGGCTTCGTAGCTGATGCGTGCATTTTCGTAACTCTGTTCAGCCTGCGCAAAATCCTTGTCGGATACAATCTTGTTTTGGACAAGCGCCTTCATGCGTTCGTACTCCTTCTTCGACACTTCGTAGGCGATACGTGCACGCTGCACCGGGTCGCCGTCGGCAATGTTGTGCGAAGAAATCGTGACGAGAGGAGTACCGTTGCCGACGCTCATTCCTTCCGTAACCTTTCCACGGAAAGAAACAACTCCGGCTACCGTAGCTACGGCAACCGATTCGTCTCCCTGGGCAGCCAGTACCTGTCCGCTCGTCTTAATCACCTGTTGGAAAGGGGCAGGCTCAACGGTACTTACCTTCACTCCGGCTGCGTCGGCTTTCGCTTTCGGAAGAATAATTTCATCACTGTGGGCTTCTGCGCCTTCCTTGTGACTGGCGGTTGCTCCGTGGCTGTGATCGCCGCTACATTCGCCGCCGTGGGCGCTGTGGTCGTGGCCTTCAGCTTCATGGTTGTGACCTTCCGCCGCATGATTATGACCCTCTGTCGCATGATTATGTCCCTCCGCTTCGTGGTCATGCTCGTTGTGTGTGTGTGTGACGGTGCTATTACAAGCCCCCAAGACGAACAGTCCCAGGACTCCGATAAAAATAAATTTCTTCATAAATGATATTTTCCTACTAAATTTTACTGTTTTTGATTTACGCTACAAAGATAAAGTAACGCGGATGCAACAGATTTGCATTCACGTTTTTACGCAAAAACAGAGTAGGGAGGGGCGCGAAGGGAAGTGGCACGGGGAGTATCCGTACCATGCAGAGAGTCTCGGTAGACGTAGTAGTTCTTGACCCGTCTCTCTTGCGGTCGCAGTAAATGTTCTATGATTACATCCGTAAACAAGGTAGCGATGAATACGTAATCCGGGCCGCTGTCAGTGTGTATGGATGGGATAGGCGATTGAAACCTTGTCAGGCATTCGCTGTTGCAGCAGGAATCGCTTCCGGGCTGATGGTTTTGGTGGTGATGGTGATTATGCATGGGACACTGCTGTTCGACCGGCAAGTCCTGTTTCATGCAAATCATTCCGTTGGGGTGGTGATGATGGGGAATAACTGCCGCCACCAACATGATAATGTTGATAAAAAACAGCAGAGTTACTATAATTCGTTTCTTCCCTTTCATCCTTTCTTTTAGAGAAATTATTTTTTTAGTGGTTCTTTTTCCTTTTCCTGCAAGCGTTCCAGTAATTCGGTTGCCGAGACATAAATAACTTTTCCATCCGGTGTCCCCTGACTCAGGAGTTTGCCGTTACGTGCGCTTTTTTCCAGAAATCGTCTTTCTGCAATTTCAAGTCCACGTCGTAATTTATCGCTCAATTCTTGCATTTCATTATTTGACATAATTCTTAATGCGTTTAAAAAGTTCAAGTTCATATATCCGTTCCTCACTGTGTCGGGAGCCTTCAGCTACAATCACTCGGGGAAGAAAGCTGTTATCAACTAGCAACCAATAGTCTACACGTGGCATATATATCTGAAACAGATTGTTGATGCCTGCCTGATAACGGCGGTAGATAACGTCCATAGGCACGTTGTGCCCTCCTTCATTGACCCGTTGCAACACACGGTTGACAGCAAGTTCCGGTGAGTTCAGCCAAAAATAAATCAAACTGACCTTGTATCCGTCACTCTGTGCTCTGTTGATGAGCCGGGTGTATGAGCGCGTTGCCAATGTAGTCTCAATAGAGAAACTAACTTTGGCGGCTAATAGTTCATCAATGCGTTTCAACATTAGACGTCCAGCTTCTATCGCCATACTTTCCGGGTTAAAAGGAGATAAACCTTTGGCAATCTCGTCTGCATTGACAAACTCTTTACATAGCAGAATCTCAGGTAGTACAGTATAAGAAGCGGTGGTTTTACCAGCCCCGTTACATCCACTTATAATGTATAACTGCTTTGCTTCATCCATTTTCTCCAAGTCCTGCTATATTAATGTGCACAAATATACAAATACTTTTCTTTCCTCTTCTAGCCGTCACCCTCTTTTTATTATTTATTAGGGTGTTCAAAGTTGATAAGTTCGGACATAAGAACAAAAGAACATAAGAGTTGCGCTTAGAAAATTATTCCTGCTGTTTATTTAACTACTGTTTTAATTTTTGTTCTTATGTTCTTCTGTCTGAAAAAATATTATTTCTTTTCCAGCTCTTGCAGCGAATCCATTTTCTTCTTTTCGAGGAACTCGTAGATGCCGCAAAGGTGCTCCGTCACCTTCTGATTGCCAAACTCATACACCTTCGTCACCAGTCCGTCGAGGAAGTCACGGTCGTGCGAAACGACAATCAGCGTGCCGTCAAAATCGAGCAGCGCCTGTTTCAGAATATCCTTCGTCTTCATGTCGAGATGATTCGTCGGCTCATCGAGAATCAGCAGATTAACCGGCTCCAACAGCAACTTAATCATCGCCAACCTCGTGCGCTCGCCACCGGACAACACTTTCACCTTCTTCATCGACTCTTCCGGCCCGCCAAACATGAAGGCACCCAGCAAATCCCGAATCTTGTTCCGAATCTCGCCCTTCGCCACATCATCAATCGTCTGAAACACCGTCAGATTCTCATCCATCAGCGAAGCCTGATTCTGCGCGAAATATCCAATCTGCACATTATGTCCCAGCGTCAGCGTACCGTCATGCTCTATTTCCCGCATGATACACTTCACGAGCGTAGACTTACCCTCACCGTTCTTGCCTACAAAAGCCACCTTATCCCCGCGCTCAATCGTCAGATTCGCGTTACGGAACACTGTCTTCTCACCATACGTCTTCCCGACATTCTCCATTATCACCGGATAACTGCCCGACCGTGGCGAAGGCGGGAATTTCAACCGCAATGCCGAAGTATCCTCCTCGTCCACTTCCAGCAACTCCAGCTTCTCCAGCATCTTCACGCGGCTCTGCACCTGCAACGTCTTCGAATACGTACCCTTGAACCGTTCGATGAACTCCGTCGTCTCGGCGATAAACTTCTGCTGCTCGTCATACGCCTTCTGTTGCTGCACCCGGCGTTCCTTGCGCAGTTGCAGATACTGCGAGTAATTCACTTTATAGTCATAGATACGCCCCATCGTCACCTCGATGGTACGCGTCGTGATATTATCCACAAACTTGCGGTCATGACTAATCACAATCACCGCCTTGCCGTTATTTATCAGAAAATCCTCCAACCACTGGATAGACTCGATATCCAAGTGATTCGTCGGCTCATCGAGCAACAACACGTCCGGTTTCTGCAACAGCAACTTTGCCAGCTCGATACGCATCCGCCATCCGCCGCTGAAATCACTCGTCTGACGCTGGAAATCAGCCCGCTTGAAACCCAGTCCGAGCAAAGCCTTCTCCACATCCTCCTCATAATTCGTGGCATCAATCGAATAAAACTTCTCACTCAATGTCGAGACTTCCTCAATCAGTGCCATGTAACTGTCGCTCTCGTAATCCGTCCGCGTCTCCAATTCCTTGTTCAACCTCTCGATTTGCGCCTCCATTTCGTGCAGATGAGCGAACGCCTGTGCCGTTTCTTCAAACACCGTCCGTCCGTCTTCCGTCATCAAGTGCTGCGGCAGATACGCCACCACGCAATCTTTGGGAGCCGAAACCCTGCCGCGGGTAGGTTGCCGCGCACCTGCCAGAATCTTCAGCAGTGTACTTTTACCGGCCCCGTTCTTACCCATCAGGGCGATGCGGTCTTTCTCATTAATTACGAAGGAAATGTCACTAAATAAAGTAGTGCCGCCAAATTCTACGGCCAATCCGTCAACAGAAATCATACTATTCTTTTAAATTGAAGCGCAAAGATAGCGAAATATATGAATCTTTTTTATAACTTGCGGGCTGAAAAGGAATGCAACCTTTAAAAACAGATAAAATAACAATAGTAAAACAATATGGAAGGCGTACAAACTAATGAATTCCGTCCACTGATTCTGGTGGCTGAGGATGATGACAGCAACTTCAAATTAATAAAGGCTATCATAGGTAAAAAATGTGATATTGAATGGGCTAGAAACGGAGAAGAAATGGTGCAGTTGTTCAAGCAGCACCACGAAAAAGTCAAAGCTATGCTGATGGATATCAAGATGCCCGTGATGAACGGACTGGAAGCAACGAAAATAATCCGTGAGTCCAATACGGAAATTCCCATTATCATGCAGACAGCCTATGCTTTCAGCTCCGATAAGGAGAACGCGATGAACGCGGGAGCGACGGAAGTGCTGGTGAAGCCGATTACTTTGGGAATTCTCCGCACTACACTGAGTAAATACCTGCCTGACTTGCAATGGTAGAATAGATATTTAAAAAAAATAAATAGGGTAGACGGGCGGAAAAAATATCGGATAGTAGAAAAACGGTATCACAAAAATAAAATAGGCGAACCTCACGGTTGGCCTATTTTTGTTCGCTTCTGTTAATTTGTTAGAGTTCAGAAACGACGCTATGTAAAGTCTCTCCTTTGAGAGATGTAAAGTCTGAGGGTGTGTAAATTACCAAATGAAATTACCATACTTCGTCTTCAGGCCATCCCGTCCAACGGAATCCTTTCACGGTGTACGTTTTTCCGTTCAGTGTGTACTTCACTTCGATGGCATCGGCTTTACCGTTGCTCGGTGTTGTCGCGCCTTGCTCCGTCATGAGTCCCGAAGTGACGGTAAACTCTCCCACAGCCGTATTGCCGTCAGCTTCCAGATTGCCGGCTGTTCCGCTGAAAGTGCGGGCATTCACATCACAGCTTATTTTGCCAAGGATTCCGGCATCAAACAAGATGTCGCTTGGCAACTTGATCCAGAGTTTATCCTTGTCATTGTCTGCAGTGTTGTACAGATACAGATACGTACCGTATACGTTGCTGCCTGAAGCTGTATGCATGGGCATCTCCTGATTGTTCGAGTCGTACACTTTCACGTAGTACTGTCCGCCCAGCGGGTAAGTAGGGGAAAACTCCTGATCATAATCTCCATAAGTGTCGCATGAAGCCAAAGCTACCAGAGCGAACATCATGAAAAATAAATATTTAATAGGTTTCATATTATATCCTTTCTTTTTATTGTAAGTTCAAAAAATCCTTGGCTTATTTGTGCCACCACAATGCTTCCGTGATGCCTGGAATTACCGTAGGAGCGTTGGTGTTGTAGTCCAATGACTCTCTGGAGTAGATGAAGCGGTGAGCATATTGTCCGCTGGCCAAAGAACTGTTCTCGTTGTATGCCAACGTTCCCAATACATAAGCCGGATTGTCCGTAGTCACTGTTCCCACTGCGGGGATTCCCGTACGGTTGATGTCGAACCATGTGTCCCAGGCCTGGCAACGTGTGCTGGCAACCCATTTCTGAGTAAGGATGCACTTCAACATACTGCTTTCATTGTCGCTGTCAAATTCGTATGCGCCACCGGCTGCTATGAATGAGCTTCCGTCGCGTCCCCATCTTTCAAATGAAAGTAGCACAGCGTTGTCATAATGAGTTTTAGCATTCCCCGCGTCAGCCAGTCGTGCGTAACACTCTGCCAACAAATATTCAGCTTCGGCAGCTGACATATAATAAACGGGGTCGAGGGCACCGATAGTGGCGCGGGCAGTTGTACGGATGGAGTAGACGGTAGACGTCCTGTTTCCGTAAGGAATAGCTCTGTAAGAACCGTCGGCAGCCGCTTTGTCATAAAAGTCCTGAATACGGGGGTCGTCGTTCTCAGACAGGAAAAGAGCCAATGTAGTACAAGCACGCACGTTGTTCGTGGTGTTCAACTGGCGACGGTCGTTCTCGTAGAACGGATTCGACTTGTTCACGATGTCCTCGAAACAATGTACTGTCGCATCCTCTTCTGTCAGGAATCCGCCTGCGGCAAGCATTGTCTGAATTTCGGCCTTGTTGGCGTTGAAGTCTCTCATCAGTAATTTGAGCTTCAGCGTCTTGGCAAATTTAATCCAACTGGAGATGTCACCGTCGAACACGTAGTCCTCTACGCCCATGGCGCGGAGTCCCGTTTCGGATGCGTCCGCTTCTTTGGCGATTGCGTCATTCAGCATTTTGAGGATGCCCGGGTATATAACGGTTTTGCTGTCATCATATTTGCAGTTCTGGCCTTGCAGTGCTTCGGTGAACGGGATGTCTCCGTAGGCATCGGTGAGTACATGATAGGTGAAAGCAGTCATGATTTTGCCTACCACCCAGTAGTTCCATGCACCTTCGGCTTCGGATTTCTTTATCACGAGGTCGAGGTCAGGCAACACGTCAGCGTAAGGGATTCTCCAAAGGCGGAGGTCGCTGGAGGAAGTCATGGCGTAGTTCACCAGCGTGATGTATTGGCTTGACGAAGGGTTCTGCGTGTAGTGCTGCGACCACATTCCGCCATACAGTTGGTAAAGGTAACCCATCACGGCTGCCGAACCGGTGAATGCGGACGGAAGCAGGGATGATACAGTAACTTGCGATTCACCCGGATAGTTCGGGTTTTCGTTGACATCCAGATAGTTCTCACAGGAAGTGAACATACCGGACAGGATGGTGCTTAATACACCTATGTATAAGTATTTAATCTTTTTCATCTTCAATCGTCTTTTAGAATACAACTTTAATACCACCACCTATACTGCGTGTGGAGGGAAGAGCGGCAAACTCTCCGAGCTCGGAGGTAATGTCATTACCGTAGTTGGTGATTTCAGGGTCAACGTAGTTGTTGGCTTTCGGAGTCAGCATGAAGAGGTTGCGTCCGATGAAACTTACGTCCAACTGGCGGATGCCGAGTTTTGAAATCCACACTTTAGGCAGTGAGTAAGAAAGAACCAGTTCTCTCAGTTTAAAGTAACCTTTGGGGATTACGAAATTTTCAAACTGGCTTCTTGAGTACGAGTCGCTGTAATAGCTGCTCATGTTGTCGCTTGTCACCGGATTGTTGTTTTCGGCATATCCGCCACCGGGAAGAGAGACAACGGAGTTGGGCACAACGAACGGGTCGCGGTTGTTGAATACCGAGCGGGTGGTGTTACCCACGAAGTGCATCAACTGTGCGGTGTATGAGTACATATAGCCGCCTTTACGCCAGTCGGCCACTGCCGAAAGGGTGAATCCCTTGTATTTGAGGCTTGTGCTGAAGCCCATCGTGAAGTCCGGAGATGAAGAACCGATGGTTTTCATTTCGCTGTTGCTGGTAGTCGGGATACCGTTGGCGTCGACAATCGTTTTTCCGTAGTGCGGGCTGTTCTTGTCCTGTACGGTTGCTATGGCGGGCACTTGGAATACACCGAGAGGTTCGCCCACTTTGGCTACGAAGTTCACGCTGTATGCCGTTTGCAGCACGTATTCTGTCACGGGCTTGTCGCCTTCGTTCCATAGCTTCTTCACTTCGCTCCAGTTCTTGCTGAATGTTACACCTAAATCCCATTCCACTTCTTTGGTACGAATCGGGGTGAAGTTGAGCGCCAGTTCGATACCCTTGTTCGAAATCTCGCCTACGTTGCGCACGGCTGTCGTGTAGCGGGTTTCCGGAGCGACGTCTGCCGAGATAATCTGGTTTTTGGTCAGCTTGTCATAGTAGGCCACGTCGATGCCGATGCGGTTGTTGAAGAAGTTGGCTGTCAATCCGAGTTCCCATTCGGAAGTCTTTTCCGGTTTCAGGTTGTTGTTGGGCTGACGGTTGTATTCGGTCAGTCCCAGCGCTCCGTTCAGGGGAGTGTCCAGATAGCCGTATCCGCCGGAGATATGGTCGGGGATGTAGTATGCCAATGTTCTGTACACGTCGGCGTCGTTACCGGTCTGTCCCCATGCGGCACGCACTTTGAGGAAGTCCATCACGTTGTTTTTCAGTGTGGGGAACATGTCGGTCAGGATGAGGGACGTGTTGATGCCGCCGTAGAAGAAACTGTTGTTGTTGATAGGCAGGGTCGATGACCAGTCGTTACGTCCGGAGAGGTTGACAAACCAGAAATTCTTGTACCCGAATTCTACCTGTGCGAAAGCGCCGATTGTTCTGCGCAAGTCTCTGTAGTTGGTGCTGATTGGTTTGTCGATGCCGTTCTGCAGGTTGTACCATCCTTCCATGAACAGCCCTTCGAGGTACGACTTGAGGTACGACGATTTCCGTTGGTTGAGGTTCCATCCGGCAGTACCGCCCAAGGTGATGTCCGAACCGATGTTGTAATTGGCGTTCACGAATAACGTGGCGTCTATCTGGTCGTAGTTGTCCGTACGTTCGGTGTAAGTACCTTTTTCTTCGGACTTGCCGCCGTCGGCGCTGTAAGAGTCGTCGGCATAAGTCAGTTTTGCCGTGCGCAGTTTCTGGCGTGAGTTGGTGAAGTCGCCACCGAGACGTCCCACGGCTTTCAGTCCGGGGATTACTTCGTATGAGAGTTCCAGTTTACCGTAGATACGGTCGTCCTGATAGTTGTTCTTGTTGTTGGCGAGTACCCAGTACGGGTTCTGCGCGTACCATGTGTAATAGTTGTCGGCGTTATAGCGCTCGTCGTTGAAGTCTTTCATGGCCGAGTAGTCGATGTCTATCGGGTGCTGGATGAGTTCCTGTTGCATGGTTGCTCCGGCCTTACCTTGTCCGGCGGCTGCTTTCGTCATATCCTTGCGGATGTAGGTGATGCTTGCGTCGGCACTGAACTTGCCGAAGTTCATGTTTCCGCGGAAAGAGAACGTGTTACGTTCGTATTTGTCGGCGTTGTCGGGCAATACACCATTGGAAGAGGTATTACCGTAGGAGAGCATCAATCCCATCTTCTCGTTACCGGTACGTATGCTGACGTTGTTGTTCATTTCGAATCCGGTAGTGTAGAAATTGCGGAGGTTGTCTTTCACTGCCGAGAAGTTCTTCTTCATTGGAGTGCTGAGGTTGTAAGAACCCCATTCGTGGAGTCTGCCGTCCAGTGCAGGCCCCCATGAGCCATTCTCGGCGCTATCCCAGATGCCCCATCCCTGTCCGAACTTGTCTTGTTCCTGCGGCACGCGCAGTACGTTGGATGCCATGAATGAACCGTCGTAAGAAACGGTCAGCTTTTCTTGTTTGGCGCGCTTGGTGGTAATCATCACTACGCCGTTGGCTGCTCTCGAACCGTAGAGGGCGGTAGCCGACGCGCCTTTCAGTACAGTGACAGATTCTACGTCGTCCGGGTTGACGTCATTGGCACCGTTACCGAAGTCGACAGCGTCACTGGCGTCGATTACGCCGTTGCCGAGGTCATTGGAAAGACTGGTGTTGTTGGACATGGGCACACCGTCGATGACGTATAGTGGCTGATTACTTGCGAAAGATGAGTAACCACGCACGATAACTTTCTGCGAACTGCCTGCTGTTCCCGAGTTGGAGATGCTGACGCCCGCTATCTTACCCGAAAGTCCCGACATCACCGAACCGGATTTGGCGGCAACGAGGTCGTCACTCTTTACCGTAGAGGCTGCATAACCCAGTATTTTCTCACTTCTCTTGATACCCAGAGCGGTGACTACCACTTCGTCCAGCGCTTTGGCGTCACTCTTTAATACTACTTTGATGATTCCCGGTTTGATGGCCACATCTTGTGAAACCATTCCTACATAAGAAACGCGCAAAGTCTTAGAAGAACTTGGTAATCGTACTTTCCGCTTTCACTATCATTAATAATCCTTTAGTGTATTTGCAAGCGTAAAATGACGAAAAGTCATTCAAATGGGACTTTTTTGTTGTTTTTGTTTTTAAAATTCCTCTTTTTAATACTTTCTCTATGTTGGTGAAGATGCTTTAAAAGTTGCTAAATTAAAAACGTTTAGTTTTAAAATGACGTTCTACGGTATTCTTGCGCTTACAGTCTGATAGTTTTTAGTTAAAAGCGTAACACTTTTTTTGGTTTTTCATAATTTGTGTTATCTTTGCAACCTGTTAGAGACGATAAATCTGTTTATAGGTTAAATTTAAGAGAGAATTTATGAAAAGAAAATTGATGTTCTTAATGACCTTCCTTTTTATAGGCATAGGTCTGATGACAGCGCAAACGTCCAAAGTTACCGGTTTGGTAACCTCTGAAGAAGATGGGCAGCCTGTCGTAGGTGCTTCAGTATTGGTGAATGGCACTACCCTCGGCACTATCACTGATATTGACGGTAAGTTTACAATCAACAATGTACCAAGTTCTTCTAAGACTTATTAGCCTTTTTTCTCTCTATTCTTCTTTCAGATTTTCTCTATCTTATTGTTAATCAGCTTTTCTGTTTCGTATTCCGCAATTTAACATTCCATCTTGTTTTCTATTACTGAAACTGGCACTTCATGCTCTTGTGATATGAGTAGTCTTGTCTCCTTTTTGCTTTTTGTGGACGGGTGCTGAGATTCTACCCGGTTGGTTGGAATGGCTAAGGGCAAAATATTGCTTTTCTTGAGGAGGAAAACACCTACTTGACTATGAAACAATATGTAGAAGACTTGATGGTGACAAGTACTACGTTCAGGTAAATGGTGTAGGAGACTTAGGTAATTCTGATACATGGTTTCATCTGTTTCTGTACTACAATCCCATAATTATGTTTAAGCGTTTTCAGTGCAGTGAACAAGAATTTTCAGTGCAGTAAACTATAATCTTTTATGTAGTCGGGAAGTTGTCACCTTGCAATGTGACTATTGTCATCTTATAAGGTGATAAATGTCACTTTATAAGGTGCTATTTGTCACTATGCAGAAGGACTGATTGTTTGGAAAAGACGGGAAACACTAAAGATACGAAATAAATTGGCGAAAAACAAGAGGGGGAGTAAATATTACTTCATGTAGCGTACATTATGTTCTTTTGTTTTTGGGTCATAGCGAACGAATCAAGGATTCGTTCGCTATGACTTTTTTTAGTATCTGTCTGTTCAGGATATAGCCGGTGGGCTCTATGGCATTTCGTTTTCCATCTGGAACTTGCGGCTTACTTTCATCAGGTTGATGGTGTAAGTCACTACGTTCTGCGCTTCCTGAACCATTGTCAGATAGACCATGCTCACGCGGATGCTTCCCGGTTGGCTCTGGATACGTTGGAGTTCCTTGCGTTTCAATAGGGAGAGTTGACCGTTGAGGTCGTTGGCACGGCGGATTTCTTCTTCCAGATTGTTGTATTCGTTGTTTTCCAACTTCTTGCGGCATTGCTGTATCAGGTAGGTGATGTCTTCGGTGGCATCGCTGAATTCGCCTTTCTGAATAGCGTCCAAGGGGTTGAAATTGTTGTCGATATGTTCCAGACACGGTTCGCAGAGACGGGAGATGCTGTACACCAGTTCGCTGGCGAAGTCATTGCCTTGGTAGTAATAGAGTCCTTTATCGAGTACGGTGTTGTTGTCGAGACGGCACATGGCTACGGTTCCTGTGCGTTTCATCTGTTTGATGAGTTGCTTCTCGAACTTCGTGGAACCCATGGCACGGCGCAGTCCGCGGAGATTCTCGTGCAGGAAGGAGGTGACGGTGAGTTCGAAGTTCGTTTCTGCATATTCCAGTACTTTGGCGAGCTCTTCGCGGGTGTGCTTGCGCATCAGTTGGAGGGCTTCTTCGGAGTTGGAGGTCTGCATAAGTTGTTTCAGGGTTTCGTTGCCTTGGGCTTTCGCTTTGCGTTTCTTGTACATCACCTGGCTACGTATCAGGATGAATACAGCGAGGGCGATAAGGGCGATAATGGAGATGTTGCCACCGTAGTGGAGCACGAGGGCGACGAAGAAACAGATGGTGAAGGCTGCTCCGGCGGTGATGAACCATCCACCGATGACACTAAGTACGCCGGTGATGCGGTAGACGGCGGAGTCGCGTCCCCAGGCACGGTCGGCAAGCGAGGTACCCATGGCTACCATGAAGGTGACGTAGGTAGTGGAGAGGGGAAGTTTCAGTGAAGTTCCCAGGGCGATGAGCAGACCTGCCAGTACGAGGTTGACCGATGCGCGGACAAGGTCGAAGGCGGCTCCGTCGGCGATGATGGCTTCGTCTTTGCGGAAGCGGGAGTTGAACCATTCTTTTGTGCCTGAAGACATGATGCGGGAGATACTGTTGGCCATTGTCATGCTGATGCGCACTACGGTGCGGGCTATCGGGGTGCTTCCGAAGGTTTCTTCGCCTTCATCCTGGCGGGAGAGGTCGACGGATGTCTTGATGACGGCGTGGGCTTTCTTGGAGGTGCAGAGGGCGTAGACCATGACGGCACCAGCGCCGATGAGGAAGTACCACGGGGTTTTGGCGGGGCCTAGCAGTGAGGTCATCAGGAAGCCGTTGGCGTTGCCTGCCCCGTTGGCGGTATAGTCCATGAAGGAGGAGAAACCTGCGAGGGGTACACCGATGAAGTTGACGAGGTCATTGCCGGCGAAGGCGAGGGCAAGGGCGAACGTGCCCATGAGGACGACGACTTTGAAGACGTTGACTTTGAGCCAGTGGAGCACTTGCATCAGTATGGTGAAGAATACGAAGAACGTGGCAATGAGAAGCCAGGTGTTTTCTTGTATCCAGAGTTTGTTGTCGGGGGTCATGAAGGAACTGTCTTTCAGTCCTTTGATGAGCATGAAGTAGATGATGGATGTAGCAGCGATACCGCCGAAGAGGGCGATGCTGTATTTCATCTTTTTCTTATAGTTAAAGGTGAAGATGACGCGGGCTATCCACTGAACGAGCATTCCGAAGAAGAAGGCGATGGCTACGGACACGAAGATGGCCATGATGACGGAGAGGGCTTTGTCGGTATTGATGAGGTCGCCCAGGCCGAGGGTGTCGCTGTTGTGTACTTTGATGAGGGAGAGGGCGAACGTTCCGCCAAGAAGCTCGAAGACGAGGGAGACGGTGGTGGAAGTGGGCATGCCCATGGAGTTGAATACGTCGAGCAGTACTACGTCGGTCAGCATGACGGCGAGCAGGATACACATGATTTCGGCAAAGTAGAAGTGCTCGGGTTGGTAGATACCGTGACGGGCGATGTCCATCATTCCGTTGGACAGGGCGGCGCCGATGAAAATGCCGATGCCGGCTATGAACAGGATGGTTTTGAACGAGGCTGCTTTGGCGCCCACCGCGGAGTTCAGAAAGTTGACTGCGTCATTGCTCACGCCGACGATGAGGTCGAACACGGCGAGGACGAAGAGGAAGATGATAATGCATAAATAAATTGTCTCCATAAATAATATATGTGTGTATGTTACTTTATTCGGGGACAAAGGACGGGATTTCAGGTTGCAGGGAGGTGTCATATGTGTTACATTTGTGTTACAATGGGGAGTGTTCTTTCTTTTCTCTTGAAAGAAAAGAAAGAACCAAAGAAAAGTTCAAGGCTTACTTTTTTCTCCTGCTCGCTTCCTGCACTACGCTAAAGGGCAGAAACTCGCTGCGCTCAAACAGTCTGCCCTTCTTAACGCTTCGTTACGGGTACTCGCTTGACGGAGAAAAAAGTAGGCCGGGAGACCATTCGGGTGGGATGGTCTTCCGGGGGAGATTATTTTTTTAGTTATGGGGGATGTGGGTGTTTGCTATTTTTTATTTAACCAGTCATAGAAGGTATATTGCGCCCGGACGGCGGGGGTGCCGGGTGTTCTCTTTTTGAATACGTTTTGCAGGCGGTCGTCCACCCAGCAGGCTTTTTGGTTATCGGCGAGTTGGATATTGAGCATTTCAATCAGGCTGTCGCGCAGGTCGGGGGCGAGGATGGGCGTGATGGCTTCGATGCGGCGGTAGAGGTTGCGGCGCATCCAGTCGGGCGAGCCCATGAAGACTTTGGGGTTGCCGTTGTTGCCGAAGTACCAGATGCGGGCGTGCTCGAGGAAACTGTCTACAATACGGGTGACACGGATGTTACGACTGTATGACTGGCCGGGGATGAGGCAGCAGATGCCACGGACGATGAGGTCGATTTGTACGCCGTGTTCGGATGCTTCGTAGAGGCGGTCTATCATGGTGGGGTCTTGGAGAGCGTTCATTTTGAGGATGATACGGCCCTGCTTGCCTTCGTCGGCAAGGGAGATTTCACGGTCGATGAGGCGGTTCAACTCGGGGATGAGGTTGAAGCGGGCGACGAGAAGGGTGGTGAACTTCGGGCTTTCCTTACCTTGGAGCGTGCGGAAGAGGTTGTAGAGGTCGTTCACTATCTCCTTGCGGCAGGTGAAGAGTCCGCAGTCGGTGTAGAGGGTGGCGGTCTTCTCGTTGAAGTTGCCGGTACTGATGTAGGCGTAGCTGGGGAGCTTTTCGCCGTTCAGGCTGCGGCGGCGGATGAGGGCTACCTTGGCGTGGACTTTCAGGCCGGGGATGCTGTATATTATTTTGATGCCGGCGGCTTGCATCATTTCGGCGGTGGCGAGGTTGTTCTCTTCGTCGAAACGGGCTTTCAGTTCTACGAATACGGTGACTTTCTTGCCGTTTTGGGCGGCGGCTATCAGGGTGTTGATGACGGCGGAATTTTCGGCTACGCGGTATTGCGTCACCATGATTTCACGGGTTTCCGGGTTGTGAACGGCTTCGTAGAGGAAGTGGATGAAGTGCTCGAAAGAGTGATAAGGGTAATATAAGAGCAAATCCTTTTGGGCGACATAGTTGAAGATGGATTCCTTTTCGTCAAGGATGGTGAGCTTCATCGGCTTCGGTTTCTCAACCGTGTGCAGGGATTTGTTCGGGTTGGGGAGATGGCGCAGGTCTTCCAGGTTCAGGTGCTTGTCGCCGGGGACGAGTTCGTCACGGTGGATGTGGAAGGCATCTACGAGGAAGTCAAGGAAGTCTTGCGGCATAGCACGGTCGTAGACAAAACGGCATACGTCGCCTATCTTGCGTTTCTTTACTTTTTTCTTCAGTTGGGCTACGAGGTCGGCACTGCTGGCGGTGTCGTCAATCAGGATGTCGGCATCGCGGGAGATTTTGATGCAGTAGCTCGAGTCGATGTCGTAGCCGGGGAAGATGAGGTTGAGGTTCGCCTTGATGATGTCTTCGGTGAACATCAAGTAGTGGTTCTTCTCGTGAGACGGGAGTTCGATGAAGCGGGGGACTTTGGCGTACGGTTGCTTCATGACGAAGTAGTAGGGGATGCGTTGGGCGTTTTCTTTTGGGGTGTCTGCCTTGTCGGTATCGTTTTTCAGATAGACACGAATGGCAAGATAAAGCCGGTTGTCTCGCAGGAAGGAAACAATTTTATCTTTGGATACGGGTACCGGTTGCAGGTAGGGGAAGATTTCTTCTTTGAAGAAGTCTTTGATAAATTTCTGGTGGAACGGTTCTACATGTCTGTCCTGATAGAATATGATATGGTTTTTGCGCAGGGCGGGCAGTATCTTTTGCTCGTAGATAAGCACACGGTCGTCCAGTTGCCGATTGACTTCCCGGTTGATTTCTTCTACGAGTTCGCGGGCGGATTGTACGGTTTCTTCGTCGCTTTCCGTAGCTCCCGAAGCGACCGCTTTATGGTCGGCCACACGGATTTTGTAAAATTCTTCGAGATTGGAAGAGTAGATGGAAATGAAATTAATGCGCTCGTAGAGCGGGAGATGCTCGTCCAAAGCCTCCATCAATACGCGGTAGTTGAATGATAGCCAACTGATATCTCGCTTAAAATAATTATATTTGCTTTCCATGTGCTTTAAGATTTTTCCAAATATAGTATCTTTGTGGGATTAAACAAAGAATTTTATGACAAGAATTGGATTATTATCAGATACTCACGCTTACTGGGACGAGAAATACCTGGAATATTTCGAGCCGTGCGACGAGATTTGGCATGCTGGAGACATTGGTTCAGTGGAAGTTGCGGAGAAGTTGGCGGCGTTCCGGACGTTCAGGGCGGTATATGGAAATATAGACGGGCAGGAAATCAGGAAGCTGTTTCCACAGGTGAACCGTTTTACGGTGGATGGCGCGGAGGTGCTGATAAAGCATATCGGCGGTTATCCGGGGAAGTATGACCCTTCGATAATCGGCAGTCTCATGGCGCGTCCGCCAAAACTTTTTATCAGCGGACATTCGCATATATTAAAGGTGAAGTATGACAAGACGCTCGACATGTTGCATATCAATCCGGGGGCGGCAGGGATGTCCGGCTTTCATAAGGTGCGGACGTTGGTGCGGTTTGTAATCGACCAAGGGGCGTTCAGTGACCTGGAAGTTGTCGAACTGGCGGATAAATAATGTGTTAATTCACCAATGTGATGCTGTCCGATTAAACGACAAGACAGTAAATAGGCAGGTCGGCAGATTGAAATATTGGCTCATTATTTTTGTCATTTCAGATTTCTTTCCGACCTTTGCACGCAGTTAATGATTTAACTCAGACGAACATGAAAGGAATAATTCTCGCCGGGGGAAGTGCCACCCGTCTTTATCCGCTTTCTAAAGCGATTTCCAAACAGATTATGCCTGTGTATGACAAACCGATGATTTATTATCCATTGTCTACATTGATGTTGGCGGGAATACGTGAGGTGTTGATAATCTCGACTCCGCGTGACTTGCCGATGTTCCGCGACTTGCTGGGAACGGGTGAGGAGTTGGGAATGTCCTTCTCTTATAAGATTCAGGAACAGCCCAACGGACTGGCACAGGCTTTCGTCCTGGGGGCCGACTTTCTGGACGGTGAAGCGGGATGCTTGATTCTGGGTGATAATATGTTCTACGGACAGGGATTTTCCGCTATGCTTCGTCGGGCTGCCAGTACGGAGAAAGGGGCTTGTATCTTCGGTTATTACGTGAAAGACCCGCGCGCTTATGGTGTCGTGGAGTTCGACGGACAGGGAAATGTGATTTCTTTGGAAGAAAAGCCGGAAGTGCCTAAAAGCAATTATGCCGTGCCCGGACTCTACTTTTATGATGCCAGTGTGACGGAAAAAGCGGCGGCTCTCTGCCCTTCGGCACGTGGAGAATATGAAATAACAGATTTGAACCGCCT